>NZ_JBFAWF010000008.1:0-308724 GCF_040680195.1 Streptomyces sp. NPDC052109 | reverse complement strand
CCGGGGTGCGTCCACTCGCGCTCACCCTGGGCGAGCTCGACGAAGTTCTTGACCGCTGCCGAACCCGGCGCGAGACCACCACCGGGGATTGGCTTCCCGCATCGATGAGCACCGTCAGCGTTGTGATCCCCTGCTACAAGTACGGCCATTTCCTCGCCGACTGCGTGAGCAGCGTCCTGGACGAGCAGGACGGCGTCGACGTCCGGGTCCTCGTCATCGACGACGCCTCACCCGATGACTCGGCGGAGATCGCCCACAAGCTCGCCGCCGCCGATCCGCGGATCGAAGTCCGCGTCCACGAGACCAACAAGGGCCACATCGCCACCTACAACGAGGGCCTCCTGGACTGGGCCGACGGCGACTACGTCGCCCTCCTCTCCGCCGACGACAGGCTGGTCCCGGGCGCGCTGGCGCGGGCCGCCGCGCTGCTGGACGCCCATCCCGAGGTCGGGTTCGCCTACGGGCGCCCCCTGCGCTTCCAGCACGGCGGCCCGCTGCCCAGGGCCCGCACCCAGAGCACCGGGTCGATCGTCTACCCCGGCCAGTGGTGGCTGGAACGGCGGTTCCGCGAGGGCACGGGCTGCATCACCTCGCCGGAGGTCGTCGTCCGCACCAGCCTCCAGCGCACGGTCGGCGGCTACGATCCGGCCCTTCCCCACGCCGGCGACATCGAGATGTGGATGCGGCTCGCCGCACACGCCGACGTCGGCTACGTACGCGGCGCCGACCAGGCCTTCTACCGCGTCCACGGCAAGAACATGTCCACCACCGACTTCGGCGGCCAGCTGGACGACCTGCGTCAGCGTCTCGTGGCATTCGACTCGGTGCTCGCCAAGTGCGCCGACCGGCTGCCCCACGCCGAGCGACTGGCCGAGGAGGTCCACACCCGGCTGGCCCGCTTCGCGCTGCGCCGGGCGTACCGGGCCTTTGACCGGGGGCGCACCGGGGTCGTTCCGGTCGACGCCTGCGTGGCGTTCGCCGAGGAGTGCCTGCCGGGATACGCGGCGCTGCCCGAGTACCGGGCGCTGCGGCTGCGGCGGCGGATCGGTCCGGCGGCGATGCCGTATCTGCAGCCGCTGGTGTGGTCGGCCGTGGCCGAGCGGGGGCGGGAGTGGCTGTGGTGGGAGTCGTGGAAGCGCCGCGGCATCTGATGGTCCGACAGATGACGTCAGCCCGTCACGGGGACCGCGCCGGGGCTCCGGCGGTGGCCCGGGAGCAGCTTCCGGCGGCCCATGGCGTACCGGTCCAGCCACAACGCGCCGAGAACACCGCCGGCCACGCCCAGCAGCGCCGTACCCGCCAGGCCCCTGCTCTTGTCGCCCAGCACCTGGGCGGCGCTCGGGGAGGTCAGGGCGGAGGCGGTGATCCGCGACCCCGCCGGCACCCCCTGGGCCGTCTGCAGCGCGTCGACATGCCTGATGTAGACGTCGACGATGCGGCGCACCGTCGCCACGGCGGTGCCGGGGTCGGACGCCTGCGACTGCACCTGCAGCGACGGGATCAGATAGCGCGGTGTCGCGCTGGTGCCGCTGTTGCGGGGGACGAGGCGGTAGGTGCCGTGGACACCCGCCGCACTCAGCTCCCTCGCACCGGAAGGGGATCGCAGCTGCTGGACGACCGCGTAGGAGACCACGGCGAGCGGTGGCTGCAGATTGGTGAGCTGGTTGGGCTGGTTCTGCGTCACGGGCGGCTTGAGGACGACGACCGTGGAGCCGACGTACTGGGGAGCGGGGCGCACCACGTGGTACGCCCCGACGGCCGTCAGCAGCAGCGCGGCCACCAGGACGTACCAGCGGCGGAGCAGTGCGTCGGCGACGTTCCCGGGCGACATACGAGATCCTTCCGTCGCCCCCGATACTGGCAGGACGCGCGGCGGGATGCCACCGAATGGAGGGATGGTTCATGAGCCTTGGTGAGATATGGGCCATTCTCCGCAGACGTTGGTATTTCATGGTGCCCTTCACCCTGCTCAGCCTGCTCGGTGGCGCGTACCTCTACGCGACCGTCCCCGTCTCCTACCAGTCGCAGAGCTCGGTCGCGCTGCTGGACTCCTCGGCCGTCGCTCGGCTGGCCCCCACCTTCGGCAACCCCCTGTCCAACGCGGGCGGTTCGCTCATCGTCACGGCCGACGTGCTGATCAGGGCGCTGGAATCGGACGACGCCGCCAGGGAGTTGCACAGCCGGGGGGTCACGGACCCCTACACCGCCGGATTCGCGCCGGACAGCGACAGCCCGTTGCTCCTGCTCAGCGTCACCGGCACCGACCGCGCGAAGGTGCTGAAGGAGACCGACACCCTGACCGCCTTCGCGGGCGAGCAACTGAACGTCCTGCAGGCTGCCTCCAAGGTCCCTCCGGCCTACACGGTGCAGACGGCGAGCGTCGTCCTGCCGCAGACCCCGGTGGCGAAGTCGAAGAGCCGCTACCAGGACATCGCGGCCGTTGTCATCCTGGGCGTCGTCAGCGCGTTCCTGCTGTCCATCCTGATGGAGGGCGTCGCGGTGGTGCGCCGCCGGCGGCACGCCGCCAGGAGCGCCGCCCCGCGACCCGGGCAGGACCCCGCCCCCCACCGCACACGAGTGGCCTGGCCGAACCGCCGGGTCGACGCCACCGCGATCCTCACCGTCTACCTGGTGCTGGCCTTCTTCATCCCGTCGAACCTGGCCCTGCCGGCGCTCGGCGGCGTCGGCACCCCCGCCAACGTCTTCGCCCTGCTCGGACTGTTGTGGTACCTCGCGACCTGGCTCGGCGGCCGCATCCTTCCGGCGCCGGGGACCAGGCCCGTGCGGATCGCGATGTGCGTGCTCGGCCTGGCCGTCCTGGCGGCGTACGTCGCGGACGCGTTGCGCGACAGCTCGCACGAGGAGGTCCTCGGGGCCGACCGCGGGCTGATCGGCTTCCTGGTGTGGGTGTCGCTGGTCGTCCTGACCTCGGCGGGAGTACAGGACCGCGGCCGGCTGGACGTCCTGATGCGCCGGGTGGTGGTGCTGGGGTCCGTGGTCGCCGCGATCGGCTTCTACGACTTCTTCGCGGCCACCAACATCGCCGACTCCCTCCACATCCCGGGCCTGCAGACCAGTGTGGCCCAGGTGAGCGTCATGGACCGCGGCGCCTTCACCCGGCCCCGGGCCACCACGGCCCAGCCGCTGGAGTTCGCCGGCATGCTGGCGATCCTGCTGCCCTTCGCCGTCCAGCAGGCCCTGGATCCCGTACGGCGTCACCTGCCGGTGCCGCGCCGCTGGGGACCGGTGGCGCTCATGGCCGGCGCGCTGCCCCTGACGGTGTCACGCACCTCGATCATCGGCCTGCTGCTGGTCGCCCTGGTGATGGTGCCGCGCTGGAAGCCGGCCCGGCGCTGGACCGCGATCGGCGTGATGACGGCCTCCGTGGCCGTCTTCAAGGTGCTCATTCCGGGGCTGATCGGCACGATCACCGGCCTGTTCGCCTCGTTTCTGTCCAACTCCGACAGCAGCACACAGGCCCGCACGGTCAAGTACAGCGCGATCGTGCCCTATCTGAAGGAGCATCCGCTGTTCGGGCGGGGCTTCGGGACGTTCACACCCGACCTGTACTTCTTCACGGACAACCAGTACATGCTGACCCTCGCCGAGATGGGCGTGCTCGGGTTCGTCGCCCTGCTCGTGCTGTTCGTCACCGGCATCCACCACGGCGGTGCAGTACGGCGGCTGGCCCGCACCGAGTCCGACCGCGAACTGGGGCAGGCCTTCTTCGCCTCGTCGGCGGTCGCCCTGGTCATCAGCGCCACCTTCGACTCCCTGAGCTTCCCGATGTTCGCCGGCATGTTCTTCCTGATACTGGGCGCGGGGAGCAGCTACCTGGGCTTCGCCCGGCGCGAGGCGGCCGCCGCCGTGCCCGCCGCCCGAAACACCTCCGAAGCCCGGCTTCCCGAACTCCTGGAGACCCGTTGAGCCGCGTCGCCGTCATCGTCGTCACCTGGAACAGCGCTTCGGTGCTCCCGGGGTTCCTCGCCGCGCTTCCGCACGGCATGGCCGGCCTCGACTGGCGGCTCTTCGTCGCCGACAACGACTCCGCCGACGACACCGTCGAGCTGCTGCGTGCGCTGGCCCCCGAGGCCACGCTCGTCCAGACCGGCCGCAACGCCGGGTATGCCGCCGGCGTCAACGCGGCGCTGGGCGCCGCCGACGCGTGGGACGGCGGATACGAGGCCGTGCTGATCTGCAATGCCGACACCCGTATGCGCCAGGGCTGCGCCAGGCGTCTCGTCAACGGGCTCGCCGACGGAGTGGGGATCACCGTCCCCCTCCTGTACGAAGAGGGCCGGGACACCCCCCACTACTCGCTGCGCCGCGAGTCGAGCGTGTCCCGGGCGCTCGGTGAGGCCCTCATCGGCAACCGCAGGGCCGGGCGCTTCCCCCACCTGAGTGAAATCGTCACCGATCCCGCCGCGTACCGGCGGCCCACGCGCGCGGACTGGGCGACCGGCGCGCTCATGGCCGTCTCGGCGGGTTGCCTGGCCGACTGCGGATCGTGGGACGAGTCCTTCTTCCTCTACTCGGAGGAGACCGAGTACTGCCTGCGGGCGCGGGACCTGGGACACGCCACGCGACTGGAGCCGACGGCCGAGGCCGTCCACCTGGGGGGCGAGTCCCAGGTCTCGTCCCGGCTGTGGACCCTGCTCACGCTCAACCGCGTACGCCTGTACGGGCGACGCCACGGGGCCGCCGCCACGGCCTGCTTCCGCGGTGCCGTGTTCCTGCGCGAAGCCTCGCGGGCGCTCCTCGGCCGCAGGGCCAGCCGTGCCGCGGCCGGCGCGCTGCTCAGGCCGGGCGCGCTTCGGGCCACGCCGGGACCGTGACGGCCGGGCCGAGCAGGCTCAGCCGGACCACGTCGTATAGAAACTCCCGGGATTCACCAGGTACCGCACGGTGGGGAACGGCAGGTGCCGCACGCTGTGGCTGCGGCCGTACCGGTAGACGAGCTCCCAGTCCTCACGCGGAAGCACCTCCGGCGTACGCCTGACCCGGCTGAAGTGCAACGACCTGTCGCGCCGGGCGACGAAGGCGTTGGTGTCCAGGAAGGACTCCCGCGCGGCCCGGCGCCGGTCGAACGGCACGGACAGGATGTCCCGCTCGGTCCCGTCCGGCAGGACGCGGCGCAGCGCGGTGTAGACGCCGTCGGGCCCGCCGGGAGACTGCAGTACCGCCAACGCGCGTTCCAGATGGTCGGGTTCCCACAGGTTGTCGTCGTCCAGGAACGCCACATACCGCGAGCGGGTGAGGCGGATGCCGACGTTGCGCACCACGCCCGCCACACCCGTGTTGCGTGCCAGCGAGACGGCGAACAGCCGCGGATCGTCGGGGAGTTCGGGCAGGCCGGCGCCGTCGTCGACCACGATCACGATCTGGTCCCGAACGGTCTGGGCCAGGGCCGAGCGGACGGCCGCCCGCAGTTCGTGGGGGCGGCGGTGGGTGGCGATGACCGTGGCGAAGAGGGCGGCGGGAAGGGGGGCGGCCGCGGCCGCGAGGCGGCGGGCCTCCGTGGCTTCGAAGCGGCGCAGCCGCAGCGCGGAGGGCGCGAGGAGGACCTTGTTGCGGAGCTCGAAGAGGACGAGCCAGCCGAAGGTGCGTTTGAGCAGTTCCCAGGGGGCGCGGACGACGCGTCGCATGATCCTCTTCCTCAGTCGGCCGGCTCGGGACGGACAGGGGTGCCGTCGGAGAACCGGTTGCCGCGCCAGACGTTGCCGGAGCCGCCGGGGTTCCAGGCGGTGACGGCGCCGTAGACGCCGGCGTTGCGGTGGTACCGGGTGGAGAAGACGTTGTTCGTCACCGTGATCCCGGTGGCGCCGGCGCCACCGCCGTACAGGGCGTACGCCCCACCGGCCAGCAGGTTGCCGTCGACGACCGTGTCGGAGACGTGGCCGGTGTCGGCGAACAGGCCGATGCTCGCGGACGCCCCCCGGTCGACGGCGACGGGGTTGAGCAGGCTGTTGTGCCGGATGATCAACTTGCCCTTGCCGCCGCCGCCGCTGATCACCGCGTCGGTGTGCTGCCACTCGCCGCCGGCGTTGCGGAAGGGGACCAGGTCGTGGACGTAGTTGTCGTGGATGTGCCCCTGCCCCATCGACAGGGCGTTGCCGAAGACGGAGACGTCGCACCAGCCGACCTCGACGGAGCTGGTGCCCATGTTGGAGACGGCGTAGTCCACGCCGCCGTTGTCGGGGCCCTTGCCGGGGACGGCGGTGATGGTGGTGTGGAGGATCCGCAGGCCGCTGTAGCCGGGGCGCAGGTTGACGCCCCACCAGTTGGCGGAGGTGATCCTGGTGTCGACGACGGTCACGTGGTTCGCGTAGATGTCGAGGGAGCCGGTGATGTCCCACCCTTTGATGACGGTCCCGTCGGTCCTGACGGTCATGTTGCCGGTGGAGTGCGGCGTGAGGGGGACACGGGGGCCGGTGCTGCGGGCGTCGGGGAAACCTGCTTCCCCGGGTGCCGCGCGGCCGGTGGGGGGCGTGGCCTCGCCCCCGGCACCGGGGCGGGCCGTGTCCTTGCCGTCGGCACCGGGGGAGGGGGGAGTACCGCCGGCGCAGGCGGTGGCCAGCGCGAGCGTCAGGACGGCGAGCAGGCGGCGGAGCCCGGTCACGCGGTCTCCACGGTGCGGGAGCCGAGCAGGATGCGGCGGCCGGGCAGGACACATACCGCGTAGCAGACCAGGGCGGCGACGGCGACGGCGCAGAGCGCGGGGGTGCTCTCGCCGAGGAGCCGCTTCGCGGCAAGAAGCACCAGGGCCATCGCGACTCCCCCGAGCAGGGGCCAGGCGCAGGCACGGGCGATGGGGACGAGACCGATCCCGGCCCGGTTGAGAGCGTGGAGGAAGGCGGGTACGACGAGACCGGCGGCGACCAGGACATGGCCCTGGGAGACGCCGACGATGCCTCCCAGGCGTGCGCCGACGAGGAGCACGGGGACGAGGGCCACGACCCAGAGGCCCTGGACGAGCAGGAGGGCACGGCGCTGCTCGGTGGCGACGAGGCAGTCGTAGGCGAGTTCACAGCCGATGCGGACCAGGCCGAGGGCCATCAGCCAGGGCAGCGCGGTGGCGGCGGGCAGCCACCGGCTGCCGTACACGAGGTGCACCACCGGGGCGGCGAGTCCGCCGAGCAGCACGCACAGCGGGACGGTGCCGGCGACCAGTACTCCCAGGGCGCGGCTGAAGCCCTGGGCCAGCGCCTGCGGGGAGTCGGCGAGCCGGGAGAAGCCGGCGAACGAGACGCGTCGGGCCGCCTCGGAGATGATGCGGACCGGCCAGCCGGACATGTTGAACGCCAGGACGTAGAAGCCGAGCGAGACCTGGCCCAGCGAGGAGCCGACGACCATGGTGTCCACGTTGACGACGGCGAGGGCGAGCAGGCTCGCGCCGGCCAGGGGTAGCCCGAACTTCAGTAGCGCGCGGGCCTGTTCGGGATCCCAGCCGAACCGCAGGGTGCCGGGGGCGGCCAGGGCGCAGCCGACGAGGGCGGCGACGTTGCCGGCGACCGCGCCCCAGGCGAAGCTCATCGCGCCCCAGCCGGCGAAGGCCAGCACCAGGGTCACAGCGGTGCTGAGGACGAAGTTGGCCGCGTCGATGAGCATGCGCCTGCCCTGGGCGAACTCCCGGGTCAGGAAGCCGGCGGGCACCTGGGCCACCCCGTCCGTCACCACGCACAGGCACATCACCCGCAGCACGCCCGAGGCCTCGGGCGAGCCGAGCAGCCCGGCGACGGCCGGTGCCGAGACGAACAGGGCGGCGTACAGCAGCCCGCTGGACGCCGCGCTCAGGGTGAGCACGGTCGGTGCGAAGCGGCGGGGGTCGCCGTCCCAGCGGATGACGGCCAGGCCGACACCGAGTTCGTTGGCGGAGAGCAGGACCAGGAGCACGGTCTGGGCGATGCCGTAGACGCCCCACTGAGCCGGTCCGAGGGCGAAGCGCGCCAGCAGGATGCCGGTGGCGAAGTTGCCGAGGCGCATGACCACGGTGTTGATCAGGCTCCAGCGGGCCGCGTTGCGGACCTTCCGGCCGAGAGAGGCGGGAGCGGGGGTGTCGCTCGGTTCAGCGGTCTCGCTGTCCGGTGTGCGAACGCTGTCCATGAGTCGACTCCTCGTCGAGCGGCTCGGCGGCGGGCGCCACGGCCATGGCGGCCCGTGTGGCCCTCGGCTCCGTGGCGGGCCCGCTCTCGGCGGACCGCGACCAGGCGGGCGGCGGCCGGAGGGCCATCGTCTGTTCCGCGACCGGTTCCCCGGCCCCCGGCTCGGGGGCGGTGACCGGCTGCGTCGGCTCGTCCGGTCGCACCGGTGCGCGCGACCTGCGGCGCGCCTCCGCGTAGAAGACGGCGACCAGGCTCAGCACCAGGCCCAGGCACCCGGCCATGACCAGGTACTCGAGCCGGGTCTTGGTCTGCGCCGCCGGGTCCTGCGGAGGCACGATGGTCGTCATGCGGATCATGGCCTTCGGGGCGACCGACTGCTGTCGCTGGAACTGGTCGAGCCGTTCCTGGGCGTAAGCGGTCAGGATGCGGTCCGAGGCCAGCACGGCGGCCTTGTCGGTGCCGGTCACCGTCAGCCACATGAGCGGGCCCTGGGCGTTGTCGGCGAGTTTGGCCTCGAAGGTGCCGGTGAGGCCGCGCGACTTCAACTCACGGACGGACGCGTCGGAGTTGAGGTTGCGGGCCAGGCTGTCGGCCATGCCGGTGAGCGAGGTCTGGGTGCTGAGGAAGGGGTTCCCGTCGTAGGCCAGGGTGGCCTTCTGGGAGTTCAGCAGGACCACCGTGCTCTGTGACTGGTAGGTGACCGGAACCACCAGGGCGACGGCCGCCGTCACGGCGGCGGTCAGCAGTAGTCCGGGCAGCAGCACGTACCAGCGCCTGCGCATGACCCGGACGATCTCCGCGAGATCCATGGTGGTCCCCCCTAGCGACCTGACGTTCGACGAGCATAGGACGAGCGGATCATATGGGGGACGTTCGGTCGGTGGGCCTCGGCCGGGTGCGCGCGGTGCCTCCCCGCAGCAGCACCTCCGCGATGCGGTCGCTCGCACGGCCGTCCCACAGGTCCGGCCGGCGCCGTGCGGGCGGATCGTCCAGCACCCGGTTCACGACGGACACGATCCGGGCCGGATCCCGGCCGGCCAGCACATTGGTGCCCTGCTCCACGGTGATGGGCCGCTCGGTGTTGTCGCGCAGGGTCACGCACGGGACGCCCAGCGCGGTGGTCTCCTCCTGGATGCCGCCCGAATCGGTCAGCACGAGGCGGGCGGAGTCCTGCAGGGCGATGAAGTCCAGGTATCCGGCGGGCGGCACCAGCCGGATACCCGCGGGGACACCGATCTCGGCCAGCCGTTCGGCCGCCCGCGGGTGCACGGGCAGCAGGAGCGGGCAGCGGCCGGCGATCTCGCCCAGGGCCTTGAGGAGCCCGGCGAGGACCTCCGGGTCGTCCACGTTGGCGGGCCGGTGCAGGGTGACCAGCCCGTACTCGCCCCCGGCCAGGGCGTGTCGGGCGAGGACGTCCGAGGCCCTGGCCCGTTCCAGGTTGGCCAGCAGTGTGTCGATCATGACGTTGCCGACGAGGTGGATCTGGTCGTCCCGGTACCCTTCCGAGCGCAGGTTCTCGGCGGCGTCGGGCGAGGGGGCCAGCAGGTAGTCGCTGACGCGGTCGGTGACGACGCGGTTGACCTCCTCCGGCATGCTCCAGTCGCGGCTGCGCAGGCCGGCCTCGACATGGGCCAGCAACGGTCCGGCCTTGGCCGTCACCAGGGCGCAGGCCAGGGTGGAGTTGATGTCGCCGACCACGACGACGAGGTCCGGCCGGACCTCGTCGAGGAGCGGTTCGAACGCGGTCATCACGCGTCCGGTCTGCTCGGCGTGGCTGCCGGAGCCGACGCCGAGGAAGCGGTCGGGCGGCCGGATGCCGAGGTCGGCGAAGAACACGTCGTTCATGGCCGGGTCGTAGTGCTGGCCGGTGTGCACGAGGACCACTTCGGCGCCCCGGCGTTCCAGGGCGTCCATCACCGGTTTGATCTTCATGTAGTTGGGGCGCGCCCCGGCGACGCAGACGATGCGCGGCATGGCTCAGAGCACCTCGATCGTGGGTCCGGACGGCAGCCGTCGACGGCAGTCGAGGACGAACGGGGCGTGCTCGGCGACGAGTTCGTAGTCGAAGCCGTCGTGGTCGGTCAGCAGCACCACCACATCGGCGTCCGCCAGCTCTTTCGGCGTCAGCTCGACCCGCACCAGCCGGGCGTCCACGGGAAGGCTCTCGACGACGTGCGGGTCCGCCGCCTTGACGTGGGCCCCCATGTCGAGAAGGAGTTGGGAGATGCGCAGGGCGGGCGACTCGCGTGCGTCGCCGGTGTTCTTCTTGTACGCCAGGCCGAGCAGCAGGATGCGCGAGCCGTTCACGGACCGGCGTCTTCGGTTGAACAGGTCGCTGATGCGGCGTGCCACGTACTCGGGCATGTGGCTGTTGATGTCGTTGGCCAGTTCCACGAAGCGGAAGCTCTGGCCGAGTTCGCGCTGCACCCGCCAGGACAGGTACGAGGGGTCGATCGGCAGGCAGTGGCCGCCCACGCCCGGTCCGGGCGTGAACTTCATGAAGCCGAACGGCTTGCTGGAGGCGGCGTCGATGGCCTGCCAGACGTCGATGTCCAGATGATGGGCGAACATCGCGATCTCGTTGACCAGCGCGATGTTCACGTGACGGAAGGTGTTCTCCAGCAGTTTGGCGAGTTCGGCCTCCTTGGGCGAGCTCACCGGCACGGTGGTGTCGACGAGTTGCCCGTAGAAGTCCTGAACGGCCTTGAGTGACGCGGCGTCGACGCCGGACACGACCTTGGGGGTCTCCTTGAAGCCCCACACGGTGTTTCCCGGGTCGATCCGCTCGGGACTGTAGCCGAGGTGGAAGTCGGTGCCGGCGGTCAGGCCCGAGCCGTCCTCCAGGATCGGGGCGAACAGTTCCTGGGTGGTACCGGGGTAGGTGGTCGACTCCAGGACGACCGTGGCTCCGGGACGCAGATAGCGGGCGAGGGTGACCGCCGATTCCTTGATGTAGCGCAGGTCGGGAGTGCCCTCGTGCAGCGGGGTCGGGACGGTCACGACGGCGACGTCGAAACCGCCGCAGTCCCGCGCCGATTCGCTCGGGCGGTAGGTGCCGGCGTCCAGGGCCGCGCGGATCCGCTCGGAGGAGACGTCCTCGACGAAGGACTCACCGGAGGCGAGGCTCTTCACCCGCCGGGAGTCGACGTCGTAGCCGATCACCTCGTGGCCGACCTCGGCGGCCCGGATGGCCAGCGGCAGGCCGACGTAACCCTGTCCAACCACGACGACGCGCATCAGTGACTCCTGTTCGCGGAAGCGGGTGACGGGGTGAGCCGGATGAACTCCCGTGCCGTCATGAGGAGGAATGCGACATTGGTGGTGAGGTAGCGCCTGCCGAGGCGGCGCGGCTCCTGCAGGGCGCGGTAGAGCCACTCGAGTCCCCACCGCTGCCAGGATCCAGGGGCCCGCTTGGTGACCCCGGCGAGGATGTCGAAGGAGCCACCGACGCCGTGCACGACGCGGGCGCCGGTGCGCGCGCCGTAGGCGGCGGTGAAGATCTCCTTCTTCGGCGAGGTCATGCCGAGGAACAGCATCCGGGCGCCGCTGCGGGCGATCGCGTCCGCGACGGCCTCCTGCTGGAAGTCGTCGAAGTAGCCGTTGCGGCTGCCGGCCACCTTCAGGCCGGGGAAGCGGTCGGCCACCCGGCACAGCATCTGCTCCAGGACCTCCTGCCGGGCGCCGAGGAAGTACACCGGCACGCCTGCCGATTCGGCCTCGGCCAGCAGCCGCAGGAACAGGTCGATACCGGCCACACGCTCCGGCAGCGGCGCGCGTAACACCCGGCCGGCCCAGACGACGGCCTGTCCGTCGGCGAGGACCAGATCGCAGCCGGCCACGGCCCGGGCGAGCCGTTCGTCCCGCCGCATGTTCACCAGCTTCGCGGCGTTGACCACCCCGATCTCGAGCTGTCTGCCCTCCCGCACCGCGTCCAGGCAGCGCTGCACGGTCTCGTCCATGGTCAGCGGGTCCAGCTCGACCCCGAACAGGGTCCGGCGCTCGCTCATATCCGGCCCCCCTGCCAGGCGTAGAGCATCCAGCCGAATTCGTACGGCCGGCATTCGCGGTCCACGGACACCGGGCGGTACACCCGGTCCAGGGACTTCAGCCGCAGGTTCGGAGCGACCCGGGTGCCCAGTCCCCGGGCGGCGCGTACGGCCTTCCTCGGATCGCCCCGGTAGACCTTGCGCCAGGTGGCGCCGAGCTCGTCGAGGATCAACGGCTGCCGGGTCTCGGGGCGTTCGGCCAGCTCGGGCACGTCCGTCATCCAGCGCAGACCCTTGCGGATCGACGCGCCGAAGTCGGTGCCCCCGGCGTCGGTGAGATCGAACAGGGCGGTCGGTGCCATCGCGTGCTGGTGGACGCTGTAGACCGGGTAGCCCTCCACGACACCGCCGGTTCGGGCGTCGTAGTGCCACCACCACTGCCCGCCGTCGCCCTGCAGCTCACAGATGCGCGCCGCGCACGCCTCGGCCGCGGCCAGCGCCTCGGGATCGCCGTCCCCGTCCCCGCTTGCGTGGGCGCGCGCCAGCGCCTGGAGCGGGTACGTCTGGTCGGCGAAGCAGCTCACGTGCGCCCGGTACCAGGGCAGCAGGCCGGGCCCGGTCGCGTGCGGGAACAGCGGGCTGGCCCCGATCCGGGCCCGCAGCAGTCGGTCGCGAGCTTCGGTGAAACGTCTCTCCACATCGATCGTGTCGCGCGCCGCCGCGAGAGCGGACAGCACCCACGCCGCCTCGACGGTGTACTGCGGCCGGCCGTCCTCGTCCAGGGCGTCCACCCGCGCGACGGCGTCGGACAGTTTGGGGTGCCCGGTCTCGGCGGCGGCCCAGGCGATGAGCGCGGCGTCACCGAGGTTCGTCACCGCGGGCAGCGACTCGATCAGCAGGCCCGTGAACTCCTGGGCGGTACGCCCGCCGAGCACCGCCCGCTGGCGTTCCTCGGGCAGGAAACGGACCCCCAGCGCGGTGATGGCCGCGTACCGGGTGCTCGTCCCGCGGCGCTCCAGGGCCCAGGAACCATCGGGCGCCTGCCGTCCCGCCATGGTGAAGGCGAAGGCCTCACCGCCGGGGAGCAGCATCGACGGAAGTCCCGACTCGGCGACAGCGAGCAGTCGTTGGGCGAGGGCGAGCAGCGGCGGCTCCACACGCCCGAGCGCCGTCAGACGTGTGTTGGTCATCGTTCGGACACACCGACCCCCCTGTGGGTCCTCATGTGCGCAGGCTTGTGTTCGCCGCGGCCGGACGGCCGGGCGGCGTAAAGGCGAGGCCGGCGTCAGACGTCGGAGCGGCTGCCACTCCTCGCTTCAGGCACAGCTGTCCCCACCGGTAACCCCCCCTGGGCACTACTGGTTCGTGTGCTCATTGTGCTCGGTCAGCACAGTTCGCACACATGTTATGCCGGTAGATGTTCGAGCATTTGCGTTTTGCGGGAAACCGGAGTCACGCGCGTTCGACGAGTCCGCCGTCCTTCTCGTCGTAGAGCGCGCCTGTCTCGGGGCACTTCCATCCGCCCGGCTCGCCTTCCCGTTCGACCAGGCGAACGCCGGCCCTGCCGACCCAGCCGGTCCGGCGCGCCGGAACGCCCGCCACGAGGGCGAAGTCCGGCACGTCCCGGGTCACCACGGCGCCCGCCGCGATCAGGGCCCAACGGCCGATGCGTACCGGTGCCACGCACACCGAACGGGCCCCCAGCGAGGCCCCCTCGGCCACCACCACCGCCACGGCCTCCCAGTCTCCGCCGCGCTTGAGCCGGCCCCGCGGGTCCACCGAACGCGGGGAGTGGTCGTTGGTGAGCACCGCCGCCGGACCGACGAACACGCCGTCACCGAGCACCGCGGGTTCGTAGACCAGCGCGTGATTCTGGAGCTTCACGTTGTCGCCGATCCGCACGCCCGGGCCGACATACGCTCCCCGGCCCACGATGCACCCGCGGCCCAGCCGGGCGTCCTCCCGTATCTGCGCCAGGTCCCAGACCGTCGTTCCGTCGCCGACCGTGGCCGTCTCGTCGACCTGGGCGGTCGGCTGAATCCTGAAGCTCACCTGGCTGAACCTTTCTTCTCGTCGAGCAGGGCCGGAAGCGCCTCGTGCAGGGCCTCGCGCCAGGGACGGATCGGTTCGATCCCTGCCCGGCGCCAGCCGGTGTGTCCCAGAACGCCGTACGCGGGGCGGGGAGCGGGCCGGGCGAAGGAGGCGCTGGTGGTCGGCCGGACGCGTCCGGGGTCCGCGCCGAGCAGCCGGAAGACCTCCCGGGCGAGGCCGAACCAGGTCGTGTCCCCGCCGCTGGTGCCGTGGTAGATCCCGGCGGGCGCGCCACCGGCGAGGGCGGCCCGCCCGAGCCGTACCAGCCGGTCCGCCAGGTCCACCGTCCAGGTGGGCTGTCCGCGCTGGTCGTCGACGACGTCGACGGTGTCCCTGGCCGACTCGAGCCCGATCATCGTGTCGACGAAGTTCCCGCCCCCCGCCCCGTACAGCCAGGCCGTGCGCACGACGTACCCCGCGGCGGGGAGCGCGTCCAGCACGGCCCGTTCCCCCACCAGTTTGGTACGGCCGTACGCGCTGCGCGGTGCCGTCGGGGCGTCCTCGGCGTAGGGGCTGGTCCCGTCGCCCGCGAACACGTAGTCCGTCGAGATCTGGACCAGCCGGGCACCGGTCTTCGCGCACGCCTCGGCGAGGTGCCGGGGCCCGTCGCCGTTGACCCGCAGGGCGTCCGCCTCGCGTGCCTCAGCGTCGTCGACGGCCGTCCAGGCGGCGCAGTTGACCACGATCCGGGGACGGAGTGCGTCGACCGCGCCGTGCACGGTGTCGGCGTCCGTGATGTCGAGACTGCCACGGGCCAGGCCGACGGCGTCCTCGCCGTCCCGGTGAAGCCGCGCCAGAAGTTCCTGCCCGAGCATTCCGGCCGCGCCGGTGATCAGCCACGTGGTGGTCACAGCGCCGCGCGCTCCTTGAGCGGCTCCCACCAGGCGCGGTTCTCGCGGTACCAGGTGACCGTCTCCGCAAGGCCGACGGCGAAGTCCTTGCGGGGCTCGTAGCCCAGCTCCGTACGCAACTTGCCGCAATCCACCGAGTAGCGGCGGTCGTGGCCCTTGCGGTCGGCGACGTACTCGACACTGGCGTCCCAGTCGGCGCCGCAGGCGTCCAGCAGCAGAGCGGTCAGCTCCCTGTTCGACAGCTCGGTGCCGCCGCCGATGTTGTAGACCTCACCGGGGCGCCCCCCGGTACGTACGAGCTCGATCGCCTGGACGTGGTCGTCGATGTGGAGCCAGTCCCGGACGTTTCCGCCGTCGCCGTACAACGGGACCTTCTTGCCGTCCAGCAGGTTCGTGATGAAAAGGGGGATGACCTTCTCGGGGAACTGGTGGTGTCCGTAGTTGTTGGAGCAGCGGGTCACGCGCACGTCGAGGCCGTGGGTGCGGTGGTGGGCGAGGGCGATCAGGTCACTGGACGCCTTGGAGGCCGCGTAGGGGGAGTTGGGGCTCAGGGGGTCCGTCTCCGGCCAGGAACCGGAGTCGATGGAGCCGTACACCTCGTCCGTGGAGATGTGCACGAAGGTCCTCGGTCTTCGGTGGCGCAGCGCCGCGTCCAGCAGGGTCTGGGTGCCCAGGACGTTGGTCCGGACGAACTCGCCGGCGCCCCGGATGGAGCGGTCCACGTGCGACTCGGCGGCGAAATGGACGACCTCGTCGTGCTCGGCGAGGAGCTCGTCGACCAGCTCGGCGTCGCAGATGTCGCCCTTGACGAAGGCGAATCCGGGGTGATCGCGGACCGCGTCGAGATTGGCCGGGCTGGCCGCGTAGGTCAGCTTGTCCAGCACCGTGACCGCCACACCGCCCGGGCCGACCGGACCGAGCAGCGTACGGACGTAGTGCGAGCCGATGAAACCGGCACCGCCGGTCACCAGGATTCTGGTCGTCATGACGAGATCTGCACCTTGCTGTGGTCGCCGAGGACGAAACGGTGGGCGGCGGGCTTGCGGGCCGCGGGAGTGACCTCGACGCTGCGGCCGATGAGCGAGGCCTCCACCCGACGGACGCCGCTCACCGAGGAGTCACGCAGCACGATCGAGTACTCGATCTCGCTGTCCTCGATCCGGCAGCCGTCGGATATCGAGGTGAAGGGGCCGACGTAGGAGTCGCTGATCACGGTGTTCGCGCCCACGGCCACCGGGCCCACGATCCGGCTGCCGGTCACCTTCGCCCCGGCCTCGATCCGGACCCGGCCGATGATCTCGCTCTCGTCGTCGACCGTCCCGTCGATCCGGTGTTCCAGGGTCTCCAGCACCGAGCGGTTGACCTCGAGCATGTCGGTGACGTTCCCGGTGTCCTTCCAGTACCCGGAGATCGTCGTGCTGCGCACGTCGCATCCGGCGTCGATCAGCCACTGGATGGCGTGCGTGATCTCCAGCTCGCCACGCCAGGACGGCCGAATGGAGCGTACGGCCTCATGGATCGCCGGGGAGAACATGTACACGCCCACCAGCGCCAGCTCGCTCTTGGGCTGCTTCGGCTTCTCCTCCAGGCCGATCACCTGGCCCGCCGCGTCCAGTTCGGCCACGCCGAACGCGGTCGGGTTCGGCACCTTCGTCAACAGGATCTGCGCCGCCGGCCGCTCGGTGCGGAAGGCGTCCACGAGATCGGTGATGCCGCCGACGACGAAGTTGTCGCCGAGGTACATCACGAAGTCGTCCTCGCCGAGGAACTCACGGGCGATCAGTACCGCGTGAGCGAGCCCCAGCGGCGCCGCCTGCGGGATGTAGGTGACCTCGACGCCGAACGCGGAACCGTCACCGACCGCCTCGCGGATCTCCCCGGCGGTGTCCCCGACGACGATCCCGACGTCGGTGATGCCCGCCTCGGCGATCGCCTCCAGACCGTAGAACAGCACCGGTTTGTTCGCGACCGGTACGAGTTGCTTCGCCGACGTATGCGTGATGGGGCGCAAACGGGTACCTGAGCCACCGGACAACAAAAGTGCCTTCATGCGTGTCACCCTACGCACGCCGGACTCGCTGACGGGGGGATTCCGCACACCAGGGGGCCCGCCCGCAACGGGCGGGGCCCACCGGATGTCACGCGGGGAACCGTCCTGCGGCCGCCTCCTCGCCCCCTTGGTCCGTCATTGCTGGGAGGCCGCCGGTTCCGGCTGCCGCTCGCCGGGCGGGGTTCCCGGCTTGAGGGTGACGGAGGTGTAGTGGTTGGCGAAGAAGTACGAGTAGGACAGGGCTTCGTCGATGTTGCCGAGCTGGTTGCTCATCATGGACATCAGCGCCGTCGTGCGGGAGCCGTTGCCGGCGTAGGCGGTGAACCGGTGGTTCGGCGGCAACCCGGTGGCGCCTATGGTGACTTCGTCGATGCCCGGGAGGGCCCGGACCAGGGCCGTGCCCCGGCCGGAGCCGGCAGGGACGCGCAGGGTGAGGTTCTGCGTGCGCATGTCCAGACCTTGCCGGCCCAGGTTGTTCGTGGTGGTGGCCGGAGTGCTGCGGGCCACGTACACGAGCGCCATGGGCGACTGGCCGACGTGCAGAGTTTTGATCACCGACATCGTGTGTGTGTCGATGACGTCGACCGCGTCGGAGTTCTGCAGGGCGACGTAGATCCTGGTGTTGTCGGGGCTCGGCCAGATGCCGTGGGAACCGTGACCGTTGTTGTGAATGGTCTTCACCAGCGTGGGCGGCGCCCCGGTTCTCGATCGGCGGTACACCAGGGTCTCGTTCAGTCCGCCCACCGTCTGGTAGGCGTAGTCGACGCCGCCGACGGTGACGAAGTTGGGGTGGTTGGTGCGCGGTCCCGTGTTCAGCACCGCCTCCACACGCAAGGTGCGGGCATTGACCACCGCGGTGGTCCGGCCGTTGGTGGGCATGCCCAGCCAGATGTCCCGGCCGTCGGGTGAGATGGCCTCGTCGGAGGACCCACCCGCCTGTTCGGGGACCGGCAGGCGCTTGATGATCCGGCGCGAGGCCACATCGATCATGTCCAGCCTCGAGGCGCGCAGGTGGTTGACGTAGGCGAGTGTGCCGTCGGGGCTGAAGACCACCTTCGACGGCCCGTCTTCGCTGTAGATCCGGTCGACCTCCCTGCCGGCCCGCCAGTCGAGCACCGAGATGTAGTCCTGGCCGCGCACCGCCACCCACAGCCGCGTGCCGTCCGGCGAGAAGAATCCCTCGTGCGGCGCCCGGCCGACGTACATGGTGCGCACTACTTTGTTGGTTGCGGTGTCAATGACATGGACGGCGTTGGTGGTCACGTCGATCACGTCGAGCCACTTCCCGTCCCGGGAGAAGCCCAGGCCGTGCACGTCGATCTGCCCGTCGTACATGGCCCCCAGCACGTCCGCGCTGGGGCTCAACCGCGGCTTGCCCAGGGCGATCGTGCCCAGCACCGAATTCGTCGCCGGGTTGATGACACTGATCGTGTTGGAGGCCTGGTCGGCGGTGTACACCCGGTCGTTCCCCGAGATCCGTTGCGCCCCGGGCAGCGCCGGAGGCTGGACCGGTGCTCCCGGCACGGAGGGGCCGGCGCTCGACGCCGCCGAGGAGCTCGGCACGGCACCCACGGAGACCGCGGCTTCCTGCGTCCAGGGCGTCACGCAGGCGGCGATCGACGCGCACACGAGCGCCGCCACGAACGCGGGGGTCAGACTGGGTCTTATACCCATGTTCACTCCTTGTGGTCATGTGCCGGCGCAGGACCCCGCGTTTCACGTGCCGGCGGCGCTCGGGCCTGAGGGGACCGTGCCGCCGTGGCGGGAGGGAGAGTGCGGCAGGGGCTGGTCACTGCGCTCGGCAGGGGCCGCCGGGGAGGAGTCGTCGCCGACGCATAAAGGAATCTAACGGACACTTTCGGCCCGCTCACCTCGGCCGGAGGTTTTCACCCGGACGGCCCCTCCGCCCGGCGAACGGGCGGACGAGGTGGGCGCGAGGGAAGTACCGTGAGATCCGGCGGACGTGACAGGCGGAAGCCGGTGGCCGTGGTCTCCGGAACCCGGTCGGCGCCGGCCTGCGAGGCCCGCTCCTGGGCGCGCACCCGGCCCGATGACCGAACTGCGGTACCTGCTCGGCCTGTTGGCGCCTTCGCCGAACGGCGACGACGAGCGCACCGAGCACGACGGCGAAGGAGACCTCTCCGCAGACGCGCGGAAACACACACAGGCAGTTGTGCGTGGATCTTCCGGGCGGACCAGAGGAGGACCGCCCGCCCCGCGGGGTTCGGCGGGGCGGGGGGCGCCGCGGTACCCCGTTCGTCGCTGGGAGACTGCTCGGCGGGCCCCCGGGTGTGTCGGTTGCCGCCGGCCGGCGCTCCTCAACCGGTGAGGCAGTGCATTGCTCCGTTCGGATGGCCCCCGGCGGGTGTGGCCCGAACGGCCCTGTCGGGTACCCGGCGGGTCGGCGGAGGGTGGGGCGTACAGAGACCGGCGCGTACGACGTACCGGCCGCTGCCCCGACTCGGAAGGGAACCCGGATGTCCGTCGACACGCAGCAGGCGCCCACTCAGCCGGCGGAGGACGAGCTGAGGTCGCTGGATGCCCACTGGCGCGCCGCGAACTATCTCGCCGTCGGCCAGATCTACCTCATGGCCAACCCCCTGCTGACCGAACCGCTCCGCCCCGAGCACGTGAAGCCCCGGCTCCTGGGCCACTGGGGCACCTCTCCCGGCCTGAACCTGGTGCACACCCACCTCAACCGCGTCATCAAGGCCCGCGACCTGGACGCCCTGTGCATCTGGGGCCCGGGCCACGGCGGGCCCGCCGTGCTCGCCAACTCCTGGCTGGAGGGCTCGTACACCCGGACCTACCCGGACATCACGCGCGACGCGGCCGGTATGGCGAGGCTCTTCAGGCAGTTCTCCTTCCCCGGCGGCGTACCCAGCCACGTCGCGCCCGAGACGCCGGGCTCGATCCACGAGGGCGGCGAACTCGGCTACTCGCTCTCCCACGCCTACGGCGCGGCACTGGACAACCCCGGTCTGCTGGTCGCCTGTGTGATCGGCGACGGCGAGGCGGAGACCGGTCCGCTGGCCGCCTCCTGGCACTCCAACAAGTTCCTCGACCCGGTCCACGACGGCGCTGTGCTGCCGATCCTGCACCTCAACGGCTACAAGATCGCCAATCCGACGGTGCTGGCCCGGATGCCCGAGACGGAACTCGACGAGCTCCTGCGCGGCTACGGGCACGACCCCCTCTATGTCACCGGCGAGGATCCGGTGGTCGTGCACCGGGCGATGGCGCAGGCCCTGGACACCGCGCTGGACCGCATCGCCGCGATCCAGCGCACCGCCCGTGAGAACGGGGGCGCCGAGCGGCCCCGCTGGCCGGTCCTCGTGCTGCGCACTCCGAAGGGGTGGACGGGCCCGGTGGAGGTCGACGGCCTGCCGGTGGAGGGCACTTGGCGCTCCCACCAGGTTCCGCTCGCCGCTGTCCGGGACAACCCGGAGCACTTGCGGCAGCTGGAGCAGTGGCTGCGCTCGTACCGGCCGGAGGAACTGTTCGACGAGCACGGGGTCCCGCGCGCCGAGGTGCTGGCCTGCATTCCGGACGGCACCCGCCGTCTGGGCGCGAATCCACACGCCAACGGCGGGCTCCTGCTGCGCGAACTGCCCCTGCCCCCACTGGAACGCTACGCCGTCGAGGTGGACAAGCCGGGCGCCACCCTGCACGAGCCGACCCGCGTCCTCGGCGACATGCTCCAGGACGTCATGGCGGCCACCGCCGACCGTCGTGACTTCCGCCTGGTCGGCCCCGACGAGACCGCCTCCAACCGGCTCCAGGCCGTCTACGCGGCCAGCGGCAAGGCCTGGCAGGCCGGCATGCTCGACGTGGACGAACACCTCGACCGGCACGGCCGCGTGATGGAGATCCTCTCCGAACACACCTGTCAGGGCTGGCTGGAGGGCTACCTCCTCACCGGACGGCACGGCCTCTTCTCCTGCTACGAGGCGTTCGTGCACATCGTCGACTCGATGGTCAACCAGCACATCAAGTGGCTGCGCACCACCCGCCGCCTGCCCTGGCGCGCCCCCATCGCCTCCTTCAACTACCTGCTCACCTCGCACGTATGGCGGCAGGACCACAACGGCTTCTCCCACCAGGATCCCGGGTTCGTCGACCACATCCTCAACAAGAGCCCCGAGGCGGTACGGGTCTACTTCCCGCCGGACGCCAACACCCTGCTGTCGGTGGCCGACCACGCGCTGAGCAGCCGCGACTACGTCAACGTGATCGTGGCCGGCAAGCAACCCTGCTTCGACTGGCTGTCGATGGACGAGGCGAAGGTGCACTGCGCACGAGGCGCGGGGATCTGGGAGTGGGCCGGCACCGAGGACGGCACGCGCGAACCCGACGTGGTGCTGGCCTGCGCCGGCGACGTACCCACCCAGGAGGTGCTGGCCGCCGCCCAGCTGCTGCGCCGGCACCTGCCCGAGCTGGCCGTGCGCGTGGTCAACGTCGTCGACATCGCCCGGCTGCTGCCGGGCGAGGAACACCCGCACGGGATGAGCGACTTCGAGTACGACGGCCTCTTCACCGCCGACAAGCCGGTCATCTTCGCCTACCACGGCTACCCTTGGCTGATCCACCGCCTGGCCTACCGCCGCACCGGACACCGCAACCTGCACGTGCGCGGCTACAAGGAGATCGGCACCACGACCACGCCCTTCGACATGGTGGTCCGCAACGACCTCGACCGCTACCGCCTCGTGATCGACGTCGTCGACCGCGTTCCGGGTCTCGCGGTCCGCGCGGCGGCCGTACGCCAGCAGATGGCGGACGCCCGGCAGCGCCACCACTTGTGGATCAGGGAGCACGGCATGGACCTGCCCGAGGTCGCCGACTGGACGTGGGACGGCTGAGTCGGCCGCATCCCGTCCCGGCCGCCCGGCGACGCCCGGCAGGGCAGCCGGGGGCCCGGCCGCACGCCGGTCCCGCTGGTGATCGTCTCCCCGGACGCTTGGACCGTCGCGGGCAGGACCGTCCACGGACCGCCTCGCCCTGCCCTCCCGAGGCGGTGCATCGGCCGCCGCCGCGGCGGCGGTCACCGAGCCCGGGCCGGGGGCTCGCCGGCCGGAGAGGTGAATCCACGGGACGGCGCGGACGACGGGCGCGGGCACGGGGCGCATCACGACATGGGTGCTGTGTCTCACCCGCGTGATCCGGGCACTTCTCGATGACCGAGGTCTACTTTACTATTCAATCAAATGGCCGCCGTGAGGAGGTGCACATGTCGGAACTCGGCCTGGCCGACACGGTCGGTATCCTGCGGCAACCCGGCGTCCGGACGCGACACAGCAGCTCAGGGCTCGGATGGGACCGGCTGTATCTCTCCGCACAGGTGGAGCAGCCCTACCGCGCGGCGTTCGATCCGGCCCCTACCCACCTGCTGATCCTGCACCTCAGCGGCCCCGTCACGGTACGACGGGGGCAGGGCGCGGACCGGCGGTCGCGGACGGTCCCGGCAGGTGGGCTCTTCCTGCAGCCGGCCGACCGGAGTCTCGCGGTCGAGCTGGGCGGCCGGCTGGACACGATCCACACCTACCTCACGGACGACGCCCTCCGCGAGGCGAACGGTGGCCGGCCCGTCCAGCTGACCGAGGAACTCGGCGCCAGCGATCCCCTCGCCGAGCAGCTCGTTCTCGCGCTGGAGAGCACGGTCCGCTCCTGGGAGCCGTCGGCCCGCACGTACTCCGACCAGCTGACCGGGATGCTCGCCGCGCAGCTCGTACGCCGCCACGGGGTCCACGCCGCGGCACCCGCGCCCGACCGGTCCGGGCTGTCCGACCGGCAGCTCGCCGCCGTCCGTGACCTCATGGACCAGCGCCTCGCCGAACCGCTGCCGATCGCGGACCTAGCCGCCTCGGCCTCGCTGAGCCCGAGCCAGTTCACGCGGAGGTTCCGGGCCAGCACCGGCCAGTCGCCCCACCAGTTCCTGCTCAGGCTGCGACTGGACGCCGCGTGCCGGCTGCTGCGCACCGGCTCCGCCCCCATCGCCGAGGTGGCCGTCACCTGCGGATTCTCCCACCAGGAACATCTCACCCGGGTGATGCGTGCCCGGCTGGGCACCACCCCGGCCGCGCTGCGCCGCTCCGGCTGAAGAGACCCTTCACGGCCTCCCGCGCGGTCCGGCCGCCGAGTCCTTTCGGCCTTCCGCCCGGTGGTCCGGCCGAGGAGCCCGCACGGCAGTCCTCAGCGCTCCAGTACCAGCGCCAGACCCTGGCCCACCCCGATGCACAGCGCCGCCAGGCCCGTGCCGGTGCCCGCGGCGGCCAGCTGGTGGGCGACCGCTCCGGTGATGCGGGCGCCCGACGCACCCAGGGGGTGGCCGATGGCGATGGCGCCGCCACGCGGGTTGACCACCTCGGGGTCGAGCTCCGGCAGCGCGTCCAGGCAGGCCAGCGCCTGGGCCGCGTAGGCCTCGTTCAGCTCGATCGTGTGCAGATCGCCGGGGGAGACCGCCGCCTTGGCGAGCACCTTGCGGATGGCGTCGACCGGGCCGAGTCCGAAGTACTGCGGCTCGATGCCCGTCACCGCGGCCGCCCGGACCCGGGCCAGAGGCTCGCGCCCGATCGCCGCGAGCCCGTCCTCGTCGGCGAGCAGCAGCGCGGCGGCTCCGTCGTTGAGCGGCGAGGCGTTGCCGGCCGTGACCGTGCCGTCCGCGGTGAACGCCGGCTTCAGCCGTGCCAGGGCCTCCAGGGAGGTGTTGTCCCGGATGCCCTCGTCGCGGGGCAGGTCCACCCCCTCGACGGGGACGATCTCTCCGGCGTACCTGCCCTCCTCCCAGGCGCGGGCGGCGTTGCGGTGACTGGCCAGCGCGAACGCGTCCTGTGCGGCGCGGGTGACGGCGTACTTGGCGCCGACGAGCTCCGCGCTCTCGCCTAGCGGGATCGTCCATTCCGCGGGCATCCGCGGGTTCACCATCCGCCAGCCGAGTGTCGTCGAGTACAGCTGCTGGTCCTTCGCCGGGAAGGCCCGCTCCGGCTTCGGCAGGACCCAGGGCGCGCGGCTCATGGACTCGACACCGCCCGCCACCGCGATGGACGCGTCGCCGAGCGCGACGGCGCGGGCGGCCTGGATGACGGCCTCCATGCCGGATCCGCACAGCCGGTTGACCGTGGCGCCGGGCACGGTGACCGGGAGCCCGGCGAGCAGCACGGCCATGCGGGCCACGTCGCGGTTGTCCTCGCCGGCGCCGTTGGCGTTGCCGAGCAGGACGTCGTCGATGCGCGCGGGGTCCAGGCCGGGGCTGCGCTCGACCAGGGCACGCAGCACGCCGGCGGCCAGGTCGTCCGGTCGTACGCCGGCCAGGGCGCCGCCGTAGCGGCCGAAGGGGGTACGGACGGCGTCGACGACGTACACGTCACGCGGTCGCTCGATCATCGGTGGCTCCCGGCGGGAAGGACGAGGAAGGGTGTCTGGACGGCGATCTGGTCGGCCGTCACGCCCGGCGCGGTCTCGACGAGTTCCAGTCCGCCGGGCGCGACGTCGAGGACGCACAGGTCGGTGATGATCCGGTCCACGCAGCCACGGCCCGTGAGCGGCAGCGTGCACTCCTGGACGATCTTGGAGTTGCCGGCCTTCGTCAGGTGCTCCATGAGTACGACGACCCGTCCGGCGCCGTGGACCAGGTCCATGGCACCGCCCATCCCCTTGATCATTTGTCCGGGGACCGCCCAGTTGGCGAGGTCCCCGCGCACCGACACCTGGAGCGCGCCCAGGATGGCGGTGTCGATGTGGCCGCCGCGGATCATGCCGAAGGAGAGCGCGGAGTCGAAGAAGGACGCTCCCGGCCGTACGGTCACGGTCTCCTTGCCCGCGTTGATGAGGTCGGCGTCGACCTCGTCGGGCGAGGGGTACGGCCCGACGCCGAGCAGCCCGTTCTCCGAGTGCAGGACGACATCGACGCCCGGCGGCAGGAAGTCGGCCACCCGGGTGGGCAGCCCGATGCCCAGGTTGACGTAGTCGCCGTCCCTCAGCTCGCTCGCGGCGCGCGCCGCCATCTCGTCCCGGCTCCAGCTCATCGCTCGCGCACCGTCCTCTTCTCGATTCCCTTGTCGGCCGCCTGCTCGGGGGTCAGCGCCACCACGCGCTGCACGAACACCCCAGGCAGATGGATCTCGTCGGGGTCCAGTACGCCCGGCTCGACCAGCTCCTCCACCTCGGCGATCGTGACGCGCCCGGCCATGGCGGCCGGCGGGTTGAAGTTGCGTGCCGCGCGGTGGAAGACGAGGTTGCCGTGGCGGTCCCCGCGCGCCGCCCTGACCAGGGCGTAGTCCGTGGTGATGGCGTGCTCCAGGATGTGGTCCACGCCGCCGAAGGTCCGCACCTCCTTCGGCGGCGAGGCCACGGCCACGGAGCCGTCCGGGGCGTAGCGCCACGGCAGTCCGCCCTCGGCGACCTGCGTGCCGACCCCGGCCGTGGTGTAGAAGGCCGGGATCCCCGCACCGCCCGCCCGCAGCCGCTCGGCCAGCGTGCCCTGCGGCGTCAGTTCGACCTCCAGCTCGCCCGCGAGGTACTGGCGGGCGAACTCCTTGTTCTCGCCGATGTACGAGCCCGTGACCCGGGCGATGCGGCCCGCGGCCAGCAGGATGCCGAGACCACGGCCGTCGACGCCGCAGTTGTTCGACACGACCGTCAGACCGCTCGCCCCGCTGTCGTACAGGGCGC
Source organism: Streptomyces sp. NPDC052109 (assembly GCF_040680195.1). Classification (NCBI taxonomy): domain Bacteria; kingdom Bacillati; phylum Actinomycetota; class Actinomycetes; order Kitasatosporales; family Streptomycetaceae; genus Streptomyces; species Streptomyces sp. NPDC052109. Next base: position 282,974 of record NZ_JBFAWF010000008.1, on the reverse strand, counting down.
CGATGAGGACCTCGGGGACGCCGCTCAGTCCGAAGCCGCCGACGGCGAACGACCGTCCGTCGGTCACGTCCGCCAGGGCCTCCCGGGCCGTGGCCGTCACCTTGTCCATGGTCCGTCTCTCCTACCGGGCCAGTACCCGGCGCAGTGCGCCGAGCAGTTCGTCCTGGGCCGACCGCGCGCTCTCGGGGGCGGTGGCACGGCGCCACGCGATGTATCCGTCCGGGCGCACGAGCAACACGCCGTCCTCGGAGACCTCGCTGATCCGGCTCCATTCCCCGTACGCGTCACGGCGGTTGTCGTCGCCGATGCGCACCACCCGCAGCGGTACGCCGAGATCCTCCCGGCACGCCGTCGCGGCCGTGTCCCAGACGCCGCCCGAAACACCGGTCAGCACGGTGAAGGTGCCGCCGCCGACCACGTCCAGCGTGGACAGACGCTCTCCCCGGGCGTCGACGAGCCACGCGTGCGGCAGCTTCGCGCCGGGGCGGGTGGTGGGCCGTGCCACCAACTCCCGGTCCTGCGGCCAGACTTCGGCGGGCGCGTCGTCGGGAAGCACCGCGGACGAGAGATAGCGCTGGTTCATCTCGACGCCGTGCGCGTTGAACTCGTAGTTCTTCAGCTGGATCGCCTCTTCGAGCAGGCGGCGCTTCTTGGCCCCCTCGGGCGTCGGCGCGCCGATCGCCGTGAGGCCCTCGGCGATGGCCTCGTGGTCGCCGCCACCGCCGATGCCCAGCACCTCGAAGATCGGGCCGAACTGGTCGCGGCTGAGGTTGGCCCGCTCGACGATCTGCCGCCCGACCGGGGCCCGTTCGGCGGAGTAGGTGTCGAGCAGCTCGGGGCCGGCCTCACCGCGGATCACCATCGCGAGCTTCCAGGCGAGGTTGTACGAGTCCTGGACGGAGGTGTTGGAGCCGAGCCCGTTGGACGGCGGATGACGGTGCACCGCGTCGCCGGCGCAGAACACCCTCCCCGACGAATAGGCCGACGCGTAAGCGTGGTTGACCGTCCACAGAGAGGTGGACGTGATCTCCACCGGCAGGTCGGGGTCACCGATCAGGTCACGCACGATCCGCCGCGCCGCCTCCTCGTCCACCTCCGGCGGCGGCTGGTCGATGTCGTAGCCCCACACCAGCAGCCACTCGTTCCACGGACGGACCATGCGGACCAGGCCCATGCCGATGCCGCCGGTCTCCGCCCCGGGCTGCAGCACCCAGTACAGGACGCTCGGCCGGTGGGCGCAGTAGCGGGTGAGGTCGGCCTTGAAGACGATGTTCATGCTCCCGGCCTTGGCCATACGGCCGTCGAAGGGAAGGCCGAGCTGCTCGGCGATCGTGCTTCGTCCGCCGTCCGCGCCGATCAGGTAGCGGGCCCGTACGGTGAACTCGTCGCCGCGTACCCGGTCGCGCAGCAGCGCGGTGACCCCGTCCTCGTCCTGGGTGAGGCTGAGGAACTCGGTGTCGAAGCGGACCTTGGCACCCCGGGCCGCCGCGTTGTTCACCAGGATCGGCTCCAGGTAGGTCTGCGGCAGGTCGATCATCTCGCAGGGGCTCTTCGAGGCGTACTCGGTGGCCGACGCGGGCCCGGTGCCCCAGCTGCGGATGCGGCCGATCTCGTGCCCGGTCAGCGCGGTGCACAGCACCGTGTCGCCCATCAGGTGGGACGGGCTGCCGACGGCCAGCGCCTCGGACTCCACCCCCAGGTCGCGCAGTACCTCCATGGTGCGCTGGTTGGTGATGTGCGCCCGCGGTGTGTTGGCCAGCCAGCCGTACTTCGTCACCAGCAGGGTGCGGACGCCGTAGGTGGCCAGCAGCAGCGCGGCGGAACCGCCGGCGGGGCCGCTGCCGACGACGATGACGTCGGTGTCGTACGGGCGTTGCGCATCGGTGAGGGTCATGGGTGGCGCTTCCTCGGTCATTCGGCCAGGGGGGCGAGACGGAAGGTGTAGTCGAGCCGGCGCCACTCGCCGTCGACCCGGCGGCCGTCGGGGGTGGGGCCGGACTGCGGCGCGAAGTCGACGACGAGTTCGTCCTTGACGCCGAAGACGGTGTCGCTGTCCAGGTAGGCGCCGCCCGACACGAACAGCTGGGTGACGAGCCGGCGGTGGCCGGGCGCGTCGACCATGAAGTGCAGGTGCGGCGCCCGGAAGGGATGGCGTCCGGTCGCCTTGAGCAGCCGGCCGACCGGCCCGTCCCCGGGGATCGGGTACTCCGAGGGCAGGATGGACCAGAACGTGATCCGCCCCTCGGCGTCGGTGCGCAGCCGCCCACGCAGCACCGGTCCTTCCAGGTCCGGGAGCTGGACGTCGTAGAAACCGTCCTCGTTGGACTGCCAGACGTCCACGACCGCGTCCTCGACGGGCGCGCCGCCGGTGTCCGTGATCCGTACGTCGACCCAGAGCGAGGTGCCGGGCAGGTCTTTGGAGATGTCGCCGCCGTGGGGGGTGTCCGGCGGGCCCTCCACGTAGAAGGGACCGAGCACCGCGGACGGAGTGGTGTGCGGAGTACGGGAGTTGGTGAGCAGATCCACCGCGCTGGAGACCCCGAGCGTGTCCGACAGCAGCACGAACTCCTGCCGGGCCGGGCTGCAGATCTCTCCGGTGCGGGTGAGGAAGTCGATGGCGTACTGCCATTCGGCGTCGGTGACGTCGTTGGTGGCGACGAAGGTGTGCAGATGCCGGACCAGGTCGCCGAGCAGGGTGCGGACGCGCGGGTCGGGTGCCTGCGCGAAGCTGGCCACGACCTGTTCGGTGAGGCGGGCCAGCTTGGCCTCCGTGGACGGGGGACCCTCGGGGCGGCGTCCGTGCCAGGCGCCGGCCAGCAGCTCCGCGATGCCGTCGGTGGTCAGCTCACGCGGGTTCGGGTACGGCGTCGAGGTGGCCAGCTCCGCCGCGCGGGCCAGGCCGGACCCGGGCATGCCGAGATCGCGCAGCGAGGTGGGGGCGCCCAGGGAGGTGACCAGGTCGTGGACGCCGCTGGGGGCGTCGGGCACGCCCAGGGCGTCGGCGATACGGCGCATCACGTCGGGCACCGCCGGCGCGTTGTAGGCCATGGCGTGCGGCAGGACGACCGTGTGCGTCTCGGCGTGCGGGAGACCGAAGGTGCCGCCGAGGGTGTGGCACAGCTTGTGGTGCAGGCCCATCCCCACCGTGGCGAGACAGGTCCCGGCGAGCCAGGCCGCGTGCAGCAGGTCCGCCCGTGCCTCCACGTCGGCCGGGTCCTCGGCGAGGCGGGGCAGGGCCCGGGCGATGCGGGAGATCGCGTCGAGGGCCTGGCTGTCGGTGACCGGGTTCGCCTCGGCGGAGTACAGGGCCTCGACGGCGTGGGCGAGCGCGTTCACGCCGCTCGTGACCGTGAGGGACAGCGGCAGGGTGAGCGTGAAGTCGACGTCGTAGACGACGGTCTCGGGCAGGATCTCCGGTGACGACCGGGTGACCTTGCGCCCGTCCCGGGTCTCGCCGAGGACGGGGGTCACCTCGGAGCCGGCGTACGTGGTCGGCAGGATCACCTGCGGCAGCCCTGTGCGCAGCGCCAGCGCCTTCGACAGGCCCGTGGTCGAGCCGCCCCCGACGGCGACGATGCCGTCCACAGCGGCGTCCCTGAGCGCCTCCAGAGCCTGCTCGGTCACCTCCACCGGGGTGTGCATGGCAGCGCCGTCGAACTCCGCGGCCAGGAGGCCGCCGAGCGCTTCGCGCACGTGTCCGGCGGCTGCCGCGAGCGGCCCGCTGGACAGCAGCAGCACCCGGGAGCAGCCCAGCCGCTCGACCTCCTCGCCGAGGCGGCCGACCGTGCCGGAACCGAAGACCACCCGGGCGGGGTGGGATGTGTAGACGAACGTCCGCATGGAACTCTGCCTCCGCGTGTCATCAGGTTCGCGTCGGTCCCTTGAGCCACCGAGTATGCGAATGACGTCCGCGGGAACTCCTGCACGATCCGCGCGCTCCCCTGCACGAAACACGCGCCCGCACCACCCGGTCGTCGCCGTGCCGTCCTGGACGAACACCCCAAGGCTGTCAGGGGACCTCCGGGCCGCGGTATTCGCCCATCGCGTCGATGAGCCAGCGGGCCAGGTAGTCGGCGAACGAGGAACGTGGGAAGAGCCGGTACGTGGGCGCGCCGTCGACCTGCCAGAGCAGCACGGGGACGGGCCCCACCGTGGTCGACACCGCATGTCCCGGCCCGAAGGCACGGGGATGCAGGTCCAGCGGGCAGCCCTTCTCCATCACCTGCCGGGCGGCCGGGCCGCTGAGCTCCAGCGTGGTGCGGTTCGCCGAGACGTCCACGACCGAACCCGGGCGCCCCTCGAGTGCCTCCCGCAACTCCGCGGCCACGGCGACCGCTTCGGCCTGGGAGAGCACGAGCCACTCGTCGGGTCCGAGCCAGGCGACCGTGTGGGGGCCGGAAGCGGTGGTGCGGCCGCACTCTCGCGGGAGCGGCGTTCCCAGGGCCTTCTCGATGCGGTCGGCCGCCTCGGAGACGGGGTCGACGCGCAGGTTCACCATGGTGACGAACGGCCGCTCGGTCAGCGCGACACCGCGGGCACCGGTGACCGTCGCGGCGCGCATCCGCTCCTCCAGGTGCGCCAGGGGGCTGGTGCGCAGGGTCGCGGGGCCCGCCGCGGTCAGCTCAGCCATCTCGCTTGGTCCCTTCGGGGTCGTAGAGGACGAAGTCGGTCACTTCGACGGGCACCAGGTTCTCGCCCACCGGGGCGAGCAGGGTCTGGCCGATCCTCGCCCGTCCGCCGGCGACGAGGGCGAGGGCGAAGGGGCGGCCCAGGGCCGGGCTGTGGTAGCTGGAGGTGACGTGGCCGAGCATCGGGACGGGCACCTCCTCGAGCGAGACGTCCGGCGCGACCAGCTGGGTGCCTTCGGGCAGCCGGGTCGTGCGGTCGCTCGGCAGCAGGCCGACCAGCTGCTTGCGGTCGGGGCGCGAGGTGTCGGCGCGGGAGTAGGACCGCTTGCCGACGAAGTCCTTCCGCTTCGAGACCACCCAGGACATCCCGGCGTCCTGGGGGGTGACGGTGCCGTCGGTGTCCTGGCCGACGATGATGTAGCCCTTCTCGGCCCGCAGCACGTGCATGGTCTCCGTGCCGTACGGGGTGATGCCGTACGGCTCCCCGCTCTCGTACACCTGCTCCCAGACGGCCAGGCCGTACCAGGAGGAGACGTTGATCTCGTAGGCGAGTTCACCGGAGAAGGAGATCCGGCAGATGCGGGCCGGGATGCCGGAGGCCAGGGTGGTCTCGCGGAAGGCCATGAAGGGGAACGCCTCGGGGGACAGGTCGACGTGGGGCGCGAGTCGGGACACGACCCGGCGCGACTGCGGGCCGACGACGGCGATCGTCGACCACTGTTCGGTCACCGAGGTGCAGTGGACGTCGAGTTCGGGCCACTCGGTCTGCAGCCACTCCTCCAGCCAGTCCAACACCCCGGCCGCGCCGCCCGTCGTGGTGGTCATGAAGTAGCGGTCGTCGTCGAGACGCAGGGTCACGCCGTCGTCGAAGATCATGCCGTCGGGCCTGCACATCACGCCGTATCGGGCCATGCCCGGCTTGAGCTTCTTGAAGGCGTTGGTGTAGACGCGGTCGAGGAACTCGCCCGCGTCCGCGCCCCAGATCTCGATCTTGCCGAGGGTGGAGGCGTCCATGAACGCCACGCCCTCCCGGGCCGCGCGACACTCACGGGCCACGGCCGCGTCCATGTCCTCGCCGGCGCGCGGGTAGTACCAGGGGCGCTTCCACTGCCCGACGTCCTCGAACGCCGCCCCGTGCGCCACGTGCCAGCTGTGGATGGAGGTCGTGCGCTCCGGGTCGAACAGCTCGCCGCGCTCGCGGCCGGCGAGGGCGGCGAAGGCCACCGGCGCGTACGGCGCCCGGTAGGCCGTGGTGCCGATCTCTCCCGGAGAACCGCCCAGAGCCTCGGCGATCACGCCGATCGCGTTGACGCCGGACGTCTTGCCCTGGTCGTTCGCCGTCCCGAGCGAGGTGTAGCGCTTGACGTGCTCGACACCGCGCATGCCGGCTCCGGTGGAGCGCCATACGTCGGCGACCGTGACGTCGCGCTGCAGATCGACGAAGTGGGTGTCCCAGCCGGCGGGCTCCCCGTCGGGGGCGGGCACCAGCCACAGTGCGCGCATCGGGCCGCCTGCGGGGCGCGCGTCGGCGGCCGACGGCACAGGCACCGGGAACCCGGCCTCCGTCGCGGCCCGCGCACCGGCCCGCGCCCCTTCGGCCAGACAGCCGTCCAGGCCGTACGTCCCCCGCGCCGCACCGACGATCTGCTGGTCCCGCACGGTGCCGTCGGGGACGAAGGCGACCAGGTCCTCGTCCCAGCGCAGCCGGCCCTGGCGCTGGCTGTGCAGGTGCACCACCGGACTCCAGCCGCCCGAGACCGCGAGCAGGTCACAGGCGAACGGCTCCGGATCGCCGGTGAGCCGACCGCCGGCGTCGAGAGCCCGGACGGTGACGCCGGTGATCCGGCCGCCGCCCGTGGTGTCGACCACCGCACTGCCCGTCAGCACCCGCGCCCCGGTCGCCGCGGCGACCTCGGCGGCCCGGGCGGACGGCTCGGGGCGCGCGTCCACGACGGCGGCGATGTCGATGCCGGCGGCGTGGAGATCGGCGACCGTGTCGTAGGCGCTGTCGTTGGTCGTGCTCACCACGGCTCGCGAACCCGGAGCCACGGCGTACCGGTTGAGGTACGAGCGCACGGCCCCGGCGAGCATCACCCCGGGGCGGTCGTTGCCGGCGAAGACCAGCGGGCGTTCGTGCGCACCGGTCGCCAGGACCACCTGACGGGCCCGGATGTGCCACAGCCGCTGACGTGAGACGCCCTCGGGAGGGGCGGTTGCGAGGTGGTCGGTGCGCCGTTGCAGGGCCAGCACGTAGTTGTCGTCGTACGAGCCGAAGGCCGTCGTGCGGTGCAGTACGACCACCTCAGGGGCGGCGTCGAGTGCCGCGCGTACCTCGGCGACCCACTCGAGCGCGGCCTGCGAGCCGACCCTCTCGGTGCGGCCGGAGAGCAGTGAACCGCCGGGCTCGGGCTGGTCGTCGACGAGGATCACGCGGGCGCCGGAGCCGGCGGCGGAGGTGGCGGCCGCGAGTCCAGCGGGTCCGGCGCCGACGACCAGGACGTCGGTGTGGACGTACTTCTTGTCGTAGACGGCGGGGTCGGGGGCCGGGTCGAGCCGGCCCATGCCGGACAGCGTGATGGCGGACAGGCCGTCGTACAGCTCCACCGTGGTCGCCGGAAGCATGCCCTCCGAGCACGGGCCCTCGATCTGCACCAGGGCGCTCGGTTCCTCCACTCCCGCGGAGACGATGCCGCGTGCTCGGCCCCGGTAGAGCGACGGGGCGACCTCGACGACCCCGTGCGCCAGCATCGCCGAGGCGACGGTGTCTCCGGGGTGCCCGGTCATCTCACGGCCGTCGACCGTGAACCGCAGCAGGCCGCCGCGGTCGATGCGGCCGCCTCGCCGGAGCCGGAAGTGCTGGTCGGTCATCGGTTCCCTCCGGCCTGGGGCAGTTCGGGGCGGCGCTCGTCCAGCCGGTAGGTGGCGAGCACCTCGTAGGTGACGGTGTCGCGCAGGGCGTTGAACCAACGTCGGCAGCCGATGCTGTGCATCCACCGTTCGGCGAAGGGGCCCTTGGGGTTGTCGCGGTAGAAGACGTACTCGGCCCACTGTCGGTCGGAGAGTTCCGCGGGGTTCTCGGGGTAGGGGACGTGGGCCTGCCCCCCGTAGTGGTACTCGGTCTCGTCCCGGGGACCGCACCATGGGCAGGTGATCAGCAGCACCCTGTCCTCCTCAGTGGGCCACGGCTGCGGCGCCGTGTTCGTCGATCAGCGCGCCCGTCGTGAAGCGTTCGAGGGCGAAGGGGGCGTTCAGCGGATGGGGTTCGCCCGTGGCGATGGTGTGGGCGAAGGTCCAGCCGGCGGCCGGTGTCGCCTTGAAACCGCCGGTGCCCCAGCCGCAGTTGACGTAGAGGTTCTCGACGGGCGTGGTGCCGATGACGGGGGAGGCGTCGGGGGTGACGTCGACGATGCCGCCCCACGTCCGTAGCACGTGTGCACGGGCGAAGATCGGGAACAGCTCCACGGCGGCGGCCATCTGCTGCTCGATCACGTGGAAGGAACCGCGCTGCCCGTAGCCGTTGTAGGTGTCGACGCCCGCGCCCATCACCAGTTCGCCCTTGTGCGCCTGGGAGACGTACACGTGTACGTGGTTCGACATCACCACGGTGGGGTGCACCGGCTCGTGCAGCTCGGAGACCAGCGCCTGGAGCGGATGGGACTGCACCGGCAGCCGGAAGCCGGCCAGCCGCGCCAGCACGCTGCTGTGCCCGGCGGCCGCGAGTCCGACCCGGCCGGCGAGGATGCGGCCACGGTTGGTCTCGACGCCCACGACCCGGTCGCCGTCCTTGAGGAAGCCGGTGACCTCGCAGCCCTGGATCAGGTCCACGCCCATCTCGTCGGCGCGGCGGGCCAGCGCCCAGGCGACGTGGTCGTGCTTGGCGATGCCGGCCCGCGGCTGGAAGGTGCCGCCGAGGACCGGATACCGGGTGCGGGGCGAGACGTTGAGGATGGGGCAGACCTTGGCGACCTCGTCCGGCTCCAGCCATTCGGCGTCCACGCCGTTGAGACGGTTGGCATTCACGCGGCGCACGCCCTCGCGAACGTCCTGCGGGGTGTGCGCGAGGTTGAGGACGCCGCGCTGGCTGAACAGGAAGTCGTAGTCCAGCTCCGCCGGGAGGTCTTCCCACAGCTTGAGGGCGTGTTCGTAGATCGCCGCGCTCTCGTCCCAGAGGTAGTTCGAGCGGATGATCGTGGTGTTGCGGGCCATGTTGCCGCCGGCCAGCCAGCCCTTTTCGAGGACGGCGACGTCGGTGATGCCGTGGTTCTTTGCGAGGTAGTAGGCGGTGGCCAGGCCGTGGCCTCCGGCGCCGACGATGACGACCTCGTACGAGGAGCGCGGCTCGGGGTTGCGCCAGAGGAAGTCCGGATGCTCCGGCAGCGGCTTGGTCGTCATGCCGCGTCTCCGTTCAGACGGGGGTAGAGGGGGAACGCGGAGGCGAGCTTTTCCACCCGGTCGCGCAGCAGGCCGGCGCGCCCGTCGCCGAGCTGCTCGTCCTTCAGAGCCTCGGCGATGATGTCGGCTGCCTCCCGGAACTCCGTCTCGCCGAAGCCCCGGGTGGCCAGCGCCGGGGTTCCGATCCGCAGCCCCGATGACACCATCGGCGGACGGGGGTCGAAGGGCACCGCGTTGCGGTTGACGGTGATGCCGATGCGGTGCAGCCGGTCCTCGGCCTGCCGCCCGTCGAGCGCGGACGCGCGCAGGTCGACCAGGACCAGATGGACCTCGGTGCCGCCGGTCAGCACGGTGATCCCGGCCTCGGCGACGTCGTCGGCCAGCAGCCGGCCGGCGAGGATGCGGGCGCCGTCCAGGGTGCGCTGCTGGCGCTCCCTGAACTCCTCGCTCGCCGCCACCCTGAAGGCCACCGCCTTCGCCGCGACGACGTGCTCCAGGGGGCCGCCCTGCTGGCCCGGGAACACCGCCGAGTCGATCTTCTTGGCCAAGCCGGCCCGGCTGAGGATCACGCCCCCGCGCGGCCCGCCGAGGGTCTTGTGCGTGGTGGTCGTGACGACGTCGGCGTACGGCACCGGGCTCGGGTGGAGGCCCGCGGCCACCAGACCGGCGAAGTGCGCCATGTCCACCATCAGGTAGGCGCCCACCTCGTCGGCGATCCGCCGGAACGCGGCGAAGTCCAGCCGTCGGGGATGGGCCGACCAGCCCGCGACGATCATCTTGGGCCGGTGAGCGAGGGCGAGCTGTTCGACCTCGTCCATGTCGATGCGCATGTCGGACTCGCGCACGTGGTACGGCACGACGTCGTACAGCCTGCCGGAGTAGTTGATGCGCATGCCGTGGGTGAGATGCCCGCCGTGCGCCAGGTCGAGACCGAGGATCGTGTCGCCGGGCTCGAGCAGCGCGAACATCGCGGCTGCGTTGGCCTGGGCGCCCGAGTGCGGCTGCACGTTCGCGGCCTCGGCGCCGAACAGGTCCTTCACCCGGGCGATGGCCAACTGCTCGACGACGTCGACGTGTTCGCAGCCGCCGTAGTAGCGGCGGCCGGGGTAGCCCTCGGCGTACTTGTTGGTCAGCACGGAGCCCTGGGCCTCCATGACGGCGGCCGGGGCGAAGTTCTCCGAAGCGATCATCTCGAGCGTCGACTGCTGACGTCGGAGCTCGGCGTGCACCGCGGCGGCGACATCCGGGTCGAGCTCGGCGAGCGGGAGGGAGAGGGAGGAGGCGACCGTGGTGATCGACGGGGTCGTTGCCATCTGCGCACCATCCTGAGAGACGACTAAAGCACAACTGATATGTTAGCCTCTGCGGTAAGGTATGGGAGCTCGCCGGACAGGTCAAGGGGACTTCATGCAGCAGGTGGCGACCGAGCCCAGGGGCGAGGAGCTGTCCCTCGCCGAGCGCGCCTACCGCGCCATCCGTGACCGGCTCGTCATGCTCGAGATCCGGCCGGGCGCGCCGATCAACGAGGATCAGTTGGCACAGTCCCTCGATGTGGGACGGACGCCGGTGCGCGAGGCCCTCAAGCGGCTCCAGTACGAGCGCCTGATCACGACCTACCCCCGGCGCGGCACCTTCGCCACCGAGGTCAACATCACCGACCTGGCCCACATCTCCGAGGTGCGCCAGGAACTGGAGCCCCTGGCCGCCGCCCAGGCCGCGCGGCGCGCCACGGCCACGGACCGGTCGGCCCTGACGGCCCTACGGCAGGAGCTGGCGAGCGCGGATGCCCGCCGGCCGGACGCCACCGAGCTTCTGCACCTGGACCTGCAGGTGCATCGCGCCATCTACGCCGCCACGCACAACCCGTATCTGGACGACACCCTCGTCCGGTACGACAACCTGGCGACCCGCATCTGGTGCCTGTTCATCGACCGTCTGTCGGACATGGCCGGCCATGTCGGCGAGCACGGACCCTTGATCGAGGCGATCGTCGCCGGTGAGCCCGACACGGCGGCACGACTCGCCCGCAGTCACGTCGAGAGCTTCGAGCGCGCCGTCCGCGCTGCCATCTGAGACGGCGCGGTGCGGGCGGGAACCCGCCTCGGGCCGACGTGAGTTCGCGGCGGGGCCGGCAGGGTCCGCGCCGGTGCACCGTGCCCCGCGACTCTCCCGGGCGCATGCGCGGCCGGCCCGCCAAGGCGGTCCACACATACGGCGCGACGTCGTCCTCGGAGAGCTGGGCGATCACGCGGCGGACGCAGCGCTCGATCTTCAGCCGGCGCGGGCGGCCCGCGAGGCGTTCGAAGGCGGGCCGCGGCCTGCGGCACATCCGCGACGCGGGCGAGGGCGTGCTGGTACCTCGGGTCGACTTCACGTATGCGGAGATGATCGTTGTCCCCGGGCGGCGACGCGGACCTCCGCCGGCGCCGCCGAGGCCGGGGAGATCCATCGCGTCCTTCGCCGTGACGGCGGGGATCGCGGTCGCACCGCCGGGGAGCACGTCGAGCATCCCCTCATCGGCCAGTTCATGCAGGCCCGCGCGCACCGTCCGGCGTGAGACACCGAGGCGGGTCGCGAGCGGTGCCTCCCGGACCGCGCTGTGAGCTGTGCCGCCCCGTGCAGGCCGGTGTGGCCCGGTGCGCGCGTCTGCCGGGCGTTCGAGTCATTGTCAGCGCCGCAGAGGCAGGGCTGCCGTACGACGCGGACGGGGCGGCGATGCGGGAGAGGGGGCCGCGGAGGGCGTCCAGGTGGTGGACCAGGTCAGCCGGCGTGTCGCGGAGGCGGGACAGGTCGGATGCCGCTTCACGAGGCCGGCGGGCATCGGCGGCGGGGAAGCGGTGGGCCTCCTCGATCCACGCATCCGGGCCGGGGGAGCGGTGTCAGCGCAGCAGCGGACGCGGTGACGTGTCCGGTCGGACGGGGCAGCGCAGCCTTCCGCCGGTGCGCCGAAGGCGCCGCACGTCCTCCGTCCGCCGGCCCCGCGGCGCGGCGCAGGCGCAGGCCACGGCCGGTACGTGCGCCGCGTCCCGGTCCTGGCCGACAGCCGGCCCGCCGCGGGGAACGCGTACGGGCCCGCCGCTTCCCGCCGGAGCCGTCCCGGCGAGCACGCACACCGGTGGCGCCAGGAACAGGCACACGGCCGCCGGGAGCAGCCTCCTTGCCGATCAGCAACACGATGGGGTGTGGCGTTGCCGACCCAGGTGATCTGTTCGTGCTCCATGACGTGATCGGGGAATGCCGGCCGCCGACCGTGTAGTCGCCCGGGCGCCGCTCAGGCCGTCAGGCCCTCGATCGCCACAGGAAGGTGGCGCGGGCCGCGCAGCACGGCGTTGGCGCGGTACGGCGGCGGGTCCTCGAGCAGCCCGGAGAACTTGACCCGGCGGAACAGTTCGGGCACAGCCGCATGGAGTTCTATGCGGGCGAGCGGGGCGCCGAAGCAGTAATGGATGCCCGTGTAGAAACCCAGGTGCTCGTTGTCCTGGCGGTCGGGATCGAACCGGTCGGGGTCCTTGAAGCGTATGGGGTCGCGGTTGGCCGCGGCCAGCATGAGCCAGACCGGTGAGCCCCTGGGGATCGTGGTGCCGGCCACGTCGATGTCGGCCAGGGCGGTGGTCCACGGGACGAACTGGACCGGGGGCTCGTACCTCAGTACCTCCTCGATGAGCGGGACGGCCAGGTCCGGGTCCTTCTGGAACCGCTCCAGGACGTCGGGGTGGCGCAGCAGGGTGAGAGTCGTGTTCGTGATCGCGTTGACGGTTGTTTCGTGGCCGGCGACCAGGAGCAGCACCGCGGTGGCCTCCAGGTCCGCCGGCGTCATCACGGGTGCGAGCGCGCTGAGGATCCCGGGGCCGGGGTGGCGGCGCTTGGTCTCGATCAGGTCTGCCAGGTAGGCGCCCAGATCCTGGCGTGCCCGCTGTCCCTTTTCCTGGCCGTCCTCGCCGGATTGGGGGTCGAGCGACGACGCCAGGGCATCGGCCCAGCCATGGAAGCGCGGTTCGTCCTCGCGCGGCACGCCCAGGACCTTGCAGATGGCGGTGACGGGAAGGGGATAGGAGAAGTCCTCGACGATGTCGACCTGGTCCTTGCCCTCGAAGGCGTCGAGCAGCTCGGTGACGACCTTGGTCAGGTCTCCGCGCAGGCCGTCGAGGAACCTGGGGCTGTGCGGGGGGCCGAACGGCCGGTTGATGGTGTCGCGCAGCCGGTCGTGTACCGGCGGGTCCGTGAAGATGAAGCTCGGCGGCAGGCCGGTGTCCTCCGCCTCCGCCGTGCGGGCGTGGCCGGACGGACGGTTGCGTGTGTCGTTGCTCAGCCGCGGGTCGTTGGCCAGGCTGCGGACCTCGTAGTAGGTGCTGACCAGGTAGGTGCCGTCGTCCTCCCGCCTGACCGGTGTCTTGCGCAGTTCCGCGTACAGCGGGTAGGGGTCGGCCCGATTGGCGTAGTCGGTGATCTGCGCGGAGATGGCGTCGGGCGTCATGGTGTCTCCTGAGGGGCTCCGGGCGGCACAGGGCCGGTGATCAGGCATGCGCCGGAACGAACCGGACACGCCGTTCGCTCGGTGAGTAACCCGTCAGCGTGACCGTGGCACCGTGGGTGGGCAGGTGGGGGTCGGGGAAGGCCGGGTCGACCGGATGCAGCGTCTCGGTTCGGCGGTCGACCGTGCCGTACTCCGGCGGGAACGGCGCGCCGGTCGCGATCTGCTGCTCGTAGAACCCCAGCCACTTGGCTCCGTCGAAGGACGCCGCGGCGATGACGCGGCCGCGGTACCCGTACACCGCTACGAACCGTTCCTCGGCGAGCGTCCCCTGGGCGACGACCAGCTGGTCGCCCAGCGAGGGAACACCCACCGACTTGATGTTGACCCCGAACTGGGAGGACCAGAACATCGGCAGCCACAGGTGCGGACGGCGCTCCGGACCCGCGCAGATCATGTTGTGGGCGGCGATCTCGGCCTGCTCGACCGCGTTGCCCCAGTGTTCCAGCGCCAGGAACTGGTAGTCGAACAGCGGGTGGGGGCTGCGTGCGACGTCACCGGCGGCGTAGATGTCGTCGGTGACGATGCCGTTGACGTCGAACACACGGCACCCGGCGTCGCAGGCGATCCCCCGGGGACCCGCGGCCACCCCCGACCCGGCGAGCCATTCCGTGTTCCGCATGGCACCGAGCGAGACGACCGCCACCTCCACGTCGATCACCGAACCGTCGGACAGATGGGCGCGTCTGAGTCGTCCCACATCGTCGCCCTCGAGGGCGGTGACGCTGATGCCGCAGCGCAGGTCGACTCCCTTCTTGCGCTGCAGCCGGTCCGCGACCGCGCCGATCACCCCGCCGAGTGCGCCCACCAGCGGTGCCGGTCCGCGTTCGGCGACCGTGACCTCGAGGCCCAGCTCCCGGCAGGCGGAGGCGACCTCGGAGCCCGTGAAGCCGGCGCCGATCACCAGCACCCGGTTCACGCCCCCGGTCAGCTTCCGGTGCAGGCGCGCGGAGTCGTCACGGGTACGCAGCCCGAACACCCCGTCCAGCGTGGCCTCTTCCGGGTGGAACCAGGGCCGCGCTCTGGTCCCGGTGGTGATCAGCAGGCGGTCGTAGGGGACGGTGTCGCCGTTCGCCAGGCGTACCTGCTTGGCGTCCCGGTCCAGCCCGTCGGCGGCGACGCCCAGCCGCCATTCGGCGTCGATGTCGCGCCGCCGCGGCAGCGCGGTGTCCTCGGGCCGTGCCCGCCCGAGCAGCGCCTGCTTGGACAGCGGTGGCCGGTCGTACGGTTCGTACACCTCGTCGCCGATCATGGTCAGTGATCCGGTGAAGCCCTTCTCGCGCAGGGTCTCCGCCGCGCGCAGACCGGCCAGCGAGGCGCCGACGACGACAATGCGGCCCTGGCGCCGAAGGAACTCGACGTCCGTGTCAGCCGACATGGGATTGCACACCCTTCGTCGGCTCATCGGAGTAGTCGACCAGGATGGCCTGCACCGGACAGGCGGCAGCAGCCTCGTGCACCCGGTCGCGGAGTGCCTCGTCGAAGCGAGGGGAGAACAGCAGTGCTTCGTCCCCGTGCAGGGAGAAGACGTCCGGGGCGAGGAAGACGCACTGCGCGAATCCCTGGCACCGGTTGAGATCGACGACAAGCCTCATGCGGAACCCGCTCCCTGCACGGGCCGCGTTGGCCGAACCCCGCGGCCGTCTGCGTTCGGTCCATGTGTTCGGCAGGCATGCCTCACAGTCAGGATCAACCCTCCGCAGGGGGCTCGCAAGGCGAGGGCACTACGGGGCGGGCGGGCCGCCCGCGGCGCATCTCGACCGCGCGTCGCCCCAACTCCCCGGCATCCCAGTGCTTTGCGCGTCCGGCCTCCGAAGTCGTCCTCGACCTCTAGGCGTGCCATCCCATGACATCGGTTCCAGCCGGCGCTCTGCCGCTCGGTCGTGGATCCGCGAGGTCACCTCATGCCGGTGCTCAGCCGTGGCGAATCCCGACGACACGCGTGGTGCCGGACCGGGACCGCCGGGCGCTTCGAACGAGCCGGGCAGAGTCCCCGCGTCTGCGATGCGATCGACACCGTAGGAGGGCCCACGAAAAGCCAGGGCGGAGTCACGGAAAGTCATCAATTGACCGCATGGAGTCGCTACGGCTTCATGCCGCCCCAGCAACCCCTTGGTACTGGGCCGACCCTGGCGGTCCCAGGAGGGAGAGCCGAAGAGTGATGCTTCAGCCAAGGAGTGGGCTGCGCAGCCTGGCGGTCGGTGCGGTTGTCTCGAGTGCCCTGTTCCTGGCGGCCTGCGGCTCCAACGGCGGCTCCCGGTCCGCCGGCAGACCGTCGATGGCCGCCTCGGCAGCCGCCACCGGCGGTGGCGCGGTCGCATGCGGCAAGGCGGCGACTGTGTCGGCTTCCGGCTCGACGGCGCAGGAGTTCGCGATGAAGGTCTGGATCGGGAACTACATGCGGGCCTGCCCCGGCACCCGGCTCAGCTACGACGGCAACGGTTCCGGTGCCGGCCAGACCGACTTCCTCAGGGGCAGAACCGCCTTCGCGGGTTCCGACTCCGCACTGAGCGCCGCGCAGATCGCCCAGTCCAAGACCCTCTGCTCCCAAGGGGGTCAGGCCGTCCACCTGCCGACGGTCGGCGGCCCGATCGCGCTCGCCTTCCGTCTGCCCGGAGTCAGCAGACTGACCCTGGACGCCCCCACCCTGGCCGAGATCTTCGACTCGCGGATCACGATGTGGAACGATCCGGCGATCGTGAGGCTCAACCCCGGAGCCGGGCTGCCCGCGACGCCGATCCGGCCGTCGCACCGTTCCGACTCCTCCGGCACGACGGACAACTTCACCTCCGGTGGCGATCGAGACCGTGGGAACGTCGCGGGCAAGCGCATACGACAGCTCGACGTCCTCCGCTCCGGTCGACCCCAGTGTGATCACGGCCTCCAAGGCGATCGCCGCTTCCACCGTCACGGGCACCGGCGGCGACCTCGTGCTGAAGCTCGACCACGCGACCAAGGCCGCGGGCGCCTACCCGATCGACACGGTCACGTACGAGATCGTCCGCGACAAGGGCAACAAGCCTGCGACGTGGCCCGCCGCCAAGGCCTTCCTGATGTACATCGCCGGCGCGACGGGCCAGGAGGAGCTGAGCTTCGAGGGCTGCGCGACGCTCCCGGCCACGATCGTGGACAAGGTCCGCAGCAGGATCGACAGCCTCTCCTAGCCGGGCGCTGTCGCACGGAACACCGGCTGTCCTCATCCCTCCTGTCAACCGGTTGACCGCTGCTTCGGCCTCCGCGATCCTGTGTTGCGTAACGCGAGATGCGTGCCGCAATGGACAACGTCTCGCCCCGCTTTCAGCCGAGGAGTGGCCATGTCTCAGCAGGTTCGTGCCGTCGTCGCGCGGAGCAAGGGCGCCCCTGTCGGCCTGGAAACGATCGTCGTGCCCGACCCCGGCCCGGGTGAGGCGTTGGTCAAGATCGAGGCCTGCGGCGTCTGCCACACCGATCTGCACTATCGCGAGGGCGGCATCAGCGACGACTTCCCGTTCCTGCTGGGACACGAGGCGGCGGGCGTGGTCGAGGCGGTCGGTGAGGGGGTCACCGACGTGGCGCCGGGTGACTTCGTGATCCTCAACTGGCGTGCCGTGTGCGGCCAGTGCCGGGCGTGTCTGCGGGGACGGCCGTGGTACTGCTTCAACACGCACAACGCGAAACAGAAGATGACTCTGACCGACGGCACCGAACTGTCGCCGGCCCTCGGGATCGGTGCCTTCGCCGAGAAGACGCTGGTCGCGGCCGGTCAGTGCACCAAGGTGGACCGGCAGGCGTCGGCGGCCGCCGCCGGACTGCTGGGCTGCGGGGTGATGGCGGGCATCGGTGCCGCCATCAACACCGGCCAGGTGGGCCGCGGTGACAGCGTCGCCGTGATCGGCTGCGGCGGCGTCGGGGACGCCGCGATCGTCGGGGCGAACCTGGCCGGCGCGGCGAAGATCATCGCCGTGGACATCGACGACCGCAAGCTGGACACGGCCAGGAAGCTCGGTGCCACCCACACGGTCAACTCCAAGGAGACCGACGCGGTCGACGCGGTGCGCGAGCTGACCGGAGGGTTCGGCGCCGACGTCGTCATCGAGGCGGTGGGGCGTCCGGAGACCTACCGGCAGGCCTTCTACGCCCGGGATCTCGCCGGGACCGTGGTGCTGGTCGGCGTGCCCACCCCCGAGATGAAGCTGGAACTGCCGCTGCTGGACGTCTTCGGCCGGGGCGGGGCGCTGAAGTCGTCCTGGTACGGGGACTGCCTGCCCTCCCGCGACTTCCCGATGCTCATCGACCTCTATCTGCAGGGGCGCCTCGACCTGGACGCCTTCGTCACCGAGACCATCGCCCTCGACGAGGTGGAGAAGGCTTTCGAGCGCATGCACCACGGTGACGTCCTGCGCTCGGTGGTGGTCCTGTGACGAGCGCCGCCCGTATCGACCACCTCGTCACGTCGGGGACGTTCTCGCTGGACGGCGGCACCTGGGACGTCGACAACAACGTGTGGATCGTGGGGAACGACGAGGAGGCGGTCGTCATCGACGCCGCCCATGACGCCGACGCGATCCTGGGAGCCCTCGGCAGGCGCACCCTGCACGCGATCGTGTGCACCCACGCGCACGACGACCACATCGACGCCGCGCCCGACCTCGCAGCCCGGACCGGCGCCCCGATCCTGCTGCACGCCGACGATCTGCCGCTGTGGAAGCAGACCCATCCCGACCGGCTACCCGACGGTGAACTGAGCGACGGGCAGCGCATCCCGGTGGCGGGCACCGAGCTGACCGTGCTGCACACGCCGGGCCATGCCCCCGGCGCCGTGTGTCTGCACGCCCCGGACCTGTCCGCGCTGTTCAGCGGCGACACGCTGTTCGCCGGCGGGCCGGGGGCGACGGGGCGGTCGTACAGCGACTTCACCACCGTCATCGCCTCGGTCCGGGACCGCCTCCTCGTCCTACCGGAGGGCACCGTCGTGCACACCGGGCACGGCGGGACGACCACCGTCGGCGCCGAGGCTCCGCATCTGAAGGAGTGGATCGACCGCGGTTTCTGACCGCCTCGGCGACGAAGCGGCCCTGCCCCGGTGACGGACCCCGTGGACGGCACCGGCGGCAGGGCCGTCGCCGCATCTGCGGGACTCCCGTTCCCCCTGTTCACCTGGGCTTTCGAGGTCGCTTCGGCGTGCCCGGGAAACCGCCGTGGCGGCCCGCGCAAACCGGCCTTCGCACGCCTTGACAACGCTTCAGAGCCGCCCCCAGACTGGCGTTGCGCTAATCGCAATCCGTTTCGCTATACGCACCGAGGTGTCATGATGATTCCCGCGTGCCGTCTCGCGGATCTGCCGCGAGGCGAGGCCCATCGGCTCGACATCGACCCGCCCGTGTCGGTGTTCCACACCGACGACGGCGAGCTCTTCGCCATCGACGACACCTGCACCCACCAGGACGCCTCGCTCGCCGATGGCTGGCTGGAGGGCTGCGAGGTGGAATGCCCCCTGCACGCCTCGAAGTTCGACCTGCGGACCGGAGCGGTGGACGCGCCCCCGGCCAAGCTCCCGGTCCGCACCCACGAGGTCGTCGTCGAGGACGGGACGGTCCACGTCAGGCTGTCCACCGACGCGCCCAACCTGCCGCCGAGCGTCGCCGCCCGGCTCGCCGGAGGTCCCGCGTGAGGACCGTGGCCGTCGTGGGCGCCTCGCTGGCCGGTCTGTCGGCCGCGCGCTCGCTGCGGCAGCGGGGCTACGACGGCCGGCTGGTCGTCATCGGCGACGAGCCCCACCGACCGTACGACAGGCCGCCGCTGTCCAAGGAGTTCCTGGCCGGGTCCATCGGCGAGGCGGAACTGGCCCTGGAGCGCGACGACGAGGAACTCCGGGCGGAGTGGCTGCTCGCGGCCCGCGCCACCGGGCTCGACCGGGCCGAGCGGGCGATCCTGCTCGCCGACGGTCGGCGGATACGGGCCGACGGCGTGGTCATCGCCACCGGAGCCACGGCCCGCACCCTGCCCGGCACCGAAGGCCTCGCCGGGGTCCACGTGCTGCGCACCCTCGACGACGCCCGCGCCCTGCGGGACGACCTCGCCCGGGGCGGACGGCTGGTGGTGATCGGCGCCGGATTCGTCGGCGCCGAGGTCGCCTCCACCGCGTACGCCCTCGGTCTCGACGTCACCGTGATCGAGGTGGCGCCCACACCCCTGTCCGGACCACTCGGCGAGACCATGGGCGGCATCGTCTCCGCCCTCCACACCGACCACGGGGTACGGCTGCTGTGCGGGGTGGGCGTCAAGGGCCTCGGCGGAGAGCGCCGGGTGGACGCCGTACTGCTGGAGGACGGCCGCAGCATTCCGGCCGACACCGTCGTCGTCGGCGTCGGCGCGCGTCCCTGCGTCGAGTGGCTCCAGGGGTCGGGCATCGCGCTCGACAACGGCGTGAAGTGCGGCGCCGACGGGCGTACCAGTGTCGCCGGGGTGGTCGCCGTGGGCGACTGCGCCAACTGGTACGACCCACATACCGGCACTCACCGCCGGATCGAGCACTGGACCGGCGCGCTGGAACGGCCGGATGCCGCCGTCGCCGCGTTGCTCGCGCACGGTGCGACGGAACCGAGTGTGCCGCGGCCCGCGTACTTCTGGTCCGACCAGTACGGCGTGAAGATCCAGTTCGTCGGTCACGCCGCCGGGGCCGACACGGTCACGGTCGAGGAGGGCTCGACCGACGACCGGAGCTTCCTCGCCGTCTACCGGCGGGCCGGCCGGCCGGTCGCCGTGCTCGGGATGAACCAGCCACGGCTGTTCACCCGCCGGCGCAAGCAGTTCACCACCGCCGCGGCGTGCTGACGCGGCGCTTGCCGCACCCCCGGGGCATTGCGCACGACACGCAACGCCGCTCCAGAGACAACGCCGTCCGAAGTCGCTCTTCCCGGCGCGTGACCTACCGAACCACGACGTTTCCCGAGGAGTGCACCGTGACCTCGACCAGCCTGCCGGACAGCCTGATCGCCACCCTTGCCGGCTCCGCCTACACGGATCCCGCGATCTTCGCCCAGGAACAGGAGCGCATCTTCGAGACGATGTGGTTCTGCGTCGCCCGCGCGGCGGACCTGCCGAAGCCCGGCGCGTTCCGCACCGTCGACGTGGGCCGCGAGAGCATCCTCGTCACCCGGGCCCGGGACCACTCGATCCGCGCCTACTTCAACGTCTGCCGGCATCGCGGAGCCCGGCTGTGCACCGACGGGACCGGCGAGGTCAGGCGCGCCTTCCAGTGCCCGTACCACGCCTGGACCTACGACCTCGACGGCAAGCTGGTCGCGGCCCCCAACCTGACCAGGATGCCGGACGTCGGCCGCACCGAGTACGGCCTGGTGGGCGTGGCCGTCCGCGAATGGCTCGGCTACGTCTGGGTGTGCCTGGCGGAGAACCCGCCCTCCTTCGAGGAGGACGTCATCGGGGCGGTGGTCACCCGGCTCGGAGACGTCGAGTCGATCGAGCGCTACGCCATTGACAGCCTGTCGGTGGGCCGGCAGATGGTCTACGACGTCAGGGCGAACTGGAAGCTCATCGTCGAGAACTTCATGGAGTGCTACCACTGCGCCACGATCCACCCCGAACTCACCGAAGTGCTCCCGGAGTTCGCGGACGGCTACGCCGCCCAGTACTACGTCGGCCACGGCGCCGAGTTCGGCGCGGGCATCCAGGGCTTCACCGTCGACGGATCCGAGGGCCTGGACCGCATTCCCGGCGTCGCCGAGGACCAGGACCGGCGGTACTACGCGATCACGGTCAAGCCGCAGGTGTTCATCAACCTGGTGCCCGACCACGTGATCTTCCACCGGATGTACCCGGTCGCCGTCGACCGCACGACCGTCGAGTGCGACTGGCTCTATCTCCCGCACGTCGTGGAGAGCGGCAAGGACGTCAGCCGGTCCGTGGAGCTCTTCGACCGGGTCAACCGCCAGGACTTCGACGCCTGCGAGCGCACCCAGCCGGGGATGAGCTCACGGCTGTACGCCAAGGGCGGGGTGCTCGTGCCCAGCGAGCATCACATCGGGGCCTTCCACGACTGGGTGCACGAGCGTCTCGGCACCCGGCAGCCGGAGTGAGGCGAGGGGGAGTGCGCGCGGCCCGCGCGGGGGGCGAACGCGGGCCGTACGGCGCTCCTGCCGTGCGCGCTCAGCCCAGGTATCCCATGCGGTGGCTGATCTCCTCGGCCCCCTTGACCAGCACCGGAGCGAGCTCGTGCATGCGCTCCTCGGTGAACCGGTAGGAGGGCCCGGAGGCGCTGATCGACGCGATGACCCGGCCTTCCCGGTCACGGATCGGCGCGGCCATGGCGTGCAGCCCGATCTCCAGCTCCTCCAGCGTCCAGGCGTAACCACGCTCCCGGGCCTCGGCGAGGTTCTTCTCCAGCTTCGACTTCGCGGAGATCGTGTGCGGGGTCAGCTTCTTCAGGCCGGCCTCCGCGAGCAGCGCCGCGCGGTCTTTCGCGGGCAGGTGGGCCAGCATGATCTTGCCGCTGGAGGTGGCGTGCAGGGGGGTCAGCTGGCCGACCCAGTTGTGCGCGGTGACGGCGGCCGTGCCGCGCACCTGGTAGAGGTTGATCGCATAGTGCTCCTGCATCACGGCGATGTTGACCGTCTCGCCGATCTCCTCGGCCAGGCGCTCGCACACCGGCCGGCCCTGCTGGGTGATGTCGATGCGTCCCGTGACGGCACCCGCCAGGCGTACGATGCCGAATCCGAGCCGGTACTTGCCCCGCTCGCCCGACTGCTCGACGAGACCGCGCGCCTCGAGGGCGCCGAGCAGACGGAACGCGGTCGACTTGTGCACGTCGATCTCACCGGCCACCTCGCTCACTCCCGCCTCGCCCCGCTGGGCGAGGATCTCGAGGACGCTGATGGCGCGGTCGACGGACTGCACGCCGCCGGACGGTGACCCGCTCGTTTCGGTGTCCGGATTGTAGTTGCTCATGACGGAACTATACGCGCAGTAAACAACGCACTTGCAAGCAACGCGGTGTCAACAAAGGTCTTACAAGTTGCGTGGTTCGCAACCTGGTGCGCATAGCGATACCCGTACTAGCATGCCGCGCACATCAACGGCGCGAGCGAGACGAGGCACCATGGCTCTCCTGCACTACGACTTCGTCATCGTCGGCGGTGGATCGGCCGGCAGCGCACTGGCGAACCGGCTCTCGGCCGACCCCGGAAACCGGGTGCTCGTGCTGGAGGCGGGCCGCCCCGACTACCCGTGGGACGTGTTCATCCACATGCCCGCTGCGCTGACCTACCCCATCGGCAGCCGCTTCTACGACTGGAAGTACGAGTCCGAGCCCGAGCCCCACATGGGCGGCCGTCGTATCTACCACGCCCGCGGCAAGGTGCTCGGCGGCTCCAGCAGCATCAACGGCATGATCTTCCAGCGCGGCAACCCCATGGACTACGAGCGCTGGGCGGCCGACCCGGGGATGGAGACCTGGGACTACGCCCACTGCCTGCCGTACTTCCGCCGGATGGAGAACTGCCTCGCGGCCGACCCGGACGACGAGTTCCGCGGCCACGACGGACCCCTCGTGCTGGAACGCGGCCCGGCCACCAACCCGCTCTTCGGCGCCTTCCTGCATGCCACCCGGCAGGCGGGCTACGCACCCACGGACGACGTCAACGGCTACCGACAGGAAGGCTTCGCCAAGTTCGACCGCAACGTCCACCGCGGACGCCGCCTGTCGGCCTCCAGGGCGTACCTCAGGCCCGCACGGAAGCGGCCCAACCTCACCGTCCGCACCCGCGCCCTCGTCACCCGGGTCCTCTTCGAGGGCAAACGCGCCGTCGGTGTCGAGTACCGAGCGGGGCGGGGTGCCCCGCGCCAGGTCAGGGCCGGTGAAGTCATCCTCTGCGGCGGCGCGGTCAACTCGCCGCAACTCCTCCAGCTCTCCGGCGTCGGCAACGCCGCCGAGCTGTCCGCCCTCGGCATCGACGTCGTCCACGACCTGCCCGGCGTCGGCGAGAACCTGCAGGACCATCTGGAGGTCTACGTCCAGTACGCCTGCAAACAGCCCGTCTCCGTGCAGCCGTACATGGCGAAGTGGCGCGCACCCCTCATCGGCCTGCAGTGGCTGTTCCGGAAGGGCCCGGCGGCCACCAACCACTTCGAGGCGGGCGGCTTCGCCCGCAGCAACGAGGACGTGGACTACCCCAACCTGATGTTCCACTTCCTGCCGGTCGCGGTCCGCTACGACGGTTCCTCGCCGGCCGGCGGTCACGGCTACCAGGTGCACGTGGGACCCATGTACTCGGACGCCCTCGGCTCGGTGAAGATCAGGAGCAGGGACCCGCGCCAGAAGCCCGCGCTGCGCTTCAACTACCTCTCCACGGAGCAGGACCGCCGGGAGTGGGTGGAGGCGATCCGTGTCGCCCGCAGGATCCTCGGCCAGCCCGCGCTCGCCCCCTACAACGGCGGCGAGATCTCGCCCGGACCCTCGGTCCAGACCGACGAGGAGATCCTCGCCTGGGTCGCCGAGGAAGGGGAGACGGCCCTGCACCCGTCGTGCACCTGCAAGATGGGCACCGACGAGATGTCCGTCGTCGACCCGCTGAGCATGCGGGTGCACGGTCTGGACGGGCTGCGCGTGGTGGACGCGTCGGTGATGCCGTACGTCACCAACGGCAACATCTACGCGCCGGTGATGATGATCGCCGAGAAGGCGGCCGACCTGATCCTCGGCAAGGAACCACTGCCCGCCTCGAAGGCCGTCTACTACCGTCACCGCGACGCCCGGAAACAGGTCGGCTAGGGCCGTGGCCGCCGACGGGCCGCGCGAGCCGCTCGCCCGCGTCCGCTACGAGGTGCCGCCGGAGAAAGGGACCGAGGAGAAGGTCCTCGCGCATGGGCCGCGCGACGTCGTGGTCACGGTCACGGCGTCACCGGTCAGGGGACTGGATCCGACGCTCGCCCGCACCGAGCGTCTTCGCACCGGCGGGCGACGCCGACCCGACTGCTCGCCCCAGGCGCGCAAACCGTCACCGGGCCGGCGGCGGGCGTGGCCGGCCCGCACCCGTTCACCTTCGACCGGACCGCCGAGACGGAGCGCCGGCGCCGTGCCCTGCCGGACCGGCTGGGCGCCTGAAACAGGGAACGGCCGACCCCTTGACGGGTGTCAGTCCGGTCGGCCAGGGTGTTCCACCACAAGCAATCCAGTGCACAATGCGCAACGAATTCGGTTCGAAGGGCGCGGCGGTGGCAGAGCTGTATGTGGACGGAGAATGGCGCGCCGCGGTGGCCGGCGGCCTCCGGGAGATCCGCTGCCCGGCGGACGGCACGCTGGTGGCGACGGTCTCGGAGGCGACCCGCCCCGACACCGAGGCGGCGATCGCCGCGGCGCGGCGCGCCTTCGACGACGGTCCCTGGCCGCACACCCCCGAGCGGGAGCGCGGCGCGTTGCTGCTGCGCACCGCCGGCCTCGTCGAGCGCGACGCCAAGGAGTTCGCCCGCGCCGAGTCACTGGACACCGGCAAGCGCCTGGTGGAGAGCGAGTACGACATCGCCGACGTCGTCTCCTGCCTCCGCTACTACGGCGGCATCGCCGGCACCAGCGCCGGCCGCGTGGTCGACACCGGCCGCGACGACGCACTCAGCCGGGTCAGCTACGAGCCGGTCGGCGTCTGCGGGCTGATCACCCCGTGGAACTACCCTCTGCTGCAGGCGAGTTGGAAGGTCGCCCCGGCCCTTCTCGCGGGCAACACCGTCGTCCTCAAGCCCAGCGAGCTGACGCCCTCCAGCTCGATCCTGCTGATGAAGGCCCTTGAGGAGGCCGGGCTCCCGGCCGGCGTCGCCCAACTCGTGCTGGGTGCGGGAGCCGAGGCGGGCGCGCCGCTGGCCGAGCACCCGGCCGTCGACATGGTGTCGTTCACCGGAGGCCTGGAGACCGGGCGGCGCATCATGGCCACCGCGGCGCAGACGGTCAAGAAGGTCGCGCTGGAACTCGGCGGCAAGAACCCCAACGTCGTCTTCGCCGACGCCGACTTCGCCACCGCCGTCGACTTCGCGCTCACCGCCGTCTTCCTGCACTCCGGGCAGGTCTGCTCGGCGGGTGCGCGCCTGATCGTAGAGGACTCGATCCACGACGCCTTCGTCGACGAGGTCGTACGCCGTGCCGAACGCATCCGCCTCGGCGGCCCCTTCGACCCCGAGGCGGAGACCGGGCCGCTGATCTCCGCCCAGCACCGGGAGAAGGTCGAGGCGTACGTCGCCGCCGGCCTCGCCGAGGGTGCCGTACTGCGCTGCGGCGGCGCGCGCCCCGCCGACCCCGCGCTGGCGGACGGCTTCTACTACCCGCCCACCGTCCTCGACGAGTGCCGGCAGGACATGCGCGTGGTGCACGAGGAGTCCTTCGGGCCGGTGCTCACCGTCGAGCGTTTCCACGGCGAGGACGACGCCGTCCGCATCGCCAACGACACGGAGTACGGCCTCGCCGGGGCCGTCTGGACGCAGGACGCGGGCAGGGCTCAGCGGGTGGCCCGCAGGCTGCGCCACGGCACCGTGTGGATCAACGACTACCACCCCTATGTGCCGCAAGCGGAATGGGGTGGTTTCGGGCGCTCGGGCGTGGGCCGCGAGCTGGGGCCGACCGGCCTGGACGAGTACCGAGAGCCCAAGCACGTCTGGCAGAACATCCAACCCCGGCCGCAGCACTGGTTCCGCGGCTGACCGCCGAAAAGAGGCCCGATCATGACCCCAGCCCAGAGCGAGGTGTCGCAGCGGCGCGACACCTCCCAGGACCACCGTGCGCGCACCCCGGTCATCTCCGTGCGCCGGCTGTGGAAGGTGTTCGGGCCCAAGGCCGACGAGGTGCCGGGTTCCGCGGAGCTGTGCGGGCTCACCCGCCGCGAGCTCATGGACCGCACCGGCTGCACCGCCGCCGTACGGGACGTGAGCTTCGAGGTGTCGCCCGGCGAGGTCTTCGTCGTCATGGGGCTGTCCGGGTCCGGCAAGTCCACGCTGGTGCGATGTCTGACCCGGCTGATCGAACCCACGGCCGGGGAGGTCGTCTTCGAGGGCGAGGACATCCGGGGCGCCGACGCCCGACGCCTGCGCGAGCTGCGGCGCAGCAAGTTCTCCATGGTCTTCCAGCACTTCGGGCTGCTGCCGCACCGCAAGGTGGTCGACAACGTGGCGTTCGGCCTGGAGATACGGGGCATGGGCAGGGCTGAGCGCACCAAGAAGGCCCTGGAGGTCGTCGAACTGGTGGGCCTCGCCGGCTACGAGAACTCCTACCCCGACCAGCTCTCCGGCGGTATGCAGCAACGCGTCGGCCTCGCCCGGGCCCTCGCCGGCGACCCCGACGTCCTCTTCTTCGACGAGCCGTTCTCGGCCCTCGACCCGCTGATCCGCCGGGACATGCAGAGCGAGGTCATCCGGCTGCACCACGAGGTCAGCAAGACCATGGTGTTCATCACCCACGACCTGTCCGAGGCGCTGAAGCTGGGCGACCGCATCCTCATCATGCGGGACGGAAAGATGGTCCAGTGCGGCACCGGCGACGAACTCGTCGGCGCCCCGGCGGACGACTACGTGCGGGACTTCGTCGGGGACGTGCCGCGCGGCGACGTCCTCACCCTGCGCTGGATCATGCGGCCGGTGGAGTCCGAAGACTCCCTGGACGGGCCGGAGTTGGGGCCGGACGTCG
Organism: Streptomyces sp. NPDC052109; assembly: GCF_040680195.1. NCBI lineage: Bacteria > Bacillati > Actinomycetota > Actinomycetes > Kitasatosporales > Streptomycetaceae > Streptomyces > Streptomyces sp. NPDC052109. The sequence continues at coordinate 255,766 of NZ_JBFAWF010000008.1, read as the reverse complement.
TGGTGCGCGAGGCCACCCGGGCGGTGCTGGCCGCCGAGAAGCCGGTCAAGGTCGTCGAGGACGGCAAGCTGCTCGGCATCGTCGGTGACGAGGAGATCCTCTCCGTCGTCGCAGGGCAGGGAGGCGGTGCGTGATGGCCGTCGCCGCCGACGCGACCGTGCCGGTCGCCGCCCTGCGCAGAAAGGTCGGCCGTCCCATGGTGGTGGCGGCGATCCTGATCGGCTGGCTGGTGCTCTTCGCCGTGCTGCGCGGCCGGCAGACCCTGACGCTCGCGGCGGCCGATCTCACCGGCCTGCACCGCTGGCTCAACGACGTCAACGACACCATCGGGGCCAACCGCAACTCCAACCCGCTCTTCCTGTACTTCTTCAACGAGATCCGGCTGGTCATCGACAACCTGGTGACCTTCGTCCAGTCCCTGATCTCCCAGCCCACCGGCGGACGGCCGGTCCCGCAGATCGGCTGGCTCGGCGTCGTCGGAATCGCGGGCTATGTCTCCTGGGCCGTGGGCAACTGGCGGGTCGCCCTGCTGGCCGTCGCCGGCTTCACCTTCTTCGGGCTGCAGGGCCTGTGGCAGGAGAGCATGGACACCCTGGCGCTGACCCTGTCGGCAGTCCTCGTGGCGCTGCTCATCGGCATCCCGCTCGGGGTGTGGGCCGGCCTGTCCGACCGGTTCGACCGGATCATGACGCCCTTCCTGGACTTCATGCAGACGATGCCGACCTTCGTCTACCTCGCCCCGCTGACCCTGATCTTCCTGATCGGCGGGGCCTCCGCGGTGATCACCACGGTGATCTACGCGGCACCGCCCGCCATCCGCATCACCGCGCACGCCATCCGCTCGGTGCCCGAGACCACCGTCGAGGCCGCGGACTCCCTCGGCACGACACGGACGCAGCAGCTGCTGAAGGTGCTGCTGCCGATGTCGAGACGGACGGTGGTCCTGGGCGTCAACCAGACCATCATGGCCGCCCTGGCCATGGTCACCATCGCCGCCCTCATCGACGCGCCCGGCCTCGGCAAGACCGTCGTCCAGGCCCTGCAGTCCCTCGACGTCGGCACCGCCTTCAACGCGGGCCTCGCCATCGTCGTCATGGCCATCGTGCTCGACCGGGTCACCACGGCGGCGGCCGGCCGCACCGAGGCGACCCGCCGGACGGGCGGCCGCCTGCGCAGGTGGCGGCGGCCGCTGCTCGCAGCGGGCGGAACAGCGGTCGCCGTCCTGGTCTACCTGTCGCACACCTACGTCTGGGCGGCCGAGTTCCCCGGCAACGGCAGCACCGGCAACCACATGGCGAGCGCGGCCGACACGACGACCACCTGGCTGCAGGACCACCTCTCGGGCCTCACCAACGGCCTGCGGGACATCATCACCAACGGGCTGCTGAACCCGTTCCAGACACTGCTCACCGACTCCCCCTGGTGGCTGGTGGGGGCCACCCTGGTCGCGCTCGGCGCGGTGCTCGGCGGATGGCGCGCCGCGGTGACCGCCGCGGTGTGCGTCGGGCTCCTGGTCGGCACGGGCGTGTGGTCGGACAGCATGACCACCCTCGCCTCGACCGCCGTGGCCACCGTCCTGGTGATGCTGCTCGGCGTCGTCCTCGGCGTGTGGATGGGCCGCAGCGCCCTGGTGGACCGACTGGTGCGGCCCACCCTGGACGCCGCACAGGTCATGCCGCCGTTCGTCTATCTCGTGCCGTTCCTGGCGCTCTTCGGCGCCACCCGGTTCACCGCGATCGTCGCGGCCGTCGTCTACGCCGCCCCCGTCGCGATCAAGATCATCGCGGACGGTGTGCGGAACGTGCCCGAGTCCACCGTGGAGGCGGCGGCCTCCGCCGGGTGCAACACCTGGCAGATCATCACCAAGGTCCAACTGCCGATGGCGCGCAGCGCCCTGACCCTCGCGACGAACCAGGGGCTCATCTATGTGCTGTCGATGGTTGTGGTGGGCGGCCTGGTAGGGGCCGGAGCCCTCGGCTACGACGTCGTGGCCGGATTCTCGCAGGGAGAGCTGTACGGCAAGGGGCTGGCGGCGGGACTGGCCATCGTACTGCTCGGAGTCATGTTCGACCGGATCACTCAGGCTGCGGCGCGACGCACCAGGGCATAAGGAGCACGACACCATGGCAAGACACTGGCGAGCCGGCGCGGCCGGCCTGGCCGTCCTCGGCCTCACCCTCACGGCGTGCGCAGGGGCGAAGGTCGGCGACAGCACCCCGGCGGGCTCGAAGTCCTCCGGGGGCGCGTGCGGCACCTTCAACCTGGCCGTCAACCCGTGGGTCGGCTACGAGGCGGACGCGGCGGTCGTCGCGTACGTGGCCCAGCACGACCTGGGCTGCAAGGTGAACAAGAAGGACCTCAAGGAGGAGATCGCCTGGCAGGGCTTCGGCACCGGCGAGGTCGACGCCGTCCTGGAGAACTGGGGCCACGACGATCTGAAGAAGAAGTACATCACCGAGCAGAAGTCGGCCGTCGAGGCAGGCTCGACCGGCAACAAGGGAGTCATCGGCTGGTTCGTGCCGCCGTGGCTGGCCAAGGCCCACCCGGACATCACCGACTGGAAGAACCTCGACAAGTACGCCGACGACTTCAGGACGTCCGAGTCGGGCGGCAAGGGGCAACTGCTCGACGGCGACCCGTCGTACGTCACCAATGACGCCGCTCTGGTCAAGAACCTGAAGCTGAACTTCAAGGTGGTGTACGCGGGGAGCGAGACGGCGCTCATCCAGGCGTACCGCACCGCGGAGAAGAACAAGCAGTGGGTGATCGGCTACTTCTACGAACCGCAGTGGTTCCTGTCCGAGGTGCCGCTCGTGAAGGTCAACCTGCCGACGTACACGAAGGGCTGCGACGCCGACGCGGCGAAGGTCGCCTGCGACTATCCCGTCTATGACCTGGACAAGATCGTCAGCACGCGGTTCGCCGGGTCGGGGAGCCCGGCGTACAAGCTGGTGAAGAACTTCCACTGGACGAACGACGATCAGAACACCGTGGCCAAGTACATCGCCGTGGACAAGATGTCGGACGACGCGGCGGCCAGGAAATGGGTCGACGCCAACCGCGACAAGGTCGACGCCTGGCTGAAGTAGCACGGGGTCGGCAACAGGACGGTCGGAGATGCCCGGCGGGCGGTGCGCAGGGGGTGCGCACCGCCCGCCGGGCATTGCCCTGTTCCGGGCCGTTCTCCGACGTCACCGCCCCCTTGACACCCCTCACCACGACAGGCACATTGAGTTGCGCAACCTGCATCATGTTGCGCACAAAGCAACTTGACCGGTCTCAGAGTTCGGAGGTTGGGCGATGGCGGGACCCCGAGTGGTCATCATCGGAGCGGGCGTCGTGGGAGCGGCCCTCGCGGACGAGATCTCCGCACGCGGCTGGACCGAGGTGACCGTGGTCGACCAGGGCCCCCTGCCGGCCACCGGGGGATCCTCCTCGCACGCCCCGGGCCTGGTCTTCCAGACGAACCCCTCCAAGACGATGACCGAACTGGCCCGGTACACCGTCGAGAAGTTCAGCTCCCTGGACGTCGACGGCAAGCCCTGCTTCCTGCAGGTCGGCGGCCTCGAAGTGGCGACCAGCCCGGAGCGCCTCGCCGAGCTGCACCGCCGCCACGGCTGGATCACCGCCTGGGGCATCGAGGCGCGCCTGCTGACCCCCGACGAGTGCGTGGACAAGCACCCGCTGCTCGACCGCGACAAGGTCCTGGGCGGCCTCCTGGTCCCCACCGACGGCCTCGCCAGGGCCGTCCTCGCCGTCGAGGCGCAGATCCGCCGGGCCACCGAGCGCGGCGTGCGCTCGCTCGCCCGCCACGAGGTCCTCGACGTCCTGCAGAGCGAGGGCCGCGTCACCGGCGTGCTGACCGACCAGGGCGAGATCCCCGCCGACATCGTCGTGTGCTGCGCCGGCATCTGGGGCCCGAGAATCGCCCGCATGGTCGGCATGAACCTGCCGCTCACCCCGCTGGCCCACCAGCTCGCCTGGACCGGCCCGGTCCCCGCCCTCGCCGGCCAGACCGAGGAGGCCGTCCGGCCGATCCTGCGCCACCAGGACGCCGACCTCTACTACCGCGACCGTTACGACGGCCTCGGCATCGGCTCCTACGGCCACCGTCCCATGCCCATCTCCGCCGACGACATCCTCTCCGTGGACGAGGCCGAGGAGATGCCCTCGGTCCTGAAGTTCACCGAGGAGGACTTCGAGGACGCCTGGACGGAGACCCGGTCCCTGCTTCCCGCCACCCGCGAGGCCAAGGTGGAGGAGGGCATCAACGGCCTGTTCTCCTTCACCACCGACGGCTACCCGCTGCTCGGCGAGTCCCCGGACGTCAGGGGCTTCTGGGTCGCCGAGGCCGTGTGGGTCACCCACTCCGCCGGCGTCGGGCGGGCCGTCGCCGAATGGCTCGTCGACGGCTACTGCTCCTCCTTCGACCTGCACGAGTGCGACGTCAACCGCTTCGAGCCGCACCAGCTCTCGCCGGAGTACGTCCTGGCCCGCGACTGCCAGAACTTCGCCGAGGTCTACGACATCCTCCACCCCCTGCAGCCGTCCGGGACGCCACGCCCGATCCGCACCAGCCCCTTCTACGCCCGCCAGCAGGAACACGGCGCGTTCTTCCTGGAGGCGAACGGCTGGGAGCGCCCGCAGTGGTACGAGGCCAACGCGGGCCTGGTCGAAGGCCGTTCGCTCCCCACGCCCAACGACTGGGCCGCCCGCTACTGGTCGCCCATCGTCGGCGCCGAGGCCCAGGTCACCCGCGAGAAGGTCGCCCTGTACGACATGACGGCCCTCAAGCGCCTGGAGGTCAGCGGCCCCGGTGCCGCCGACTTCCTGGAGGGCCTGGTCACCGGCAAGGTCGCCAAGTCCGTCGGCTCGGTGACGTACACCCTGCTCCTCGACCACGACGGCGGCATCCGCAGCGACATCACCGTCGCCCGCCTCGGGCACGACCTCTTCCAGGTCGGCGCCAACGGCAATCCGGACCTCGACTGGTTCACCCGCCACCTCCCGGCCGCCGGCACGGTCCAGGTCCGCGACATCACCCCCGGCACCTGCTGCGTCGGCCTGTGGGGCCCACTGGCCCGCGAGGTCCTCCAGCCGCTCACCGACGAGGACTTCTCCGACGAGGGTCTCAAGTACTTCCGCGCCAGGCGCGCCTACATCGGCTCGGTGCCGGTCACCGCGATGCGCCTGTCGTACGTCGGTGAGCTCGGCTGGGAGCTGTACACCACCGCCGACCAGGGCCTGAAGCTCTGGGACACCCTGTGGCGGGCGGCCGAGCCGCTGGGCGGCGTCATCGCCGGCCGGGGTGCCTTCAACAGCCTCCGCCTGGAGAAGGGCTACCGGTCCTTCGGTACCGACATGACCTACGAGCACGACCCCTACGAGGCCGGCGTCGGCTTCGCCGTCAAGCTCGACAAGGGCGACTTCGTCGGCAAGGCGGCGCTGGAGCGGCGCAGGGCCGAGGTGCGACGCAGGCTGACCTGCCTCACCGTCGACGACCCGCGGGCCGTCGTCATGGGCAAGGAGCCGGTGTACCACGGCGACCGTGCCGTCGGCTACGTCACCAGCGCCGCGTACGGCTACACCGTCGGCAAGGGGATCGCCTATGCGTGGCTGCCGGCGGAGCTCAGCGTCCCCGGGACCACCGTGCGCATCGGGTACTTCGACCAGCGCGTCGAGGCGGTCGTGGCGGAGGAACCGTTGTTCGACCCGACGATGTCCCGTCTCCGCGGCTGAGTGTTCCGAGGCGAGTGCCGGGACGTGCTGTCGGTGGCCCAGTCGGGCCGGCGCGGTCGCGGACGTCGTGAGCACCGCCGTATCCGTCCTGTCCGCCGCGCCGCATCGCTGCCGGCGCATGTGCTCGTCCCGGCCGGCCCGGTGGCCGGCGGCCGCCACACGTCGACGTCCCAGAGCGACGTCGAACAGCACATCGCCGGCACCGCCTGAGCCGGGCTGACCGGCGTCGATGGCTGAAGCTCCGTACCGGGCGATACGGTGACCCTCGCTAGCCGTTGGTGGGGACGAAGGGACATGGCACGTGGCACTGAGGGCGCTTCGCTCGGCATTGGAAGCCCTGTACGTAAGGCGCCTCACGCGCAAGCTGGAAGGCAAGCCGCGTCCACGGCACGTCGCCATCATGCTGGACGGCAACCGCCGCTGGGCCCGCGGAGCCGGGCACGACGACGTTCGTGAGGGCTACCGCGTCGGCGGTGCGAAGGTCGGCGACTTCCTGCGCTGGTGCGACGCGGCGGACATCGAGCACGTCACGTTGTGGATGCTGTCCGACGACAACCTCCACCGGCCTCCCGCCCAGCTCGATCCGCTGCTCGCCATCATCGAGGAGACCGTGGCGAGCATCTGCGCGGCCGACGAGGACTGGCAGATCGAGGTCATCGGCGCCTTGGATCTGCTGCCGGGGGAGACGGCGCGGAAGCTGAAGGACGCCGTCGCGCGCACCGACGGCCGTTCGGGCCTCAAGGTCGACGTGGCGGTCGGCTACGGCGGCCGCCGCGAGATCATCGACGCGGTCAGGTCCGCCTTCGACAAGCACATCTCCGCGGGAGGCGACCCGCGCGAACTGGCCGAGAACTTCGACCTCCAGCACATCACGGACAACCTCTACTCCCCGGCGGGCCATGACACCGACTTCATCATCCGCACCTCGGGGGAGCAGCGGCTGTCCGGCTTCCTGCTCTGGCAGTCCGCCTATGCGGAAGTGCACTTCGTCGAAGTCCTGTGGCCCGCCTTCCGCCAGATAGACCTCCTGCGCGCCCTGCGCTCGTACGCCGCCCGGGAACGGCGTTACGGCAGGTGACATGACGCCGGACGCGCAGGCGACCGCGTGACGCTTCCCCTTCGGCTTCGGCGGGGGACAGCGCGGTGGTACGAGGTCGCGGAGCGAGTCGAAGTCCCGTGCCACCGACGCGATGCGCGAGCACACGGCCCGACCGACGCGGTTCATGAACCTCCACGCCTGCTTCGAACTCGGCATCGTCCAGGCTGCCGCCGCCCCATCGCCCGCTGATCCACTCCGTACCCGCGGGCAGCGGCTCCGGGACCCACCGCAGGCCTCCGGTACGATCGAGCGCGACGCCGTTGCCGCAGGTCCCGCTGGTTCCGTGGCCGGGGAGGCTTCACACATGCACGCCGTACTGCACGCACTGTCGATCACCGGGTCCATGACCTGGGACATCACCTGGGCCCTGATCCTGGGCTTCACCCTGTCCGCCGTCGTCCAGGCCGTCGTACGCAAGTCCACGGTTGTGTCCCTGCTCGGTGACGACCGCCCCCGCACCCTCGCCGTCTCCGCGGCCCTGGGCGTGGCGTCCTCTTCCTGCTCCTACGCCGCTGTGGCGCTGGCCCGCTCGCTGTTCCGCAAGGGCGCGAACTTCACCGCGGCGATGGCCTTCGAGATCGCCTCCACGAACCTCGTCATCGAACTTGGCGTCATCCTGGCGCTGCTGATGGGCTGGCAGTTCACCGCGGCCGAGTTCGTCGGCGGGCCGGTCATGATCATTGTGCTGGCCGTCCTGTTCCGGCTGTTCCTGCGCGAGGGGCTGCTGCGCGAGGCCCGCGAGCAGGCGGAACGCGGGCTTTCCGGGGCGATGGAGGGCCACGCGGCGATGGACATGTCCGTGCGGCGTGAGGGATCGTTCGGCCGCCGTCTGTTCTCCCGCGAGGGTTTCACCGCGACCAGCCACGTGTTCGTCATGGAATGGGCGGCGATCCTGCGCGACCTGGTCGTCGGACTGCTCATCGCCGGCGCCATCGCCGCCTGGGTCCCGGACTCGTTCTGGCGCGCCTTCTTCTTCGGCGGCCATCCGCTCGCCGCCAAGCTGTGGGGACCCGTCGTCGGCCCACTGGTCGCGATCGCCTCCTTCGTGTGCTCCATCGGCAACGTGCCGCTGGCGGTGGTGCTCTGGAAGGGAGGGATCAGCTTCGGCGGTGTGGTCGCGTTCATCTTCGCCGACCTGCTGATCCTGCCCATCCTCAACATCTACCGGAAGTACTACGGCCCCAGGACGGCCGCCTTCCTGCTCGGCACCTTCTACCTCGCGATGGTCGTCGCGGGATACCTCGTGGAGTTCGCCTTCGGCAGCCTCGGCCTGATGCCCGATCAGGCCGACGCCAAGGTCCCCATGGGGGGCGTCAGCTGGAACTACACCACCTGGCTCGACATCGCCTTCCTCGTCCTCTCCGCCGTGCTCCTGACGCGGTTTCTCCGGACCGGCGGGATCACCATGCTGCGCATGATGGGCGGCGCACCCGACAGCGCCCACGACCACGACGCACCCATGCGGCACGGCCACCATGAGGGGGGAGCCCACGGCGCAGACCACTGAGCGCACCGCCGGCACTCCGACAGCTCCGGTCCTGCCGGGAACTCGGGGTGATCGCCCGGCCGTAGGTGCGCTGCACCGAACACCTGCGGGCGTATGCCGACCTCGGCGCGCGCGTACGGATTGCCGCCGGACGACGGCCGGGCCGGGCCCCTCGGGTCCGGGCGGTGAAAGAACCGGGCGCATGTCTACCCGGGCGCACGAGCCCGTCCGTCCCCGCATCGGCCTCAGGCCGAACGAGCTCACTTCCACATCCCGAGGGATGCCCCCCGGCCGCGCCTCGCGGCGCAAACGGTCGCGCGTGCGGCACACCGTCCCCGCGCAGGGGGTGTGCCGCACGCGCGGTGCGGTGGGTGCGGCCTAGCTCAGGGTGAAGTCGTCCGCGTAGACGTCGCCCTGGCCGTACCAGCCGTGGACGTAGACGGTGACGGTTCCGCTGCCGCCGGTGGTGAAGTTGACCGTCAGTTGGTTCCAGCTCGTGCCGCTCGACCAGGTGCTGGCGGTGGCGCCTCCGCTGACCCCGATGTACGCGTAGGGGCCTTGTACCCAACCGGTGAGCTTGTAGCTGTGGTTGGGGGAGAGGGTGACGGTCTGGTCGCACTCTCCGGTGGCGCTGGAGCTCGGGGTGACCTGGAGGGCGTGGCTGCCGGTGTGGACGGGGCTGGAGACCACCGTACTGCCGCCCGTGCAGGTCCAGGGGCTCGCGCTGCCGGTCTCGAAGCCGGCGTTGGTCAGCGAGCCCCCGCCGCCTCCGCCCCCGCCGCCGCTGGTGGTGACGGTGAGCGTGTAGGTGGCGCTGTGGCTGCCACTGGCGGCTGTGCCGGTGACGGTGATCGGGTAGCTGCCCGCGGCAACGGACGAGCCGACCGTCGCCGTCAGCGTCGAGCTGCCGCCGGACGTCACGGAAGCGGGGCTGAACGAGACACTGACACCGGAGGGGGCGCCGGAGGCGGAGAGGCTGACGGATTCGGCGCTGCCGGAGGTGACGGCCGTGGCGACGGTCGCGGTCGCGGAACCGCCCTGGGTGACCGAGGCGGAGCCCGGCGACAGGGACAGGGAGAAGTCGGTGGTGGTGCCTCCGCCCCCGCCACCGGAGCTGCCCTCGTAGGGCACGAACGTGTCCGTGAAGGCCAGGGCGTTCTGGCTGATCTCGCTGCATGTGGGCAGCGAGTTGGCGCTGCCGCTGCACGGCTGGTCCCGGTTGGCCGACCAGAACGACAGCCGCCCGACACCGTTCTGCTCGGCGAAGCTCTCCACCGTCTGGGCGTCCGCCAGGGTGAAGGTGGAGCCGTCGTCGTTCTTGCCGATCATCGGGGTGATCCCGAGATTGGCGTAGGTGTAACCGGAGTCGACGGACTGCATCTGTGCCAGCGTGGCCTTGGCCGCGGCGACCGCGCCCTGGCCCATCTCGGTGCCCGTGCCGGCGTAGTAGTCCATGGCCATGACGTTGACCACGTCGATCCTGATGCCCGCGTTCTTGGCGGCCTTGAGGATGTTGACGCCGTCGTTGGTCAGGCCGCTGGTGAGCACCGGCAGGGTCATGGAGAACTTCAGGTTGGGATTGGACGCCTTGAGGTCCTTCATCGCCTGCATCTGGCGGGCCGCTGCCGCGGTGTCCGCGACGGCCGCGCCCTCGACGTCGAAGTCGAGCTGCGTGACGCCGTAGTCGTTGATGATGGCCTGGTAACCGGCGTCGATGCTGCTCTGGGTGGAGCAGGTCCAGGCGAGCGGCTCACCGCTCGCCCCGCCGGAGGAGATGATGACGGAGGCGCCCTCGGACTTCGCCCTGGCGATCTCGGGGTCTGTGTAGGAGTCGTTGCCGAGGGGGAGGGTGTCGCCCCAGATCTGGTTGCAGCCCTCACCGAGGACGAACGCCGCGGTGTAGGCCTTGAGGTGGTGCCCGGTGATGGCGGTGTCGAGCAGTCCTTCCTGGCTGTTCGACATGTCGACATAGGGGGCCACGGAGTAGACGCTGCTCGCCGCCGCGCTGCTGGCGGGTGCCAGAGCCACGGCGGCGCCGGTGGCCGCGAGTGCCAGCGCGCATGCGGACGCGGCTGATCTTGCCAGGTGCATGACAGTGCCCCTTTCGGGGGTGCCCCTAGGGCATGGAGTGGTGGGGTGATGCCGTACAGGGCCGACGTTGGTACATACCAAACAGCTCGCGCGTCGCTCCGTCAAGAGGACTAGACCAACTGCGTCCATCCGGATTCCCGATGCCCGTTCACGCCTTGGCGACGTGATCGGGGCGCCGCTCGAAACGGATGCCGGCCAGGTCGATCCGACGCCGGGACACGGGGGTTGGAAGGCCGGGCCGGTCCCGCCGTATCTCCCGGCGTCGGTCGGCCCGGGGCGGTGCGGGTGCCGCTCGATCGGCGGAGCGCCGGCGTCCGGCGGGCATGGGGCGGGCTCGCGGGGTCCAGCCGTACCGCATCCCCACGGTCGCCGTTCGTGGGATGCTCGGCGGCGGTATTAGGCTGGGTGATCGTGTGACCGGCGCATCCGTGACCGTGTCGGGCTCGAGCTTCAGGGAGTGACCGATGACCGTGGGAACCGAGCGGGCCGTACTGGCAGGCGGTTGTTTCTGGGGCATGCAGGACTTGATCCGCAAGCAGCCGGGCGTGGTGTCCACGCGCGTCGGCTACAGCGGTGGTGACACGCCGAACGCCACCTACCGCGACCACGGCGACCACGCCGAGGCCATCGAGATCGTCTTCGACCCCTCGGTGACTAGCTACCGCGACATCCTGGAGTTCTTCTTCCAGATCCACGACCCGACCACCAGGGACCGCCAGGGCAACGACATCGGGCGCAGCTACCGCTCCGCGATCTTCTACGGCGACGAGGAGCAGCACCGCGTCGCGGTGGACACGATCGCGGACGTCGAGGCGAGCGGGCTGTGGCCGGGGAAGGTGGTCACCGAGGTGGAGCCCGTCGGCGACTTCTGGGAGGCGGAGCCCGAGCACCAGGACTACTTGGAGCGCTACCCCAACGGCTACACGTGCCACTTCCCGAGGCCGAACTGGAAGCTGCCGCGGCGAGGGTCGGCCGCCGCGAACTGAGCCCCGGGCCGGCACCTGCCGGCCGCCCGGTTCTCCAGACGCCGGCCCGGCCCGGCCCGGCCCTGCGTTTCGCGATCGCCCGGTGCTGTGGAACAGCGTGTACTTCGGCCGCGTCCTCGGGGCGCCATGACCTGTGGAGGCTCCCGGCCCATCTCCGGCGGCGCCGGGTCCGGTGGGGCGCGGGCGCCGGAGCGGTGCTCGGGGCGGTGTGGATCTACTGCGCACTCGGCGGTAGGGCCGGTGTCGCCCATCCGGCGGAACGGGGCGCCGCCGAGCGGCTGTTGACCGGTGTGTGGGGGCTGTGGGCGCTCATCGCCTCCGCGGCCACCCGGACGGTGGGCTGCGGCCGCCCCGCCCGCCTGCCGCGCCGGATCCCGTTGACGCCGGGCTCGGTCGGGGCCGGGTCGCTCCACGCCCGGAGCGGCTGGAAGCCGCTGTTCGTGCCGTACGTGGCGGAGACTCACCCCGCCGGTACGTCCCTGCCGGAGAACCTGGCCGTCGCGGCCGTACCGCACACCGCCGCGGTGGCCGCGGGCGCGCTCATGCTGCCGGCGCCCCTCCGACCCGGCGGATGCGCCACGGCACCCGGCACCCCCGGCGCAAACCCCGGCCGGCATGGGCGAGTTCAGGACGGCGGTTGCCCCTCGTCGGGAGCCGGCGGCAGTGCCAGGTGGGCCAGGTCGGCCGGCCGGGGTGTGGTCACCGGCCACAGGGGAGCGGCCTCGCCGTCGGCGAGCGCGGCCGGCGCGTCGGTGAGGTTCATACGCTCGCGCAGCCGGCCGTAGAAGTCCATCGGGCCCAGCCGGACCGCCTTCAGCCGGCGTGGCGCGGCGTACACACCGATCCAGTCGCCGGCGCTCAGCACGCCGCGCAACTGCCCGTCGATGCTGACGGCGGCCTGGCCCGAGCGGTCCAGGATCCGCAGCGCGATCGGCTCGTCGGGAGCGGCCACGACCGAGCGGTTGAACACCATGTGCGGCGCCACCGGCGTGAAGACCAGGCCCTCCGCGCGCGGCGAGACGACCGGGCCGCCCGCGGCGAAGCTGTACGCGGTGGAGCCGGTGGGCGTCGCCACCAGCAGTGCGTCGGCGGAGTAGGAGGCCAGCAGCCGGCCGGACAGATAGACCCCGACCGACACCTGCCGGTCCCGGGCGAGCTTCTCCACGACGATGTCGTTCAGCGCGGTGACGTTCAGGGCGACGCCCCAGTTGTCACCCGCCTCGCACTCGCTGCGCACCCGGGGCGGCGGCAGCATCGGCCCGCGGCCGTACCGCAGCAGCGCTTCCATCTGCGCGGGCACCTCCAGCCGGCACGAGGCCCGCATGGTGAGCAGCATCCGGCTCTCCACGGTGATCCGCCCGTCCCGGACGGCGTCCAGCGCCGCCCGCACCGACGAGACCGGGACCTCGGTGAGGAAGCCGACCCGGCCGAGGTCGACGCCGAGTACCAGGGCGTCGTTCTCGGCCGCCAGCCGGGCGCCACGCAGAAAGGTGCCGTCGCCGCCGAGGGTGACGATCAGATCCGGGTCGCCGGCCGCGTCGACCTCCTCCCGGGCACTGTGCCGCTCCCCCTGCCGCCACACGTCGATGTCGGAGCACCCCACGGCGTGCTCCTCGCACCACTCGCGCACCGCACGCGCGGCGGCCACGGCCTCGGTGCGTCCACCGTGCACCACCAGGCCGATACGGTTCACCGTCATGTCCGCCTCCCAGCCGGCTGTTCCCGTGGGCCATCCTCACCGCGGACAGTGCCGGTGCGGCCTCCGCCACGCCGCCGGGGACTCGCCCTCGCCCCGCTCGTCCTGATGCGGGCACTGAGCTGGCTGCTGCTGCGCACCCTGAGCGAGCCCGCCGCCGGTGACCGGCGGCGCTCCGCCGCCTCGTGTTCGCACGCGCACCGAACGTGTGGCGGCCGGGGCCCGTGCCCCGGCCGCCGCGTGCGGATGGTCGGTCACTCGTCCCGGAAGACGGCTCTGCTCACCTCGGCGGGATTCTGGAATTCCTTCTTCCCGAGGTGGGAGATCCGGTCGGTGATCTCCTTGGAGGCGTGGTTGTCCTCGGCGACCTTCTTCAGCTGCTCCCGGTCGGCCGGGTAGTCCGCGCCGGACAGGGCTTTCTGCAGATCGGTGGGGCTGACACCCGCCATGGCTCCTCCTGGCGGTGAGACGGTGCTCGGTCCGTGACTCGGCGCCGCGTGCTGCGCCGGACTGGCCGGGTACCCATGGGAAGCCCGCGATCCACGCGTTCCCCCCGGTCATGGGACGGGTGACGGACGGGTACCCGGGGGCCTCGGAACAGGCACGTACGCGCCGGGGAGGACCCATGCGCGAGGACACCCCCACGCAGGCGGAGGGCGAGCGGGAGACCGCCCCCGCGCAGGCGGAGCAGCCGCCCCGTACGACTCCCTCCCAGGCGGAGGGTGAGGACGACGCAGACGAGAACGCCGAGGAAGGCGACGAGTGAGGAGGCGCCATGAGCACCGCACACACCAGTGTCCCCGAGGTACTGGCCGCGTTGAAGGACGTGTCGTACCCGGCCGACAAGGACCGCCTGGTCACCGCCGCGCGTGAGGCGGGCGCGCCGGCCGAGGTCGTCAAGGCCCTGCGCGGCATCCCCGCCGAGCAGTACGCCGGCCGCGAGGACGTGGCGAGGTCGGTACGGGTGGACCCGGACTCGGACCTCGGCCATACCTCCGCACAGCGGGCGGAACAGGCCCGCCGGGGAGGCAAACCCGGCCTCTCCCAGCACCTGCGGGAGGAGCCGAGGACACCGATCCAGGAGGAGTTCGACCGCTGAACGGCCGCCCGCTGCCGGGCCGTTGGGCAGTACCCGACCTTGACGGCCCGGTGCGCCCGCCCTAGTGTGAGCCGTCACTGGACAGGTCTGGACAGGTAGGGTAGGTGGCTCGGCGATGACGCACCCGCGGGACCCCCTCGGCCTCACCGGCGGAGGATCCTCCGGCCGCCCGACGCAGGTGGAGACGCACGGACTCGACGTGATCGGGGACGCGGAGCGCAAGGGCACCCCCCGCACGCTGTTCTGGCCCTGGTTCGGCGCGAACGTGTCCGTCCTCGGCCTGAGCTACGGCGCCTTCGCGTTCGGCTTCGGCATCTCCTTCTGGCAGGCCCTCGTCGCCGGCGCGCTCGGCATCGTCGCCTCCTTCCTGCTGTGCGGTTTCGTCGCGGTCGCCGGAAAGCGGGGCTCGGCGCCCACGATGGTGCTCAGCCGGGCGGCGTACGGAGTGCGTGGCAACAAGCTGCCATCGGTGATCTCGTGGGTTCTCACCGTCGGCTGGGAGACCGTCCTCACGGCGCTCGCGACGATGGCCACCGCGACCGTGTTCGGCCGCCTCGGCTGGGGCGGCGGCACCGAGACCAAGGTCGTCGCCCTCGTCATCGTGGCCGTGCTGACCGTCGTGGGCGGCGTCATGGGCTTCGATCTGATCATGCGGCTGCAGACCGCCATCACGCTGATCACGGGCGTGCTCACGCTCGTCTACGTCGGGCTGGTCGCCGACCACGTCCACTGGAGCACCGTCAGCGCCCTTCCGGCCGGTTCCACCCAGGAGTTCATCGGCGCCCTGGTGTTCATGATGACCGGCTTCGGCCTCGGCTGGGTCAACGCCGCCGCCGACTACTCCCGGTATCTGCCCCGCGGTTCCTCCAGCCGCGGCGTGATCGGCTGGACCACCTTCGGCGCCTCGGTCGCTCCGCTGCTCCTGCTGGTCTTCGGCCTGCTGCTGGCCGGCTCCTCCCGGAGGCTGAGCACGGCCATCGCGGCCGACCCGATCGGCGCGCTCACCACGATCCTGCCCACCTGGTTCCTGGTGCCGTTCGCCGTGGTCGCCGTCCTGGGCCTGGTCGGCGGTGCCGTCCTCGACATCTACTCCTCCGGTCTCGCCCTGCTCTCCGCCGGCCTTCCGGTGCCCCGCTACCTGGCCGCGCTCGTCGACGGCGTCCTGATGATCGCAGGCTCGGTCTACATCGTGTTCTTCGCCGGCGACTTCCTCGGACAGTTCATGGGCTTCCTCACCACGCTCGGCGTCCCCATCGCCGCCTGGTGCGGCATCATGCTCGCCGACCTCGCCCTGCGCCGTCGCGACTACGACGACGCCGACCTCTACCGCCCGCACGGCCGCTACGGCGACATCTCCCTGCCATCGCTGCTGCTCACGCTCGCGGCGACGGCCGTCGGCTGGGGCCTGGTCACCAACACCGCGGCCGACTGGCTCACCTGGCAGGGTTACCTCCTCGGTCCGCTGGGCCTCGGCGGCAAGTCCGGCGCCTGGGCCTACGCCAACCTCGGCGTCCTGGTCGCGCTGGCCCTCGCCTTCCTCGGCACCCTGCTGCCGGGCCGGAGCCGGATCCGCGCCCAGGAGGCCCAGGTGGCGAATCCGGCGACCGACGAGGGGGTGCTGAACGCATGACCGCCGGGCACCTCGCCGTCGTCGACATGCAGCGTGTCTTCGCCGACCCGGCGAGCCCGTGGGCCACCCCGCGGTACGCCGACGCGGCGGCGGGCGTCCGCAGCCTGCTGCCGGCCTTCGGTGACCGCGTCACCTTCACCCGCTTCCTGGCCCCCGCGGAACCGGCCGGGGCCTGGCGCGCCTACTACGGCGAGTGGCCCTTCGCCCTCCAGCCCCCGGACGCCGAACTCTGGCAGCTGTCCGAGGAGTTCGCGCACCTGGCCGCGCATGTCGTGGACGCCCCCACCTTCGGCAAGTGGACCCGGCGACTCGCCGCCCGCGTCGGCCCGGCCGCACGCCTGGTCCTGGCCGGTGTCAGCACCGACTGCTGCGTGCTCTCCACCGCCCTGGCCGCCGCCGACGCCGGCACCGAGGTGCTCGTGGTCGCGGACGCCTGCGCGGGCGTCGACGACGACTCCCACCTCAAGGCCCTGCAGATCATGGAGCTGTACCGGCCGCTGGTCCGGGTCACGAACGTCGACGACCTGCTCGCGGAGGCCGGGCCGTGATCGGGGTCCCGCTCAAGCACGAGCGGATCAGCCGGATCCTGGCCCGGGAGATCCAAGACGGCAGCCACCGGTCCGGCGAGCGGCTGCCCGGCGAACACCTGCTCGCCCAGCGGTTCGGCGTCAGCCGTACGACCGTCCGCGCGGCCCTCGCCGAACTGTCCGAACAGGGCCTGATCACCACCCGCACCGGCAAGGGCTCCTACGTCCTCTTCGACGGCCGCCCGCCGGACGACCGGCTCGGCTGGGCCCGCGCCTCGGCCGTGCGGGGCGCCGCCACCACCGTGCGGACCCTCGCCGTACGCGAGACGCACGACGGTGCGCTGGCCGCCGAACTCGGCCTGGCGCGGGACGCGTTCGTGCGGGTGGAGCGGATCCGGGAGCTGGTCTCGGACGGCACCGTGGTGTCGTACGAGCGCAGCTCCCTGCCGCCCCTGCCCGTGCTCCGCGAGTTGCCCGTCTGCGGCGTCGGGCCGGAGTCGCTCACCGAGCTGCTGCTGCGCGCCGGACTGCGGCCCGACCACGGGGAGCAGCGGATCGGGGGGCGACCGGTCGACGTCCGGGAGGCGGAGCTGCTGCGGCGCGCGCCGGGGGACTGGTTCCTCGAGACGCGGCGGACCAGCCGCGCGGCCGACGGCTCCTTGGTCGAGCACGTCGTCAGCCTGCTCGACCCCGAGCACTTCCAGCTGACCCTCGCCTGCGGCTGACGGGCCACGGCTGCCGTCCACCGCGTGGACGCCCCAGTGGACGAAGACGCCCGGCTCGGCGTCGCGGAACCAGGGCTGCGTCGGCATACGCCCGCATCAGGGCCCACCCGGACGGGCCCGTGGCCGGTTCTCACCGTCCCCGGCCCCCACCGAGACCCGGCCGCACCGGATCTCCCGCCGATCGTCACGCATGCCCGGCATCCCACCGGGTACGCGAGGCGCGAGCACGCCCGGGGCGCGAATCCGCCCCGGAAGGCCCGTACGACTGTCGCTACCTGGGGATCTGCCATGGAGACACCCGCACACAACGACCTGCCGACGCCGGCCCAGCAGGCGCTGGACACGCTGGCCGTGAACGCCGAGGACCAGTCCGCGCTGGACGTCCTCGCCCACAGTGACGTACTCGTCCCCGTGCCGGACGACGCGGTCGACGGAGAGGGCGCCGACGCCACGAGCGTGGCCCTGCCCGTCCTCGAACAACCCGGAGGCGACCCGGTGGTCCCCGTGTTCACCACGGAGGGCGAGATGGCCGACCTGCTGCCGTTCATCTCCCGCTACCGCCTCATACCGCTCGGCGCCCTGGCGTCCCAGTGGCCCGAGGAGGACCTGTCCTTGGCCATCGACGGCAACTCCACCCACGCCCTGACGCTCACGTCACAGGGCGTGCGCACCCTGCTGGCCCGATGAGCGAGCGCCCCTGACGGGGCCGCGAGCGGACGGGGCGCAGGGCCGCACGGAGGTGTGGCTCCGCCACGCGCGCGACGAGCCACACCGCACCCGCACTCGCACACCCGGCGATCACCCCCGCTTCCTTGGGCGCGAAAATGAGCCTATGGAATACATCGCCGGCGCGGCAGGGGTACTGGTCCTGGTGCTGGTCCTGAGCAGCATCATCCGCACACTCGTGGTGCCCAGAGGCCTTTATTCCGCGCTGGTGTTCCGCCTCTGGTGGGCCCTGCGCAGACTTCTGCGGCTCACCGCCCTCCGCGGCGGCTACCCCGCGATGGACCGCGCCCAGACCTGGCTCGCCCCGCTCATGCTCATCGGCATGCTCGCCAGCTGGCTCGCCGGCGCGCTGCTGGGCTTCGGCCTCCTGCTGTACTCGCTGTCCCCGCTGTCCTGGACCACCGCGTTCCGGGAGGCCGGGTCCAGCCTGTTCACGCTGGGATTCGCCAGCGGCGCCCGGCTGAAGCTGTCGGTGCTCGACTTCGTCGCCGCCGCCACCGGACCGATCCTGATCGCCCTGCAGATCGCCTATCTGCCCACCCTGTACGCCGCCTACAACCGCCGCGAACTCGAGGTCACCATGCTCCAGGCACGGGCCGGCGAGCCCGCCTGGGGGCCGGAGATCCTCGCCCGGCAGTGGCTGGTCGACACCGAGACCGCGCTGCCGGCGCTGTACCGCGCCTGGGAACGCCTCGCCTCGGACATGGGCGAGAGCCACTCCACCTACCCCATCCTGCTGGCCTTCCGTTCCCCGCGCCCGCACCGCAGCTGGTTGGTCGGACTCGTCGCGGTGATGGACGCGGCCGCGATGCAGCTGGCCCTGGCCCCGCGGCTCGCCCCGCCCGAGGCCCGGCTGGTGCTGCGGGCCGGCTTCACCGCGCTGCGCGACATCGCCCGCGCGCTGCGCATCCCCTTCGACGCCGACCCGTCGCCGGACGCCTCCATCCGGCTCACCTTCGCCGAGTTCGACGCGGCCGCGGCCATGCTGGAGTCGGCCGGGTTCCAGGGCGAGCGCCCACCGAAGGAGGCGTGGCCGCAATTCCAGGGCTGGCGGGTCAACTACGAGGCGATCGCCTACGAGCTGTGCCGCCGCTGCGACGCCGTACCCGCGCTGTGGACAGGTCCCCGCGACTTCCCCGGCGGCCCGATCCCGCCGGAGCGCCCGATGGACCGCAGACCGGGCGCAGGACGGCCGGAACTGCCCCCCGCCGCCGGGTAGTCCCCGGCCCGAGGCGGGAAGATCCCAGCGGAGAGGGGTCCGGACGCGTGCGAAGGAGCCGATGGTCGTGAGGGTCGTCCTGCTGGGCACCGCCGCCGGGGGCGGCTTCCCGCAGTGGAACTGCGCCTGCTCGCTGTGCACGGCCGCCAGGGACGGCAAGCTGCCCTCCCGCACCCAGGAGTGCGCCGCGGTCACCGGCAACGGCCGCGACTGGTGGCTGCTGAACGCCTCGCCTGACCTGCGCACCCAGCTCACCGCCACACCGGCGCTGTGGCCCGGCCCCGGCCCACGGGAGACGCCGCTGCGTGGCGTACTGCTCACCGACGCAGAGGCGGACCACGTCAGCGGCCTCGCCGAGCTGCGGGGAGCGGTGGGACTCAAGGTCTACGCCGCCCCACCGGTCCGTGCCGTCCTGACCCCCGCCCGTGCCGCCCTGGACCGCTACGGTCCCTGGGAGTGGGCGGACAGCCTGGCCGAC
Organism: Streptomyces sp. NPDC052109; assembly: GCF_040680195.1. Lineage (NCBI taxonomy): Bacteria > Bacillati > Actinomycetota > Actinomycetes > Kitasatosporales > Streptomycetaceae > Streptomyces > Streptomyces sp. NPDC052109. The sequence continues at coordinate 236,265 of NZ_JBFAWF010000008.1, read as the reverse complement.
GGCGGCTTCGTGCTGGCCGGGGGGCTGGTGGTGACGGCCCATCCGGTGGGCGCGAAGCTTCCGAAGTACGTACCGGCGCAGGCGCCGGACCCCGCCGGCCCGTGGGTGACGGCGTACCGCGTGGAGTCCCTGGCCAGCGGGGGAGTGCTGGTGTACGCACCCTGTGTGGGCGCCTGGAGCCCGGCGCTGGAGGAGCTGTGCGCCGAGGCCGACTGCGTCCTGCTGGACGGCACCTTCTTCGCGGCCGACGAGATGGGCAGGGCGGTGCGGTCCGGTGCCGGGCAGGCCGCCATGGGCCACCTGCCGGTCACGGGTCCGGACGGCACCCTCGCGGCACTGTCCCGGCATGCCGGCGCCCGCCGGATCTACACCCACCTCAACAACACCAACCCGCTGCTCGACCCCGCGTCGCCGGCACGCGCGCGTGTCGCCGAGGAGGGCGTCGAGGTGCTGCCCGACGGGGCCGAGCTGGTGCTCTAGAGGTCCTGCTCGCTGAGCATGCGCTCCAGCGCGGCCCGCTGCAGCGGCAGCACCTCGGTGTACAGCGCGCGGCCCTTGGGGGTGAGCGCCACCCACACCCCGCGCCGGTCCTCCGCGCACACGGAGCGCTCCACCAGCCCGTCCTTCTCCAGCCGGCCGATCAGCCGGGACAGCGCGCTCTGGCTGAGATGGACCCGGCCGACCAGGTTCTGCACCCGGCAGTGTTCGCCCTGTGCGGGTGACTCGGTCGCCAGGAGGTCCAGCACCTCGAAGTCGCTGGCGCCCAGCCCGTGCGGGTGCAGGGCCCGGTCGATCTCGCACATCGTGCGGGCGTGCACGGCGAGGATGTCCCGCCACCGTTCCTCGAGCCGGGCGTCGGCCGTCTTGACTGCCATACCCGCACCGTAGCACCGATCCAGCCAGTTGTTGAGTGTGCAACTAGTGCCGGTGCAAGCGGTGGAGAGCCGGTGCTCAGGCCGCCGGGTCCTGGAGCAGACCGATGAGGTTGCCGTCGGGGTCCTTCACCGACGCGATCAGCCGGCCGTTGCCGACGTCCCGCACGTCCTGAAGCACCTCGGCACCCGCCGCCAGCAGGGCCGCGAGGCGCTCCCGGAGATCGGTGACGTGCCAGAACGGCACCGGTCCGGTCATGCCCTGGGCATGACCGTTCGGGTCGAGGCCGATGTCCTGACCCTCGGCCTTGAAACCGACGTAGTAGGGCTCGTCCGCGTACGGCTCGACACCCAGCAGGACGGTGAACAGGGCCTTGGCGCGGTCCTTGTCCTTGACGGGGTAGATGATCGTCTGCAGGCCGGCGGTCATGGGACTCTCCTTCTCAGGTGCGTGGCCCGACGGGGTCTCCGCCGGTGTACTTCACGCTAGGGCCGGGCAGCCCGCCCCGGCTTCTTCGATCCTGACCGGTTGCCGGCCCCGTCGCCATCGGCGGGAGGACCGCGACCCGGCCCATGAGACTGCGCCGGCCGGAAGGGGAGGGCGGGCACCGGTGCTTTCCCGGACCGACGCGCCCACCGCCGGGGCCGGCCCTCGCCGTGCGGGCCCGCCCCGGCGCGCAGACCGAGCCGGCCGCATGGTCGAGCCACACGTACAGTCATCTGAAGACGGACGTGTACACCACACGTACGACGTGTTGAACGCCTTGAGCGCTCAAGGCACCACCGAGTGGTGGTTCGGCAACGCGGTCGCGGACGGCGTGAAGTCCGACGCGATCGGCCTGTCCTGCTACGGCTACTGGCACGGCCCGCTCTCCAACGGCCGGGAGTCCAGGCCCTGTTCGGCTACGACGACAGGGCGCTCTCCACCGTGACGTGGTTCAGCCACCGCTGGACCGCCGGTGACGGGCCCGGCCGTGAGGGGCGGCCGGGCCTTCGCCGATTTTCCGGGGTCATATGCACCTCCCCCGGTCGCACGGCCGTTCGGTACCGGACAACGACCGCCGGGTCCCGGACGCGACGGAGTCGCCCGCGCGACAGTGGGAAGACTGCGTACGAGGAGCTCGGGGACGGAGGCGGACGGATGATGGGAACCCCCTCGGGCCGGATGCGGCAGACGATCCTGGAATGGCTCAAGGACCCCGCTGCTCATTTCCCGGCACACCGCGGCCGTGACCTCGCCGAGAGGGGAGTAACCGCGCGGGCGATGGCCGCCAAGCTGGGCGTGCCCCACCGGACCGCCGTCGCCCACCTGGACCTCCTCACCCGGCTCGGCCTGCTGCGCACCCGCCGCATCCGCTGCCGCACCTACTACCGGCGCGACGAGATCCGCATCGCCGAGGTGGCCCGGGTGTTCGAGAAGGGGTGGTGAGGGGACGGCGGAGCGGGGCAGTCCCAGGCTGGCAGGATGGGCCGACCGACGGCGAAGGGCACCGCACATGGACCGACCCACGGCACTCGTCCCGCAGCACCACGTCTCGCTCGGCGCCCGTGGCCCCGAGGACGTGGTGGCCGACGCGCACGGGCGCGTGCTGACCGGAGCTGAGGACGGCCGCATCCTGCGTGTCCACGACGTCGGGGACCCGCGCACGGCCCGTGTGGAGCTGCTGGCCGAGACCGGCGGCCGTCCGCTCGGACTCGAACCGCTGCCGGACGGCGGCCTGTTGGTGTGCGACGCGGAACGCGGCCTGCTGCGTGTCGATCCCGTCGAAGGCGCCGCCGGCACGGTCCGTGTCCTCGCGGACTCGGCGGCGGGGGAGCGGCTCCGCTTCTGCAGCAACGTCGTCGCCCTGCCGGACGGCTCCGTGTGCTTCACCGTCTCCAGCCGCCGCTATCCGCTCGAGCAGTGGATCGGCGACATCGTCGAACACACCGGCACCGGACGGCTGTTGCGCCTGCCGCCCGAGGGCGGTGAGCCCGAAGTCCTGCTGGACGGGCTGCAGTTCGCCAACGGCCTGGCGGTCGGCGGCGGTGGCTCGTTCCTGGTGATCGCCGAGACCGGCGCCTGCCGCCTCACCCGCTACCACCTCTCCGGTCCGCTCGCCGGCCACGCCGATCTCTTCGCCACGCTTCCCGGCATGCCGGACAACCTCTGGCGCGAAGGCCCCGGCGGCCCGATCTGGGTGGCCCTCGCGAGTCCCCGGGTCCCACCGCTGAACCTCCTGCACCGCACCCCGCCCGCCGTGCGCGCCGCCGCCGCGCGGGCCGCCGTACACGCGCCGTACCGCCCGAGCGGGACGATCGGGGTGATGGCCCTCGACGACACCGGACGGACCGTCCGCCACCTGGTGCGCCGGCGCTCCGGCTTCCGCATGGTCACGAGCGTCTGCGCGGCCGGGGACCATCTCGTCCTCGGCAGCCTCCGGGAGCCCGGCGTCGCGGTCTGCGCCCGGCCCGTGGCCCGCTGACACGGCGGTAGGCTGGTGCCCGGCCGTGATCACCCGTCGGGGCAGGCCGGAAGACCCGTCGGGGCAGGCCGAACAGGAGACGCAAGCGCATGACAGCCCCGGAAGCCGAGAGCCTCCGTGCCCGCCCCACCCCCCGTCGGCGGTCGGAGTGGCGCGCTCAGGCACCCGTCGTCGCGGTGGTCGCCGTCGGCGGTGCCCTCGGCGCGTGCGCCCGTTACGGGCTCACCCTCGCCTGGCCCACGCCGCCCGGCGGTTTCCCCTGGGCGACCTTCTGGACCAATGTGATCGGCTGCGCAGTGATCGGTGTCTTCATGGTGCTCATCACCGACGTGTGGGCCGCCCACCGCCTCGTGCGCCCCTTCTTCGGCACCGGCGTGCTCGGCGGCTTCACCACCTTCTCCACCTACGCCGTCGACATCCGCCGACTGGTCGACGCCGGCCGCCCCGGCCTGGGCCTCGTCTATCTCGCCGCGACACTGTGCGCGGCCCTCGCCGCGGTGTGGCTCGCCTCGGTGGCCGCCCGCCGGGTGCTGACCGGGAGGCAGCGATGACGTCACTCACCGGCCGGGCCCTGAGGCTGACCGTCTACGTCGGCGAGGACGACACCTGGCACCACAAGCCCCTCTACTCCGAGATCGTCCACCGCGCGCACGCGGCCGGACTCGCCGGGGCGAGCGTCTTCCGGGGCATCGAGGGCTTCGGCGCCTCCTCCCGCATCCACACCTCCCGCCTGCTGTCCCTGAGCGAGGACCTGCCGGTGGCGGTCGTCGTGGTGGACACCGAGGAGCGCGTACGGGCGTTCCTGCCGGAACTCGACGAGCTCGTCGACGAGGGGCTCGTGACCCTGGAGGAGTGCGAGGTCGTGCGGTACGTGGGTCGCGCGAGCGGCCAGGGGGACACGGATCCGAAGGGTAAGAAGTCGTTGTGAACTGGCTGCTCGTCATCGCGGGAGCCGCGCTCGGCGCACCGCTGCGCTATCTCACCGACCGTGCCGTGCAGGGCCGCCACGACTCGGTCTTCCCCTGGGGCACCTTCGTGGTGAACGTCACCGGTTCCCTGGTCCTCGGGCTGCTCACGGGCGCGGTTTCCGCCGGGGCCGCCGGTCCCCATCTGCAGCTTCTGGTCGGCACCGGGCTCTGCGGGGCGCTGACGACGTATTCGACCTTCTCCTACGAGACCCTGCGGCTGACCGAGGCGGGCTCCGGCCTCTACGCTGCCGTCAACGTCGCCACGAGCGTCGTGGCGGGACTCGCCGCGGCCTTCACCGGTGTCTCACTCGCTCACGCCCTGTGGGCCTAGCGCTTGCCACCGCGCCGGGCGCAACAAGTACTGTCTACAGCACTGTCGACCAACTCTCCTCAGAACTGGATCCCATGAGCGCCATCTCCGTCGGTCAAGCCGTCGTCCTCGGCATCGTCGAGGGGGTGACCGAGTTCCTCCCGGTGTCCTCCACGGGTCACCTGAAGATCGCCGAAGGACTCATGAACATCCCGGTCGACGACAATTCCGTCGTCGGGTTCTCCGCCGTCATCCAGGTCGGCGCCATCGCCGCCGTGCTCGTGTACTTCTTCAAGGACATCAAGCGGATCGTCTCCGCGTGGTTCCGCGGTCTGACCAACCGCGAGGAGCGCTACCACCACGACTACAAGTTCGCCTGGTGGGTGATCGCCGCCACCATTCCGATCGTCATCGTGGGTCTTGCCGCCAAGCCGCTGATCGACGGCCCGCTCGGCTCCCTGTGGGTGGTCGCCGGCTCGCTGATCGTCGGCTCCGGTGTGATGTGGGCGGCCGACCAGATGGGCCGGCACAAGCGCGGGGAGGACGACACGTCCTTCAAGGACGCGATGTGGGTCGGCTGCTCCCAGATCCTGGCCCTGCTCTTTCCCGGCTTCTCCCGCTCCGGCGCGACCATGTCCACCGCGCTCATCCGGGACCTCGACCGTGTCGCCGCCACCCGCCTGTCGTTCTTCCTCGGCATCCCGGCCCTCACCGGCGCAGGCGTCTACGAGCTCAAGGACGCCCTCGGCGCGGGCGTGGGGGCGGCTCCGCTGGCCGTCGGCACCATCATCTCCTTCGTGGTCGCCTACGCCTCCATCGCCTGGCTGCTGAAGTTCGTCGCCAAGCACTCCTTCAACGCCTTCGTGATCTACCGCATCGTCATCGGCGTGGGCCTGATCGGCCTGCTCGCCACGGGCGTCCTCAGCGCCTGACCGAACTCTGCTGATCACCCACGGGGTGCGGATGCCTGCATTCAGGCGCCGCACCCCGTGAATGTTTCCTTACGTAGCACCTTGACAGTGCCGGCACGCAACCCGCAGGATCGCTCCCGTGAACCTGTCAGACAGCCAGACAGGTGGTCGGGGCCCCCGGCGCGTGAGCGCCATGGAAGCGGTCCTCGCCCACCTCCGCAGCGCCATCGAGCGCGGCGAGTACGCCATCGGCGACAAGCTCCCCTCCGAGGCCGAGCTGTGCCGCACCCTCGAGGTGTCCCGGCCCGTGCTCCGCGAGGCACTGCGCGCGCTGCAGACGATGGGCCTGACCGTCTCCCGGACGGGCAAGGGCACCTTCGTCGTCGCGAACGCCGTCGAGGACCCCACCTTCGGTGACTACGCGGCCAGCGACCTGCTCGAGGTGCGCCGGCACATCGAGATCCCGGTCGCGGGCTACGCGGCCCTGCGTCGCGGCCCGGAGAACCTGGACCACCTGGCTCACCTGCTCGACCGCATGGAGCGGGAGACCGACACCACGGCCTGGGTCGCGATGGACACCCTCTTCCACCTCGCCGTGGCCGAGGCCGCCCAGAACCCGGTCTTCCGCCGGGTCATCGAGGAGATCCGCGACGCACTGGCGCGTCAGTCGGCCTTCCTCAACGAGCTGGGCGGCCGCCGCGAGCAGTCCAACCGCGAGCACCGGGCCATCGTCGAGGCGCTGATCGACGGTTCCGAACACGACGCGGTGCAGGCCATGAGCCACCATCTGGACCGCGTCGAGACGACCCTCACCGACATCGTGCGTCCCCAGCGGACGGACGACCTGCCCACGGAAGGCGGACCCGAGGCGTGAGCGAGCAGCACCTCAAAGACGAGACGCGCCCCTCGTCCGGCCATGTCGACGCCGGAGACGCCGGCTACAGCAAAGGCCTGAAGCACCGGCACGTCAACATGATCGCCATCGGCGGAGCCATCGGCACCGGCCTGTTCCTCGGCGCGGGCGGCCGGCTCGCCGACGCCGGGCCCTCCCTGTTCATCGCGTACGCCGTCTGCGGCGTCTTCGCCTTCCTGGTCGTACGCGCCCTCGGCGAACTCGTCCTGTACCGCCCGTCGTCCGGTGCCTTCGTGTCGTACGCCCGTGAGTTCCTGGGCGAGAAGGGCGCCTACACCGCGGGCTGGATGTACTTCCTGAACTGGGCGACCACCGGCATCGCCGACATCACGGCGGTCGCCACCTACACCCACTACTGGGGCATGTTCTCCGACATCCCGCAGTGGGTGATCGCGCTCACGGCCCTCGGTGTCGTGCTGACCGTGAACCTGATCTCGGTGAAGATCTTCGGCGAACTGGAGTTCTGGTTCGCGATCGTCAAGGTCTCCGCCCTGGTCGTCTTCATGTGCATAGGCATCTTCCTGCTGGTCACGCAGCACCCGGTCGCCGGCCACCACCCCGGCCCGTCCCTGATCACGGACAACGGCGGCGTCTTCCCCAACGGCCTGCTGCCCATGCTGCTGATCATCCAGGGCGTCGTCTTCGCCTACGCCTCCGTCGAGCTGGTCGGCGTCGCCGCCGGCGAGACCGAGAACCCCGAGAAGATCATGCCGAAGGCGATCAACTCGATCATGTGGCGCGTGGGTCTGTTCTACGTCGGCTCCGTCGTCCTGCTGTCCATGCTCATGCCCTGGAACAAGTACAGCGCGGGCGAGAGCCCCTTCGTGACCGTCCTGGCGCACATCGGCGTGCCCGCCGCCGGCGACGTGATGAACCTGGTCGTGCTCACCGCCGCCATGTCCTCGCTGAACTCCGGCCTGTACTCCACCGGCCGCATCCTGCGCTCCATGGCCATGAGCGGGTCCGCTCCGAAGTTCACCGCGCGGATGAGCCGCAGCCAGGTCCCGTACGGCGGAATCCTGCTCACCAGCGGTATCTGTGTCCTCGGCGTGGGCCTCAACTACGTCGTCCCCGCCGACGCGTTCGAGATCGTCCTCAACTTCGCGGCGATCGGCATCCTCGCGACCTGGGGCATGATCATGCTCTGTCACCTGCTCTTCTGGCGCAAGACCCGGAAGGGCGAGCTGATCCGGCCGCCGTACCGGCTGCCGGGTTCCCCCTGGACCGAAGTGGTGACGCTGGCGTTCCTCGCCTCCGTCCTGGTCCTCATGTACGCCGACGGCGGCGCCGGACGCACCACCGTGCTCTGTCTGCCGTTGATCGTCGCAGCGCTGGTCGCGGGCTGGTACGGCATCCGCGGCCGCGTGTCCCGCACATCCACCGGCGCCGACGCGTGACCCGCACCCCGGCCCACCCCGACTCATCGATGCAGGCAGTGATGTACAGCAGTTCCCCCGCAGACGCACCCATCGTCCGCGAGCCCCTCCACGCCCCCGTCGCCCACCTCATCCGCGGCGGGGTCGTCGAGGGCATCCACTACGGCTCGGTCGTCGTCCTCGGCGCCGACGGCCGGGTGCAGTTCCAGCTCGGCGACATCGAGGCCGCCTTCCACCCGCGATCGGCCGTCAAGCCCCTCCAGGCCGTGGCCATGCTGCGGGCCGGACTGCCCCTCGACGGCGGACTGCTCTCGCTGGCCGCGGCGAGCCACTCCGGCGAGGAGCGGCATCTCGCCGGCACCCGGCGCATCCTCGAACTCGGTGGGCTCACCGAGGACGACCTGCGCAACGTCCCCGACATGCCCTTCGACCCGGTCGTCCGGGACACCTGGGTGCGCGAGGGCCGCATGCCCTCCCGGCTCGCCCAGAACTGTTCCGGCAAGCACGCGGCCATGCTGTGGACCGCCAAGCTGAACGGCTGGTCCCTTCGGGACTACCTCGACCCCGAGCACCCGCTCCAGCAGGCGATACAGGAGATCGTCGAGGACCTGACCGGCCAGCGGGTCGCCCGGGTCACCGTGGACGGCTGCGGCGCGCCGCTGTTCTCCATCTCCCTGCACGGCCTCGCCCGTGCCCTGTCCCGGATCACCTCGGCCGCCCCCGGCACGCCCGAGGCCAAGGTCGCCGACGCGATGCGCGAGCACGCCGAGATGGCCTCCGGCTCCGGCCGCGATGTCGCCGCGCTGATGCGGGCCGTGCCCGGGCTGCTCGCCAAGGACGGCTTCGAGGGAGTGCAGGTCGCTGCGCTGCCCGATGGCCGGGCCATCGCCGTGAAGATCGCCGACGGTGCGAACCGGGCACGGATTCCGGTGGCCGCCGCTGCCCTTGCCCGCGCCGGCGTGGAACCCGAGCTGCTGACCGAGTTCGCCGGGGAGCCGCTGCTCGGGGGTGGCGAGCCGGTGGGTCGTGTGCGGGCCGTGCGTGCGCTCGATCCGGTTCCGTTCACCGCCTGCGCGTAGTCCGCCGAACACCGATGGGGACTGCGGGCCGACGCCGGTCCGACGGCCGTGCGTGGCTGGTCGCGCAGTTCCCCGCGCCTCACTGCGGGCGCACCGACCCTCAACCCTCAGAAAGAGGACCTGAACCCTCATGACCGCCGTCACCCGCAGCGAACACGATCTGCTCGGCGACAGTGACGTACCCGTCGACGCGTACTGGGGTGTGCACACCCTGCGCGCGACGGAGAACTTCCCCATCACCGGGACCCCGATCTCCGCCTACCCGCATCTGATCGACGCCCTGGCCGCCGTCAAGGAGGCCGCCGCCCTCGCCAACGAGGAACTCGGCCTGCTGGCGCCGGAGAAGGCGCGCGCGATCGTCGCCGCCTGCCAGGAGATCCGGGCGGGCGAGCTGCACGACCAGTTCGTCGTCGACGTCATCCAGGGCGGCGCCGGCACGTCCACCAACATGAACGCCAACGAGGTCGTGGCGAACCGCGCGCTGGAACTCCTCGGCCACGCCAAGGGGGAGTACGGGTACCTGCACCCCAACGAGGACGTCAACCTCGGTCAGTCGACCAACGACGTCTACCCGACCGCCGTGAAGGTGGCGACGGTCTTCGCGGTCCGTGGGCTGCTCAAGGCGATGGCCGTCCTCCAGGACGCCTTCGCCCGCAAGGCCGTCGAGTTCCGCGACGTGCTCAAGATGGGCCGTACCCAGTTGCAGGACGCCGTGCCGATGACGCTCGGGCAGGAGTTCTCGGCCTACGCCGTCATGATCGAGGAGGACCGCAGCCGCCTCGCCGAGGCCGTCGAGTTGATCCATGAGATCAACCTCGGCGCCACGGCGATCGGTACGGGGCTCAACGCCCCTGCCGGCTACGCCGAGGCCGCCCGCCGGCACCTGTCCGCGATCACCGGGCTGCCCCTGGTCACCGCCGCCAACCTCGTCGAAGCCACCCAGGACTGCGGTGCCTTCGTCCAGATGTCGGGCGTGCTCAAGCGGATCGCGGTCAAGCTCTCCAAGAGCTGCAACGACCTGCGGCTGCTGTCCTCCGGCCCGCGCGCGGGTCTCGGTGAGATCAACCTGCCGCCGGTGCAGGCCGGTTCGTCCATCATGCCGGGCAAGGTCAATCCGGTGATCCCCGAGGTGGTCAACCAGGTCGCCTTCGAGGTGATCGGCAACGACGTCGCCATCACCATGGCGGCCGAGGCCGGGCAGCTCCAGCTCAACGCCTTCGAGCCGATCATCCTGCACTCCCTGTCGGAGTCCATCACCCACCTCCAGAGCGCCTGCCTCACCCTGGCCGGGCGCTGCGTGTCCGGAATCACCGCCAACACCGAACGGCTGCGCGCCAACGTGGAGAACTCCATCGGCCTGGTCACCGCCCTCAACCCGCACATCGGGTACACGGCCGCCACCGAGATCGCCAAGGAGGCCCTCGTCACCGGCCGCGGGGTGGCCGAACTCGTCCTGGAGAAGGGCCTGCTGCCGGCCGGGCGGCTCGCCGAGCTGCTGCGCCCCGAGGTCGTCGCCGGCAGCGGGGCACCTGCCGCCTGACCTGCGGTGACGCGGACTCCATTACGCTCCGGGACCGAGCGGGAGGCACAATGGTGATCATGACAACGACGTCGTCCCTCACCTTCCTGCCGGTCCTGGAGCGCATCGCCGAGGAGATGGAACGCACGCCCGGCCGCGGTCGGGCGGCCGATTACATCCCGGCCCTCGCCGCCTGCGATCCCCGCCGCTTCGGCATGGCCGTGGCCGAGCTGGACGGGACCGTGTACGGGGTGGGTGACTGGCGCGAGCCGTTCTCCACGCAGTCCATCACCAAGGTCTTCACCCTCGCCCTGGACCTGGCCCGTGAGGGCGACGAACTCTGGGAGCACGTGGGCCGCGAGCCCTCCGGCAACCCCTTCAACTCCCTGGTACAGCTGGAGTACGAGAACGGCATCCCGCGGAACCCTTTCATCAACGCGGGCGCCCTCGTCGTCACCGACCGCCTCCTGACCCGTACCGGAGACGCGGCCGGGGAACTGCTGGCCTTTCTGCGCGCCGAGAGCGGCAACGCCTCCCTGGACTTCGACAAGGAGGTCGCGGCCTCCGAGACCGCGCACGGCGACCGCAACGCCGCCCTCGCCCATTTCATGGCGTCCTACGGCAACATCGACAACGACGTGCCGGTCCTGCTCGACCAGTACTTCCGGCAGTGCTCCGTCACCGCCTCCTGCGCCGACCTGGCCCTCGCCACCGGCTTCCTCGCCCGGCACGGCATCCGCGCCGACGGCGGCCGGCTGCTCACCCGCAGCCAGGCCAAGCAGGTCAACGCGGTGATGCTGACCTGCGGGACGTACGACGCGGCCGGGGACTTCGCCTACCGCGTGGGGCTGCCCGGCAAGAGCGGGGTCGGTGGCGGGATCATCGCGGTCGTGCCGGGCCGGTGCACGCTGTGCGTATGGAGTCCGGGCCTGGACGAGCGCGGCAACTCGGTGGCCGGCGTGGCGGCCCTGGACAGGTTCACCACGCTGACCGGACTCTCGGTGTTCTGACGGGACGCCGTACGGCCGGTCGTCTCAGGAGCCGTGAGAGAAGCCGTTGACGTTCCGCCTGCCCGATGCCGAGCCCGTCCGGCATGCCACCACGGCCGACGCCGGCGCGGAGACCTTGATCGGCCCGTCGACACCGGCCGTGCGCACGCCACCGTGCAGCGGCGCCAGGGGCCGTCCTGCGGACGCCGCGCCGTGCACGTCCTCCCGTGGACGCCCGGAAGTCGTCGTTTCTCACCCGCCCGTTACATGCAGGCCGCCCGCAGGTGAGTAGAGCGTCGCCTTCCGGCCACCCGGCGTTGACACGCTGAACCAGTGTTGGCCATGGCATTCCCCGTCGATCTCCGCCGCTGCCAGGTGCTCGGGCTGGCCGGCACCGCCTTTCTCGCGCTGGGCGGTGAGACGGCCGGTGCCCTGCCCGTGCAGGATCTCCTGGCCCCTGCCTCGGTGCAGGTCGCGCTCGGACTCGTCGGCGTGTACTTCGGTGTCGTCCTGCTGATAGCGGCCTGGGTGCTGCTCGGCCGCCTGGTGCGCGGTCCCCAGCCGCCCACCCCGCGCGCCCTGCTGCTGGCGCTCGCCGTGTGGACGGCACCCCTGCTGCTCGCGCCGCCGTTGTTCAGCCGGGACGTCTACAGCTACTTGGCGCAGGGCGCCATGGTCGACGCCCACATGGACGTCTACGCCCACGGCCCCGCCCAGCTCGGCGGCCCGCTCGCCGACGAGGTGGCCCCGATGTGGCAGCACACCGGCGCGCCCTACGGCCCCGCCTTCCTGGCCCTGGCCTCCGCGCTGTCCGGCCTGACCCGCGGCCAGCTGCCGGCCGGCCTGCTGGGCATGCGCCTGGTCGCCCTGCTCGGCGTGGCCCTGATGGCGGTGGCGCTGCCCCGCCTCGCCCGGCACAGCGGCGCCGACCCGGCCGCCGCGCTATGGCTCGGCGCCCTCAATCCCCTCGTCCTGCTGCACCTGGTCGCCGGCGCCCACAACGACGCCCTGATGCTCGGCCTGCTGGGGCTCGGCCTGGTCGCCGCACGCGGGGACCGGCCGGCCGGCGGTGTCCTCGGAGCCGTCCTCGTCACCCTCGCCGCCCTGGTCAAGGCGCCGGCCGCGCTCGGTCTGCTGGCGGTCGTGGCCCTCCGGGTCCGCGCCGGCGGGCGCCCGCTGCCGACCGTGCTGAGCACTGCGGTGGCCTCCGCCGTCACGACGGTCGCCGCCACCGCCGTCGCCGGCACCGGCTACGGCTGGATCGGCGCCCTGGACACCCCGGTCTCCCCGCACAACTGGGCCCTGACCAGCCTGCTCGGCCGTGCCACCGGCGCCCTGCTGGAACACCTCGGCAGCGGCCTCGCCCCGCTGGCCGTGCCGGCCTGGCATCTGCTCGGCATCGCGGCCACCGCCGTCGCCGTGGCACTGATATGGCTCCGGTTGCGCCTCAGACCGGTCTACGCCCTCGGACTCAGCCTGCTGACGGTCGCCGTGTTCGGCCCGGCGATCCGCCCCTGGTACGTGCTGTGGGGCCTCTTCCTCATCGCCGCCGCCGCGCCCAGCACCTCGGTACGGCACCGGGTCGCGGCTTTGGCGGGTGTCCTCGCGCTCGCCGTCCTGCCCAGCGGTGGCCCCGCCGACCTCGGACAACTGGTGCTCGCCGTGTCGGGCGGGGTGCTCGGCGTGGTCGTGCTGTGGCAGGCCCACCAGGCGGCCCAGGCCCCGGCACCGGGACGGATCGCGTGAACGGGCCGCTGCGACCCCGTACGGACCGCGGCCGGGTGCTGCTCGTCCTCGCCCTCGCCCTGGCCGTGACCGTGTTCACCGCCACGGTGCCGCTGCTGCGCGGCTTCTTCGACCTGCGCGTCTACTACGGCACCGTGCACACCTGGGCGCACCACGGGGGCCGGATCTACGACTACCGGGTGCCGGGCACGATGTACGGCTTCACCTACCCGCCGTTCGCGGCGGTCGCGATGCTGCCGCTGGCCCTGCTCGGCCGAACCTCGGCCATCGTGGCGTCCCTGCTGGTCAACCTGGCCGCGCTGGCGGTGATCCTGCGGATACTGGCCGGGCCCGGCTGGCGGCGGCACGGCTGGTACCGGTGGTCGCTGTGCCTGTGTCTGCTGGCGCTGTTCGAGCCGCTGCGGGACACCTTCAGCTTCGGCCAGGTCAATCTGGTGCTGCTGGCCCTCGTCCTCGCGGACTGCCGGCTGCTGGCGACCGGCCGGGAGCGCTGGGCGGGTGCCGGGATCGGGCTGGCCGCCGCGGTGAAGCTCACGCCCGCCCTCTTCATCGGCCTGCTGCTGCTCGCGGGGCGGCGCCGGGCGGCCGGCGTCGCCACGGCCGTGGCCGTCGCCGCGACCGCGCTGGCCGCGTGGGCGGACCCGCGGGCGTCCCGCTTCTACTGGACCGAGGCCCTGTGGGACACCGGCCGGGTGGGACGGCTCGACTACGTGTCGAACCAGTCGCTCCAGGGGGTGCTGGCCCGTCTCGGCGAGCCGGGCCGGGCGCTGTGGGCGTCGGCGGTCCTGCTGACCCTGTGCGTCTGGGCGTGGCGTTCCCGCAGGGCGGTGCGGGCGGGCGACTGGACGGCGGCCTTCGCGCTCACCGGCGCGGCGGCCTGCCTGGTCAGCCCCATCACCTGGGTGCACCACCTGGTGTGGCTGCTGCCCTCCTTCGCCGTGCTGCTGCGCACCGGGCACCCGCGGATCGCGGGAGCCCTGTACGCGGTGCTGTGCACGAGCGTGGTCTGGCTGTGGTTCGACGGCGCCTCCGGCATCGGCGGCTTCCTGGGCAGCAACACCTATACCTGGATCACGCTGGGCCTGCTGCTCGGCCTGCCGGCGGGTCAGCCGCGTTTGATCCGCCTGCCCACGGCCCGCAGCACCAGCACCATGGCCGCGGCGCCGAGTCCCGAGAGCCCCGCGACGACGGCGGTTCCCGGCCAGGCCGAGGCGGCGCGCGTGGACGTGGCGGCGGCCACCACCGGTGCCGTCGTCACCGACGGCTGCCGCGACTTGACGCGCAACCCGTCCAGCGAACCGACCGGATCCACGTGTCCGGCCGCCTCGAAGCCCCAGTCGAGCAGCTCGCGGGCCTCCTGGTACACGGTGAACCCGCCACCGGCCTGAGGGTTCATCACGGTCACCACCAGCGTGCGCCCGCCACGCCGGGCCGCGGCCACCAGGGTGTTGCCCGCGTGGGTGGTGTAGCCGTTCTTGATGCCGATCAGCCCGGGATACGGCGCCACCCCGTCCGCACCGGTCAGCAGCCGGTTGGTGTTCCGGATGCCGAACGACGATCCGTCGCCGGGGAAGTACGCCTCGGCGGTGGAGCAGTAGTGGGCGAAGTCGGGATTGCGCAGCCCGTCCCGGCCGAAGACCGCCAGGTCGTAGGCGGAGGAGACCTGGCCGTCGGTGTCGTAGCCGTCGGGGGAGACGACATGGGTGTCCAGGGCACCGATCGAGCGTGCCTTGTCCTGCATCCGCTTGGCCGTCGCCTCCCAGCCGCCGGCCATGGAGGCGAGCACGTGCACGGCGTCGCTGCCGGAGCTGAGGAAGACCCCGCGCCACAGGTCGGCCACCTGGTAGGAGTGGCCCTCCTTGACGCCGACCAGGCTGCTGCCGGGACCGATGTGCGCCAGCTCCTCGTAGCGCACGGTGTGCTCCATCCTGGCCGGCAGGGACGGCAGCAGGGTGAGGGCGAACAGGGTCTTCAGGGTGCTGGCGGGTGGCAGCTTGCGGTGCGCGTCGCTCGCGGCCAGCACCTCCCCGCTGCCGGCGTCGGCCACCAGCCAGGACAGCGCCGAGACCGGCGGCACCGCGGGCGCGCCCTGGCGCGGCCGGACCTGGGTGCCGGAGCGGTAGAGCAGGGACGGCCCGGGCGTCGTCGTCCGAGGTCCGGGCGAGGCGGGGTCCGCGGCACGGGGCCCGGCGGAGGCGGTGGCCGGGATGAGCGCCAGTACACCCGCCACGGACAGGGAACAGGCCGACAAGGCAGCCCGATGAGCAAATCCGTTGATCATATGGTCAACGTACGAAGGGGTCGGCTGTCCCTCACGCCGTGGCGGCCGTTCGGCCCACATGAGCAACCCCGATGCCGTACCCCGGCCTCCTGGCAGCCCGGTCAGCCGGTGGGCAGGGTGGGCCGGATCTGCCGCAGGAACGCGGCGTTGCCGGGGGTGGAGCGCAGCCGCTCCAGCAGGGTCTCGAGGCCGGACGGGCCGCCATCCCGGGAGCGCAGGACGCGGCGCAGGCCGACCACGGCCGCCAACTCCGCGGGACCGAGCAGGAGTTCCTCGCGGCGGGTGCCGGAGGCGTCGAGGTCCACGGCGGGGAAGAGGCGCCGGGCGGCGGACTCCCGGTCCAGGCGCAGCTCCATGTTGCCCGTGCTCTTGAGCTCCTCGAAGTAGTAGCCGTCGGCGCGCGAGCCGGTGTCCACCAGGGCGGTGGCGAGGATGGTCAGCGAACCGCCTTCCTCGGCCTGGCGGGCGGCGCCGAAGAAGCGCTTGGGGCCGAGCAGCGCGCCGGCGTCGACACCGCCGCTCAGGGTGCGGCCGCCGGCGGCGGAGGCGTTGTTGTGCGCCCGGCACAGCCGGGTCAGCGAGTCCAGCAGGATCACCACGTCCTCGCCGGCCTCCACCAGGCGCTTGGCCCGCTCCACGACCAGCTCGGCGAGGGCGATGTGCTCCTTGGCCGCCCGGTCGAAGGTGGAGGCGTACACCTCACCGCGCACCGAGCGGCGCATCTCGGTGACCTCCTCCGGACGCTCGTCCAGCAGCAGGACCATCAGCCGGCACTCGGGGTGGTTACCGGCCACGGCGGCGGCGAACTGCTGGAGCAGGACCGTCTTGCCGGTCTTCGGCGGGGCCACGACGAGCCCGCGCTGGCCCTTGCCGACCGGTGCGAAGAGATCGGTGACGCGCCCGGCCGCCCCGGACGCGGGGTGTTCGAGGCGGATGCGCTCGTGCGGGTGGAGGGGGGTGAGGTCGCGGAAGTGGCGCCGGGCGGGGATGTCCGCCGGGTCGCGCCCCTCGACGCGCGTGACGTCGGTCAGGGCGCGCTGGGCGCCCCGGACGCCTTCGACGAGGTCGCCCTTGCGCAGCCCGAGGCGCCGGATCAGGGCCGCCGGGACCTGCGGATCGGCGGGGGAGGGCAGGAGGCTCGCGGACCGCAGGTGCCCCTTCCCGTGCGCGTCGATGTCGAGGACACCGGTGACGAGCCGGGTGGCCGGGGCCTGCTGGGCCACTGCAGGGGGTTCGAGTGTGGTGGTCATGGGGGGAGGTCCTTTCGCGGACGGAAGAAGAGAGAGGGAAGGGGGGAGGGGCCGCGGGCGGGAGGGCTTGACTGCTGCCTGGCGCGCGGCGGGAACGGCACCTCGGGTACGGCGCGAACGCCCTGGTCACGAGGTGGTGCAGAGAAGAAGCCCGGGCCGGTCGGAAACCTCGGCGAGGGGCTGATGGAGAGGAGAGCGGCACCGGTGTCCGTACGACGGAACACGCACATGCGCTGATCGCACTATACCCGTGCGCCTGCTTAGGTCAACATGATGCCGTCCGCGTGTATTCCCGTCCCGAGTCCCGCCCCCTTCCGCCGGCCGTCAGGAGAAGAACCCGTGGAGACCCCGCCCGCCCGGCCCCCGCACCGTCTGGACCCCTCCGGCGGCTTCCCGCACACCGTCAATGCGCGGCTGCTGGCCGACGGTGCCGTCGCCCGGGTGGAACTGCCCGGCGGGATCGAGGGGATGGCCGTACTCGGGCACGAGGCGCTGAAGGATTTCCTGCAGCATCCCGAAGTCGCCAAGAACGCACGGCACTTCACGGCCCTGCGGGAGGGCCGGATCCCCGCGGGCTGGCCGTTGCTCACCTTCGCCACCGTGCAGGGCATGACCACGGCCGACGGCGAGGACCACCGGCGGCTGCGATCCCTGGTCGGCCGCTGCTTCACACCACGCCGGGTGGCACGACTGCGGCCGCGCATCGAGCAGTTGACCGAAGATCTGCTCAACGACCTGGCCCGCGCCGCAGAGGCCGCGGGAGGCGTCGCCGATCTGCGGCGGCACTTCGCCCTGCCCCTCCCGATGGGGGTCATCTGCGAACTGCTCGGTGTCGAAGCCCGGTTCCGTGACCGCCTGCACCATCTCAGCAACCAGGTCGTCGCCACCGACATCGAGCCGGCCGAGGCCATCGCCGCCAACCGCGAACTCGTCGCGGTCCTGGGCGAGATCGCCGCGGCCAAGGCGGCGGCGCCCGCCGACGACCTCACCGGCGCGCTCATCGCCGCCCGGGACGAGGGCGGCGACCGGCTCAGCGACCAGGAGCTGATCGGCACCCTCCTGTTGATGATCATCGCCGGGCACGAGACCACCCTCAACCTGATCACCAACGCCGTCCGCGCGCTGTGCGCCCACCGCGACCAGCTCGACCTGGTGCACGCGGGCGGGGCGAGCTGGGCCGACGTGGTGGAGGAGACCCTGCGCTGGGACGCGCCGGTCAGCTACTTCCCCTTCCGGTATCCGGTGTGCGACCTGACCGTCGACGGCACCTCCATCCCCGCTGGCACTCCTGTGCTCGCCGGCTACTCCGCCGCCGGGCGCGACCCGTCCGCACACGGTCCGGACGCCGACCGCTTCGACGTCACCCGCCCGGCCCGGCCCGACGCCGTACGCCATCTCTCGCTCGGCCACGGTGCGCACTACTGCCTCGGTGCGCCGCTCGCCCGGCTGGAGGCCGGTATCGCGCTGGAGCGGCTCTTCACCCGCTTCCCCGCCCTCGAGCTCGCCGCGCCCGAAGCCGAACTGGCGCCGCACTCCGGTTTCGTCGGCAACAGCGTGCGCACCCTGCCGGTGCGGCTCGCACCCGCGCCTTCCCGCGGCGCCTGAGATCGTTTTCATCAGTGGCACGGGAGCCGGAAATGGGGCGGGCCGTCGCACAGGTGTTCGCGGCCGAGATGCGCGGTGTCCAATGCCTCGGCCCCGCGATGGCCCTTTCGCGTCACAGCCCGCCGACGACCGGTATCTCACGCTCGGCGACGGGCTGGACATCCCCTACTTCTGCACCCGCGCCGCGTGGCCGCACCTGATCGCCGCGGCCGCCGTGGCCGCTCTCACCGGTATGTTCGGGTTCATCGGCACCGCCTACTGCGTCTCCGTCCGGCTCGACGCCATGCCCCTGAGCGCGCTGCGAGCCGGCATGCCGTTCGTCATCCGCCGGCTCGTCCCACTGCTGCTCGCGCTCGAGGCCTTCATCGGCCCGGTCCTGCTGCTGGTGCGCGGGAACCCGGCCCGGCGGTGCCCGGCGTGTCCGCGTGAGCCACCGGGGCGGAGTCAGGGCCGGGGCCCTTCGCCGCGGGGCCGCCCGATTCCCGTGGTGCCGTCACGTCAGGGAACCGCAGCAGACGTCCCCAGACCATAACGATCCCGGACGTCAGGGGACTTGACCCTCAACCGAGGACTATGTTCAAGACATGTCCACGCCATCGCAGCCCCCGCAGCCGGGCGACCAGCCGGCTCCGCCGCCCCAGCAGCCCGCGCAGGCGCCGGCCGTCCCGCCGCAGCCGACGGCCTATCCCTACCCGAACCCGCAGTCCCCGCCGCCGGGCACCTTCTACGCCCAGCCCACGCTGGTCGGCCCGGCCGCCGCCCAGCCCCAGCCGGGACAGCCGGGCCAGTTCGGCCGGCCCGAGCCGGGGAACCCCTATGCCCAGGCTCCCCAGTTCGGGCCCGCGATGCCCGCGCCCCCGTCCCGTGGCGGCGGGGCCGGCAGGGCGGTGCTGTGGGCCGCGGTCGGCGCGGTCGTCGCCTCCGCCGCCTGGGCGGGCGGTGTCTTCCTCGTCGGCGGCAAGAACGACAGCGCGGACCTGCGGGGCTACTCGGCGCCCTCCAACATGTGCTCCAGCGCCGACTACTCGTCGTTCAGGACCGAGTATCCCGAGGACGACTCCACACCGACCAAGACCTCGCTCAAGAACGTTGCACTGGACGAGAGTTACTGCAGCCTCGGCCTGAAGAAGACCGGCTCGTCGTACGCCGACGCGTATCTGTCCATGCAGCTGGACCTGCACAGGAAGACCGACCCGGGGCCCGAGTTCACCGCCACGTGGAGGAACTACGGCGACAGCCACACCGGTTACGACGTCTCCCCGGTCAGCGGCATCGGCGACGAGGCCTACCTCGTCGGCCAGGACACCACCAGCGGCTCCTCCAGCAGCGGTTCCCGCTACGCCACCCTCGCCGTCCGCGACGGCTGGGTGACCTACACGATGACCTACAGCGCCTACTTCACCTCGTACGACCAGGACAAGAACCCGCCCGCGCTCAGCGACGTGGACGACTGGCTGAAGAAGGACGCCAAGGCCACGCTGGGGCAGCTCAGGGGCTGATCGTCAGACCTGGTCCAGAGCCTTGGTGAGGACCCTGACCCCGCTGCGTGCCGGGTAGCCGCCGTGAGCGGTGAACGTCCCCTGCTGAACCGCACCCCGTACACCGGCTCGAAGATGGCGCTGATCGGGCTGACCTTGCGGACCCTCGCCGCGGAGGTCGGCCCGTGCGGCGTCGCCGTCAACTCCCTCTCGCCTGCGCCCACCGCCTGTGGCTGCTCCGTGGCATGGTTCTCGGCGACGAAGGCCCGGCACCGTGTGTCCAGCGTCGACTCGTCCACCTTCTGCGAGCCGGGCACCGTGACCGGCACCGCGCCGGCGGCCGGGAACAACGGCGCCATCGGCACGTCCGTGACGATGACCGTCGACGGCAGCGCGACCGACGTCACGCCCCGCAGGACCTGCGGCGGACCGATCACGCCGACCGCGCCTCCGCCTCCCTCACGATCGCGTCGAACCGCGCGCCCATGGCCTCGGCGAGGGCGTGCGCCCCGGACAGCGGCCGGACCATGACCATGAGCTCGTCGATCAGGCCGTCCGCGTTCACATGCAGGAAGTCGCAGCCGGTCAGTTCGCGCTCACCCACCCGGGCCGTGAAGACCAGTGCGGTGTCGGAGGCACCCGCGTGGCCGATCTCGCGGACGTACCGGAAGTCCTCGAAGACCTGGGAGACCGCGCGCAGGATCGCCGCGGTGATCGCCTTGCCCGGATAGGGCTTGAAGACGACCGGGCTGGTGAAGACGACGTCCTCGGCCAGCAGCGCCTCCACCGCATCGATGTCGCCGGCCTCGACCGCCGCGCGGAACGCCTGCATCGGATCACCTCGCATAGTCAATTAATTGAATAGGTGCGGATGAGATTAATCAACGACTGCTAGCCTGTCCATATGTCGCTCAAGTACGCCGTCCTGGCCGCCCTGCTGGAGGGCGAGGCCTCGGGCTACGAGCTGTCGAAGTCGTTCGACGTCTCGCTCGCGAACTTCTGGCCCGCCACCCCGCAGCAGCTCTACCGGGAACTGGAGCGCCTCGCGCAGGACGGACTCGTCAAGGCCCGGACGGTGGAGCAGGAACGGCGGCCCAACAAGCGGATGTTCACGCTCACCGAGGCCGGCCGGGCCGAGCTGGGCGCCTTCGCCGCCGAGCCGCCGAAGCGGCCCACCGCCGTCCGCGACGAACTCCTCATCAAGATCCAGGCGATGGACGGCGGCGACCCGGAGGTCACCCGTGCGCTGATAGAGGAGCGAAGGGGCTGGGCGCGCGGAAAGCTGGACCGCTACCGGCGGGTGCAGGCCCGCCTCCTCGACGGCCGCACCGAGGACGAGTACCTCCGCGACGCCGACCGCGTCGGCCCCTACCTCACCCTCATGGCCGGGATCGGCTTCGAGGAGGAGAACCTGCGCTGGTGCGAGCGGGCCCTCGCGGCGCTGGCCGAGCGGGTGGCCCTAGGCTGAGGAGATGTTCGGTCCCCAAGGCCCCAGCGTGCGTGAACTCGCCGTACAGGCGCTGTCGTCCGTCGAGCACGGCTACGACCTGCTCGCCCCCAAGTTCGACCACACGCCCTTCCGTACGCCCGACGCGGTGCTGGAGTCCGTGGCGAAGGCGCTCGCCCCGCTCGGCCCGTTCGACGACGGGCTCGACCTGTGCTGCGGCACGGGCGCGGGCGTGGAGACGCTGACCGGGCTGTGCCGGCGGCGCGTGACCGGGGTCGACTTCAGCGCCGGCATGCTGAACGTCGCCCGGCACCGGGGTCGGCCCGCCGGCGGGCCCGAGGTCGCCTGGGTGCGTGGCGACGCTCGTGCCCTGCCACTGCGGGCCGCCTTCGATCTCGTCGTGTCCTTCGGGGCGTTCGGTCACTTTCTGCCGCGTGAACTGCCGGGGCTGTTCGCCCAGGTCCACTCCGTCCTGCGGCCGGGCGGCCGGTTCGCCTTCCCGGTGCTCGCCCCGCCCCGTCCGACCGAGGCCGGGTTCTGGATGCTTCTCGGGTTCGACGCGGTGATGCGTGCGCGCAACGCGCTGTGGCGGCCACCGTTCGTCATGTACTACCGCGCCTTCCGGCTGGGCGGTGTGCTCCGGGAGCTGGAGCACACCGGGTTCACCGTCTCGCTGCTGGCCCTGCCCGCTTTCGGACGGCGCGCCGACGGCAGTCCGCGGGCCCGGCTGGTGGTCGCCCGGCGGGCTCAGCCGGCGGCGGGCAGCGTGAACTCGTAGACCAAGGTGTCCCCTTCCGCGTCCACCACCAGGTCGGTGATCTCCAGCGGCCGGGCGTACTGGTCGTGCACCCGCCGGGTCACCCGCACCGAGGAGGCGCCGCCGACCTGGGTGATGGAGTCACGGTGGTGCAGCGACAGCCCCGCCTTGCGCATCCAGTCGTAGGCGCGCCGCAACTGCGCGGGGGTGGCGCCGTCCGCCCGGCCCCGGTACCGGGCCAGCTCCGCGACCTCCGCCAGTGCCACCGCCGAGAACGAGGTCACCGCCCTTCGCAGTGACCGGCCGTCCGGCGTGGCACACCGATAGCGGTGGACCAGCGTCGGTCGCTGCGGGGCCAGTCCCAGCGCCCGCGCATGCTCCGGTGGCGGCGCCTCCCAGGTCACCGTGGCCCGGTCGACCGCGCACGGGTCCGCCGAGCGGGCACCCAGCGGGAAGGCCGGCGTCCCCGGGGCCTCGACCGGGCGGGCGGGCAGCGTGGCGTGGCTGCCCCGCCGGTCGGTGGCGACCAGGCCGCCGCGCCGCAGCACCTCCAGCGCCTGCCGGACGGTCTCCCGGCTGACCTGGAAGTGTGCGGCCAAGTGCCGTTCCCCCGGCAGCCGCTCACCCGGTGGAATGGTGCCGTCGCGCAGTTCGTCGAGCAGCAGCGCCGCGATCCGCCCGTACAGGGGCCGGTCGTCGCTCTGTGCGGGTTCGTGCGGGGTGGTGCGGGCCATGCCGCGCCTCCTGTTGTGACAAGACGTAGCCGTGCGGGCTCATTGCGCGACCACAATTAGCATTGGTCTAAACCACAAGGGAAGACCGGCCTGCCGGTTCGGCCGAAACACACCCGCTCGACCCCTACTGTCACAGGGCGCTGTACAGGGCGCCGATCAGCGCCATCTTCCGTGGGTCGTCGGCGATGCGCGGCCCCATCCGGTTCATGACGTACCCCAGCGACACACTCGCCTCCGGGTCGGCGAGCCCGCACGAACCGCCGAAGCCGTCATGACCGAAAGCCCGGGGATTGGGGCCGTACGATCCCTGCGGGCCGCTCAGCCACAGACCGAGCCCCGCCTCGGTCTTCGCCTCGAGGCCCGCGCCCAGCACCAGATCGCGGCAGCTGCCCTGCCCCTCGCGCACCCGCTCCGCCGCCTCCGGCGACAGAAAGCGCCGCCCGCCGTGTGCACCCCGCCCGGAGAAGATGCCGTACAGCGCCGCGACCGCGCGGGCCGTGCCGTGCCCGTTCGCCGCCGGGATCTCCGCCGCCCGCCACTCGGGCGTGTTCGCCTCGGCCGCGCCGACCACCGGATTCGTCAGCGCCGCAAGCGCGGCGGGCGTCAACTGGCTGAAGATCGCCGCCCTTTCGCTGCCGGCCACCGCTGCCGGCGGCACCAGCTCGGCAACCCGGCCCGCCTCCTTCGCCGGCAGCCCGACCGCGAAGTCGGCCCCGAGGGGCCCGGTCACCTCCCGCTCCAGGAAGGCCCCCGGCCGCAGCCCGGAGATCCGCCGCACGACCTCGCCGACCAGGAAGCCGTACGTCAGCGCGTGGTACCCGGACCGGGTGCCCGGCTCCCACCACGGCTCGGTCGCCGCCAGCCGGGCGGTCGTCAGCTCCCAGTCGTACAGCTCCGCCAGGGAGTGCGGCTCCCGCAGCCCGGACAGCCCGGCGCGGTGCGACAGCAGATGGCGTACGAGCACCTTCTCCTTGCCGGCCGCCGCGAACTCGGGCCAGTAGACGGCCACGGGGGCGTCGAGGTCGAGCAGTCCCCGGTCGGCGAGCAGATGCGCGCACAGTGCCACCGGGCCCTTGGTGGTCGACCACACGTTGACCAGCGTGTCCCGCTCCCACGGCCGGGTGCCGGCCGCGTCCGCCCAGCCGCCCCACAGGTCCACCACCGTGGTGCCGTCGACGGTCACCGCCACGGCGGCGCCCAGCTCGCCCCCCGTCCGGAAGTTCTCCTCGAACGCCTCGCGCACCGCCGTGAAGCGGGGGTCGCAGTGGCCATGGATCTGAGTCTCGTGCGCGGGCATGGGGCCTCCGTCGCCGCCGGAAACCCGGGCCGCGACGGCGCGGCCCGGGCTCCCGAACGTACCGACTGGTCGGACTGGAGGGAAGTGTCCTCGCGGCCGTCCCTCGAGTCAGGCGTACGACCGCAGCCAGCGCAGCTTCTCCGCCTCGTGGAAGGGACCGCCGCCCTCGTGGTCGTTGAAGTCGTAGACCTCGATCGCCTTGTCCTCGTGCGCCCAGGCGTTGAACGCGGCGAACACCGTCGACGGGGGGCAGGTCTGGTCCTCCAGCGCCGCCGAGAACAACGCCGGCGCCCGCCCCCGGCTCGCGAAGTGCACCCCGTCGAAGTAGGAGAGCGTGCGCCGCACCTCCGCCGAGCGACCCCGGTGGGTCTTGAGGAACAGACCTATCTCCCGGTAGGGATGGCGGTCCGTCAGGGTCGTGGCGCGCGGGAAGTCGCACAGGAACGGCACGTCCGGGGCCACCGCGACCAGGTCGGGGACCAGACCCCCGACGGCCAGGCTGATGCCGCCGCCCTGGCTGGCGCCGACCGCCACTGTCCGCGCCGCGTCGGTCAGCGGGTGGGAGCGGGCCGCCTCGACGGCGCGCACGGCGTCCGTGAAAACCCGGCGGTAGTAGTAGTTCTCGGGCGCGTCGATGCCCCGGGTCATGAAGCCGGGGTACGCCGGTGCCGCGCCGACGGGGTCCGCCGTGCCGCCACCGGCTCCCCAGGCGCTGCCCTGGCCCCGGGTGTCCATCACGAAGTGCGCCCGGCCGGTCGACGCCCACAGGAGGTTCTCGTGCGGCAGCCCCCGCCCGCCTCCGTAGCCGATGAACTCCACCACCAGCGGCAGGGGTTCGGTCGCGTCGGCCGGCAGCCGCAGCCAGCCCTTGACCGGGTGGCCGCCGAACCCCGCGAACGTGACGTCGTACACCCGGACCGTGGACAGCCCGGTGTCCACCGGTTCGAAGCGGGCGTCCAGCTCGTGCTCGCGTGCCTCTTCGAGGGTCTTGTCCCAGAAGGCGTCGAAGTCCTCGGGCTCGGCCGACTCGCTGCGGTGTGCGCGGAGCTCGTCGAGGGGAAGGTCGAACAGGGCCATCAACAACCGCCTTTGTGAAGGAAACAGCGTCAGCTCACGGTACGTGGGTGATCGGAGGACCGGCCAGGCCCAGACGGTGACTCGCGGCCCGTCCCGGCGGATTCCCCACTGGTCAGGGATGAGCAAGCCCTTGCTCCCCGCTGCTCCGAGCCGGGCCGTCTCGCCGCAGTGATCGGGTCGCCCGGCGGAGCAGCGGTCGCCCGCGGAGCAGTGGTCGCCGTCACCGATTGCGCGCCCTCAGGTCAGTGGCTGGGTCCACCTCGGTCCCGTCCGCGCCCACTCCCGTTCCCACTCGGCCAGCCGGTGGCGCAGCGCGATCCGGCGCTCGACGGCGTGCCCGAGGCACACCACGGCCGCCGTACCGCCCGCCGCGCACAGCCCCACGGTCACCGCGTGCTGCAGGACTGCCGCCGCGTCCGGCGGCGGCGCCACGCTGCGGCCCCGGGCGTCGAACCACACGGAGACCACGTCGCCGGTCCGGGTCCCCGCCGGCACCCGGGCCCACGCCGTGCGGGCCCTCTGGCCGGGCTCGGTCCAGCGGACCTCGGCGCGGTACGGGTGTGCCCGGTCGCCCTCCACGGAGGACA
Organism: Streptomyces sp. NPDC052109; assembly: GCF_040680195.1. Taxonomy (NCBI): domain Bacteria; kingdom Bacillati; phylum Actinomycetota; class Actinomycetes; order Kitasatosporales; family Streptomycetaceae; genus Streptomyces; species Streptomyces sp. NPDC052109. Next base: position 210,604 of record NZ_JBFAWF010000008.1, on the reverse strand, counting down.
ACTGCTCGGGCCGGTCTCCGACCACCTTCGCGCGGACCTGATGGCGCTCGGCCCGCTGTGCGGCCGCGAGGGTCCGGGCCTGCTCATGCGCGCGCAGTCCCGCGGCGACGCCGACCAGAGGCGTGACGAGGAACAGCAGGACGGCGACGACCAGCAGCGTCCAGGCCTCCACGACGTCCGAGCGGCGCCGCAGCGGATTGCGCCGCCAGCGCCAGCTCCGCACCCCGGTACGCATGTCCACCTCCTCGCACCGTCGGAGCCGCAGAGCCGACGGGCCCGTCCACGAGGCCCGTCACCCCCGCCGCTCACGCACAAGAGCGCCCACACACGTCTCGTACCCCGTACGGAGCACCTCGCTCATTCCGCGAACCGCGAGTTCCAGCCCACCTGGAGCGCGGAAACACGCCATGCGCCCCACGATCGCGCGACCGGCCCCGGCGTGCGACCCGCGGGGTCAGCCGAAGCGCTCGATACGGATCCGGTCCACCGGCTGGCCCGCCGCCACCAGCAGCCGGGAGGCGTGCTCGGCGAACCCGTTGGACCCGCACACATAGGCCTCCCACCCACCGGAGGGCTGGGCGGCCAGGAGGGGCCCCACATGTGCGGCCGCCATACGTCCCACAGGCGCCCCTTGTGGGGCGCTGCGGGTGAAGACCGGCGTCGTCTCCGCGCCCAGCTCCGACGCGTAGATCAGCTCCTCGGGGCTGCGCGCGGACACGAGCATGCGCAGCGGCACGGTGAGACCGTGCCTGCGGTGGTGCCGCACCATCGACATCAGCGGGACGATCCCGGAGCCCGCGCCGAGCAGCAGCGCGGGCCGGTCGCCCGGCCACGCGAAGAAACCGCTCAGTGGCCCGCGCACCTCGACGGTGTCACCGGGCCGGGCGACGGTGTGGAACCAGCCGGAGACCTCGCCGTCGGGCACCCGGTCCAGGGTCAGCTCGATGTGCCCGGAGTCGTCCGGCGCCGAGGCGATCGAGTAGTGGCGCTGGGCGGCATAACCGTCCGGGGCGGTCAGCCGGAGCATCAGGTGCTGGCCAGGCAGATGCCCCGCCCACCGCGGCACCGCCAGCCGGAAGGTGGCCGCGTACGGCGTCTCGCGCCGGATCTCCGTCAGTGTGGCGGTCTGCCACAGGGCCGCCACCTGGTTGCCCACCGCGATGCGTCCGGGCACCGCGAACCGTGGCGCGGGTGCGCCCGAGCCGGAGGCAGGGGCCATCGGATCCGTCGCCGCCGTGTCGGCCGTCGTCACCGTCTCAGTCACCGGAGTACCGCTGCTCCTCCCAGGGGTTGCCGCGTTCGTGGTAGCCGTTGGCCTCCCAGAAGCCCGGCTCGTCGTGGTCCAGGAGCGTGAGACCCGCGATCCACTTGGCGCTCTTCCAGAAGTAGAGGTGGGGCACGAGGAGTCGCGCCGGGCCGCCGTGCTCGGCCGGCAGCGGCTCGCCCCCGTACTCCCAGGCGATCCAGGCCCGGCCGCCGCTGAGGTCGGCGAGCGGCAGGTTGGCGGTGTAGCCCGTGTGGGAGCGGGCGAGCACATGGGTGGCGGACCGATGGGGCCGCACCACGTCGAAGAACGCGTCCAGGGAGACGCCACCGAAACGCACGCCGAACTTCGACCAGCCGGTGACACAGTGGATGTCGCCGTCGTAGGCCGATGCCGGCAGGGCGTGTGCGGCGTCCCAGTCCCAGGTGTGCGGCCGTTCCACGAGACCGTCGACGCGGAAGGACCAGTGGGCCGGAGCGAGGTCGGGGGTGACCTCGGCGGACAGGACGGGCCAGTCCTCACCGGCGTCGTACTGCCCGGGTGGCAGGCCCGGGTTGTGCGCGCGCGGGCGGCCCGTGAAGCCTCGCGTAACGTTCATCCTTCAACCGTACGTGGTCGTCGTGGGTGCTCCGTCCCCTGGTCACCGCCGGATGATTGCGGCGGTGTGAACTCTTTCGAGCCAGGGGAATAGCTCTGCGGCGCTTCTCCTTTGCGCTCGATGCCGGCACCGGTACACCGGTGACAGCGCGAGAGAAGTGAGGAAAGTGCATGCCCAAGGCGTATGTGTACACGCGGCACGGAGGACCGGAGACCGAGGCGCTGATCGACCTGGACCGCCCGACCCCGGGGCGCGGCGAGATCCTGGTCACGGTCCGCGCGGCGGGGGTCAATCCCGTGGACTGGAAGCTGCGCCAGGGCTTCCGGCGGCCCGGCGAGAGCGAGAGCGCCTTTCCCACGGTCTTCGGCAGCGAAGCGGCCGGCGTGGTCGAGGAGGTCGGGCCGGGGGTCACCGGTTTCGCCGTCGGTGACGAGGTCTTCGGCAGTACTGCCCACGGCGGATACGCCGAGTACGCCCTGCTGACCGCCGACGTGACCGCCCACAAGCCGGCAGCGCTCTCCTTCCGCGACGCCGCCACCCTTCCGGTCGCCGCCGCCACCGCCTACGACGGCATCCGCCAGCTCGACCTGCCCGGCGGGTCGACGCTGCTGGTGACGGGCGCCGGTGGCGGGGTCGGCAGCGCGGCCGTGCAGATCGCGCGCGCCTTCGAGCTGCGGGTCGTGGGCGTGGCGAGCGCGGGCAAGAGGGACTTCGTGGAGTCGCTGGGCGCCACGCACGTGGCCTCCGGGCCCGACCTGGCGGAGCGGGTGCGGGCCGCCGCGCCGGACGGGATCGACGGCGTGTACGACCTGGTGGGAGGCCCGGTGCTCGCGGAGGCCGCGGAACTGCTCAAGGACCGGAGCAAGCTGGTCACCGCGGGCTCGCCGCAGGTGGCCGTCGCTGCCCTCGGCGGCGCCCCGGTCGAGCGGGTCCGCACCGCCGCGGTCTTCGAGGCGGTGGCCGACCTCGTCGTACGCGGTGCCCTGAGCCCGCGCGTCACCCGCACCTTCCCGCTGGAGGAGGCGGGTCAGGCGCTGCGTGCCGTCGAGGAGGGCCACACCCTCGGCAAGATCGTGATCGAGGTGGCCGCGTGAGCCTCATAGCCGGTGCGGGCGTCGGTGAAACGATCCCCGCCGACGCCCCGCACGTCCTCGACCACCCCGCCTTCGCCGCGCTGACCGGCCCGCACTCCCATTTCGCCGAGCGGCGCGGCCGGGTGCTGCGCTACCCCGTCGACGTCTCCCCGTGGCTGGCGCTGCCCGACGAACCGGACGCACGGGACTGGGCGGACCTGGCCGCGCTGGCCGGTCCCGGCACGGAGGTCCCCCTGCTGGGCTACCGTGGCGAGGTGCCGGAGGACTGGGAGATCACCTTCCAGGTCGACGGTGTCCAGTTCGTGGACGACGGCCTCGCCGCGGCGCCGGACGCGGAGGCCGTCCGCCTCGGCCCGGCGGACGTACCCGAGATGCTCGACCTCGTGGCCCGCACCCAGCCGGGCCCCTTCCTGCCGCGGACCATCGAACTCGGCACCTACCTCGGCATCCGGCGCGACGGCGCGCTGATCGCGATGGCGGGGGAGCGGCTGCACCCGCCGGGCTGGACCGAGATCAGCGCGGTGTGCACCGACCCCGCCTTCCGCGGCGAGGGCCTCGCCACCCGGCTGATCCTCGCGGTCGCGCACGGCATCCGCGAGCGCGGTGAGACGCCGTTCCTGCACACGGGCGCCCAGAACACCGACGCGATCCGCCTCTACGAGTCCCTGGGCTTCCGGCTGCGTCGCCGCACCGCGTTCCTCGCGGCCCGCGTCCCGGAGCGGTCGGCGGACGACCGCGCGGCCGTGCCGGTGGTCTGACCTCCGCCGCCCCCGGACGCCGGTCAGTCGGATCCGGTCTCGCCCGGACCCGCGTTGTACCGCTCCAGGTAGGCCGCGAACCGCACCAGGTCCTCCTCCGGCCAGTCCGCGAGCCGCTCGCGGAAGGCGGCCCGGCGGTTGCGGGTGACCTGGGCGAGGATCTCCCGGCCGGCCTCGGTCAGGTCCAGCACCTGGACCCGGTGGTCCTCCGGGTCCAGGCGGCGCTCGATGAGCCCGGCCCGCTCCAGCGCGGCGACCTGGCGACTGACCGTGGACTTGTCCAGCGCGTAATGCGCCGCCAGGTCCGTCGCCCGGCAGCCGCCCTGCTCCTCCAGATGGCCGAGCAGGGTGTACGACACCAGCGACAGCTCGGGGTGCATGCGGCCCGCCGAGGCGCGGGCCCGGCGGGCGAAGATCGTCATTTCGCGCTGGATCGTCTCCACGGCCGACTCCGCTGCGCTCACGGGAATACCTCCTCCGGCGTTCTAGTTGTATAGTACAACTTGGCCATAGAGTTGTATAACCCAACCTTTGGAGGTCGCCCGCGATGAGGTCACCGGCGCTGCGCCATGTGCTCACGCACCTGATCACCCCGCTGCTGATGTGCCTGGGCATGGGGCTCGCGTACATGGGTGCCTTCGTCACCCCCGAACCGCACCACCTGCCCGTCGCCGTCGTCGGCAGCGCCCCGCAGGCCAAGGTCTTCGCGCAGACGGTCAAGGACACCGCCGGGGACAAGCTCGACGTCCGCACGGTCGCCACTCGCGCCGACGCCGTCGACCTGCTCAAGTCCCGCGAGGTGACCGGCGCCTATGTGCCAAGTGCCAAGGCGCCGGAGCTCCTGGTGGCGAGCGCCGCCTCCGACATGGGCGCGACGGCCGTCGAGAAGGTCTTCACGCCGGTCGCCGCCAAGGAGGGCGTCCCGCTGAAGGTCACCGACGTGGCCGAGCCGGTCGCCGACGACCCCACCGGCCAGGGCCTGTTCTTCCTGCTGATCGCCCTCAGCATCGGCTCCTACGCCTCGGTCGCCGCCCTCGGTGCGGCGGGCGCCGCCCTGTCGATGCGGGTACGCGCCCTGCTCACGCTCGGGGTCTCCGCCGTGGTCGGCGGCATCGGAACGCTGCTCGCCGGGCCGGTGTTCCACCTCGCGCACCACGACCTCGCGGGCGTGTGGGGCATGGCCTGGCTGTACTCGGCCGGCATCCTCTTCGTCGGCGTCGGCCTGCACACCTTCCTCAAGCGGTGGACCACGCTCACCATGATGGTGCTGTTCGTCATGCTCAACTTCACCAGCTCCGGGGGGTTGTTCCGGCCCGAGCTGCAGAACGGCTTCTTCGGCGCCCTGCACGCCTTCTGGAACGGCGCCGGCTTCGTCGAGGGCGTCCGCAGCCTGCTCTACTTCGGCGACGACGGTCTGGCCCGGAACGTATGGACTCTCGTGGTGTGGTTGCTGGTGGGCCTGGTGGTGACCGGGATCGCGGCCCTGTACGAGCGGCCCCGGCGGGCCCGGCACGCGGCCGGCCACACCGGGACGGCGACCGAGGGGGCGGCCGTACCCGCTCCGGCCCGGGCCGAGTGGCCCGCCGAGGAGCGGGCCGTCGCCGATGCGGAGGCCGAGGAAGAGGTCCAGGAGACGGTCGGCGTCTGACCGACCCGGCGTCGGCCGCGGCGTTCGCCGGTCCCGCGCGTCCCGTAGATGCCGGTGCAGACCGAGCCGGTAGCGGCGGTGGGGCGCGGGTGCGGATGACGGCCGGTGGGCGCGGACGGATCCCACGGGGCGATGACGATCCGCCGGCCGGAGTCCTCCCAGGCGGCCGGGGTGCGGGCCACGAGGTGCAACGGGCCGGCCCGGCCGGGCCGTTCGTACCGGGCCGGCTCGAGGGCCAGGCCCGGGCGCATCAGCCCGTCGGGCGCGATCCTCGGCACGGCGCAGCAGGCCGGGGGCGAGATGGCGGAGGCCGGCGCGGAGCCGGGCCGCGATCTCCCGGCCGTGGGCGCGGGCGGCGGAACGCGGATCGAGGTCGCCGTCGACCCGGGCGGCGGCACAGGCGTCGGTCCGGTCCCCAGCCACGGGAATCCCCGTGCGCGGTGGACGGGAGAATCGGCGCTCACCTTGTGCGGACGGGACCCCCGGTCTCTGAGAGCGTGAGCCGTCATCGCGGCGGTCGTCCCCGTCCGACCGCCACCGTGCCAGGCTTCTTCCCGCTCGCAACCGCGCACGCCCCGTGGGGTATGGTGGCCCTCCGGTCGCGGACGTCGCGGCCCCGAGTGCCGAGGAGGTGGGACCCATCACCGCTGTGTCAGCCGGGGTGCTCCCTCCCCAGGACGGCGCGGTGCACCGGCAGCGGTGACCGCGGAGCGCCCTCAAGTCCCGCGCTCCGAAAGGCTTTCGGCCTCCATGCCTGCTTCTTCCGTCCCTTCAGCCGTCGTCTCCGCGCTGCGCGCCGCCGGGTGCGTCTTCGCCGAGGACGAGGCGGAGTTGATCCTCGCCACCGCCCGCACCGAGGCGGAAGTGTCCTCGATGGTGGACCGGCGCGTCGCCGGGCTCCCGCTCGAACAGGTCCTCGGCTGGGCCCGGTTCCACGGACTGCGCGTCGTGGTGGAACCGGGGGTGTTCGTCCCCCGCCGACGTACCGAGTTCCTGGTCGACCAGGCGCTGGCCCGGGTGCCGCACGCGACCGTGGTCGTGGACCTGTGCTGCGGCACCGGCGCACTGGGCGCGGCCCTCGCCGCGGCGTTGGACGGCGTCGAGGTGCACGCCGCCGACATCGACCCGGCCGCCGTCCGGTGTGCCCGCCGCAATCTCGCCGCGTTCGGCGGCCGGGCCCACGAGGGCGACCTGTACGACGCGCTGCCCGCCGCCCTGCGGGGCCGCGTCGGCATCCTCACCGCCAACGTGCCCTACGTCCCCACCGCCGAACTGCCCCTGCTGCCCGCGGAGGCCCGCGACCACGAGCCGCGCGTAGCCCTGGACGGCGGCGCGGACGGCCTGGACGTGCTGCGCCGGGTGGCCGCGGGGGCGCCCGAGTGGCTGGCACCGGGCGGCTGCCTGCTGACCGAGACCAGCGCACGCCAGGCACCGGAGGCCGTACGGGCCTTCGCCGACGGGGGTCTGACGACCACTCTGGCGGAGTCGGCGGAGCTCGCCGCGCACGTGGTGATCGGTGTGCGTCCCTGAGCCGGGTCGCGTCTACGGCAGTTCCCGCGCCCGGGCGATGAGCAGCGCGACGTCGTCGTGGTTGTCCGGGTGGTGCAGGGTCCACAGGAGGAGGTCGCAGGTCTCCTCCAACGGGCGGGCGGGGTCGTCGAGCAGGGACAGCAGGAAGTCCAGGCGTTCGTCCAGTGAGTGGGAGCGGGTCTCCACCAGCCCGTCGGTGTAGAACACCAGCTCGTCGCCGGGCTCGAAGTCGACGGTGACGGTGGAGAACTCGACGCCGCCCACCCCCAGCGGCACGCCGGTCGGCAGGTCGAGCAGGACCGGTGGCCGGCCCGGGCGCAGATGCGCCGGCGGCAGATGGCCGGCGTTGGCGATCCGGCACTGCCGCTGGTGCGGATCGTGCACGGCGTACACGCAGGTCGCGATGGAGTGGTCCAGGGCCGAGGTCGTCTTGTCCAGGTGCTGCAGCAGCATCGCCGGATCGAGGTCGAGGGCTGCCAGGGTGGTGGTCGCCGTGCGCAGCCGGCCCATGGTCGCGGCGGCGCTGATGCCGCTGCCCATCACATCGCCCACCACGAGCGCGGTCTTGCCGCCGCCCAGCGGGATGACGTCGAACCAGTCGCCGCCCACCTCGCTGGTGGCCCCGGCCGGCTGATAGCGGGAGGCCACCTCCAGGCCGGTCATGACCGGCGGGTGACCGGGCAGCAGGCTGCGCTGCAGGGTCAGGGCGGTGTTGCGGGCGTTCTGGTACCAGCGCGCGTTGTCGATCTGCACGGCCGCGCGGGCGGCCAGTTCCCGGGCGAGGAGCACGTCGTCCTCGTCGAAGGGCGCAGGATTGCGCGTGCGCTTGAGGTCCAGGGCGCCGAGCACCTCGCCGCGCGCGATCAGCGGCACCGCGAGATACGAGTGCAGCCCGGCCCGGCCCAGCAGTTCGGCCGCCTCGGGGCAGCGGGCGATGCGCGGCAGGTCCTCGTCCTTCACCCGCGGCACCAGGACCGCCTCGCCCGTGCGCACGCACTCGGTGACCAGACGGTCGGGTTCGTACCGGGCGACCCGGCCGGGGGGATCGGCGGCCCGCACGGCGTCCGAGCCGTCCGCCGGGCGCACCGCGAGGGCCCGGATCAGCGCGCACTCCGACGGGCCCAGTGTGCTGGGCCGGCCCTCGACCACCGCGTCCAGCAGATCGACCGCGGCCACGTCGGCGAGTTCCGGCACGGCGACCTCGGCCAGCTCGCAGGCGGTGCGGTCCAGTTCGAGCGTCGTACCGATCCGGGCGGAGGCGTCGGCGATGACCGCGAGCCGGCGCCGGGCGGCCTCCGCCTCCAGGGAGGCCCGGTGCTGCTCGGTGATGTCGACCACCGTCACCGCCACACCGAGCACATTGCCCATGGCGTCCTCGAGCCGGTACAGCGAGTGCGCCCAGGTGTGGTCCGCGTCCGGGTCGGCGGGGGTCCGGCCGACGATGGTGTTGTCGATCACCGGTACGCCGGTGTCCAGCACCCGCCGGGCGTCGGCCAGCATGCCCTCGGAGTCCAGCAGGGGAAGGACTTCGCGCAGCGTCCGGCCCAGGTGCTGGGCGGCCGGCACACCGTTGATCTTCTCCAGGGCCGGGTTGACCGAGACGAACCGCAGGCGGGTGTCCAGCACGGCGTATCCGATCGGCGACTGCTTCACCATGCGCTCGGACAGCGCCACGTCCTGCTCCAGCCGCCGTACGGTCGACTGGTCGGCGGCGAGACCGAGCGCGTACACGTCACCGCGGTCGTCCAGGAGCCGCATGTTGCGGAACTCCACCACACGGGTGCTGCCGTCCTTGTGCCGGACCGGGAAGCCGCCCGCCCAGCTCTGCCCGGTGCGCATCACATCGGCGAAGAGCTTGCCGACCAGCTCGAAGTGCCGCTCGTGGACCATGAGCCGGGCGGCGTACTGGCCGAGCGCCTCCCGCGCGCTGTATCCGAACAGCTCCTCCGCCTGCGGGCTCCACAGCACGATCCGGCCGGTGGTGTCCAGCACCACCGACGCCACGCCCAGCACGTCGAGCAGCCCACCGGGCCGCACCGGCCCACGGACGGGCTCGCCGCCGTCCGTCACCGGAGCCTCGGCTGGACTCATGCCACGCACCGCCTTCGCCCGTCCGCACGGCACACCGTCCCCCGTGCCGACTCCCCTTGGTCCACCGCTCTCACACTCGACTCTCCGACGCCTTCGCCGGTCACCTCCACCATCTCTCACCACAGCGGTGCACGTCCGCCGAAGCCGTCCCACGCCGGGGCCTGACTCCTTTCCCGGACATCCTGCACTCCTCATCGGCGGACCGGGAGAGTTCACGCTCATGTTGCTGTTTTGGTCTGTACATGACTTTCTCGCCACGCCAGACTGTCCGCCGTTCGAGTGTCCCCACCCCCCGCCCGAGGAGTCGGCCATGCCCGCGTCCGCCCGGCAACGTTGTCACCCTGTTCTCGCCGGACTCATCACCCTCGCCACCGCCGCCGTCGTGTCCCTCGCCGCACCGGCGCCCGCCTCCGCGGCCGACACCTGGACCGAGACGGGGTCCGACCGCGCCCGTCCGCTGGACGAGAGCCAGGGGCTCACCTCCGTCGAGGTCCCGGCGAACAGCCCCAACCGGTACACCGGTATCGGCACCATTCCCATCAGCGTCTCCAGTCGCGGCTGGAACCACGTCGGCGACCCCGACGCCTCCTACAACGGCTACTACATCGAGCCCTATCAGCAGGACTCCGGCAACTCGAAGATGTACCGCGTCCAGGCGCCCGACGGCACCTGGTCGGAGTACGTGCACACGCTGAGCCCCGGCGAGGCCCTGAACAACTCCTGGGACGCGATCTCACCCGACGGCCAGTGGATGCTCTCGGGCGAGTGGGGCACGATGAACCGCCTGCTGGTCTTCCCCACCCCGGGCGTCAACCCGTCCACCTCGCCCTCGGCCGACCTGCCGCGGGTCGCCGACGTCAACCTGGACCACCCCGTCCGCGACGTCCAGGGCTGCGACTTCTCCGGCCCCACCACCCTGCTGTGCTCCTCCGACGACCCGGACGGCAGCCTCTTCGGCATGACCAAGCCGCTGCTCCAGATCGACCTGTCGGCCCCGCCGACCGGCTCCGGAGACGTCACCGGCCATGTCACCGCCCTGCGCCAGCTGCCCCTGCGCAGCTCCTGCTCCGGCACCTTCGAGGTGGAGGGCATCGACTACGACCGCCGCACCGGCACCCTGCGCGTGATCGTGATGTCGCCCGGCATCTGCATCCTGACCGACAGCAAGACGTACAAGTTCTCCCGCGGCTGAGGTGTGCCGGCCGACGGGTGGTGCTTTCCTGGGGGTGGACGCGGTTCGGCGGGGTACCCCCTTCCACCGCAGCACGGCCACGAAAGGGGCGATCAATGGCACACACGGAGCGGTCGCATCCGGAAACCGTCACGGTGGAGATCAGCGGTACCAAGGAGGACGCCCGCCTCGTCTTCGACGCGCTGAGCTCCTGCTTCGCGTCCGACCGGGGCGCGGACGAGATCCCGCAGCAGCTCCACGAGGTCCGGCCGATGGTGTGGCTCGGCACGTACGACGTGGCGGACCCCCGGGGGACGGGCTGCCCGCCGGTCCACCTCGCCGCGTCCGTCCAGGCGGACGTCCAGGGCGGCTACTGGGCCGTGGACCGGTTCCGGCACACCCTGGACGCGATGTTCACCGTCGAGGAGACCTGCACGGCCTCCGGAGACCAGGAGAGGGACCTCCATCTGCGGCTGCAGAGCCGCTGACCCTCTCCCGCACTACGGCAGCGCCCCGGCCGGCTCCGCGCCGGCCGGGGCGTACTGCGCCTCGCCGTCGCCGAAGGACCAGTCGACGAGCGTGTTCTCGGTGACGGTGACGACGACGTTGCGCGGCTCGGTGCCGGTGCGCTCGTGCACCAACCCGGCGATCCGTCGGTACAGCGCGCGCTTCAGCTCCGGGGTGCGTCCCGCGCGCATGGTGATCGCCACGAACACCACCGAGTCGTCCTTGCGCAGGCCGAGATGGTCGCCGTACCGCAGGGTGCCGGTGGTGCCGTCGTGACCGGTCAGCACCTGGAAGCGGTCCTCAGGCGGGACGCCGAGCGTCTCCACCAGGGCGTCCTGGACGGCCTGGCCGAGCGCGTCGAGCCGGCCGGGGTCGGTGCCGAGGGTGTCGATCCGGACGAAGGGCATGGTGAGAGGTCCTTTCGGAGTGGGTCCGCGTCGACTGTACATACTAGTAGTTACAGAGTGGCTGGTGTCACTCCAAGGTGGTTGTGCAACTAGTTGCATAATGGGGCGGGCCTCCTCTACAACAGGAGGCGACGACACCGCGCACGGAGGGCCCCGATGAGCCGTTACCCGCATCTGATGACCCCGCTCGACCTGGGCTTCACCACGCTGCCCAACCGCGTGCTCATGGGCTCCATGCACGTCGGCCTGGAGGAGGCCGAGCGCGGCTTCGAGCGGATGGCTGCGTTCTACGCGGCCCGCGCCCGCGGTGGAGTCGGCCTCATCGTCACCGGCGGCATCGCCCCCAACGACGAGGGCCGGCCGTACGAGGGCGGCGCCAGGCTCACCACCGACGAGGAGGCCGAGCGGCACAAGGTCGTCACCGAGGCCGTGCACCGCGAGGGCGGCCGGATCGCCATGCAGATCCTGCACTTCGGGAGGTACGCCTACCACCGTGACCTCGTCGCGCCCAGCGCGCTGCAGGCCCCCATCAGCCCCTTCGTGCCCCGCGAACTGACCGACGCCGACGTCGAGCGGACCATCGACGACTACGCCCGCGCTGCCCGCCTCGCCCGGCAGGCCGGCTACGACGGCGTGGAGATCATGGGCTCCGAGGGCTACCTCATCAACGAGTTCACCGCCGCGCAGACCAACCAGCGCACCGACCGCTGGGGCGGGTCGTACGAGAACCGGATGCGTTTCCCGGTCGAGATCGTCAAGCGGGTGCGCGAGGCCGTCGGCGAGGACTTCATCGTCGTCTACCGGCTGTCCATGCTGGACCTGGTCCCGGGGGGCTCCTCCCTGGACGAGGTGATCACCCTCGGCAAGGCGGTCGAGGCCGCCGGGGCCACGATCATCAACACCGGCATCGGCTGGCACGAGGCCCGCATCCCGACCATCGCCACCTCCGTCCCGCGCGGCGCCTACACCTGGGTCACCAAGAAGCTCATGGGTCAGGTCTCGGTGCCGCTGGTGACCACCAACCGCATCAACACCCCCGAACTCGCCGAGGAGTTGCTGGCCGGCGGCTTCGCGGACATGGTCTCGATGGCCCGCCCGATGCTCGCCGACCCCGACTTCGTCGCCAAGGCGGCCGCCGGCACGCCGGAGGCCATCAACACCTGCATCGGCTGCAACCAGGCCTGCCTCGACCACACCTTCAGCGGGAAGATCACCTCCTGTCTGGTCAACCCGCGCGCCTGCCACGAGACCGAGCTGGTGCTCTCCCCGACCCGACTGAAGAAGCGCGTCGCCGTCGTCGGCGCCGGACCGGCGGGTCTGGCCTGCGCGGTGAGCGCCGCCGAACGCGGCCACGAGGTCACGCTCTTCGACGCCGCGAGCGAGATCGGCGGCCAGCTCAACGTCGCCCGCAAGGTCCCCGGCAAGCAGGAGTTCGACGAGACCCTGCGCTACTTCCGCCACCAGCTCGACGCGCACGGCGTCGACGTACGCCTCGACACCTGGGTCACCGCCGAGACCGTGGCCGGCTACGACGAGGTCGTCGTCGCCACCGGTGTCACCCCGCGCACCCCCGACATCCCCGGCGTGGACCACCCCCGCGTCGTGGGCTATCTGGACGTGCTGCGCGACGGGGCGCCCGTCGGTGACCGGGTCGCGATCCTCGGTGCCGGCGGCATCGGATTCGACGTCGCCGAGTACCTGACGGACGGCGGCGACAAGGCGAGCGAGGACCCGGAGACGTACTTCCGGAGCTGGGGCGTCGACATGGCCTACCGGGTGCCGGGCGGTCTCGCCGTGCCCGCGCGGCCCGCCCCGCCGCGCCAGGTCCACCTGCTGCAGCGCAAGCCCACCAAGGTCGGCGCCGGCCTCGGCAAGACCACCGGCTGGATCCACCGCACCGAGCTCAAGCACCGCGGCGTGACCATGGTCCCCGGCGTGCGCTACGACCGGATCGACGACGCCGGCCTGCACATCACCGTCGGCGAGGAGAGCACGGTCCTGGAGGTCGACACGGTCGTCCTGTGCACCGGGCAGGAGCCGCGCCGCGACCTGTACGAGGAGCTGGCCGCCGCCGGGCGCAGCGTCCATCTGATCGGCGGCGCGGACGTCGCGGCCGAGCTGGACGCCAAGCGGGCCGTCAAGCAGGGCACGGAGCTGGCGGCGGCCCTGTAGGGCGCCTGGCGCACCTCCCTAGGATGAGCCCATGTCACTCCCGCACGCGATCCTCACCGCCCTGCTGGAAAAGCCGTCGTCGGGACTGGAGCTGACCCGCCGGTTCGACAAGTCGATCGGCTACTTCTGGTCCGCGACGCACCAGCAGATCTATCGCGAGCTGGGGAAGCTGGAGGCCGAGGGACTCATCCGCGCGCTGCCGGCCGAGCAGCCCGCCCGCGGGCAGAAGAAGAGCTACGAGGTCCTGCCCGCGGGCCGCGCCGAACTGGCCCGCTGGACCGCCGCCGCACAGGACCCCAAGCCCCAGCGGGACGTGCTCCTGCTGCGGCTGCGGGCCGCGGCGGTGGTCGGCAGGGCGGGCCTGGAGGCGGATCTGCGCCGCCATCTGGAGCTGCATGAGCGGCAGTTGGCCGAGTACCGGGAGATCGAGGAGCGCGACTTCCCGCCGGGCCGGGACGCCCCCGAGGACCGGCTGCGCCACCTCGTGCTGCGGGCCGGCATCGACCTGGAGACCTTCTGGACCCAGTGGCTCGGCCACGCCCTGACGGAGTTCGCCGACCTGCCCGACGCCGACTGACCCGCCCTCGGAACCGGTGCGGCCGCTCCGAGCCGGTGTGTTCGCTCAGAGCCGGTGCGGCCGCTCAGAGTCGGTACGGCTTCGAGCGGCGGCGCAGATACCAGCCCGTGGCGATGGCCCCGGTGCCCACCAGGGCCGCGCCCACGCCGAGCGTCAGCGGGCCGTAGTCCCGGGCCGCTCCGCCAAGGCCGCCCAGCACACCCCGGGAGGGCGCCGGCGAGGCCGTCGACGCGGCGGCTGCCGAGGACGCCGTCGACGAGGCCGGCGAGGAGGCCGTCGACGAGGTCGTCGGTCCCGAACCGGACGAGACGGCCACCGACTGGGTGCCCGCCGTGCTGCCGCTGGAGCAGACCACGACCACGGTGTACGTCCCCGGGCTCACTCCCCGCCAGGCCGCGGACTGGCTGACGGACGTGCCCGACAGGGCCGACTGCCGGCCCTGGGCGAAGTTCGCCTGATTGCTGGTGAGCAGGGCCGCGTTGCCCCAGCTGCCGTTGATCTCGGAGCACGCGCTGGTGACCACCGAGACGGTGGACCCGCTGGTGCTGACGGAGACGCCCGAGGCCGCGGCGGACGGTCCGGCGAGGGCGGTGGGGAGGGTCGCGGCGGCCCCCAGGGCCAGACCGGAACGGACGAGGAGTCGCGAGGTGTGCATGGGCTGGCCTCCGGCGGCACGGTCGGCGGTACGTCCCATGCGCCGCCGGGGGTCGGAAAACGTCCGTGCTGTCTGGCAGCAGCCAACGTGGCCTCCGGTGCGCCCGCACCCGGGAGGCAGCCGATCAGGTGACGGTTTCCTCCGTGCGGCGGAGAGCGGTCGTGGCCGGCGTCAGGACATGCCCGTCGTCACCGTCCGCTCCGCCGACCAGCCGCCCCAGGTGCCGTCCGGCAGTCGCGCCCGCAGCCGCACCCGGTGTTCCTCGCCCGCGGTCCGGCCGACGTAGAAGCTGTAGCTCGCCCGCCCGCGCGGGGGAGTGCCGCCCCACACCAGCGAGGTGGCCGCGCTGCCGTCGAGTCCGATCCGGTACTCGGTGATCACTCCGTCCACGCGCGGCGGGTCCCAGGCGAGGTCGAGGTAGTACGCCCCGCCGGACCGGTGGCTCGACGCGGTGAAGCCGGTGGGCGCGGTGCTGCGGCCGTCGTCGGTGCCCGGAGTGGTGAGGCGGACCGGGGCGCTCGCGGGGGAGAGGTTGTCGGCGGCGTCGCGGGCCCGCACCGTGAAGACGTAGCCGGTGGCGGGGCGCAGTCCGGTGACCACCGTGGCGGTCTGGCTCCCGCCGACGCTGTGGATCTTCGCGTCGCCCTGGTACACGTCGTACGACACCACACCGCGGTCGTCCCGCGACGCGCCCCACGACAGCTGGACCTCCCGGCTGCCGACGGCCCGCCCGGCGGGATGCGACGGCCGGGTCGGCGCCGAGTGGTCCGCCGCCACCGCGGCCGGTGTCCGCGCCCGTACCGCCCGGCTCGGCGGTCCCAGCCGCCCCTCGGTGTCCCGGGCCCGCACGGAGAAGGCATACACGGTGGACGGCTTGAGCCTGGTGACGTCCACCATGTGCTGTGAACCGGGGACGTCCTCGACCTTCGTGGTGCCGCGGTATACCTCGTAGGTGCGGATCCCCGGCTCGTCCGGCACCGCGTTCCACATCACGTGCACGCTGGTGGCGCTGCCCGCCTGCGCGGTGACCCCGGTCGGAGCTCCGGGTGCCCGGCCCTCGTCGCTCTCGTCGGCCTGGCTCCAGTCGCAGGACACGCCCAGCAGCAGGCCTCCACAGACCAGGACGAGCGGCCAGGGAACGCGTCGCACGGCTCTGCCTCCCCGGGGTCGGCGGCATCGCAAAGGTCCGGACCAATATGACGCGGTGGGCGCGGCCGCGGCAAGGGGGCCACCCGGGTGACCGACGAGCGGCCAGGTGAGTGACCGCAGCGTGGCCCGCGTTGGTGACCATCCGGGGAAGTTACGTATGCTGGGGCTCCCTACGGCTGAACTGCCCGAGAGAGCAGGGAAGTTCAGGCCTGTGGCGCGGACACGCTGTCGTCGCCGAACCCGCGCCGACGCGGGCGGCCTGGGGATCCGGACCGGTTTCGGGCCGGATCCCCGGCCCCTGTTGTCACCGTTTCCGCATTCTTCCTCGTACCGCTGCTGCACCCGTTGTCCCTCACGAGGTGTCAGAAGCGTGCTCCATCCGGCCCCTTCGGAGCGGTCGGGACGGCCGGGGGCGCGGACCCGCACCACAGTGGGCTGGATGTCAGCCCCGTCCCCGACGAGAGGGTCCCTGATCGTGCGTGTCCCGTCGCTGACGCTGGCTGCGGCCGGCGCCGCCCTGCTCGCCCCGGCCGCGCTGCCCGTCCCGGCAGCCGCCGACCCGCCCCGGGAGCAGCCCGTGGCCCGCGGCGAGGGCGCCGTGGCCGCCGCGCACCTGCTGGCCGGCCTGGGCAAGTGCCACCAGATCTCCCGCGGCCGGTACCGAACCGACGCCGGTCGCCGCGCGACGGTGCCCGTCTGTGCCACGCGCCACGCGGTGTACTGGAAGGCCGACCTGGACATCGACTGCGACGGGCAGTCCACCGCCCGCTGCAATCGCCGCACCGACCCGCAGTTCGCCGCCATGACCGCCTTCCAGCAGTCGGACGGCCGCCATCTGAACGCGGCGGCCCTGCCCTACATCGTGATCCCGGCCGCGAGCCACCTCTGGAACCCCCGCAAGTACGGCGTGCAGGGCGGATCCGTGGCCGCCGTCGTCTACCGGGGCCGTGTGCAGTACGCCGTGGTCGGCGACACCGGTCCGCGCGACATCATCGGCGAGGCCTCCTGGGCGACCGCCCGCGGCCTCGGCATCCGGGCCGACCCGAGGCGCGGCGGAGTGCCCTCCGGTGTCACCTACATCGTCTTCAGGAACTCCAGCGTGGACCCCATCGAGAACCACGCGGCCGCGGTGGCCGCGGGGCAGCGGCTGGCCAGGCTGTTCTCCGTGACCAGATGACCGGCCGCGCCCCGGGCCGTGTCACACCTTGCGGTAGCCGTACGCCTCCGCCGCCGCGGCCTCCACCGCGTCCAGGCCGGCCCCCGCGGCGGCGGTGACCACGGCGGCCACCGCCCCCTCGACGAACGGCGCGTCCACCAGCCGCGTGCCGTCCGGCAGTTCGTCGCCCTCGGCGATCAGTGCCTTCACGGTGAGTACGGCACTGCCGAGGTCGGTGAGCACCGCGACCCCGAAGCCGCGGTCCACCGAGGCCGCGGCGGCGCGGATCAGCTCGGCGCTGGTGCCGAGCCCGCCGCCCTCGGTGCCGCCAGCCGGGGCCACCGGCACGGCCGGGGCCCCGCCCGCCAGGCCCTTCGCCAGCTCGGCGACCGAGGCGGCCACCGCCGCGCTGTGCGACACCAGCACGATCCCGACCACCTTCTCGTCGCTCACCGTCAGCCCTCCGCCGCCGCGGCCGCTTCTTCCAGCGCGGCGATCAGCAGCGCCGACGAGGTCGCCCCGGGATCCTGGTGGCCGATGCTGCGCTCACCGAGATAACTCGCCCGGCCCTTGCGGGCCTGCAGCGGGGTGGTGGCCACCGCACCCTCCTCGGCGGCGGCCCGTGCGGCGGCGAAGCCGTCGCCGAGCGCGTCCACGGCCGGCACCAGGGCATCGATCATGGTCTTGTCCCCAGGGGCCGCCCCGCCGAGCGCCATCACCCCGTCCACTCCCGCGCGCAGCGCCTCGGCCAGTTGGTCCTCGCCGACCTCGGCTGCGTCGCCGAGGGCCTTGCCGGTGCGGCGCAGCAGCGTGCCGTACAGCGGCCCGGACGCGCCGCCCACCGTCGAGATGAGCTGCCGCCCGGCGAGGACCATGATCGCGCCCGGGGTGTCGGGTGCCTCCTTCTCCAGGGCGGCCGTCACGGCCGTGAAGCCGCGCTGCAGATTGCTGCCGTGGTCGGCGTCCCCGATGGCCGAGTCGAGGGCGGTGAGCCGCTCCGCCTCGCGGTGGACGGACGCGGCGGCCGCCGCCATCCAGCGGCGGAAGAAGTCGGCGTCGAGCACTGGATCTCCTTGTGTGAGAGGGGTGATGACCGGCGCGGTACGGGTGATGGTCGCCTCGTCCGCCGTATCACATCCCCCAGCGCAGCGCGGGGGTCTTCACCGGCGCGTCCCACAGCCGCAGCAACTCCTCGTCGACCTGGCAGAGCGTCACCGAGGCACCCGCCATGTCCAGGGAGGTGACGTAGTTGCCGACGAGCGTGCGGGCCACGGCCACTCCGCGCTCGCGCAGCACCCGCTGCACCTCGGCGTTGAAACCGAACAGCTCCAGCAGCGGCGTGGCGCCCATGCCGTTGACCAGCACCAGCACGGGGTTGTGCGGCGGCATGTCCTCCAGGACCGCGTTCACCGCGAAGTCGGCGATCTCCCCGGAGGTCATCATCGGCCGCCGCTCCCGGCCCGGCTCGCCGTGGATGCCGACGCCCAACTCCAGTTCCCCGTCGGGCAGGTCGAAGGTGGGGCTGCCCTTGGCCGGGGTCGTGCAGGCGCCGAGGGCCACGCCGAAACTGCGGGAGTTCTCGTTGACCTGGCGACCGATGGACTCCACCCGCTCCAGAGGCTGCCCCTCGGCCGCCGCCGCGCCGGCGATCTTCTCCACGAACAGGGTCGCGCCGGTGCCGCGCCGGCCCGCCGTGTAGAGGCTGTCGGTGACCGCCACGTCGTCGTTCACCAGCACCTTGGCGACCTGGATGCCCTCGTCCTCGGCCAGTTCGGCCGCCATGTCGAAGTTGAGCACGTCACCGGTGTAGTTCTTCACGATGAACAGCACTCCGGCCCCGCTGTCCACGGCGGCCGCGGCACGCGCCATCTGGTCCGGCACCGGGGAGGTGAACACCTCTCCGGGGCACGCGGCGGACAGCATGCCGGGCCCCACGAACCCACCGTGCAGCGGCTCGTGCCCCGACCCGCCGCCGGAGACCAGCGCGACCTGCCCCGCCACCGGAGCGTCCCGGCGCACGATCACCCGGTTCTCCACGTCCACGGTGAGGTCGGGATACGCGGCCGCCATCCCCCGCAGCGCGTCCGCCACCACGGTCTCCGGCACATTGATCAACATCTTCATGGGCGTCTCCTCGCGAGCTTAACACTAGGGCTCAGGATCTGCGTTTCCGCAGGTCACCGGCGGTGGGAGCGGTATTTGATCTTGCGGTGCGTTGCGGTCCGAGGCGGTTGTGGCGGGTCTGTCGCCGACTCAATGCCGACTTCGGTGACGGGGCGTCAGGAGCCGGCGGCCCCCAGGCGGAGGTGGCCGCCCGCCCGTCACTTGGCAGTATCGACCTTGCGGCAGCGAAGGTCACCTGCGACGGTGGCTTTGCGATTCGTAGTGTCCGGTCGGCCGACGGTCCTCGCTGCTGTGGTGCGGGACGGATGCCCCGTGCGGCCGCCCTTGTCGGTGAACGGATGCCCCCGGTCGGTGAACCGTTCCGTGGTGCGCTACTGGAACGAACCGGGTCCTGGTTGTGGGGCTGCCGGCGTCTCCACCGCCGCTACGAGCGCAAGCCGACGGTGATCCGCCGCCGAGGGCTCCGGAAGAACTCAGGGGCCGGGCCGCAGACTCAGAGGAAACGCAGAGCGTTGGGCGACTGGTGCGAGCTTGTGTCCTGCGCTAGACCGGCTATGACATGTTCATGTCTGAAATCTGCCGCCGCCAGGTTTCCGAGACCGAGGAGTAACCCCCATGAACTTCTCACCAGCCCCGACGTTACGCAGCATGCGGCCCGTCGTGCAGGCGGTCTTCCGCCTGTTGACCGGTTTCCTCTTCGCCTGTCACGGCGCCGCGTCCCTGTTCGGGGTTCTGGGCGGCGCCCACGGTGGCGGTACGGTCCCCGCCCTGCAGTGGCCCGGATGGTGGGCCGCAGTCATCGAGCTGGCAGGCGGGACCCTGGTGGCACTCGGCCTGTTCACGCGGACGGCGGCCCTCCTCTGCTCCGGGTCCATGGCCTACGCGTACTTCAGCGTGCATCAGTCGCACGCGCTGTTCCCGATCGACAACGGTGGCGAGCCGGCTGTCATGTTCTGCTGGGCGTTCCTGCTGATCGCCTGCTTCGGCCCCGGGACCTACGCCCTGGGGACGCTCTTGAAGGGAGGGAGGACCCTGACCGCAGGCGAAGGTGCGGCCCCCGTGCCCACTTCGTAGCTCGTCCCTGCCGCCGACGCGGCGGTTGACAGGCCAACGGCCCCTTGGTGCCCCGAGGGGCCGTTGTGCGTCTGTTGCGGGCGTTGTCGCAGGTCAGGGCGCTTGCTGGGGTTTCGAGGAGGACAGGTGCCGTCATCGGTTCGGGGATCGGGCGAGCGAGGGCGCGCTGCCCGCTGCACGCTGCCCGCGCACGAGCCGCACGAGCCGCACGAGCCGCACGGGACCGAAGCGGGCTGAGGCGGAGCCTGCTCGCGGGACTGGGAGCCGACGCCCTACGAGGCCGCGCTGCCCACCCGCCCCCGTCCGCCGGATCAAGGATCACGACGCTCCGGTCGTTGTCTGTGCCGGCTGAGTGGTGGAGGCCGGAGCGTTGACCGGGGCATGCGGGCGATTGGGGGCGGGGTGCCCGGCTGTGTCGGAAGACGGTCCGGAGACGCCCGGCAGCATGTAGGCGTAGCCCGCTCCGAGCAGAAGGGCTGCGGCCGTCGCGGCACCGGCGGTCCGGCGGGTCGCGGTGCCCACCCGTCGAAGGCCGCGTTCGCGCCGCCGTACCGGGTCGGCGTCTTCTATGGGGTCGGGCATGGGCAAGTCCTCCTTCGGGCGAACGCGGTGCCGCGAGGCGACCAGGTCGGCTCGCGGACGCCATGTCATCAGCGTGCGTCGCGTCGCGTCGGAAGGCCGTTCAGGAAAGTTTCAGATGTGGCAAAGCCGGGCGAACGCGGCAGCGGCTGCCGTGCGTGCCTCCCCCTCCGCCGCCGACCGGAGAGCCGTCCCCGTCGTCCTACGCTGGGTGCCGTGGAACAGAAAAACGGTCGAGGGGACGATCCCGACGCGCTGACTGTGCTGGTCGTCGAGGACGACCCGGGGCTCGCCGGTTCACTGGTGCGCGGACTGGACCGAGCGGGGTACCGGGCGACCAGCGTCGACACCGGACGCGGTGCGCTCACCCGCGTCCCGGCGCCGGACGTCGTCCTGCTCGACCTCGGCCTGCCGGACATGGACGGTATCGATGTCTGCCGCAAGCTGCGCCGCCAGTCGGACCTGGCGATCATCGTGGTGACCGCACGCGGCGAGGAGGGCGACCGGGTCGCCGCCCTCGACGAAGGCGCCGACGACTACCTGGTCAAGCCCTTCGGGCTTGCTGAGCTGCTGGCGCGGATCAGGGCCGTGCTGCGCCGCATCCGCCCGTCCGGGCCTGAACTTCTGAGCCACGGCCCGCTCGTCGTGGACCCGCGCACCCGCAAGGTGACGGTCCGGGGACGGGAAATCGCGCTGACTCCGAAGGAGTTCGACATCCTCGAGTGCCTGGCCGCCGATCCCGGCCGGGTCGTGACGCGCCAGGAGATCCTGGAACGCGCCTGGGACGCCCACTGGTACGGGCCCACGAAGGTGCTGGACGTCCATATGGCCGCGCTGCGGCGCAAGCTGGGTGTGCCCGGACTGGTCGAAACGGTCTACGGGCGCGGCTTCCGCCTCGGTGAAGGCGGCTGACGCGCCATGACCCGCCGCATCGCCCTCAGCGTCCTCGCCCTGATCACCGCCGTCCTGGTGCTGGCGGTGGTGCCGCTCGGGCTGCTCATGACGCAGCGCGAGGAGACCTCGTTCCGGGACGAGGCGGCCGCGAAGGTGAGGTCGCTCGCCTCCGCGGCCGAGGAGTACCTCTCCGACCACAAGCCGGACGCACCGGCCCGAAGCCTTGTCGCGGAGGCCCACGAGAGAGGTGACTGCGCGACCGTCTACGACAGGACGGGCCATGTGCTGCTGTCGACTCCGTGTACCGATGTGGCCGGGGACGACTCCGCGCGATTGGTCTCCTCCGTGCTCGCCCACCCCGGCGCCCGGGTGCGCCAGGACGATCAGTGGCTGACCACCGCCGTACCGATCGGGGACGCCACGGACCCCGTCGGGGTCGCGGTCCTGAGCCGGTCCGCCGATCCGCTGCACGACCGGATCCTGGTGATGTGGGGCTGGCTCGCGTTGATCGGCGTCGGCGGCCTCGGCGCCGCCGTGCTGATGTCGATGCTGCTGGCCCGCTGGGTCGGTCGTCCGCTCAGAACGCTGGACGAGGCGGCGCAGCGGCTGGGCGCAGGGGCGCTGGAAGCACGGGCGCCGGCCGGGGCGGGACCACCGGAGGTGCGCCGCCTCGCGGCGACGTTCAACACGATGGCCGGGCGCACCGAGGCCCTGGTGCACGGGCACCGTGCCGTGGTCGCCGATGTCTCGCACCAGCTGCGCACCCCGCTCGCGGCGCTCCGGCTGCGGCTCGACCTGCTCGCCGTCGACGCCGAAGGGGAGACCGCGGAGGAACTGGCCGACGCGCAGGACGAGATCGCCCGCCTGTCCCGGCTGGTGGACGGCTTGCTCGCGGTGGCCCGCGCCGAGAACGTGGTGCCCCGGCCGGTGCCGGTCCGGGTGGACCACGTCGTGGCCGAAAGGGCCGCCGCCTGGGAGCCCGTCGCGAACGCGGGACACGTCAGGCTCACCGCTGACTGCCGCCCCGGGCTCACCGCCTTCCTCGGCGAGGGCGACCTGGAGCAGGTGCTCGACAACCTGATCGCCAACGCCCTCGACGCGGTCCAGGAAGACGGCCGCGTGCTGATCAGGGGCAGGCGGCAGGGCGGAACGGTTCAGCTGCGGATCGTCGACAACGGCCCCGGAATGTCCCAGGCCGCGAAGGACAGCGCGTTCCGCAGATTCGGCAACCCCGAGGCGAGTGGCACCGGTCTGGGCCTGGCCATCGTCCATCGGCTGGTCACCGCCAACGGTGGCACCGCCGAGCTGCTGGACTCGCCGGGAGGCGGCCTGACCGTGGCGCTGTCGCTGTCAGCGTCCCGCCGCAGACGCGAACGCGGAGCAGAGAGCGAGTCCGGCGCTACGCGGACGGGCGATGCCTGAGCCCGTTACCGCGCTCGGCCGTCCCGGCCATCCGCCCGGCACGTCCCGGAGACCTCTTTTCCCGCTCTGACCAGCATGTTCGCCCATCTTTGCGGGTTCTGAAGGATTCCTGAACCGGATCCCGACAGTCGCCTGCGCAGGCTGGTGGATGGATACCCGCAGGTGTGGCCGCGAGGTGCCGACCGCTTCGCGACGGCACACCGACGGCCGAGGAGGAACCATGTCCCACCCCGACCAGCCCATGCCGGCCGGTGCCGTGCGTCGACGAGAGCGCGGCCTGCGCCGGGTCGGACGCACGACCCGCTGGCTGGCCGCCACGGCTGCAGCCGGTTCCGTGGCGCTCGCCGCCGGATACGCCAACGCTCTGCCCGGGAAGTCCTCGCCCGAGCCCGCCACTGCGAAGATTCCGTCGCACCCGGCGGCCCCGTCCAGGACCTCCACCCCCACCGTCCCCTCGGCGCCGCACGCGACCGTGCCGAAGCAACGCAAGGCTCCGGTCGTGCCGCCCGCCACACACACGGCCACCCCCGCACCCAGCGCCACGAAGCCCCCGGCAGCGACTCCGCAGGCGTCGCACACCACCTCGGGTGCGTCATGACCGCCGTCACCCACCCGGCGGCGGTCTCCTTCCCCGCCCTGGGCACCACGGCCTCGCTGCTCGTCGCCGACCCGGGCGCGATGGACGCGGCACGGCACGTGCTCGACGCCGAACTCGCCGCCATCGACGTGGCGTGCAGCCGCTTCCGGCCCGACTCGGAACTGTCGCGTGTCAACGCGGCCGGAGGCGCCGTCTTCCACGTGACCGCGCTGTTCGCCGAGGCGCTGGAGGTGGCGCTGCACGCGGCGGACGCGACCGGCGGCGTCGTCGACCCCACCGTCGGAACCGCCGTGACCGCACTCGGCTACGACGTCACCTTCGCCGCGGTGCGACCGCAGGACGCGCGCCCCGTGCGTCCCGCCGGGCCGTCCCCGGGCTGGCGGGCGGTGCAGTGGGACCGAGCCGCCCGGCGGCTGCGGCTGCCGTCGGGCATGGCACTCGACCTCGGCGCGACCGCGAAGGCTCTCGCGGCGGACCGGGCCGCTCGTCGCGCCGCCGAGGTGGCGGGCTGCGGCGTCCTGGTCAACCTCGGCGGGGATCTCTCCGTCGCGGGTGAGGCGCCGCCGGGAGGCTGGCGGGTCGCCATCGCCGACGACCACGCGGCGCCCGGCGCTGCGGGCCAGCCCACGGTGAGCATCACCGAGGGCGGACTCGCCACCTCCGGCACCACCGTGCGGAGCTGGTGCCGCGGGGGACGGCGACTGCACCACATCGTCGATCCCGCCACCGGCGACGTGCCCGCTCCGGTCTGGCGGACCGTCAGCGTCGCCGCCGTCAGTTGCGTGGCCGCCAACACCGCCGGCACCGAGGCCGTCGTCCTCGGCGAACACGCCCTGGGCCGACTGCGCCGGGCGGGACTGCCCGCGCGGCTGGTCCGCGTGGACGGGACCGTCGAGCGGGTCTGCGGCTGGCCCGAGGACACCGCGGGAGGTGCCCGGTGACCGGGCTCGTCCCCCTCGCGGCCGGTCCCAGCCCGCTGTGGTACGCGACCCGGGCCGGCGGCACCGTCGCCCTGGTGCTGCTCACCGCGACCGTCGCGCTCGGCATCGCCGTGGGCGGCCGGTACAGGCCACGGCGACTCGCGCGCTTCGAGGTGAGCGCGCTCCACCGCAACCTGTCGGTGCTGACCCTGGCCTTCCTGGCCCTGCACATCGTCACCGCCGTCCTCGACACCTTCGTCCACCTGAGCTGGTGGGTGACGGTGGTGCCGTTCACCGCCTCGTACCGGCCTTTGTGGCTGGGCCTTGGCACGGTCGCGTTCGACCTGCTGCTCGCGGTCGCGGCCACCAGCGCGGTGCGGCTGCGCCTGGGACAGCGTCGGTGGAAGGCCGTGCACTGGCTGGCGTACGCGTCCTGGCCCGTCGCGCTCTTCCACGCCGCCGGGACCGGCACCGACACACGGCTCACGCCGCAACTCGCCCTGTACGGCGCATGCCTCGCCCTCGTCGTCGCCGCTGTCTGGTGGCGGTTGTACCGGGCGGGCCCGGGCCGGATCGCGGCGCGCCTCTGGGCGGGGGGCACCGCGGCCGCGGTGCCCGTGATGCTGACCGCGTTCCTCGGCTCCGGTCCGCTGCAACCGGGTTGGGCGCACCGCGCGGGCGGCGCCGCACCCACGGCCGAGGTCGCCGTAGACCAGGCGCCCGCGCCGGCTGACGACGAGGGAGGAACCGAGTGACCGAGGGACACACAACCCTGCTGAACAGCGGCGGGCTTGACGGCATGATGGGCCCGTACGGCTCCCGGCTGCTGCACGGCTGGTACGCCACCGGTGGCGCGTCCGACCTGGACGAGCACCTCGGCCGATACGGCCCACCCCCGTATCCCCGCTCGGCGGACGCGGCCGAACGGCTGGTGCGCGCGGTGGAGGACGCGGGGCTGACCGGCAGGGGCGGCGCCGCCTTTCCCACCGGCCGCAAGCTGCGCACCGTCGCCGGTGGCAAGGGCACCGCCGTGGTGGTCGCCAACGGCATGGAGAGCGAACCGGCCAGCCGTAAGGACGAGACGCTGCTGGACCTCGCCCCGCACCTGGTGCTGGACGGCGCCGTACTGGCCGCCGCCGCGGTGGGCGCAGACGTGGCACACCTGTGCCTGCCACGGACCAGGCAGGACCAGGCGGACGCCCTCCGCGAAGCCGTCGGGGAACGCCGGCGGCGCGGCCTCGAATCGGTCCCGGTGGAGGTGCACGAACTGCCCCACCACTATGTCTCCAGCGAGGAGACGTCGCTGGTGCGTTGGCTGAACGGCGGTGACGCCCGCCCGATGGCGACCCCGCCGCGCCCCTTCGAGAAGGGAGCCGGCGGGCGCCCGACCTTGATCGACAACGTCGAGACGCTCGCCAACGTCGCACTCATCGCGCGCTACGGCCCCGGTTGGTTCCGCAGTGCGGGACTCCCCGACGCCCCGGGCACCACACTGGTGACCCTCTCCGGCGCGCTGCGCACCCCAGGCGTCTACGAAGTGCCGATGGGTCTACGGCTTGGTGAGGTACTGGACGCCGCCGGGGGGCCCGCGGAACCGCTCGGCGCCCTCCTGCTCGGCGGCTTCTTCGGCAGCTGGCTCCCGGTGGGTCAGGCACTGCGCGTCCCGTTCGCCAAGCAGGACCTGGCGGCCCTCGGCGCGGGACCCGGTGCCGGAGTGCTCGTGGCTCTTCCCGACCGCGCCTGCGGTCTGGCCGAGGCGGCCAGGGTGCTCGGCTACCTCGCGGCGCAGAGCGCACGGCAGTGCGGACCCTGCCGACTCGGGCTCCCGGCCGTGGCCGCGGACTTCGCCGACCTCGCCTGGGGCCGTCCCGACATTCCCTTGCTACGGCGGTTGGAGGGCCGTGTGGGCCTGCTCACCGGGCGCGGCGCGTGCCGGCACCCTGACGGCGCGTCACGCTTCGCGGCGACCGCCCTGAGCGTCTTCGCCGACGACGTACGCCACCACCTGGACCTCGGGCCGTGCGCTGCGGCCGGACACGAGCCCGTACTGCCGCTTCCTCCGACTTTGGTGCCAGGGGAGCGGGAATGGAGGTGAACAGCGTGAACGGCACGAACCGGGCACACTCCCTCGGCATCGACCGCATTGCCTGCGACGGCTACGGACTGTGCGCCGAGCTGTTGCCCGAACTCATCGAGCTCGACGAGTGGGGCTATCCGATCGTGGGATCGTCCACGCTCTCGGACGAAGCCCTCGGGCACGCGCGGCGCGCGGTCGCCGGATGCCCTGCGTTGGCGCTGCGCCTCGACCGGGCAGCGGGCCGGCAGCCGCCTCAGCGGACGTGAACGAGTTCTTAACCCCACGTCAGGCATACTGCAGCCCGCTCCAGCGCACGGCGTGGGAGCACTGTCACCCGTGCCGGGCGGGGCTGGATCACCAGGAGGACGGGCGAGTGACCATGATCGGCGGCAGGACACCGGCAGCCACCGGGCCCGAGCGGCCCGGTGCGCCGGCCGGCGGGCCGGAGGGCAACGAGCGGCTTACCGCCGTGACAGGTGCGGTGCTGCTGGTCCTGTTCGCCGTCGAGGGCGTCACCATCCTCTTCCTCGGACGACTGCTCACCCTGCACTTCTTCATCGGACTGCTGCTCACGGGCCCGGTCTGCCTCAAGATCGGATCGACCGGCTACCGCTTCTACCGCTACTACACCGGATCGCCCGCGTACCGCCGCAAGGGCCCGCCGGCACCGCTGCTGCGCCTGCTCGGCCCGCTGGTCGTCGCCACGACCGTCGCGGTCCTCGGTACGGGAGTGACGCTGGCGCTGCTCGGACGCGGCACCGCCGGTCCGGTTCCGGTACTGCTGCTGCACAAGGCCAGCTTCGTCTGCTGGGCCGCCGTGATGACCGTGCACGTCCTCGCCTACCTGTGGCGGTTGCCCCGCCTCATCGGCGCCGACCTGCGCCGCCGCCCGGCACGCCACGGCATCGCCGCACCGCGGCGCACCGCACGCTGGTCGCTGCTCGTGCTCGCGCTCGGCGGGGGACTGGCCGTCGCGCTCGCCGGCTTCCACCTGGTCTCCGGCTGGGGCGGACAGCGCTGATGGAGGCGGTCGTCGGGCCGTCGCAGAGCACCCGGCCGATCGCTGCACCGGTGGCCTGCGACGGGTCAGGGTCAGGAAGCCGGTGTCGGCCGGGGTGGGTACCGGGTCCCTGCCGTCGCCGGCGCGGCGCAGGCCCAGCCCGGGCACCCCGTCGGCCATGCGTGCGCTGCGCAGCGCACCTGCGGCGGGAGTGTCAGCCGTCCGAGGGTTCGCGCAGACGCACGGCGAGGGCGGCGATGTCGTCGTCGAGGTGGCCTCTGCTGTAGTGGAGGAGGTCGCGGTGAAGAGCCGTGAGCAGCTCGTGGGGTGGCGTCGGGGGCTGTCGTCGCATCCAGGCCGTCAGCGGGAAGAACTCGCCGTCGCCGGCGCGGGTCTCGGCCACCCCGTCGGTATAGAGAAGCAGTAGGGCGCCGGGGGTGAAGTCGAAGGTGTCGACGCTGTATTGATCACCGATCAGGTCCGCGAGGTTGAGCAGTGGCGAGGGGGTGGTGGGCTCGAGGGTACGGAGTTCCCCGTGGTTCAGGAGCAGCGGCGGGGGATGTCCGCAGTTGAGGATCTGGATGCTCCTGCCCTCATGCGGGATCTCGACCAGGAGTGCGGTGGCGAAGCGTTCCATCGGCCCCTCGGGGGGGAAGGCGGCGTTGTACCGGGTGCTGCTGGCGTCCAGCCGGCGCGCGACGCTGACGATGTCGGCCTCGCCGTAGGCCGCCTCCCGGAAGGCGTTGACGATCGCCGCGGCCGCCCCCACCGCCGGCAGGCCCTTGCCCCGCACGTCACCGATGAGCAGCCTGACCCCGTACGGCGTGTCGACCACCTCGTAGAAGTCCCCGCCGATACGGGCCTCCGCCGCCGCCGCGAGATACAGCGACTCGATCTCGACCCTTGCGAAGCGGCGCGGCATAGGGCTCAGCACCACCTGCTGGGCCGCGTCGGCGACGAGCCGCACCTGGAAGAGGGTCCGCTCCCGCTGGAGCCGGACATGGCTGCCGTACGCGGCTGCGACGGTGACCGCGATGATCCCCGCAGCCGTCCACCAGGTCCCCAGACCGGGGAACACGAGGCTGAGGCCGATCATCAGAAACAGGCAGACCGTCCCCAGCAGGACGGTCGGGAGCACCGGCCACATGGCGGCGGCGAGGGCCGGCGCCGCGGGCAGGAGACGGCTGAAGGCCATGTTGGGGGGAGTGGCGTATGCCAGGCCGGCGATGACGACGGTCAGGATGACCGGCGACAGCCGCACCAGCCTGCCCCGGCCGTGGCGACGCCGGAGCCGCAGCCGTCCAGACTCGATCACACTTCACAGAATATCTACGCATATGCGGCACGGCGCTCCGGTGGATCAGAGCCGGGCGCCTGAAAGGACGGCGGAAACCCGCGACGCCCCCGGCGCCACCGTCGCCCCCTCCAGCAGCTCTTCCACGCCTCCGCGCTGTTCGGCGTCCGTCGTGCGGGGGAGGCGCAGCTGCGTAGTCGCTCGACAACGCTGAGCCGGGAGCCGCGGCCGCGCCGGACCAAGGCGGTGCGGGCTCGGTGACGGAGCGTCAGGTTCCGGCGGCCGCCGGACCAGGGCACCGTCCGGACCGGCTGGCTGCGGTATCGGCCTTGCCCCGGGCGAAGCTCACCCGCGACCACCTGCCCTCACGGTGCGTGGCGCTCCCTGCGCCGACGGTGCTCGAAGCGGCTCTGAAGGGGGCCGTGACTTCGCATCGGCCGGGTCGTCCGGGGAACTCGGGGTGCCGGGAGACGGAGACCGCCGAGCGGCGGAGGAGGTGCCGTTGCCGTGGACGACGGAGAGATGTGGGAGATGCACGACGAGGTACGGCTGTCGCCCCGCGAACGGCTCGAGCTGCTGCGGATCGAGACGGGCCTGCGGCAGGACCGCCGGTTCGCGCGCCGCATGGGCGACGGGCACGGCAGGTTCTGGCTGCCGGTGGCGGTGCTGCTGCTCGGGATCGCCTCGGCGTTCGTCGCCGTCATGGGGGTCCGCACCTCGGACCCCGCGCTGCTGTGGTGCTTCGCCCTCCTGTGGCCTGTGACCCTCTTCCAGGCGTTCCGCCTTCTGTGCCGCGCGGTCCGGCGCCGGTCCGGTTCCGGGGCGCAGGTGCGGTCGTGGCTCTGAGGGGGCCTGCCGGTGATGTGAACGAAGGGGCGCCGGTGATGTGAACGCCGGGTGCCGCCGAACGCCGGCGCCCGGGCCGCCCTGGTGGCGCCCGGTCACCGGCGTGAGCGCCCGCCCGAGCCGGACCGCGGCCCGCCCGGGCCGCGGTCCGGTCCTCAGTCCTGCACCTCAGCTTTCCTTGCCCCGTCCCGACAGCGCGTCGCGCATCCGGTCGACCAGACCCGCGCCCGGTGCCAGCAGCTTGTTCGCCGGCGGAGTGTCCGGGGCGGACGGGTGCGGCCGGGTGGGGGCCATCTTCTTCGCGCGGCGCACCTTGTCACCGAGTTCCATCAGCATGTCCGCGGGACAGGCGGCCTCCAGTTGCGGGAAGAGGTTCTGCTCCTCGTCGGCCACATGCGACCGGATCTCGCTCATCAGCTGTGCCATGAGCATGTCGAACTGCGGATCGTCCGCCTGGCAGCTCTCCAGATCCTTCATGATCCGCTCGGCCTTGGCGTGATCCTCGATCTCCTTGTCCGCCAGGGCGTCCCCGCCCGTCAGGTGCTCGCGCACCGCCGGATACAGATAGGCCTCCTCCGCGACCGAGTGCCGTACCAGCTCGATGGTGGCCTGGTCGGCGAGGTCCTTGCGGTTCCCCGAGCCGGGCGGCAGTGCCTCGATACGGCCGAAGATCTCCTCGACCTCACGGTGATCGGTCGTCAGCTCCTGAATGACGTTTCCGCCGTGACCCATGTCGTCACCTCCTGCAAGACATCGCGGCGGCCCATGAACGGCCTGCCGTCGCCGCGCCGAGTGCCCCGCGCGCGGCGCGCTACACGGCGGCTCACTCCGCCGGGTGAGCGCCCGCACGGCAGGCACAGGCCGCGGACGTCCGGCCCCGCACCCGATGGCCCGAAGGCCCGGTCGCGGCGCCGCGACGAGTCCGCCGAAGCTCACTCGCACGGCTGAACCGGCCGAGGTGCGACACGCCCGGGCAGAATCGTTGCTTCGGCGCGGGGCCGGAGGCACAGTGAACTCCCGGTCAAGACGCGGCTGGCTGATCCTTCCCCACTCAGGAAGTCCGATCCTCATGGAAAACGATCAGCTGTTCCGTGCCCGCCCCCGCCCCGGTGGTCCGACCCCGCTGCTCCTGCAGACCGTGCCCGAGCACCGCCCCGAGGCCGGCGCCGTCAGCGTCCTGAAGGCGCGGGGCACGGTCGACGCCTCCAATGCCCTGGAGTTCTCCGAGGCGCTCGCCCAGCACATCGCGCGGGCCGACCAGCTCGGCGAACACCCCGTGCTGGACATGACCGAGGTGTATCTCGCCTGCGCGGCGGCGGTGCGCTCCGTGGACCGGGCGACCGGGATCCTCGCTTTCTCCGGCCGCGCCCTGCCCGTCGTACAGCCGCGGCCGCATGTGCGGGAGGCGCTGCGCGCGGCGGGACTGCCGGGTGTCCGGGTGCACGCCACCATGGCATCCGCTTTGAGCTCCCTGGAGCCCCGCAGACCGGTGAGCCCACGGCCCGGCGGCCGCGGTTGGTGAGCCGGTGGGCCCGCCCCGCCCGGCGCGGTGGATGGCGCGGCCGGGGGTCGGGCGCCTACCGTGCACGGTGGTCGGGAAGAGGCCGCCCGAGTCCGTCGCGACGTCCTGTCCGGGTGATGCCATGAATCCCTCCTCCGACCCGTCCGCCGCCACGGCCCCGCTCGTCATCGAGTCGTCCGTCGTCGAGGGCCTGCCCGCCGAGGGAGCGCTGCTGCTGCGTATCTCCGGCAGCCTCGACGCCGCCGGAGCCCAGGCCTGGTCGGCGGAGCTGCGCGGCCACCTCGAACAGGCGGACCGTGCGGGCCTGCGGCCGGTTCTCGACATGGCCCATGTGCAGCTCGGCGGCGCCGCCGTGCTGCACACGCTCAGCGAGACCAGCCGCTCGCGCACCGGCCGCCCGGACCTGATCATCGTCCGCGCCCGGCCCGGAGTGCGCGAGGCGGTGCACCTGGCCCGCCTGGACGGCGTCCAGCTCTACGCCACCCTCGACGAGGCGCTGCGGGAGCTGGCCCGCGCCGCCTCCCGCGTGGAGGACCTGCCCGCCTGGCGGTCGCAGATGGCGGATCCGCTGCGGCCCAGTTACGAGGATCTGCGCAAGGAGGTCCGCGCGCTGCGCGCCCGGGTGCGGACGGCCCCGGTGATCGGCATGGCACAGGGCGTCCTCATGGTCCGCTACGGCCTGTCGGACTCCGGCAGCGCCTTCCGGGCGTTGCGCGAGGCCTCGCAGCGCTACAACGTGCCGTTGCGGGTCCTCGTCTCCGCCGTCGTGGTGGCCCGGCCCCCGGACGGCGAGGTGTGGTTCCCGGGCCGTCGTCCCCTGCCCCTGCCCCCGTTGCGGATCCTGGCCCGCGAGGGCCGCGACCCCCGCTACCGGCGGCAGATGGTCGACGCCGTGCTGCACGAGGCGCTGGCCGTCGCGCGGGCGGAGGCCGGGTACGTGCTGTTCGTCGACCCCGCCATGAACGCCCTGGTGCCGGAGACCCACTACGGCTGCGCGGACGTGCTGGTCGACCATCTCGTGCGCGGCCGCGACGAGGGAACGGCCGACGCGGTGGCCCGGCTGCGCGGCCGCCGGGTGAGCCTGCCCGACGTGGCCTCGGACGCCCTGCTCTCGGAGGAGGCGCGGCGCGTCCTGCTCACCACGGGCACCCGCGCTCTGCAGAGCATCCCGGTGCTGTCCCAGGCCGGCGCCTGCACCGGCGTGATCACCCTGCACTGGCCCGACGCCGGGTACCGCCCCACGGCAGGCCAGGCCGAGGCCCTCGGTCTGCTTGCCTCCGAGACGGCGGCCTGGCTCAGCTGGTACCACCGCTCGGTGCTGCTCGACGCCCTCGAACACGTGCACCGGACGCTGACCGGGGCGGTCGCTGGGAACCCGAACCCCGCACGCACCATGCACCACCCGGAGGGAGTCCGGCGCATGTCGAATCCGCAGCAGCCCGAACAGCGGCGCAGTGACAAGGGAGGCGCCACCCCGCAGGACAGCGGCGAGCTCAAGGCCCGCCAGGCGGCCGCCCGTCGCGCCGACGACCGCGCGCACGGCTCGGACAAGGGAGAGAAGGGCGGCGGCGAGGGCGGCGGCGTCCCCCCGGCGCAGCGCCCCGACCACCCCTGACCCGGCCCGGC
The DNA here is from genome assembly GCF_040680195.1 of Streptomyces sp. NPDC052109. NCBI lineage: Bacteria > Bacillati > Actinomycetota > Actinomycetes > Kitasatosporales > Streptomycetaceae > Streptomyces > Streptomyces sp. NPDC052109. Next base: position 177,851 of record NZ_JBFAWF010000008.1, on the reverse strand, counting down.
CCACGCCACCCGCCCGGGGCACGAGGCGCCCCGGGGCGGCAGTCCGCCTCACGCCTCGGCGCACCGCAGGCACTACGCTCCCGGGTATGCGGATCTCCGTCTCCTCCGACATGGACGAACCCGTGGCCCGGTTCCTCCTCGCCGAGTTGCAACGCCGCGGCCACGGGATACGGGCCTACGGCGCGCTGCGGCCCGGCGCCGACGCGCAGTGGGCGGCCTGCTCCGAGGCGGCCGCCCGGGATGTGGCCGAGGGGTCCGCGGATCAGGCGGTGGTGTGCTGCTGGACCGGCACGGGTGCCTCCATCGCGGCCAACAAGGTGCCAGGCGTACGCGCGGCGCTGTGCACGGACGCCGTCACCGCGGACGGCGCGCGCCGCTGGAACGACGCCAACGTCCTCGCCCTGAGTCTGCGCCTGACCTCGGAGCCGCTGCTGAGGGAGATCCTCGACGCCTGGTTCGCCGCCGAACCCAGCCAGGATCCCGAGGACCGGCGGAACGTGGCCCGCGTCGACCGCCTGGACGCCGTCCGGACGGATCCCTGAGCGCGTACGACGGTCCGGCGCGGGCCGGAGCCGGTGGGGGAGCCGCTGGTCCGGGCCTCAGTGGGCGCCGAGTCCGCCGCCGCCGAAGGAGCCGCTGGAACCACGGCTCCAGCGCGGGCGGTCCTTCGACGCGCTCGGCTTGGAGTCCATGTTGGTCAGTTCGTACGGGGTGAGCGGACGTTCGCCCTTGTGGACCTGGGGGACCTCCTGCGATTCCCTGTTCTGCCGGACTTCGCCCACCGGACCCCCCGGCGGCAGCTTGGGCTGTTCTTCGGGCCGCGGCCGAGGGGACTCGCGGTATTTGACGCGGGAAGTCAACCAGAAGCCGCCGGCGAGCATCGCCAGGAGGCCGATGGCCACGATGAACAGGACGAGGCTCATCAGGCCGCTCGCCGCGGCCAGCTGCATCGATGCGGTATTCATAGGACAGGCATACCCCGTCCAGAATGGTACGAACCGGACATAATAGGCGGTGGGGCCTTCGCCCGCGGCGACCTTCCTCCGCCGACGGCGCGTCCCTGCCCGGTCCGGGCGCCCGGATCCGCCCGCTCACTGGTTTGCGGCCCCGTGGCCCGGCTACCCGCACGGGGTGACAACGCCGACTTCGCAACAGCTCTACCGGTTCCTGGAGGACCGCTTCGCGTGTGCTCAGGCGTGCACCGAGTGCGCCCGGGCCTGTGCGGTGCGCGCGAGTCTGACCGACCCGGACGGCACCGAATGCCACGAGCGGGTGCGCAGGCTGGGCATCATGTGCGCGGAGGTGTGTGACGCCACGTGCCGTGTGCTGGGTGAGGAGTGCCGGCAGGACGAGGGGGAGATCCGCGTCCGGCTGGAGTGGTGCCGTTCCGTCTGCCTGGAGTGCGCCCGCGCCTTCGACGCCCAGCCCGGTGCCGAGTCGGCCGCGGCCACCTGCCGGACCTGCGCCGACGCCTGCTCCGAGTTCCTGCGGACTCTCGCATGACATTCCCGCGGGGGCGAGCCGGAGCCTCCCGGCGGACTCGGGGGTGACGGCGGCGCCCGCCGAACGCACCGCGCGCTCCCGCGGAATTCCCCCGGGGCCTGTCATTCCCTATTTCTGAAACACGTTCTACGGTGTGCGCCGTCAGGACCGCCCTTGGGGAGCCTGGAGGCGCCGCCGTGCATCTCGACCACACGCCCGAGCAGCAGCGACTGCGCGCCGAACTGCGCGCCTACTTCGCACAGCTGGTCCCGGACCACGCCTACACCCGGTATGCCGACTCCGCCGCGCAGAAGCGGTTCTACCGCGAGACCATCCGCCGTCTCGGCGCGGACGGCTGGCTCGGCGTCGGCTGGCCCGAGGAGTACGGCGGGCGGGGCCTGACGGCGATGGAGCAGTTCATCTTCTTCGACGAGGCGGCGCAGGCCGGCGTACCGCTGCCGCTGATGGCGCTGAACACGGTCGGCCCGACGCTCATGCGCTACGGCACCGAGGAACAGAAGGCGTACTTCCTGCCGCGCGTCCTCTCCGGCGAGATCGACTTCGCGATCGGCTACAGCGAGCCCGACGCCGGCACCGACCTGGCCGCCCTGAAGACCAGGGCCGTACGGGACGGGGAGGACTACGTCGTCAACGGGCAGAAGATCTGGACGACCAACGGCGACACCGCCGACTGGGTCTGGCTGGCCACCCGCACCGACCCCGCCGCCCCGCCGCACAAGGGCATCACCATGCTGCTGGTGCCGACCTCCGACCCCGGCTACTCCTGCACGGTCATCAACACCCTCGCCTCACACGACACCACCGCCAGCTACTACGAGAACATCCGGGTCCCCGTCTCCCGCCGTGTCGGCGAGGAGAACCAGGGCTGGCGGCTGATCACCAACCAGCTCAACCACGAACGTGTCACCCTCGCCGCGCACGGCACCATGGCCATCCGCGCCCTGTACGACGTGCAGCGCTGGGCCATGGAGACCAAGCTCGCCGACGGCCGCCGGGTCGCCGACCTGCCCTGGGTGCGCCGGCTGCTCGCCCGCACCCACACCCGGCTCGACGCGATGAAGCTCCTCAACTGGCAGATGGTCAGCGCCGTCGAGAACGGCACCCTCAGCCCGCAGGACGCCTCCGCCGTCAAGGTCTACGGCTCCGAGGCCCGCCGCGACGCCTACGCCTGGCTCATGGAGATCGTCGGAGCCGCCGGCCCCCTGAAGGAGGGCTCGGCGGGCGCCGTCCTGCACGGCGAGCTGGAGCGCGGCTATCGCTCGGCGGTCATCTTCACCTTCGGCGGCGGCAACAACGAGATCCAGCGCGAGATCATCTCCTGGATCGGCCTGGGGATGCCCAGGGTGCGGCGCTAGCCTGCTGCGACCACCGTCTCCAGCCGGCACAGGACAGGGGCGGTTGGCACCAAGATCACCGGTTGTCCTCCTGGGGCAAGGTATTACTGCGCCGCGCGAAGGACTCCGCGCTCCCGCCTCAGTCGCCCCGTTTCGACGACTGCGTGAACCTCACCAGGGGTGCAGCGTCCGGCGGGGGCGCGCCGGACGGATTGCGCGGACGCCTCGCACACGCCGATGCGGTGGGCCCTGCCCTCGGCGACCGGCTCGGCCGGCGCGCCGACGGTCTCGATCGGCACCTTGGGGCGATGCCGTGCCGGTGGTACAGGTCGACATGATCGGTGCCCGGGTGACGCGGCGAGCGATCGAGGGCGCGGCGCACGTGTTCAGGGCGACCGTTGAGGTCGAGCGGCTGACGACCGACTCCCGGCGACCGGTCGGCGCCTTGCCGAGAAGCCTTTCGTCGGCGAAGGGGCCGCAGACCGAGGCCAGGCGGCCCGCGGTCCGTGAGGGGGCGGGCGAGCGGTCAGGCCTGGTGGGCCCATCCGATCACCGTACGGGCCGACGGCACCCGCTACAGGTAGAGGCCGAAGGGTCAGTCAGGCCTCGGCCCTCGGCGGCGGCGTCCGATGCGCATGCCTGGGCCGACGCTCCCGGACGAAGGCGGTCCGGTGGCGTCGGACCACTGGATGCCGCCGGCGTGGGATGCCGTCAGTCGGTGCCGGCGGTGACCCGCTCCCAACGGGCGTACTCGTCCATCAGTTCCTGGAAGCGGCCTCGCACCATGTCCAGGCCGGCGGTGGCCACGGCCAGGTGAAGCGGGGGCTCGTCGATGCCCGTGACATCGGCAACGGCCGCCATCGACTTGACGAGGTCACCCCTGACCGCCTGCCTGTCGAACTCGGCCATGGCGGCGTAGGCGGGCTCGTAGTCAGGGATCGACGTCGCAGGCAACTTGGAGTTGGTCGCGAACCGGGTGTTGAAGCCGGCCGGCTCGACGAGGGTGACGTGGATGCCCAGCGGACCGACCTCCGCGGCCAGTCCCTCGGGCAGGCTGACATGGCCGCCCATGGAGCCGATGTTGAGGATGTGGCCGGAGCCGCGCTCCCGCATGTGCGGGAGAACAGCCTGGACCACCTGGACGACGCCCACCACGTTGGTCTCGAACTGGTCGCGCAGCTGCTCGGGGGTGACCTCCTCGACCGCGCCGACCTGTCCGTATCCAGCGGCGTTGACCACGGCGTCGAGGGCGCCGAAGCGATCGAGTGTCTCCTTGACGGCCAGCTCGATGCCGGCGGGATCGGTGACATCGAGGGTGGTGACCACGACGGCGGGGAGGTCGGCGAAGGCGGCGTTGGCCTTGGCCGTGTCGCGCATGGTGGCCACGACATTCCAGCCGCGCTCGGCGTACTGGAAGACGAGCGCCTCGCCCATGCCGGTCGAAGCGCCGGTGATCAGGACAGTCTTGCTCATGATGCTCTCTCTCGGGTGGCGCGACACCGCGCACTAAACAGAAACAACAAATGCTGTATAGCATGCATAGTCTGTACAGTGCGCCTATGTCAACACCCCGAGGAGACGCCCAGCGCCGTGAACAGGTGCTCGCAGCGGCGCTGACCGTTTTCGCCACGTTCGGCTACCGCAAGACGTCCATGGACGCAGTGGCCCGAGCCGCGGACATTTCCCGCCCAGGTCTGTATTTCCTCTTCTCCAACAAGGAGGACCTGTTCCGTGCGACCATGCGGCAGGAGCTGGACAGGGCCCTGGACGACGTTCGCGCGGCCCTGGCCGCAACCGACGTAGACCTCCGGGCACGTCTGGTGGCCGCACTCGACGCAAATCTGGGCCGCTATGTCGGCACGCACCTGAGCGAGGGCGTCGACGATCTACTCGAGCAGGGCACGTCAAAGCTCGACAGCATGTACGACGACTACCGCGGCGCTTTCCAGGACGCGCTCGCCGAGGCCATCGCCGCCTCCGGCCTGCGGACCGGTACCTCCACACCGCGGCAGATCGCCGAGGTCCTGGCGGCCGCCGGGGAGGGATGGAAGCACCGCATCACCAACCGTCCGGACTTCGTGAACAAGCTCAACCTGGCCGTCGAAGTCGTATTGCCGTCGCAATAGGCGTTGCGACCCGTCAGCCGCCCCAAGAACGATCTCCGGCGCACAGGCCGGTTGGTCCGGGAGGCCGGCAGGGGCCACGGGCTCTGATGCGACGCAAGGCCGATGAGCAGGACGGGACGCGAAGCCGGTGCAGGGCCGGCTGCGGTCGGCGGAGAGCACGCCGCAGCACGTCGACGGGTGGTCGGCGGATCTCCGCTCGGTCCGCGGCTGCGTCCGCTCCACCCTGCGCAACTACCCAGGTGCGGTGCGGCAGTTCTGCGACTTCCTGACCAACCCGGCCTACGGCTGGGCGGAGGAGTGCCTGCGCCTGTTCGGCACGCCCCCGGTCCAGGTGGTCCACGACTGGAACGCGGCGGTGCTTGCGGACGAGACCGAGGGGGAGCCGGAAGGCCGGGCGTTCACCAAGCCCGAGTTGGAGGGGCCGCAAGGGCTGGCTGCCGGCCTTCCGCGACGCCGCCCTTCTGGTCCGGCGTACGGGCCTGGAAGATCTGCGGTGTGCGGTAGCCGGTTCTGCGGCGTGGACGGCATCGAAGCGTCACATGCCTGCTGCCGGGCTCGAACAGTCCGGCAGCGGCACAAGCGCCGCCCCGCTCACGTGGTCGGCCCTTCCGTGCCGGGCACGGGTTCCGTGGCGGCTTCGTCGTCGTGGATCAGGCGGTAGGCCACGGCGAGCATCCAGGGGACGCCGAGCAGGAGGACGAGCGCCAGGCCGAGGACGAGGGGGGCTGGGCGCGCCGCGCCGACACCCAGGCACGCGAGACCCGCACCGGCACAGGCGGGGGCGAGCAGCCGGTAGAGGCCCCGCTCGCGGCGCCAGGCCTCCGGCGAGGCCGCGACCCCCATGGTCGTGCACAGGACGACGGCGGAACCGGCGCAGAGCACCCAGGCCGTGGTGGCTGGAGTGCGTCCGTCTTGCGCATGCTCGACAAGTCCGACCATCGCGGCCCCCATGGCGGCCACCGCGGCTGTGAGCGGCAGGTGCGTGAGCATCCACTGAACGGTGGCCGCCCTCGTGCGTCTCGGACTGCGGTGCCCCGCGAAGTCGAAGTACGTCCACCAGGCACCGAAACCGACGACGACGGCAAGCAGCGCCACCGCGAGGGTCAGCGCGGTGTTCGGCCCGGCAGCGAGTCCGTCGACAACCCCGGTCACGGTTTCGCCGAGCACGATGATGATGAGCAGCCCGAACCGCTCCGTGAGTGCCGCGGTGACGGAGAGTACGGTCGCCTGGGACGGGGTGGCCGTAGCGATCATCGTGGCGAACCCTGCCAGATACGCCAAGGCCATGAGCCCCCAGGCAAGCACACGGTCCTCGGCAGCCAGGGCAGCGGTCACGGCCAGGAGAACCGCGAACACGGCTGTGCCGGTCACGAACAGCCGACTCGGGCGCCGGAAATCGGGGCTGTCGCCGCGTGCGGCGAGCCGCCAGAGCACCGCCAAGACCGCGAACAGCACGCTCGCGTCGACAGCGAATGCGGCTCCGCGTGCGCCGCCGGCCCCGGGGATGTACGCGGCCAGGGGCACGAGGACCAGGATCTGGAGCAGGAACATGACCCGGCCCCGGGCGTCGTCGTAGCCGTGCAGTTCGTGATGGAGGGTGCCGTTGAACCACGCGATCCACACCAGGGCGAACACCGCGGCGAACTCGGCCAGGCCGCCCCAGGTGAGGTGCCCGGCGAAATGGTGGGACGCCTGGGCCACCAGCACGACCACGACCAGGTCGTAGAAAAGCTCGAGAGGGCCCACGACTCGTTCGAGGGGTTGTTCGCCGTGCGCACGCGGTGGCTGCCACAGCAGCCGACGCAGCCGGGCCCGGCGTTCGTCTTGCGAGACCATGCCGGAAGCCTAATGAGGCCCCGGTCGGTCACGAGCGGCGGAGATCGGGGACCGTCTGGCCCGGCCTCCGTGATCAACCCCAGTGTCCGGCTGCGGATCGCGGCCCGGTGATCTACCGTCGGAGGGCGCCGAGTCGGTGCCGTTCGACGTCGACGACCTGCCCGGATACGCGGGTGCGATGTTCGACCACCTCGTCGCCCGGCCGGACATCGTGCGGCTGCGCCTGTGGAAGCTTCTGGAGCGACCCACTGCCACGGCGCTCGAACCGGGTGCCTCCCAGCGCAGGGCCGCCGACGTGGCCGAAGCTCAGCAGCGCGGAGACCTCGCTTCCGGGATGCGGCCGGACGATCTTCTGACCATGGTCCTCGCCGGGGCCCAGGCATGGTTCCTGGCCGCCGAGGACTATGACCCGAGTGAGGTCGGCACGTCCTGGACGCCGGAGAGACGCGCCCTGCACCGTCACGCTGTCGTCATGTGTGGCCCGTGGTCGTCGTGTGCGGCGCGTAGCCCGCAGCGAGCACTCGCGCAAGCCGTCGTCGCCCAGCCCCGTGTGTGGGGTCAGGCGTCGTCCCCCGGCACTCGCTGCCCAGGAGAACCGATCCTGTGCTCCGCCCGTCTGTGCGACGCACGGCGTACTAGAGGGACGACTACCCTGTCGAGTGAATGATCCACTGATGATCTGGGCAGGCACTCACCACGGAGCGGCGCCTCGTGCGCGCGGCGGGGGCCGTCGGTGCGGAGGACGCCGTGCGCGGGAGCCGGTGTGCACCGATGTGCCGGGAAAAGTCGGCAGCCGACGCGGCCGGATGCCGCCGCTGGTTGCGAAAGCACAGGTCAGCGGCGATGCGAGGTGACAACCAATGACTGTGGTCACACCTGCGGGCATGGGCGACCCCGGACTGTTCACCCCGAACTCCGTGACCTGGCAGATGCACGGCGACCCCATGATGTGGGTCGCCGGCGTCCGCGCGCTGTACCTTCAGGCGCTGCACCCGCGCGCGGTCCGGGGAGTCATGCAGAACTCCGACTTCCGGCGCGACGCGTGGGGCCGGTTGATGCGCACCGCGAACTTCGTCGGTACGACGACGTACGGCACGTCCGAGGCCGCCGAGCGCGCCGGCGCCCGCGTACGGAAGATCCACAGCATGCTGACGGCGACCGACCCGGAGACCGGCGAGCGGTACGGCGTCGACGAACCCGGGCTGCTGCTCTGGGTGCACTGCGCGGAGATCGACTCCTATCTGCACGTGCTGCGCCGCTCCGGATTCCCGCTCACCGACGCCCAGGCCGACCGGTACATAGCCGAACACCGGGTCAGCGCACGCCTGGTGGGCCTCGACCCGGCGACCGTACCGGGGAACCGGGCGGAACTCGCGGGGTACTTCGGCCGGGTGCGGCCGACGCTGGCGGCGGGACCCGAGGCGCGCGAGGTGGACGACTTCCTGCTCCGTCCGCCGACGCATCCCCTTCTCGTACCGGCGCGGGAGGTGCTGTGGCGGCGCGTGGCGCAGCTGGCGTACGCCGCTCTGCCGCCGTACGCCCACGAGTTGTACGGCAGACCGGCCCCCACACCCGCCGTCGTCACCCGTCGGCTGCGGGCCACGGGCGCGCTGCTCCGGCGCGTTCCCGCACGTGTGCGCTGGCAGCTGCCGCCCAAACACATCCTGCGCGCCATGGCGAGGCTCGGCCCGCAAGCACGTCCGGCACCATACAAAGTCGGGCGATAGGCCGCCATACTGGACGAGCAGGGGGTCTGGCGTGGATCGGGCCGGCGCGACGCGGCCGGGCGCGCTCCGGTGGCGGCCTCCCGGCGGCGGGGCGGACGGCGACGGGGGCGGCGGATCGCTATGGGGGAACACGAGCTGGTTCAGGGCCGGTACCGACTGCTCGACCTGATCGGGCGGGGCGGGATGGGCGAGGTGTGGCGGGCCCGGGACGAGTCCCTGGGCCGGCAGGTCGCGGTGAAGTGCCTCAAGCCGCTCGGCCCGTACCACGATCCCTCCCTCGCCGGCGTCCTGCGGGAACGGTTCCGGCGTGAGGCCCGGGTGGCCGCCGCCCTCTCGCACCGCGGGGTGACCGTCGTCCACGACTTCGGGGAGTCCGACGGGGTTCCGTACCTGGTGATGGAGCTGCTGGAGGGGCGTGACCTGAGTCGGCTGCTGGAGGACAACAAGGGCCATCCGCTGCCCGTGGACGACGTGGCGGACATCGCCGCCCAGGTAGCCGCCGCCCTCGTGTACACCCATCGACAGGGCGTGGTCCACCGCGACTTGAAACCGGGCAACATCGTGCGACTGACCGACGGCACGGTCAAGATCTGCGACTTCGGCATCGCCCGTCTCGGCCACGACATCGGCTTCACCGCCCGGCTGACCGGCACCGGCGTCGCACTGGGCACCCCGCACTACATGTCCCCCGAACAGATCGGCGGCGGCGAGGTGGACCAGCGCAGCGACCTCTACTCGCTGGGCTGCGTGCTGTACGAAATCGCCACCGGCGCACCGCCGTTCGACCTGGAGGACGCCTGGGCGATCCTGATCGGCCACCGGGACACCCCGCCCCGGCCTCCGCGCGAGCTGCGCCCGGAGCTGCCCGGCCGCCTCGAGGCCGTCATCCTCGACCTGCTGGCCAAGCGGCCCGAGGAACGACCCCATGACGCGGGCGAGTTGGTCCGCCGGCTCCGGCGCGAACACGGGGCGGCCGCCTCGGTCGCGGCCCTTCAGATCCCGGAGGCGACAGGCGCGGCCCGGCTGCCGTCCTGGACCTGGGGCATGACCACCGGCCACAAGGCGATGGGCACCGGGCCCGGCATGCCGCCCCCGGACCCGGGGGCGGCGCTGTCGTCCCGTTGGGACGCGCCCCGAAGCGGCGCGGAGCCGTATCAGGCATGCGGCTACCGCCGCGCGGACGCACCCGGCCACGACGCCCCCGCGCACGCTCGACGGCCCGTACCGGCGCCACCCGCGGAGCGCGCGGCACCACCCGCGGAGCGCACCGCACGGCACCGCGAGGGTGTCCGCCTGGCCGGGCTCGGCCGGTGGGCCGAGGCGGGCGAGGCGCACCGGGCGGAGGCCGCCGAGCGTGCCGCCCTCCTCGGCCCCGACCACCCCGAGACCTTTGCCGCCCGCTACGAGGCAGCCTTCGCCCTGGTCCGCGCCGGCCGGCTCGCCGAGGCACTGGACGCCTACACGGAGCTCGCCGAGGCCAGAGCGCGGGTCCTCGGCCCCGATCACCCCGACACCCTTGCCGCCCGCCAGGAGACGGCCTATGCGCTCGGTCGGCTCGGCCGCCACTTCGAGGCCCACCAGATGTACGCGGAGGTACTCGCCGCGCGGGTGCGCGTCATGGGCGCAGAGCACCCCGACACCCTGCGCTGCCGGCACAACCTCGCCCGCACCCTCGGCCGGCTCGGCCGCCTGGACGATGCCCGCCGTACGGCTCTGGAGGTGGCCGCGGCCCGGGCCCGGGTCCTCGGCCCCGACCACCCCGAGACCCTGGTCTCGCGCTGCGAAGTCGCCTACACCCAGGGCCAGTCGGGCCGCTGGGAGGAGGCGCTGCGCGTCTACGGTGAGGTCGCCGAGGCCAGAGCGCGGGTCCTCGGCGCCGACCATCCCGACACCCTCGCCGCCCGCTACGAGACCGCCCTCAGCCTCGGCCGGCTGGGGCGCAGCGCGGACGCCCTGCGCCGGTACCGGGAGCTGATAGTGGACCGCACCCGCGTCCAGGGCCCCGCGCATCCCGAGACCCTGCGCGCCCGGCACGGCCTCGGGGTCAACCTCGGCCGGCTGGGGCGCTGGGGGGACGCCCTGGGCGAGGCCCGGGAGGTCTGCCTGCTCCGCGAGCAGACCCTGGGGCCCGCGCACCCCGACACGCTCGTCAGCCGCCGGGAGGTCGCCGTCGCCCTGGGCTGGCTGGGCCGCTGGGCGGAGGCCCTCACGGAGTACCGGCGGGTCGCCGCCACCCGCGAGCAGATCCTCGGCCCGGACCATCCCGACACCCTCGCCGCCCGCAGCGACGAGGCCCACTGTCTGGAGCGGCTCGGCCGGGGCACCGAGGCCGGCGAGCTGTACCGCAGGCTCGCGGTGGTGCGCCGGCAGGCGGCCGGCGGAGCCTGACCCCGGTCGGGGCACACCTCTGGCCGCCGTGGATCATCACGTGTTACGAAGAACCATGCCTGCCAACGAGCACACCCGCACATACGACGCCGTCATCGTCGGCGGTGGACACAACGGCCTCGTCGCCGCCGCCTACCTGGCCCGGGCCGGCCGTTCGGTGCTGGTGCTGGAACGGCTGGACCACACCGGCGGCGCCGCCGTCTCGACCCGCCCCTTCGCCGGCGTCGACGCCCGGCTGTCGCGCTACTCCTACCTGGTCAGCCTGCTGCCGCGGAAGATCGTGCGCGACCTCGCCCTGGACTTCCGCGTCCGCTCGCGCACCATCTCCTCGTACACCCCGGCCGAGCGGGACGGCCGGCCCACCGGCCTCCTCGTCGGCGGTGGCGAGCAGCGCACCCGGGAGGCGTTCGCCCGGCTGACCGGCGGCGAGCGCGAGTACGCGGCCTGGCAGCGCTTCTACGGCATGACCACGCGCGTCGCCGAACGCGTCTTCCCCACCCTCACCGAGCCCCTGCCCACCCGCGACGAACTGCGCCGCCGCATCGACGACGAGACCGCCTGGCGGGCGCTGTTCGAGGACCCGATCGGCGCCGCCGTCGAGGAGAACTTCACGGACGACCTGGTCCGCGGCGTGGTCCTCACCGACGCCCTGATCGGCACCTTCGCCGACGCCCACGACCCGTCCCTGGTACAGAACCGCTGCTTCCTCTACCACGTCATCGGCGGCGGAACCGGCGCCTGGGACGTGCCCGTCGGTGGCATGGGCGCGCTCACCGACGCCCTGGCCACGGCGGCAAGCTCGGCGGGCGCGGTCGTCGCGACCGGGCACGAGGCGGTCCGGATCGACACCGACGGACACACTGCCGAGGTCACCTACCGCACGGCCGACGGCGAGGGCGTCGCCGCCGCCCGGCACGTCCTGGTGAACGCCTCCCCGCACGAGCTGGCCTCGCTGACGGGGGACCCGGCACCCGAGCCGGCCGAGGGCGCCCAGCTCAAGGTCAACATGCTCCTCACCCGGCTGCCCAAGCTCCGAGACCCGGCCGTCGACCCGCGCGAGGCCTTCGCCGGCACCTTCCACATCGCCGAGGGCTACCGGCAGCTCGCCACCGCCCACACCCAGGCCGCCGCAGGTGAACTCCCCGTCGTCCCGCCCTCGGAGATCTACTGCCACTCCCTGACCGACCCCACCATCCTCGGCCCCGATCTCGCCGAGCGGGGCTACCAGACCCTGACCCTGTTCGGCCTGCACACCCCGGCGCGGCTCTTCGACCGGGACAACGACGCGGTGCGCGAGGAACTGCTGAAGGCCACCCTGGCCCAGCTCGACGCCCACCTCGCCGAACCCCTCACCGACTGCCTGGCGACCGACGCCGACGGCCGCCCCTGCATCGAGGCGAAGACGCCGCTCGACCTGGAGAGGGACCTGCGGCTGCCCGGCGGCAACATCTTCCACCGCGCCCTGTCCTGGCCCTACGCCCAGGAGGAGACGGGCCCTTGGGGAGTGGAGACCCGCCACCCGAACGTCCTGCTGTGCGGGGCGGGCGCGGTGCGCGGGGGAGGGGTGAGCGGGGTGCCGGGGCACAACGCGGCGATGGCGGTGCTGGAAACCACCGCCTGACACCGCCTGCCCAAAAAGATCTGATGGAACGTCAGAAAGTCTCTTCCGTCGTCCGGTCGGCTGCGGCATCCTGCGCCCATGCAGACGGAGCTGAGCAGGAAACTGGGAGTCGAGCACGCCGTCTTCGGCTTCACGCCGTTCCCGGCCGTCGCCGCGGCCATCAGCCGGGCCGGCGGATTCGGTGTGCTCGGCGCGGTCCGTTACACCGCCCCCGACGACCTCAGACGCGACCTCGACTGGCTCGACGCACACGTCGGCACCCGGCCCTACGGGCTGGACGTCGTCATGCCCGCGAAGAAGGTCGAGGGGGTGACCGAGGCGGACGTCGAGGCGATGATCCCCGAGGCGCACCGGCAGTTCGTGCGGGAGACCCTCGCCAAGTACGGCGTCCCCGAGCTGGCGGACGGCGAGGTGTCAGGGTGGCGCATCACCGGCTGGATGGAACAGGTCGCCCGAACCCAGCTCGACGTCGCCTTCGAGTACCCGATCAAGCTGCTCGCCAACGCCCTCGGCTCCCCGCCCGCCGATGTCGTCGCCCGCGCCCACGACCGGGGCGTGCAGGTCGCCGCGCTCGCCGGCAGCGCCCGGCACGCCCGCAAGCACCAGCAGGCCGGCATCGACATCGTCGTCGCCCAGGGCTACGAGGCCGGCGGCCACACCGGCGAGATCGCCACGATGGTGCTCACGCCCGAGGTCGTGGAGGCCGTCGACCCCCTGCCCGTCCTGGCCGCCGGCGGGATCGGCAGCGGACAGCAGGTGGCCGCCGCCCTGGCGCTCGGCGCCCAAGGCGTGTGGCTGGGCTCCCTATGGCTGACCACCACAGAGGCCGATCTGCACGCACCCGCCCTGACCCGCAAGCTCCTCGCCGCCGGATCCGGCGACACCGTCCGCTCCCGCTCCCTCACGGGCAAGCCCGCACGCCAGCTCCGTACCGAGTGGACCGACGCCTGGGACGACCCGGCCGGGCCCGGCACCCTGCCCATGCCGCTGCAGGGCCTGCTGGTGGCCGAGGCGGTCTCCCGGATCCAGAAGTACGAGGTCGAACCGCTGCTCGGCACGCCGGTCGGGCAGATCGTCGGCCGGATGAGCGGCGAACGCAGCGTCCAGGCCGTCTTCGACGACCTCACCCGCGGCTTCGAGAAGGCCGCGGACCGCATCAACCGCATCGCCGGAAGGAGCGGCCAGTCGTGAGCACACCCCCCGCCGGTTTCTGGGCCGAAGCCGCCCAGCACCCCGACCGCCCGGTCCTCGTCGCACCCGACGGCGAGGTGTGGACCGCCGGCCGTCTGCACAGCGCCGCCAACCGGCTCGTGCACGGGCTGCGCGCGGCCGGCCTGGAACGCGGCGACGCCTTCGCCGTCGTCCTGCCCAACGGCGTCGAGTTCATCACCGCCTACCTGGCCGCCACCCAGGCCGGCCTCTATCTCGTCCCGGTCAACCACCACCTCGTCGGCCCCGAGATCGCCTGGATCGTCGCCGACTCCGGCGCCAAGGTCCTCATCGCCCACGAGCGGTTCGCCGAGGCCGCACGCGCCGCCGCCGACGAGGCGGGGCTGCCGACGAGCCACCGATACGCGGCCGGTGAGGCCGACGGCTTCCGGCCGTACGACCACCTCCTCGACGGGCAGCCTGAGTCGGCGCCCGAGGGCCGGGAGCTCGGCTGGGTCATGAACTACACCTCCGGTACGACCGGACGCCCGCGCGGCATCCGCCGCCCGCTGCCCGGCAAGGCGCCGGAGGAGTCCTACCTGGGCGGCTTCCTCGGGATCTTCGGCATCAAGCCGTTCGACGAGAACGTCCACCTGGTCTGCTCACCGCTCTACCACACGGCCGTCCTGCAGTTCGCGGGCGCGTCCCTGCACCTGGGCCACCGCCTGGTCCTGATGGACAGATGGACCCCCGAGGAGATGCTCCGCCGCATCGACACCCACCGGTGCACGCACACCCACATGGTCCCCACCCAGTTCCATCGCCTGCTGGCCCTCCCGGACGAGGTCAAGGCCCGCTACGACGTCTCGTCCATGCGGCACGCCATCCACGGTGCCGCCCCGTGCCCTGACCACGTCAAGCGGGCCATGATCGACTGGTGGGGGCACTGTGTGGAGGAGTACTACGCGGCCAGCGAGGGCGGCGGCGCCTTCGCCACCGCCGAGGACTGGCTGAAGAAGCCCGGCACGGTCGGCAGGGCCTGGCCGATCAGCGAGCTGGCGGTGTTCGACGACGACGGCATCCGCCTCCCGCCCGGTCACCTCGGCACCGTCTACATGAAGATGACCACCGGCGGATTCTCGTACCACAAGGACGAGGCCAAGACCCGCAAGAACCGCATCGGCGACTTCTTCACCGTCGGCGACCTCGGCTTCCTGGACGAGGACGGCTACCTCTTCCTGCGCGACCGCAAGATCGACATGATCATCTCCGGCGGGGTCAACATCTACCCGGCCGAGATCGAGTCCGTCCTCCTCTCCCACCCGGCCGTCGCCGACGCGGCCGCCTTCGGCATCCCGCACGACGACTGGGGCGAGGAGGTCAAGGCCGTGGTCGAACCGGCCCCCGGCCACGAGCAGGGCCCGGCCCTCGCCGCCGCCCTGCTCGACCACTGCGCGGAGCGGCTCGCCGGCTACAAGCGGCCCAAGAGCGTCGACTTCATCACCGAGATGCCACGGGATCCCAACGGGAAGCTCTACAAACGGCGGCTGCGTGATCCGTACTGGGAGGGACGTGGGCGGGCGGTGTGATCGCGGCGGGCCGGGGAGTCGGCGATCGACGGCCGCACGGCTTCAACGGTGTCACGGGCGAAGGCGGGGAAGGCGCTCCAGGGACCTGGCGAGGCCCGCGGCGTCGGTGCCGATCTTGCGGTAGACGCTGGAGAGCAGCTGACGCACGCCCTGCCCGGTGAGTCGCAGTTCCTTGGCGACCACTTCCACGGAGTGCCCTCGCACGGTCAGTTCGGCGGTGCGGCGCTCCTGCGCGGTCAGCGTGTCCGCCTGCGCGTAACGCAGGGGCAGTGGGCGCAGTCCGGCCGCCGAGAGTTCCGCCCTGGCCCGGGCCGCGAGTGCCTCGGCCCCGCAGTGGACGGCGCCTTCCAGACCTTGGTAGAGCCGGTCGGCGGCCTCCTGCAGCCGCCCGTTGCGGGACAGTGCGGCGCCATGGCCGACCTGGGCGCGGGCGAGCTCGTAGGCGGCGGGCGACTGCTCCAGATGATCGGCCGCCTCGGCGTACAGGTCGAGTGCCGCCGGCCCGCCGGTCACCTCGGCGAGGGTGTGCAGGGCCTGGCCGATGGTGGAGGCGGCACCGAACTTCCGGGCGCGCCGCACGGCGTCCCGGGCGTGGCCGACCGCCTCGTCCGGCGCGGTGGGGGCGAGCGCGGAGGCGAGCCGCAGCTGCCACGGACACCAGGCCGGGTTCCGCCAGGCACGTTGGTCCAGCCAGTCACCCACCGAGGACAGCAGCGAGGCCGCCTCGGCGTGGCGTCCCTCCGCCAGGAGCAGCTCCGCGTACACGGTACGGGGGTCGGGATAGATGACGGCGTTCGGAGTCATGTCGGCGAAGTGGTGCTCGTCGGCCAGTGCGCGCGCCTCGCTGACGCGCCCCCGGCCGAGCAGTGTCTCGATGAGGATGCTGACGCCGAACAACTGGGCGGCCACGACCCCCTCCACCTTGGAGGCGATGCGCAGACCCTCCCGTACGAGGTCCTCGGCTTCGGCCAGGCAGCCGCGGCGATAGCGGACGTAACCGGCGATGGTCTGGCCGAAGGCCAGATGAGAGCCGTGCCAGCCCTTGGCCACACATTCGGCGATGCCCTTGCTGAACAACTCCTCGGCCCGTCGCGGCTGATCGCCGTACATGAACACCAGGGCGACCGACAGGGGCACCTCGAACCCTCGGACTTCGTCGGTCCAGCTCATGCCGCCGTCCAGGGCCCGCTCGGCATGCGCGAGGGCGATCTCCCGGGGTTCACCCCGCTTGGCCGCATCCCAGGCGCGCAGTCCCAGGATGTAGCGCTCCTCCGGGCTGCGACCGGGGAGCTGCTCGGCCAGCCGTGCCAGGGTCCGTGAGCGGGCGGGTGAGTCGGGGTCGTCGGTGCGGACCATGCTCCAGACGAACTGATCGGCCTGCATGCGCAGTCTGACGCGGGGATTCGCGGCCTGCTTCGCCTCCTCGGCGGCCACCGTCACGGCCTCGGCCAGCTGATCGGTGTGTGCCAGAGCAGTCGTCAGCCGATAGACGATGGAGGCGCGCAGGTCGGGATCGACGTCCGGCTCCGCCAGGGCCTGGTGCAGATACCTCACCGTGGCCGTTGGCTCGATCAGGAACGTGGCACAGGCGAGTTCGTGAAGGACCGCGGCACGGTCCTCGGGCAGGGGAGGCTCCTGCAGAGCGCGGGTCAGCAGCCGCCGGGCGGCCTCGGTCGCCCCTGCGCGAAGGTATGCGCGAGCGGCCTCGCGCAGACACTCGACCGCCTCGGGACTGCCCTCGCAGGGGACCTCCAGCAGATGCCGGGCTGCCGCGGTGGGCCCGTATCCCGCGGCCAGGACGGCTTGCGCGGCGGCGTTGTGCAGTCCGGCCCGGAACCCCGTGCGGATGGACCGGTAGATCGTCGTGGCGATCAGAGGGTGAATGAACTCCAGCTCGCCCTCGGGGCCATGGCCGTCGGCCAGGATCCGCGCCGTGCGCAGCTTCAGGGTCGCCTCGGCCGCCGCCTCCTCGCCGAGCACCGCGATGGTCGCGGCGAGCTGCGGTGAGAAGGGCGAACCCAGAACGGCAGCGGTGTGCGCGAAGCGGACGGTCGCCGTGTCGAGCCCTTCCAGACGCTCGATCAGTCCCGGGCCCTTGATCGCCGCGGCGAGCTCACGCATCGCGGGCAGATCGTCCTCGGTCCCGCCCAGTCTCCGCTTGCCGAGCCCGATGGCGAGCTCCACCGCTTCGAAGGGGCTCCCGCCGGTGGCCGACCAGCATTCCTTGCAGAACCGGTCCTCGGCCTCCTCCCCGAGTTCGTTCCTGACGATCCGCGCCACACCGTCGGCCGTGAGCAGCGCCAGGTCATGGGGATGGTCTGCGTGGTGCCCCACGAGCGTACGGAGTTCGCCCGCCTCGGACGGCAGCTCGTCGGGGCGGTAGGCGACCACGATGAGCAGCGGAAGATCCTCGACCCGTGACGCGAAGGAGTCGAGCCAGCTCAGAGACTCGGCGTCCGCCCAGTGAAGATCGTCCAGGAGCAGGACGACGGGCGCCTTCCGCACCGCGAGGCGCGTCATCACCCAGTCGAGACCCTCGCGGACCCCGGTCCTGTCCGGAGCGGGACCGGGACCACTCGCCTCGAGACCGAGCACGGCGGCGACGATGTCGTACCAGCTTCCCAGGAAGGCGCGCAGTTCCGCCTCGTCCAGCCGCGCCAGAGAGGGCTGCAGCAACTGGCGCACGACACGGAACGCCGAGCCCTGCTCCGTCTCCCCGCCCCGGCCCGACAGCACGGTGAATCCGAGTGCCAGGGCCCGGGCGCGTGCTTCCGTGATGAGCGCCGTCTTGCCCAGTCCGGCCGGTCCGGTGTAGGCGAGCAGCCCCCTGCGCCTGGCTCGCGGCACGCCGTCCGCGGTGCGCCGCAGTTCCCGGAACGCGGCATCGAGAGCCTGGATCTCCCGTCGGCGTTCGATCAACGTCCGCTGCTCGATGATCGGTTGCCGAGGCGCCGTCGCCATGTGCCGTACCGCCTTCTGTCATTCGGCCCGGGAGAGCCGAGGTTACGCCTCGCGAAGGCGCGGCCGGCCGGATTGGACTCCATGAGGTGAATCATTGGCCGCCGGTGGGATGATGTCCGCCCGAGGGGTATGGGACGTAGATGGACACCTCCCGGTGGCATTGTCGCCAGGGTCGTGACCGGCGCGGCTACGGCACCGCGGGCACGGACGCCGTGTCCGCGTAGCGGGGCACCGTGCGGGACCAGTGGTAACACCCGCGGATCCAGCCGATCATGCCGTCCACGTAGCCGTTGCCCGCTGGGCTCAAGAGCGGTTGGACCCCCTCGTAGAGCTTCTGGAACTCCTCGATCGCGCCGTTGATCTCCTCGATGGCCAGGAGCACGGCGGCCTGCAGGGAGCACCCGTGCGCGCGCTGATGGGCCAGGGCCAGATTGATCATTTCACCCGAGCGCTGCTCCTTCACCGCGGAGAACAGGTCGGCCGTCCAGACCGCGGCGTCGGCGGACAGCCGGCTGAGCCGTCGTACGACGGGATGATGGAGTTCGGCAGGGGGCACTTCGTCTGGCTGGGCGGCCTCGTACAACGGGTAGAAGGGCTCCACGCCGGCGGTCAGCGACCGTATGGAGGTGCAGTCTCCGGTCCGCACGGTGAGCGGATGGGCCTGGGCCACCGCTTCGTACAACAGGCCGTGCACGTATTCACGGCTCTTCCAGGCCCACCGCGCGGCCTGTGCGGGAGTGCACCGCTCCCGGACCTGCCGGTGGAGATCGGCCAGGGCCGCCCCGAGGGGCGTGCTGGGCGGCCGGCCGTCCCGCAGGATCGCGACGCTCTCGCCCAGCATGGGCAGCAGCCCGCCTGGCGAGCGCCGGCCGACGTCCTCCGCGCGGTCGTCGAAGACGAACTGATAGGCGATCTGATGGGCGATCACCTGGAGGAGGCCGGCATCCACAGTCGGGCTGGTGAAGGACGCGAGCTCGGCGGGCCGAGTGCGGGCGATCATCGCCGCCACACCTGGTTCGTCGATGAGGCCCCATGCACCGAGCCATGTGTCGACGCCGGCCGCGGCTTCGGATTCGTGCCGGTGGCGCAGGAACGGGAAGGGCATGTGGAGGTGGGCGTCGATCAGGTCCCTGAGGGTGGAGACCGGAAGTGCTTCCGGTACGCCGACCGTGATGTCCTCATGCGTTGCCGACAACGTGGTCACCTGCCGTTCGGGAATCCGATGCACGAGGGGCGGTCACTGCCTGGGAACGGGCCTCGCAGACCATGACCAGAGCACGCTCGCCCAGCGTGATTCCGGGGCGCGGTGTCCGTTCGACGTGCCCGGGCCCATGCCGCAGCCGCCGCCGCCCGGCGATCGTCGCGAGTGCCAGCGTGGCCTCCACCATGGCGAACTCGTCGCCGAGGCATTTGCGGTTGCCCGCGGAGAACGGCATCATCGCGCGGCGCTGCGCCGCGGTGGGCTTCCCCGGCAACCAGCGGCCGGGTTCGAAACGCTCGGGCTCGGGGAACGACGCGGGATCGTGGTGCAGCAGGTAGGGGCTGTAGAGAACGGTGGCTCCCTGGGGCAGCCGGCACCCGGCGAGTTCCGTCTCCCTGGTGGCGACGCGCGTGAAGAGCCAGCCGGGCGACGAGTGGCGCAGCGTCTCGGAGACGACGCACCGGGTCTGGACGAGGTGTGGGAGATCGTCGGGGCCGGGCCGGCGGCCTCCGGGGAGGACGGCGTCGAGCTCGGCGTGCAGGCGGCGCTCCGCCTCCGGATGGCGGGCCAGCAGGCTGAAGGCGTCGGCCAGGCACAGTGCCGGCGCCTCGACGCCCGTGAGCAGCAGCGTGATCAGGTGATCGTGGACGTCCTGGTCGGTGATGGGCGCCGCTTCCCCGTCGCGGTGCGTGGCCGCCAGCAGAGTGCCCAGCACGTCGTCGCGGTCGGTGCCCCGGCGGCGCTGTGCGATCGCGGAGTCGATGATCGCGTGCAGGCGGGCGAGCGCGTGCCGGTAGCGGCGGTTGGCGGGGGTGGGAAGACGGAACAGGGCATCGATCGGTACGACCGTGCGGACGAAGAGGCCGCGGACGACGTCGCTGAGGCAGTCCCGCACCTCGGCGGTCGTCGAGTCGTCGAGCGAGTCGGAGAGGAGGACCCGGCTGATCACGCGCGTCGTCAGGGTCATCATCGCCTCGGTGACGGGAACCGCCCGAGCCGTCGGCCAGGCGTCGCACACCGACTCGGCCTCTTCGGTGACGAGATCCGTGTAGGCGGCCACGTGGGAGGGACGGAATCCGGGCTGCAGCAGCCTGCGCTTGTCCCGGTGCGTCGGCTGACGGCAGGTGACGAGACCGTCCCCCATCAGCTTCCCGAGCCTGTCGTACAGCGGGCCCCCCTTGTCGAAGGTGTGCGGGTCCGTGAGCACCTCGTGGGTCAGCTCCGGGTGGCACACCATCCAGGCGCGCTGGGGGCCCAGCCGTATCTCGACCAGATCCCCGTGCGCCGGTAAAGAATTCAGAAACGCCAACGGCCGCCGGTATAGGGCGATACCGTGGCCGAGGAGCGGGAATATGCCGGGAGCAGTACCTGTCCTCCACGTTCGTTTTCGTTCCGGCACAGCAGAGCTCATGGATACCTCCTGCCCAACGTGACACGCGAAATGGGTGAAGCCGCTACGGACTTGGCGCTTGAGACATGTCCTGCCCAGGTTCAACGGTGGCCGGTTTCCGGAATCCTTTCTCCAAAGGGGCGCACGGGAGCACGCAGAAGCAAAAAGTCGCTTTCGGTGGACGATCGTTGATGGTGTGTGCATCGAACGCGATGTCCGCTTTTCCGCCGACCACGGGGTGCTTGACCTGGCTCTGCGACGGGCCGAGGATCAGGAGCCATGACGCAGGGACACGGCAGCACGGTCGACGGGGTGCTGCGGCGCAGTGCCCGGCGCACCCCGGCGCGCCTCGCGGTGGAGTACGGCGAGCGCCGCTGGACGTACGAGGAACTCGACGACGCCGTCTCCCGCGCGGCCTCGGTGCTGCTCGCGGAGGGCCTCACCCCCGGCGACCGGGTCGGCGCTTTCGGCCACAACTCCGACGCCTACCTGATCGCCTTCCTCGCCTGCGCCCGCGCCGGACTGGTCCACGTGCCCGTCAACCAGAGCCTGACCGGGGACGACCTGGCGTACCTGGTCGGCCAGTCCGGCAGCACCCTCGTCCTCGCCGACCCCGACCTCGCGGACCGGCTCCCGCACGACGTTCGGGTGCTGCCGCTCAGGGACGCCGAGGGTTCGCTCCTCGCCCGGCTGGCGGACGCGCCCCGATACGCCGGGCCCGAGCCCCGCGCCGAGGACCTGGTGCAGTTGCTGTACACCTCCGGTACGACCGCCCTGCCCAAGGGCGCGATGATGACCCACCGGGCCCTCGTGCACGAGTACCTCAGCGCGATCACCGCCCTGGATCTGAGCGCGGGTGACCGGCCGGTGCACGCGCTGCCGCTGTACCACTCGGCGCAGATGCACGTCTTCCTGCTGCCCTACCTCGCGGTCGGCGCGACCAACATCATCCTGGACGCCCCCGACGGGGACCGCCTCTTCGACCTGATCGAGGAGGGCCGCGTGGACAGCCTGTTCGCGCCGCCCACCGTGTGGATCGCTCTGGCGGGCCGGCCCGACTTCGCCACCCGTGACCTCGACGGCCTGCGCAAGGCCTACTACGGCGCGTCGATCATGCCCGTCCCGGTGCTGGAGCGGCTGCGGGAACGCCTGCCGAGGCTCGCCTTCCACAACTGCTTCGGGCAGAGCGAGATCGGCCCGCTGGCCACGGTGCTCGGCCCCGACGAGCACGAGGGCCGGCTCGATTCCTGTGGCCGGCCCGTGCTGTTCGTGGACGCGCGCGTCGTGGACGACAAGGGCGAGGACGTGCCCGACGGGACGCCCGGCGAGATCGTCTACCGCTCGCCGCAGTTGTGCGAGGGCTACTGGGACAAGCCGGAGGAGACCGCCGAGGCCTTCCGGGACGGCTGGTTCCACTCCGGCGACCTCGCGGTGCGTGACCCCGACGGCTACTTCACGATCGTGGACCGGGTGAAGGACGTCATCAACTCCGGCGGTGTCCTGGTGGCTTCACGCCAGGTCGAGGACGCCCTGTACACCCACGAGGCCGTGGCCGAGGCCGCCGTGATCGGCCTGCCCGACGAGCGGTGGATCGAGGCCGTCACGGCGGTGGTGGTGGCGCGCTGCGAGGTGTCGGAGGATCAGCTCATCGCCCATGTGAAGGAGAAGCTGGCGCCCTTCAAGGCGCCCAAACGGGTGCTGTTCGTGGCCGAGTTGCCGCGCAACGCCAGCGGCAAGATCCTCAAACGTGAACTGCGGGACCGCTTCAGCGGTTAGCCGAGGCCGTCGGCGGCCTTCGACGGCAGCAGGGCGTCGGCCAGCGAACGCCACCGCGGCAGGGCCGACGTGCCCGGCTCCACTCCGATCACCTGCACGGCGACATGATCGGCGCCCGCCTCCACGTGCCCGTGCAGCTTCCGCGTGATCGTGTCGGCGTCGCCCCAGAACACCAGGTCGTCCACGAACCGGTCGCTGCCGCCGTCGGCGAGTTCGTCGTCCGTGTATCCCAGGCGGCGGAACTTGGCGACGTTGTAAGGGGTTTCGAGGTAGCCGTGCAGGTGATCGCGCGCGAGGGCGCGGGCCCGGTCCGGGTCGGTCTCGAACAGCACGGCGTGCTCGACGCCCAGGAAGGCGTCCGGTCCGAGGATCTCCCGCGCCTGCGCGGTGTGCGCCGTGTTCACGTGGTACGTCTGTGCCCCGTCGGCACGGTCGCGGGCCAGCTCCAGCATCCTGGGGCCGTACGCGGCCAGCAGGCGCCGGACGGGCTGTGCCGGGCGGGGGCTGGGCGTCTCCATGGCGTCCAGCTCGTCGAGGTACGCGGTCATCGCGGCGAGCGGCTTGACCCCGGGGCGCGGCTGCCCGCCGAAGCCCAGGCCGAGCACGTGCCGTCCGGGATGGGCGTCCGCGAGCAGCAGGGCGGCCCCGTGCGTCCAGCGGGCTTCCCGGGACCAGATCCGGGCGATGCCGTTCACGACGTTGAGCCGCCGTGTGGAAGCGAGCAGCACGGCCGCGTGCGTGAACGCGTCCCGCCCGAGCAGCTCCGGGATCCAGACCGCCCGCCAGCCCAGGTCCTCCAGTTCCTGGACCGAGTCCCGGATCAGAGCGGCCGGCTGGTGCTCGAAGTCGAAGGTGTAGATCCCGAACGTGCCGAGGTCCATGGGCGTACTCCTCGCAGATATTCCGATCGTTCAATCGGAATATCGCAGAATCTCGATATGAACCGCAAGGGGGTGCCCCGGGGGAAACGCGCGGTCGCTCACCCGGGAGGCGCCCGGGCGTGGTGCCCTAGAGTGTCCGCCCCAGCTCCGTGACCAGTTCGGCGATGCGCCGCTCGTCCCGTTTGTAGTGGGTCCACTTGCCCACACGGGTGGCCCGGACCAGGCCGGCGCGCTGGAGCTCGGCCATATAGGCCGACACGGTCGACTGGGCCAGACCCGCCTTGGCCTGGATGTGGCTCACGCACACGCCGACCTCGGCCGGATCGGCGATGGCCGTCTCCATCGGGAAGTGCCGCTCGGGCTCGCGCAGCCAGCGCAGCATCTGCAGCCGCATCGGATTGGACAGCGCCCGCAGCGCGTTGACCAGGTCCGGTTCCGGGGTGAGGGCGGTGTCCGTCATGGCTTCGGAGTATAGGGCGCGACGACGTTTCGGGGTACGTCGATACGACCCTGCTCAGGTGCGGGCCCTGCGGCGCAGCGCCTCCTTCTTGGCGCGGTTGCCGCAGGTGTCCATCGAGCACCAGCGCCGGGTGCCCGGGCGCGAGGTGTCCAGGAAGAGTGCCCCGCACCCGGTTCCCGCGCAGTCGCGGACCCGGCCCAGGTCCGGGCCGGTGACCAGGTCCAGCGCGTCCCGGGCGACGAGGGCGAGGGTGGCGCGCACCGGGTCCTCGGCATGCCAGCTCAGGTGCCCGGAGGTGGTGAGGGCGGGGACCGGAACGGCGTGGGCCGCGGCCTCGTTGACCTGCGTCCGCGTCTCGGCGTCGGGTGCCCGGCCGGCCCGGGCCGCGCTGATCAGCCGGTGGATCGCCTCGCGCAACTCCTGTGCCGTGCGCATCAGACCGGCCGTCGCGTCGCGGGTCCGGGCGGGGCAGGGGCCGCACTGCCGTACCCAGGCGGCCAGGGCCTCCTCGTCGGGGAGTTCCTCCACGGCGTCGGCCGTGCCCCGGTGACGCAGGGTCCGGACGAAGTCCAGGCACGGGCGGCCCGCGCCCTGGCGGAAGCGGATGGTCGTCGGCACGCGTTCACTCTACGGGAGAACCGGTTTGACTGGTACCGTGCGTGAACCGTTCTGAACGGTTCTCCGAGAGGTGTCCCCATGTCCGCGTCCCCCGCGTTACCGACCCTGCCCCGCCGGGTGATCCTCCTCCTGGCGCTCGCCTGCGGAGTGGGTGTCTCGACCATCTACTTCCCGCAGGCGATCAGTTCGCTGATCGCGGCCGACCTGCACATCCCGGCGGGCTCGGCGGCCCTCGTCGTGACCGCGGCCCAGTTCGGATACGCGGCCGGCATCTTCCTGCTCGTTCCCGCTCGGCGACCGGCTACCGTCCCGCCGGCTGATCGTCACCCTGCTCGCGCTGACCGGCGCCGGTCTGCTCGTCGCCGGTGCCGCTCCGACGCTGCCCGTCCTCGTCGCGGCGAGCGCGGTCACGGGCGTCACCACGGTCGTCCCGCAGATCATCATCCCGATGACGGCGGGCCTCGTCCCCGCCGATCGGCGCGGAGCCGTCACCGACACCTTGCTCAGCGGTCTCATCGGCGGAATCCTCCTGGCCCGGACCTTCAGCGGCTCCCTGGGCGAGTGGCTGGGCTGGCGCGCCCCCTACTTCGTCGCGGTGGCGCTCGTGCTCGCCCTCGCGGTCACACTCGCCCGTGTGGTGCCGGACACCACACCCTCGTCCGGACACCGGTACCCCGGCCTGACGGCCGCCCCGCTGCGCCTCCTGCGCGAGGAACCCGACCTGCGCCGTTCCTGCCTCTACCAGGCCACCGTCTTCGCCGGCTTCAGCGCCGCCTGGACGGCGCTCACCCTGCTGGTGACCGGGCCCACGTACGGGATGGGCGCCCAGGCCGTCGGCGTGCTCGGGCTGGTCGGCGCCGCGAGCATGTTCTGCACACCGCTCGCCGGCCGCGCCGCCGACCGCCTGGGGCCCGACACCGTGACCCTGTGGTGCCTGCTCGGGGTGATCGGCTCGGCCGGGGTGCTGGTTCTCGGCGGCATCGGCGGCCCCGCCGGTCTCGTCGCGCTGGCAGCCGGCATGCTGCTGCTCGACGTCGCCGTGCAGAGTGGCCAAGTCGCCAACCAAGCCCGCAACTTCGCGCTCCGTCCCGATGCGCGGGCCCGGATCAACACCGCCTACATGACGTGCGCGTTCCTCGGCGGCAGCGCCGGGTCATGGCTCGGGGTGCGGGCGTACGACGGGCTCGGCTGGCCCGGGGTGGCGGGGTTGGTGGCCCTGACCGCGCTGATCGCACTGACCCGGCATCTGACCAGGGGGCGCGGGGCGGCCGTTGCGGCCGGGGAGGCCGTGACGCCGAGCCGGGTGCCGTGACGAAGGCCGTCAGGCGCCCCCGTCGGGTGTGCTGCGACGTCGTCGTGCCGTCGTCCCGCTGTACGGCCTGGGCCGCCCGGTTCTCCGGCCCGGCCCGCAGCTCCACGTTTCGGCGGTGCTCGCCGACGAAGGCTCCAGCGACTCCGGGCCGGCGTCCGCGCGTGCCCCCGGGCCGGGACGGTGAGCCGGTCGAGCCGGCCCCCTGGCCGGCCGGAGCCGGGAGCTGAACGCCGCTTCGGGGGGGGCGAAGCGCGCCTCGAAGGGGCGGGGGAACCGCGCGACCAGGCGCGACGCACCAGCGGACGACTGACCGCCCGCCGCGCTACTCCCGGGGGAGCGCCGGCGCTTGCACCGTTCCGGGACGGACCGGCATGATCATGCTCATGTCGACCTTCACCGCGCCCGACGGCACCCGGCTCGCCTACCACCTGCGGGGCGAGGGCGAACCCCTCGTCGTCCTGCCCGGCGGCCCCATGCGTGCCTCCGCCTACCTCGGAGACCTCGGCGGGCTGACCGCGCACCGTCGCCTGGCCCTGCTGGACCTGCGCGGCACCGGGGACTCCGCGCTGCCGGCGGACCCGGCCACCTACCGGTGCGACCGGATGGTCGAGGACGTGGAGGCGTGGCGCGCACATATGGGTCTGGAACACATGGATCTCCTCGGCCACTCGGCGGGCGCGGCCCTGGCCGTGCTCTACGCGGCCCGCCACCCCGAGCGGATACGACGGCTGCTGCTGATCACGCCCAACCCGTCCCCCCTGGGCATTCGGGCGACCTCCGAGGACCGGCTGGCCGCGGCCCGGCTGCGCGCCGGCGAGCCGTGGTTCGCGGAGGCCTTCCCCGCGTTCCGGGCCTGGCTGGCGGGCGAGGCGGACTTCGACGAGGTGTTCCTGCCGTTCTTCTACGGCCGCTGGGACGGCGTCGCCCGGGCGCACACGGACGCCGAACCGCAGCAGACCAACGACGAGGCGGCGGAGCGCTACTTCGGCGACGGCGCGTTCACGCCGGACGTGACCCGGACCGCCCTCGCCGCGCTTACCGCTCCGGTGCTCGTGCACGCCGGGGAACTCGACGGCGGCCCCCGCCCCGACCTTGCCCGCCGTGCCGCCGGGGCCTTCCCGAAGGCAGAGGTGGCCGTCCAGCCCGGTGCCGGTCACTACCCCTGGCTGGACGACCCGGAGTGGTTCCTGAACCGCGTCCTGGCCTTCCTCGACGGCCCGGCCGGCGCCGCTCCGCCCTCGGCAGAGTAGACGGCCAGGCCCGGTACGGCCCGGCTACCGTGCCCCGCATGGACACCGCCACGCTGCACACCATCGAGGCGAACGGCATCACCCTGGCCTGCCGGACCTGGGGCCGCACCGGCGCCCCCCCTCGTCGTGCTGCTGCACTGCCGGGGCGCCGGCGGCACGGACTGGACGCACATCGCCGAACGGCTCGCGGCGCCCCCCGCGTCCACGCCGGGTGTACGCCCCCGACCTGCGCGGCCACGGGCGCAGCCACCGGCCGGGGGACTATCGGGCCGAGGCGACGAGCGAGGACGTCCAGGCTCTGCCGGCCGCCCTCGGCCTGGACAGCGTCGATGTCGTGGGCCACTCGCCGGGCGGCATCGTCGCCTACCTCCTGGCCCAGCGCCACCACCGGCTCGTACGGCGCCTGGTGCTGGAGGGCGTCTGCGCACCCGTGCCCCTCGACCCGCCCCGGCCGCCCGCCGAACGGCCCGCGGGAGACCTGCCGTTCGACTGGGCGATGGTGCGGGCGACCGACGAGCAGCGCAACACACCCGATCCAGTGTGGTGGGACCACATGGACCGGAAGAGCATGCCGACGCTCCTCATCGGGGGTGGCCCCACCAGCCACATCCCGCAGGACCAGGTGGCGCAGCTCACCGGCCTGATCCCGGGCGCCTCGCTCGTGACCGTGGACGCCGGGCACCTGGTGCACGCGTCCCGTCCGGAGGAGTTTCTCGCCCTGGTCCGGGAGTTCCTCGACCGGCCCGACCGGTGAGAGCCGCCGCCGTCGGCCGGGTCAGCCAGGTTGCGGACCGAACGCCTTCAGGAACCGGTCGCGGAAGCTGTTCATCGCCCAGACGGGGGTGTCGGCGGCGGGCTTGAGGCCCGCCGTCCAGCCCCAGCCGGAGATCCGGTCCAGCACCCCGGGATCGCGGGCCACGATGGTGACCGGCACGTCCTGACGGGGGCTGTTCCCGGTGACGGTCGGCACGGGCTGGTGGTCACCCAGGAAGACCAGGACCGTGTGCTCGTTGCCGTAGCGCCGCAGGAATCCGACGAGGCTGTCCAGGGAGTACTCGATCGAGGTGCGGTATTCGGCGCGCACGCTCGCCGGGTTCCTCCAGACCTCCTCCTGGGACTTGCCCTCGCTCCTGATCCGCTGGAAGACCGAGCCGTCGCCCAGCTTCGCCCAGTCGACCATGCGGGGCACGGGCGCCCAGGGATAGTGGCTGGAGGTGAGGATGATCTCCGCCATGATCGGGCCGCGGCCGCGCTTGCCGAACTCCCGCCGCTGGAACGTCTGCAGGGTGAACTGGTCCGGTACCTGCGACCAACCGAAGTCCGGGCCGCGGTAGCCGAGATGATGGCCGTCGTAGATGTGGTCCAGGCCGAAGAACCGGCCCTCCGGCCAGGCCACCAGCACTCCCGGCACCACGCCGACCGTGCGCCAGGCGCCGGTCCTGCGGAAGGCGCCGGTGAGGGTGGTCCGGTCACTGGAGGTGAGGCTGCGGAACCGCTGCTGGTTGCTGATCCACAGGCCGGACAGGAAGGTCGAGTGCGCCAGCCAGCTCCCGCCACCGGTCACCGGCGAGCGCAGCCAGCCGCTGCGGGCCCGGAACCCGGCGGCCCGTAGGGAGTCGTCGCTCTTCTCGAGGACCGCGCCGATCCGCGGCGCCATCGCCGGGTCCTCGATCGCCGAGCGGCCGTAGCTCTCGACGAACGTGAACAGGACGTCCTTGCCGCGCAGGCCGGTCAGCAGCTGGTTCGACGGCGTGTGGGCGAAGGCGTCGACGGAGGCCTGGCGCCGGAACAGCCGCGCATCGGCGAGGGAGACGCGGACCTGTCTGGCACGGTCGCCGAGGAGCGCGGCGTCGAGCGTCGAGGCGACGGGTGCGCCACCCGTCTGCAGGCCTACTACGACACAGGTGATCCAGGCGGTGGTCAGTACCAGGACGGCGCGGACGGACCGGGCGCGGTGGCGGGCCGTCAGCGTGGCCAGCCGGACCGTCGCGCCCGCGGTCAGGACGGGGACGGCGACCGCGAGGAGCAGGGCACCGGCGATGGCGACCCACTCGCCGGTGCGGCCGGAGGTCTCGCGCAGATAGTCCGCCGCGTTGCCCAGCAGGCCCCAGTCCAGCACCAGGTCGAAGGGGCGGTACAGCACCGAATAGAAGCCGATGTCGAGGCATTTGAGGAGGGTGACCAGCCCGATCAGCACGCCGGCGGCCGCCGCTCCGGCACGCCTCGCCCGGGGCGGCAGCACCAGCAGCACCACGGCCAGCAGGATGCCCTCGGCCGGCAGACGCACGAACGCCACCGGGGTGAGACGGTCGGGCTGGTCCGGCAGCGACAGCGCGGCCAGCAGAAGGACGACGGCGAGGACGCCGGAGCCCACGGTCAGGCCCCGGCCGATGCGGGCCCGCCTGCCGGGCGGCCCGGTCGGCGCGGCCGCCTCCTGTACGCCACGCCCGTCGACCCTTCCGGCCCCCGCACCGCCGCCCCGGCCGAGCCGCGCCGCCTTCGCGACCAGCCCCCGCCCGGCACGGACGCGCCGACCGGTCCGGGCGCGCCGACCGGTCCGGACGGGCACTGCGGGCGCCTGCGCCTCCCCGGCCACGGGGCCCCAGGCCTTCGCCGGAGGGCTGTCCGTGTCGTCCGCGCTCCCGGGCAGGTGACGTGGCGTGTGGTGAGACACCCGGAGATCCTTCCGTGCGTGGCCCGGTGCCGGTCCGGAACGGCGGGACCGGCACCCCCCGTCCGACCGGTGATCACCCAAAGTAGTCGTGTGGGGTCGATCGTGCGCACAGAGTAGTCCTACGGGCTGGTGGGGTGTGGCAGGCACACCCCAGGCGCTATCGCCGGTCGGCCGCCACCGCCACCTCCCGGGCCCAGCGGTAGTCGGCTTTGCCGCTCGGGGACCGCCGGATGGAGTCCGTGATCACCAGCTGCCGGGGGATCTTGTAGCCGGCCAGCCGGGCACGGCAGTGGGTCTGGATGTCGGTCAGCGAGGGGTGCGCCGCTCCCTGGCGCAGCTGCACCACGGCCGCCACGTGGTTGCCCCAGGTGGCGTCCGGCACCCCGGCGACCAGCGCGTCGTAGACGTCCGGATGTGCCTTGAGTGCCTGCTCGACCTCCTCCGGATAGACTTTCTCGCCGCCGGTGTTGATGCACTGCGAGCCCCGGCCGAGCACGGTTACCACGCCGTCCTCGTCGACCGTCGCCATGTCGCCGAGCAGGACCCAGCGCCGGCCGTCCTTCACGAAGAAGGTCTCGGCGGTTTTCGCCGGGTCGTTGTAGTAGCCGAGCGGCACATGGCCGCACTGGGCGACCCGGCCGATCTCGCCCGCGCCGACTGGTTCGTACGTCGCCGGATCCACCACGCGCGTACGGGAGTTGACTCGCAGGCGGAAACCCCGCTCGGGGCCGGAGTCCTCCGTCGCGGTGCCGTTGAAGCCGGACTCGGAGGAGCCGAAGTTGTTGAGCAGCAGGGCGTTCGGGACCAGTTCCCGGAACTGCCGGCGCACCGTCTCCGACATGATCGCGCCCGACGAGGACACGCTGAACAGGGCCGAGCAGTCCGTGCCCTTGAGCGGCCCGCTCAGCGCGTCGATCAGCGGCCGCAGCATCGCGTCGCCGACCAGCGACATGCTGGTGACCTTCTCTCTCTCGACCGTCCGCAGCACCTCCTCCGGCACGAACCTGCGGTGCAGGACCACGCGTTGGCCGAAGTTGAAGCCGATGAAGGCGGTGAGGGTGGAGGTGCCGTGCATCAGCGGGGGAGTGGGGAAGAAGGTGATCCCGGAACCCCCGGCCGCGACTCGCTCGGCCAGCTCCTCCGGGGTCTTCACCGGCTCCCCGGTCGGCGCACCGCCGCCCAGCCCCGCGAAGAAGAGGTCTTCCTGGCGCCACATCACCCCCTTGGGCATACCGGTCGTGCCGCCGGTGTAGATGATGAACTGGTCGTCCCCGGAGCGGGCCGGAAAGCCCCGCCCGGGCGACCCGGCGGCCTCCGCGTCGGCGAACGGCACCGCCCCCGGCACGGCGACCGGCACCGCCCCGGGCCCCGCGGCCGTCTCCGGGCCGACCCGCAACAGATGCCGCAGCTGCGGCGCACGCGGCAGCGCCGCCGCCACCCGGTCCGCGAACTCGGTGTCGAAGACGAGCGCGACCAGGTCGGCGTCCCGATAGAGGTAGACCAACTCCTCTTCGACGTACCGGTAGTTGACGTTCACCGGGACGACACGTGCCTTCAGGCAGGCCAGTACGGTCTGGAGGTACTCGACGCCGTTGTACAGGTGGAGACCGAGGTGTTCACCGGGCCGGATGCCGCTGTCGGAGAGGTGGTGGGCGATGCGGTTGGCGGCCGCGTCCAGTTCCGCGTAGGTCAGCCGGCGCTCGGTGCCGGTGCCGGGGTGGTCGACGTAGACGAGCGCCTCGCGGTCGGGCACCACGTCGACGACCGACTCGAACAGGTCGGCAAGGTTGTACTCCACCGTTCCTCCTGACCCCGGCAGTCCTGGTGAAGGCGCATCGGTCGGTTCGCCGGTCATCAGAGCAAAGGGCGCCGCAACTGTGAAGGCCCCACGCGAATAAATCTGACTGACTGTCAGAAAACCCTTGAAGTGGCTTCCCGGCTACTGCAACCTGTTCTCGTTCTCACCGAGGGGAGAAAGCCCATGGGCGGGACGGAACACCTCACCGTGCGGCGTGCGGGCGCCACACTGGTGCTCACGCTCAACAGGCCCGACGCCAGGAACGCGCTCTCGCTCGCGATGCTCGTCGGCCTCTACGACGGCTGGCTCGAGGCCGACGCGGACGACGAGATCCGCTCGATCGTGCTCACCGGGGCGGGCGGCTCCTTCTGCGCCGGAATGGACCTGAAGGCGCTGGCCGGGAACGGCATGCAGGGCGAGCAGTACCGCGACCGGCTCGAGGCCGATCGCGACCTGCACTGGAAGGCGATGCTGCGCCACCATCGCCCCCGCAAACCCGTGATCGCCGCCGTCGAGGGTTACTGCGTCGCAGGCGGCACCGAGATCCTGCAGGGCACCGACATCCGGGTCGCGGGCGAGTCCGCGACCTTCGGCCTCTTCGAGGTCGCACGCGGACTGTTCCCGATCGGCGGCTCCACCGTCCGGCTGCAACGCCAGATCCCGCGCACCCACGCCCTGGAGATGCTGCTCACCGGACGGCCGTACAGCGCCCGGGAGGCCGCGGACATCGGCCTGATCGGCCATGTCGTCCCCGACGGCACCGCGCTCGAGGCGGCCCTGGAGATCGCCGAGCAGATCAACGCCTGCGGCCCGCTCGCGGTCGAGGCCGTCAAGGCGTCGGTGTACGAGACCGCCGAGATGACGGAGACCGACGGGCTGGCTGCCGAACTCACCCGCGGCTGGCCGGTCTTCGACACCGCCGATGCCAAGGAAGGCGCCCGCGCCTTCGCGGAGAAACGGCCCCCCGTCTACAAGCGCGCCTGAACCGCCGAAGGAGCCTCAGGATGTCCGAAGTCCTCCACGCACCCCTCGTCGTCGAGTTCCCCTTCACCCGTTCCCTCGGCCCCGTCCAGAGCGCCTTCCTCACCGGCCTGCGCGAACGCGTCGTCCTGGGCGTGCGGACCACCGACGGACGCACCCTCGTGCCGCCCGTCGAGTACGACCCCGTCACAGCCGAGGAGATCCGCGACCTGGTGGAGGTCTCCGCCACGGGCACGGTCACCACCTGGGCGTGGAACCACCGGCCGCGCCGGGGCCAGCCCCTCGCCACCCCCTTCGCCTGGGTCCTGGTCCGGCTCGACGGAGCCGAGACCGGCCTGCTGCACGCCCTCGACGCCCACGGCCCCGAGGCCGTCCGCACCGGCATGCGGGTGCGCGTCCGCTGGGCCGAGGAGCGCACCGGCGCCATCACCGACATCGCCTGCTTCGAGCCGTACGACGGCGAACCGGCCCCACCCTCCGGCCACGCGGGCGAGTTCGAGAACCCGCTGACCGGCATCGTCGCCCCGGCCCGCCTCGACTACACCTACTCGCCCGGCCGCGCCCAGTCCGCCTACATCCACGCCCTCTCCGCACAGCGGACCGTCGGCGAACGCTGCCCCTCCTGCCACAAGGTGTACGTCCCGCCGAGGGGTGCGTGCCCCACATGTGGCGTGGCCACGGCGGAACAGGTCGAAGTGGGTCCCCGCGGCACAGTCACCACCTTCTGCATCGTCAACATCAAGGCGAAGAACCTCGACATCGAGGTCCCCTACGTCTACGCGCACATCGCCCTCGACGGCGCCGACCTCGCCCTGCACGCCCGGATCGGCGGCATCCCCTACGACCGGGTGCGCATGGGCATGCGCGTCGAGCCCGTGTGGACCGAGGGCGCCCGCTACCCCGACCACTACCGGCCCACCGGCGAGCCCGACGCCGACTACGACACCTACAAGGAGCTGCTGTGACCCGGGAGATCGCGGTCGTCGCCTTCGCCCAGACCGACCACCGGCGCTCCACCGAGGAGTCCTCCGAGGTCGAGATGCTCATGCCGGTCCTCCACGAGGTCCTGGCCCGGACCGGCCTCAGGACCGCCGACATCGGCTTCACCTGCTCCGGCTCCAGCGACTACCTCGCCGGCCGCGCCTTCTCCTTCACCCTCGCCCTCGACGGCGTCGGCGCCTGGCCCCCGATCTCCGAGTCGCACGTCGAGATGGACGGCGCCTGGGCGCTGTACGAGGCCTGGACCAAGCTGCTCACCGGTGACGCCGACACCGCGCTCGTCTACTCCTACGGCAAGTGCTCGCCCGGCTCGGTCCGGGACGTGCTCACGCGCCAGCTCGACCCGTACTACGTCGCCCCCCTGTGGCCCGACGCCATCGCCCTCGCCGCCCTCCAGGCGCAGGCCCTCATCGACGCGGGCGACACCGACGAACCGGCGCTCGCCGCCGTCGGCGCCCGCAGCAGGACGGACGCGGAGGCCAACCCGCACGCCCAGCTCAAGGGCCGGCTGCCGCACGGCGACTACGCCGTACGGCCGCTGCGCACCGGCGACTGCCCACCCGTCTCCGACGGCGCCGCCGCGGTGATCCTCGCGGCGGGGGAGCGGGCTCGGGAGCTGTGCGCGCGGCCCGCCTGGATCCGGGGCATCGACCACCGGATCGAGGCGCACGGACTCGGCGTCCGCGACCTCACCGACTCGCCGTCCGCCCGGCTCGCCGCCGAGAAGGCCGGGGCCTTCGAACGGCCCGTGGACACGGCCGAGTTGCACGCGCCGTTCACCGCCCAGGAGGTGGTCCTGCGCAAGGCGCTCCACCTCGGCGACGACGTGCGCGTCAACCCCTCCGGCGGGGCGCTGGCCGCCAACCCCGTCATGGCCGCCGGCCTGATCCGCATCGGCGAGGCCGCCGCCCGCATCCACCGGGGCGACTCCGACCGCGCCCTCGCCCACGCCACCTCCGGCCCCTGCCTGCAGCAGAACCTGGTCGCCGTACTCGAAGGGGATCCACGATGAGCAAGGAGCCCGTGGCCGTCGTAGGCATCGGCCAGACCAAGCACGTGGCCGCCCGCCGGGACGTGTCGATCGCCGGACTCGTCCGCGAGGCGGCCCGACGTGCCCTCGCCGACGCCGAGTTGACGTGGGCCGACATCGATGCCGTGGTCATCGGCAAGGCGCCCGACTTCTTCGAGGGCGTGATGATGCCGGAGCTGTACCTGGCCGACGCGCTCGGTGCCGTCGGCAAGCCCATGCTGCGGGTGCACACCGCCGGATCCGTCGGCGGGTCCACCGCGCTGGTGGCCGCGAACCTGGTCGCCGCCCGCGTCCACGGCACAGTCCTCACCGCCGCCTTCGAGAAACAGTCCGAGTCGAACGCCATGTGGGGCCTGTCCCTTCCGATCCCCTTCCAGCAGCCCCTGCTCGCCGGCGCCGGCGGGTTCTTCGCCCCGCACGTCCGCGCGTACATGAGGCGCAGCGGGGCCCCCGACGCCATCGGCTCCCTCGTCGCCTACAAGGACCGGCGCAACGCCCTGAAGAACCCCTACGCCCATCTCCACGAGCACGACATCAGCCTGGAGAAGGTCCAGGCCTCACCCATGCTGTGGGACCCCATCCGCTACTCCGAGACCTGCCCCTCCTCCGACGGCGCCTGCGCCATGATCCTCACCGACCGCGCCGGAGCCGCCCGCGCGCCACGGCCGCCCGCCTGGATGCTCGGCGGCGCGATGCGCAGCGAGCCCACCCTGTTCGCGGGCAAGGACTTCGTCTCCCCGCGGGCCGGCAAGGACTGCGCCGCCGACGTCTACCGCCAGGCCGGCATCGCCGACCCGCGCCGTGACATCGACGCCGTCGAGATGTACGTGCCGTTCTCCTGGTACGAGCCCATGTGGCTGGAGAACCTGGGCTTCGCCACCGAGGGCGAGGGCTGGAAGCTCACCGAGTCCGGGGTGACCGAACTCGACGGCGACCTGCCCGTCAACATGTCCGGCGGTGTGCTGTCCACCAACCCCATCGGCGCCTCCGGCATGATCCGCTTCGCCGAGGCCGCCCTCCAGGTGCGCGGTCAGGCCGGAGAACACCAGGTGGACGGGGCCCGGAAGGTGCTCGGGCACGCCTATGGCGGTGGCTCCCAGTTCTTCTCCATGTGGCTCGTGGGAGCGGAGCCCCCGGACCGCTGAAAGTCCTCCCCACGTGGCCTGTTGGGCATCGTGAGCGGTCGCTAGGCTGACCCGCGGACGATGTGACCGGGAGGAGCACGGACGTGGCCGAGAGCACGACCCAGCAGCAGCCGCTCGTGGGCTGGGACAAGCCGGAGCTGGACCTCAGCGAGGCCGAGTGGCAGTCCAGCAGCCGAGGGCTGGGCGATGTCCAGATCGCCTTTGTCGAGGGCTTCATCGCGATGCGCAACGGCGACCGTCCGGAGAGCCCATCCCTGATCTTCACGCCGGCGGAATGGGGTGCCTTCGTCTCCGGAGCCCGGGAAGGGGAGTTCGACCTCACCTGAACAGGGACCACCTGACCTGAACCGGGGGTGTTCCGAGCCGATTTCCGGACACGCGACCGGCAGGACCGCGCTGGGACCGGTGCCTGCGTCAGGCTGGCCCCAGCAAGGGGAGACGGTCGTGTTCCGGAAGGTGAGGGACGATGAGCACTGCGCCGGTCATCGCCGCGGTCGACGGTTCGGACGACAGCCTGCGCGCACTGGAGTGGGCCTTCGACGCCGCCCGCCGGCGCGCCGCGCCGCTACGGGTGGTGCACGTACGGCAGTACGCCGCCTGGGGCCAGGCCGACGTGCTGGTCGCCGGGCCGCCCGACGCGGAGGGCGATCCCGTGCTGGACGACGTGCACGCACGGCTCGCGGGCCGTGGCGAGCAGCCCGTCGTGGAGTACGTCGCCCTGGAGGGCGTACCGGGCGCCGTGCTGCCGGAACTGGGCGCGGACGCCCAGCTGTTGGTTCTCGGCTCCCGGGGCCGCGGCGGCTTCGCCAGCCTGCTGCTCGGCTCCAACGGGCTCGCCGCCGCCCGGGACGCCCAGTGCCCGGTGGTCGTCGTACCCCGCCCCGGCCGTCAGGTGCACGGGGACGGACCGGCCGAGCCCGGGCCCAGGGTGGTCGTCGGCCTGCACGTCGACAGCCCCGACGAGGACACGCTCGACCTGGCCTTCGCCGAGGCCGCCCTGCGCGGCGCCCGCGTCCAGGTCGTCGCGGCCTACCCGTGGCCGGTGCAGACCTGGTCCGCGCCCGGCCAGATGCTGCCGCCCCAGATCGACCAGGCCGCCGTCGAGAACGAGACCCGCGCCCTGGCCGAGGGCTTTCTCGCCCCCCACCGCAAGCGGCACCCCGAGGTCCGCGCCGACGCGGAGGCGCTGCCCGGCGACGCGGCCGGCCACCTCGTCGCCGCCTCCAAGGGCGCGGAACTGGTCGTCGTCGGCCGGCACCGGCGGCGCTTGCTCGCACCTTCCCGCATGATGGGCTCGGTCACCCAGGCCGTCCTGCTGCACGCGGCGAGCCCGATCGCGGTGGTGCCCCCGGGGCCGCCGGAGGACTGAGCCGGGCGGCCGGTCGGCGTACCAGACCGCGCCGGCCCCCGCAACCCGTCCGGTGCCGAGCGGCACGGACCCGGCTGTGGTGTCCCGCCCCATGGCGACGGCCCGCACCCGCACGTACGGTTCCGCCACGCCCGGCGCTGAGTGCGCCGTCCCCGCGCACGAGCGGCCGGGACCCGTGTCCTGCGAAGGAGCCGCCCATGCCACTGCCCCCGTTCACGAAGGCGCCCGGCGAGCCGCCCCGCGCCCGCCTGCTGTGCCGCCTGCTCGCCGTCCTGGCCGTCGTCCTCGGCACCGCGCTGGCCGGTCCGGCGCCCGCCGCCCAGGCCTCCGTGGCGCTCACCAGGGTGAGCGACTTCGGATCCAACCCGGGCGCGCTCACCATGTACGTGTACCGGCCCGCGTCCCTGCCCGCGCACCCACCGGTCGTCGTGGCCCTGCACGGCTGCACCCAGAACGCCCAGGTCTACGCCGACAACTCAGGCCTGCCCCGGCTCGCCGACCGGGACGGCTTCCTGCTGGTGTTCGCCGAGACCAGTTCCGCCAACAACCCGAGCCAGTGCTTCAACTGGTTCCAGACCACGGACAACCGGCGCGGCCAGGGCGAGGCCCTCTCGGTCCGGCAGATGGTGAGCCAGGCCGTGAGCGCCTACGGCGCCGACCCCGAGAGGGTCTACGTCACCGGTCTGTCCGCGGGCGGCGCCATGACCGCTGTCATGCTCGCCACCTACCCCGACGTCTTCTCCGCCGGCGCGGTCGTCGCGGGCCTGCCCTACGACTGCACCAAGGACAACAGCCCCTACACCTGCATGAACCCGGGCGTCGACCTGAGCCCCGACGCATGGGCCCAGCGGGTGCGGGACGCCTACCCGTCGTACAACGGGCCGTGGCCGCGCACGGCCATCTGGTACGGCGACCAGGACACCACCGTCGCCCCGCGCAACGCCACGGAGCTGCGCGACCAGTGGACGGCCCTGCACGGCCTCTCCCAGACCCCGAGCCGGTCCACGAACATCGGCCCCGACGCCACTCGACAGGACCAGTACCTCGCCGCCGACGGCACGGTCGCCGTCGAGGTCGACCGGGTCCCCGGCATCGGCCATGGGACCCCCGTGGACCCCGGCACCGGCACCGACCAGTGCGGCAGCACCGGCGCGCCCTACTTCCCCGCCTCGATCTGCTCCAGCTACTGGATCGCCCGGTTCTTCGGACTGGACACCTCCGATCCGGGCGGCGGCAGCGGAGGCGGTGGCAGCGACGCCGCCTGCTGGACGGCGAGCAACTACGCACAGGTACAGGCCGGACGAGCCACCACCAGCGGCGGCTACACCTACGCCAAGGGATCCCAGCAGAACATGGGCCTGTACAACACGTTCGTCACCCACACCCTGAAGGAGTCGCCCACGGGCTACTACACCATCGCCGATAACGGCTGCCCCTGACACGCCGTCAGCCGGCCTCGGTCATGGTGGCCGACGACGCTTCTGGGGCCGCCTTCATGGCGGCCCCACACATGTCCGGCGCGCCTACCGCGCCCTTAGCCTCCAGCGCGTCCACCCGCAGCCGGAGGGAACCCCTATGCCCACCACACCGCACAGACGACCCACCCGACGAGCCGTCCTCCCCACCCTGGCCCTCACCGCGGCCTGTCTGCTCCTGACCACGCCGGCCACGGCGGCACCCACCGGCACGGCCGACGGCCACTGCGCCGGCCGCACCCACCTCCGGGTGCCCGGCGCCGCCCGCCAGCAGGCCGACTGCCTGGACGAGCTGACCACCGCCGGCACCGTGGCCTCCGGCCACACCGACCCCGCCGACTACGCCGGTCTCACCCCCAAGGACCTCCCCACGCCCAGCGGCGTCCCCGGCATCCAGATCGACGGCTACTTCCCGGACACCTCCACCACCAACACGAACCACGGCTGGAACCACGACTCCCAGTTCGTCATGCGCCTGCCCGACCACTGGAACGGCGGCCTGGTCGTCGCCGGGACGCCGGGCAACCGGGAGCAGTACGCGAACGACAAGGCCATCTCCGACTGGGTGCTCGCCCGCGGCTACGCCTACGCCGCGACCGACAAGGGCAACACCGGCACCGCCTTCTACCGCGACGGCCGGCGCCCCGGCGACGCCATCGCCGAATGGAACGCCCGCCTCACCCAGCTCACCCGCGCCGCCCGGGCGGTGGTCACCCAGCGCTACCAGCGCCCGCCCGTCCGCACCCTCGCCACGGGGCTCTCCAACGGCGGCTACCTCGTCCGCTGGCAATTGGAGAACCACCCCGAGCTCTACGACGGCGGAGTCGACTGGGAAGGCACCCTATGGCGCACCGACGGCCCCAACCTGCTCACCTTCCTGCCGCAGGCCCTGCGCCACTACCCCGCCTACGCCGCCGGGGGCCCCGGAGCCGCCGAGGCCGCGGACGCCCTGCACCGGGCCGGCTTCCCGGCCGGCTCGGAATTCCTGTGGCCGTACCACTACCAGGTCTACTGGGACCTCACCCAGCGCATCTACCGGGAGGAACTCGACCCCGGCTACGACGGCGCAACCGAGGCCGGCACCCCCTTCTGCGCCTCCGGCACACCCGCCTGCGACGCCGACTACGACTACGCGGCCCGCCCCGCTGCCGTCCACCGCGCCGTCGACCGGATCGCCCTCACCGGCCGCATCGGAAAGCCCCTGATCACCATCCAGGGCACCCTCGACGTGCTGCTGCCCATCAGCCAGGACTCCGACGTCTACGCGCGCATGGTCCACGCGGCCGGACGCGGCTCCCTGCTGCGCTACTACCGCATCCAGGACGGCACCCACACCGACTCACTCGTCGACGCCTTCCCCGACAAGCTGCGCCCGATGGTGCCCTGCCACCACGCGGCCTTCGAGGCTCTGGAACGCTGGCTCTCCGGCACCGCCCTCCCACCCGCCGACCGCACGGTCCCACGCCCGCCCGGCGCAGCGCCGGCCACGCTCCTGACCAGCTGCCCCCTGAGCTGAGCCGCGGCCCGCGCCCCGAGGGGGCGCGGGCCGCGTCCGACGTTCGGCACCGCCGCGCGGCGCGACCAGCCACAACGCGGCAGCGGACGACCGACCGGCCATCTCGGCGCTGCGGGGGAGCCGTTCCGCACATCCGGCGGAGCCCACGTACCATGGCCGCATGTCGTTCCTCCGCCGCCGCAGCGCCACCCCTGCGGGACCCGACTTCGACGTGCTGGCCATGGACCCGGGCGACTGGCCGGGCAACCTCGGCGCGGGCCTGCTGCCCGCCCCCGACGGCACCTGCCAGGGTGTCTTCCTGCGCTACGACCTCTTCGGCGGCCGCGGCCCCGCCATGATCATCGGCAACCTCCCCGAGGGCTCCCCGGCCCGCGAGGTCGCCGAGGGCGAGATCCCCTTCGAGGTGGGCCAGCTGCTGCTCGCGCTGGAGAACGACGAGGACGTCACCGTCGTGGGCGTCGAGGACACCCCGGTCCTGCAGGGCGACAACCTCCTCATCGTGCGGCGGCTGAAGCTGTCCGAGTCCCGGATCTCCTGCGTGCAGTTCGACCGCAGCGACGGCGTCCTCGTCACCATCGCCGCCTGGGACCGCCCCATCACCGACGACCTGTACGCCCTGCTGAAGCCGCTCCCGGCGGAGCTTTTCCAGCAGGGCTAGGCCGCCTAGCGCGGTTAGCGGGCCGCGCCCTCGAGGGTCACGTCCGCGGCGCGGACGAAGCCGACCCGGTGGCCGTACTGGATCTCGTAGTACAGGTCCTTGCCCACCACGACCCGGTGCGAGTCGGTGGTGAAGGTGACCGAGTAGTAGTACTCGCCCGGTACCTCGTCACCGACCACGTACTTCTGTCCCGCCGGGATCGTGTACGGCAGCGGGACGACCGACTGCACGGGGACTCCCGCCGGATAGGCCTCCTTCTCCGGGTAGGCCCTGCCGTACACCGGGATGCTCGCCAGGCCGTCCTTCGGGGTGATCACCAGCCCCTTGGCGGGCACCGCCGTCGGCGCCTTGCGCGGATTCTCGAACCAGGCCTTCTGGCCCAGGTACCAGATCGCGGTCCAGTCGCCCCAGTGGTCCGCCACCGCGTACTGCTGACCGGTGGAGGCCCGGGAGGACAGGTCGTTCACGTCGATGGTCGGGTCCTTCTTCAGCCCGATGTCCTTGATCAGCGGCGCGTTCACGTCGTGGTCCGAGTACAGCCGCACCTCGCCGGAGCCGTGCGCCGTGCACGGCTCGCCGCCGGTGGTGCAGCCCGTGTAGGCCGGCTGGTTCGAGGCGTAGTCCGGCAGGATCGTGACCAGTCCCGCGTGCTTGCCCGCGGTGCGCTCGAAGGGGTGGCCCAGCAACTGGAAGTAGTGCCGCCAGTCCCAGTACGGGCCCGGGTCCGTGTGCATACCGGGGATCGTGGACGCGGTCGGACCGGGCACGTTGTCGTGACCCAGGATGTGCTGCCGGTCCAGCGGGATGTCGTACTTC
Organism: Streptomyces sp. NPDC052109; assembly: GCF_040680195.1. NCBI lineage: Bacteria > Bacillati > Actinomycetota > Actinomycetes > Kitasatosporales > Streptomycetaceae > Streptomyces > Streptomyces sp. NPDC052109. The sequence goes on along the minus strand of NZ_JBFAWF010000008.1, from coordinate 136,268 downwards.
CGGCTCAGGTACTTCACCAGCCGGGCCGAGGAGCGGTACATCGCCTCCGTGTACCAGGCGTCCGGAGCAGCGAGGAAGCCCTCGTGCTCGATGCCGACGGACCGGGCGTTGATGTCCCAGTTGCCCGCGTGCCACGCCACGTCCTTCGCCTTGACGTGCTGGGCGATCAGACCGTCCGTGGAGCGGATGGTGTAGTTCCACGACACATAGGTGGGGTCCTGGATCAGGTTCAGCACACCGTCCCAGGCGCCCTCCGTGTCATGGATGACGATGTACTTGATGCTCTGCGACACCGGTCGGTCGCCCAGGTCGTGGTTGCCGTAGTCGTCGTTCCCGAACTGCGCGTACGGCGCCCAGACCGCCTCGCAGGACACCGACCTCGGGCACTCGACGTCGTCCGTGGGCAGCGTGTGCAGGCCGGCCCGGTCCAGCTGGGCGGTGTCGGCGGTCAGCCCCGGCTCGGCCGTGAGTGCGACCAGCTGGCCGTCGTCCGTGGTGCGCTCCTCTCCGGTGCGCAGGACGTCGTACACGTCGTTCGCGTACGCCGCCGCGGTCGCCGAGTCGTCGGCGCCGGAGAAGCGGGCCACCGCGCCGTACCAGTCGGCCGGGTCGGCGCTCAGCGGCTCGCCCAGCCGCTTCTGGGCGTCGGCGAGCAGGGCGGCGCCGCCGGCCACGTTCGCCGCCGGGTCGGTGCGCAGCCGCTCGGCGGTCAGGCCGGTCAGTTCCGCCGCCTTCGGAAGGGTCTTCAGGCGGGCCGGGAGCGTGGACTCGGCCGGCACCTTGATGTCGGGGTGCACGGCGGCGCGGGCGCTGTCGCCACGGGCGTCCTCGGCACCCTCGGCGAGGTGCTCCGTGGTGGCGATCGCGGTCCGTGCGTCCGTGAGGTGCATCGGGCCGTAGCCGCCGGACACGCTGGGCGCGCCGGCGTGCCAGTCCCAGCGGGACTGGAGGTAGGAGACGGCCAGGAGGACGCTCTGCGGCACGTGGTACTCGGCCGCGGCGGTGGCGAAGGCGCGCTGCAGCCGGCCCGCGGAGGAGTCCGCGGCGCCGTGGGCGGGGGCCGCGCCGAGCAGCGGCAGCAGCAGGGCCGCCGAGGCCAGGGGGCCGGCGGCCCGTCGCAGTTGTCTGTGGCCGGGGGTGGACGTGGGATCGGTGGCGGAACCTCGCAATGCGGCCTCCTGTGACGGGCGGGCGTGGCGGGGCGTGCGGGCGCGAGCTGGGTCAGTGGTACCGGCTTGCCGACGATCCGTCAATGATGCCTTGCTGAAGGCGATTTCCCACGTCACGGAGGTATGCGGCGAGTTTCGCCGTGGTGGTGCGCGGGCCTGCGGGGCGTCACTGGCGTACACCACTGGTCACAGCCGGCCCGGACGTACGAAGGTCCGCGGTGCGCCGCCGCTCTGGCGCACCGCGGAGCCGTCGTCCCCGTCAGCGAGTGCCGACCGCCGCTCGGACGGCCTTGCGGGCCATCTGGCAGTCGTCGTGCAGCCGCCTGAGCAGCAGCCGCTGTTCCTCGCCGGACGGCGCAGCACCCGGGTGGGCCATGCCCGGTGCCGCCGGGGCCACTTCGTGCATCGAACGCTGCACGGCCGTTTCGTAGGTACGGATCTCCCGGGTCAGCACCAGCATCAGGTTCACCAGGAAGGCGTCCCGGGAGGCTGGGCCCGCCGCCTGGGCGATCTGGCTGATCTGGCGCCGGGCGCCCGGCGCGTCCCCGAGGACCAGCCACAGCGTCGCCAGGTCGTACCCCGGCAGATACCAGCCCGCGTGCTCCCAGTCCACCAGCACTGGACCGGCCGGTGACAGAAGGATGTTCGACAGCAGGGCGTCGCCGTGGCAGAACTGCAGCATCCCCTGGCGGCCCACCTCGTGGGCGATGCCGAGCAGCAGCTTCTGGAGGTCGCCGAGGTCCCGGTCGGTGAGCAGACCCAGCTCGTGGTACCGGGAGATCCGGGCGCCGTAGTCCAGCGGCCTGTCGAAGATGCCCGCGGGCGGCCGCCACGCGTTGACCCGGCAGATCGCGCCCAGCGCGGCCCGGATGTCCGCGCGCGGCGGCGCCTCCGCCGGATGCCGTTGCAGTGCCGCCACGCGGCCCGGCATCCGCTCGATCACCAGCGTGCAGTTGTCCGGATCCGCCGCGATCAGCCTCGGCGCACGGACCGGGGGCCGGTGCCGGACGAACGAGCGGTATGCGGCTATTTCATGACGGAACCGCTCGGCCCAGGCGGGCGAGTGGTCCAACAGACACTTGGCCACGGCCGTGCTGCGCCCTGTCGTCCCGACGAGGAGGACGGACCGTCCGCTGCGCCGCAGCACCTGCACCGGAGCGAACTCCGGACAGATCCGGTGCACCGAGGCGATCGCGGTGCGCAGCTGCGCGCCCTGGGGGCCGGACAGGTCGAGTCTTCCGCTGAGCGGTTGGCTGCCGGGCTGGCCCGGGACGCGCCGGGGCCGGCCCGCGACCGGGACGGGTCCACCCGGACGCGCCACCGGGTCGAGGTACGGCCCGCCACCCGCGGGGCGGGGACGCAGCGGCCGGGGCGGGGCGGACACGGAGGACGATGCTGCGTACATGGGAGATACAGATCCCTTCGTGTGCCTGCGGTGCCTGCCTGTGTTGCCTGCTCGGCGCACATGCGCGGGGCCGGTGCTCCGGGGAGCCCGTACTCCGATCGCATGTACCGCGAGCGTGCGCCTGCCCGGCCCGGCCGCAGGGGTGCACCCTGGGGAATGCACCCGCAGGCTCCACAAGAGGCGAGCGGCGACCGGGTCGGGGTGGCGCGTTCCTACTCGACACCCGATGCCCAGTGGCACACCATCTGGCGCACCCTGGCGAACCCTGGCGAATAGTCGCCCGGCAACCTCCACCGGGCTACTGTCAACTCAGCCGAGAACCTGGGGGCTTGACGTGAGCGGACAACCCAACACCCGCCTTGCGGACCTGTTCGGCCTGGCCGGCTGGTCCAAAGGGGAACTCGCGAGGCTGGTCAACAAGCAGGCGGCGGCCATGGGCCACCCCCAGTTGTCGACCGACACCTCCCGGGTTCGGCGGTGGATCGACACGGGAGAGATCCCGCGCGATCCCGTACCGCGGGTGCTGGCGGCTCTGTTCACCGAGCGTCTCGGCCGTGTCGTGACCATCGAGGACCTCGGTCTGGTGCGGCACGGGCGTACGGGAAAGCGGCAGGGCGACGGGATCGAAGAACATCCCGACGGTGTGCCGTGGGCGCCCGAACGGACCGCCGCGGTCCTCACCGAATTCACGGGAATGGACCTCATGCTCAACCGACGCGGCTTGGTGGGCGCGGGTGCCGCGCTCGCCGCGGGATCCACACTCAGCAGCGCCATGTACGACTGGTTGCACACCGACCCGACACTGAAGGCCGACGCCCCCGTCCTCGACGACCCCCTGCACGCCGACCCCGCTGGGTTCGACCGTTATGAGGCCGCCCCCATCGGGTCGCAGGAGATCGAGGAACTGGAGCGCTCGGTCGAGGTGTTCCGCGCCTGGGACGCGGCCCGCGGCGGCGGGCTCCAGCGCAAGGCGGTCGTGGGCCAGCTCAACGAGGTGGGCGGCATGCTCGCCTACCACCATCCTCCCCATCTCCAGCGGCGCCTGTGGGGCGTCGCCGCCAACCTCGCCGTCCTCGCGGGCTGGATGTCGCACGACGTCGGCCTGGAGCCCACGGCGCAGAAGTACTTCGTCATCGCCGCCCATGCCGCGAGAGAGGGCGGAGACCGGCCGCGCGCCGGCGAGGCCCTGTCGCGGGCGGCCCGGCAGATGGTGCACCTCGGCCGGCCGGACGACGCCCTGGACCTGATGAAGCTCGCCCAGTCCGGCGCCGGCGACCGCCTGCAGTCGCGCACGAAGGCGATGTTCCACACCATCGAGGCCTGGGCGCAGGCGTCGATGGGCAAGGGCCAGGCGATGCGCCGCACTCTGGGGCAGGCGGAGGACCTCTTCGTCTCCGACCGGCAGGACGCCGAACCGCCGGACTGGATGCAGACCTTCAAGGACGAGGACCTGTACGGCATGCAGGCCCTCGCCTACCGCACGCTGGCCGAGTTCGACCCGAGCGCGGCCGCGCACGCCCAGCACTACGCGGAGAAGGCCCTGGCCCTGCGGATCGACGGGCGAGAGCGGTCGAAGATCTTCGACCATCTGTCCATGGCGTCGGCCTGCTTCATCGCCGACGACCCCGAACAGGCCGACCGCTACGCACGGCTGGCCCTGATGTCGATGGGTTCGAACTCCTCGCGTCGCACCTGGGACCGGCTGCGCCAGATGTACCGGCTGACCGCGGAGTACGCCGGCTATCCGAAGATCCACGAACTGCGGGAGCAGATCCGGCTCGCCCTGCCCAAGCCGAGGACCAAGGGCACGGGCAGCGCACAGGCCTGAGCGCACAGGCACCGGGCCTGTGCGCCGGACCGCATCGGTGACGTCACCTCATGCGGTGACCCTGGCGACGAGCACACAGGCGTCGTCCTCGCGTCCGGCTCCGCCGAACTCCTCGGCCACCGTGCGCACGCAGTCCTGAGCGGTGCGTGTCGCGCCGAACCGTGGGGCGAGGTCGAGCAGGCGGTCCACGGCCGCGGTCGGGCTGTGCCCCGGCACCAGCCCGTCGGTGTACAGCAGCAGGAGGTCGCCCGGTCGCAGGGTCTCGACGGCCTGTCCGTAGACGGCTCCGGAGGTGGCGCCGAGCAGGACGCCGTCGGGTGCCTTCAGCATGCGCCCCGTCCCGTCGCGGTACAGCAGCGGGGCGGGGTGTCCTGCCTGCGCCCAGACGAGTGTGTGGGTCTCGGGCCGGTAGCGGCAGCAGACGGCGCTGCCGAGGGCGGGCTCAACGGTGGCGTCCAGCAACTGGTTGAGCATGCCGAGGAGTTCGCCCGGCCGGGTCCCGGCCACGGCCATGCCGCGTACGGCGCCGAGCAGCATCGCCATGCCGGAGGCGACGGCCACCCCGTGCCCGGTGAGATCACCGACGCTGAGCAGGGTCTCGCCGTCGGACAGTTCCAGCACGTCGTACCAGTCGCCGCCGAGCGCTGCGGTGGTCGCCGCGGTGAGGCGGCGGGCGGAGAGGTCGAGGGTCCGCGGTCCCTGGTGCGGGAGCCGCAGGGAGCCGCGCCAGGGCGGTAGCACGGCTTCCTGCAGCTCGGCCGCGATCCGGTGTTCGGTCTGCTCCTGCCGGCGATGGTGCTGCAGCGAGTCACGGGTCTCGCGCACGGTGCGCCGGCAGCGGCGCAGTTCGCTGACGTCCCGCAGCACGGCCCACATCGAGGCCGTGCCGCCGTCGGCGCCGAGCACCGGTTCGCCCATCATGTGCACCGCCCGTACCGAGCCGTCGGGCCGTACGACACGGAACTCCCCGTCGATGGGCTTGCCGTCGACCAGGCAGTCCGTCACCATCGCGGTGAGTCCCGGCCGGTCGTCCTCGAAGACCACCGAGGGCAGTTCGTCCAGGGTGAGGGCCGGGGAGGCCGAATCGAGCCCGAGGATCTGGTACAGCTCCCCGGACCAGGTCGCCTCGTCGGTCAGCAGGTTCCAGTCGGCGCTGCCGACGCGGCTGAGCAGCGACCCGCCCGGGCCGGCGTCCGGTACCGGACGGGCGGCGGGCGCCCCGGCGGGCTCGGCCGGCGCGTCGTCCGGGCCGTCCCGGAGCTGGGCCAAGTGGGCGTCCAGATCCTCCAGTTGGTGCAGCGCGAGGTCGTACAGGGCCCGCTGCCAGCGTTCCTCCGGGTCCGAACCGTCGTTCCGGGTGTCCCGCCGCACGGCATCCACGTCGCCCCTGAGCCGCCTCGCCTGCGTGATCAACGCCTCGACCGAGCCGCGTCCGGGGGGCTGGGCGGCTGGTCGGTCCGCGGAGACTGGGGACGGCATGACGCACTCCGTTGGGGGACGATACGGCCAGGGAGGGGCGGGGGACCGTTACGACTGTCGCACAGCCCGCGACGCCCCGTAAGGGATTTGGCAACACACGATACGGTGGTGCTTCCGGCATATGCCAGAGTCTTCCCGGAGTGATCCCGACGCACGAATGACGTACCCGCTCGGCAGTCCAAGTCGTAGCGACGCTACGGGAGTTGCTGCAAGCGGGTCGCGTCTGCCCGGTGCTCACTCATATGTTCGTCACTCCAGTGTTCCCATATACCGCGGTCGTCTTGTACCTGCCGAATTCTGACCGGATTTGGCGGCATGTGAGGCCGCCCCGCGGAGTCCATTAGGGCATGGATGCCATCACTGTCGAACAGTCCGCCCAGGCGCGGCTCATCACCGCCGAGGACCAGGAGCTCCCCGTGCCGGCCACGCTGCGCTACACCACGGGGGACCCCCTGGCCGTCTTCGTCGACTTCCCCGCCGAGGCCGCCCTCGACGGCGAGGAGGTCACCTGGGTCTTCGCGCGGTCCCTGCTCGACCAGGGGCTGCGCGCTCCGGCCGGCCACGGGGACGTGCAGATATGGCCGTACGGCCGCACCCGCACGGTCCTGGAGTTCCACTCCCCGCACGGACTCGCCCTGCTGCAGTTCCCCGCGTCGGCGCTGCGCCGCTTCCTGCTGCGCACCTACGCGGTGGTGGCGGCGGGACAGGAGGACGTGGGCGGGGTGGTGGAACAGGGACTGAGCGCCCTGTTCGGCGGGGTGTGACGGGGGCCCTGCCGACTTTGACTCCTGTTCACCTTCGCCTCACCGCATCGGTATGGACCCTGACGATCACCGCGGGCACGCTGGCGCGCGGTGTGCCGCAGGGGCACCGACGACGACGAGGACGGGGCGAATGACACCGATCAGCCGAAGAGGCTTCGTGGGGCTCGGCGCATCCGTGGCGGCGGGTGTCGCTCTGGGCGGCGCCGGCACCCGCACGGCAGCGGCAGCGACCGCGGCGACGGGCACGATCCAGGACGTCGAACACGTGGTGATCCTCATGCAGGAGAACCGAAGCTTCGACCACTACTTCGGCCGGCTGAAGGGCGTGCGCGGCTTCGACGACCGCAGCGGCATCACCCTCAGCGGCGGCTACCCGGTCTTCAACCAGCCGAACGGCACGGGCCGCCAGTACCCGTGGAAGCTCAGCGCGACCCCGTCCGCGGGCGGCAAGGACGGCGAGACCCTGGCGCAGTGCGACGGCGACCTGCCCCACTCCTGGTCCTCGCAGCACTCCGCCTGGAACAAGGGCCGCATGGACAACTGGGTCGCGGGCGTCGGCAACGTCCGCTCGCTCGGCTACCTCGACCGCTCCGACATCCCCTTCCACTACGCGCTCGCCGACAACTACACCATCTGCGACGCCTACTTCTGCTCCACACTCAGCGCCACCGGCCCCAACCGCACCTATCTGTGGAGCGGCAAGGTCGACTCCTCCAGCTACGACGGCGGCGACGAGTCCGGCCTGACCTGGCAGAACTACGCCGAGGCGCTGCAGGCCGCGGGCGTGAGCTGGAAGGTCTACCAGAACGCCGCCGACAACTACGGCGACAACGGCTGCGCCTACTTCAGGAACTTCGCGAACGCCAAGGCGGGCGACCCGCTGTACGACCGGGGCATGTCCTCGGTGCCCAAGGCGACCGGCTCGACCCCCGACGACATCGCCGCCGCCATCAAGGCCGACGTGCTGGCGGGCACGCTGCCGCAGGTCTCCTGGGTCGTCCCCAACCAGGCCTTCTCCGAGCACCCCTACGCCCCGCCCGGCGACGGCGCCCACTTCGTGAACCTCGTCTACCAGGCCCTTGCCGCCGACCAGGACGTCTTCGACTCGACCGTCCTGTTCCTCAACTACGACGAGAACGACGGCTTCTTCGACCACGTGCCCCCGCCCGCGCCGCCCGCCGGAACGGCCGGCGAGTTCCTCAACGGTGTGCCGTACGGCTTCGGCTTCCGCGTCCCCCTGCTCGTCATCTCGCCCTGGACGCGCGGCGGCTGGGTCTCCTCGGAGGTCTTCGAGCACACCTCGGTGCTCCGCTTCCTGGAGACCTGGACGGCGGCCCTGGGCAAGCCGGCCAAGTGCGCCAACATCAGCGACTGGCGCCGCAAGGTCAGCGGTGACCTCACCGGGGTCTTCGACTTCGCCAACCCGGTCCACGGCCCGGTCTCCCTGCCCGCCACCAGCGTCATCGGCCTCAGCACCTGCGGCCCGCTGCCCAACCCGGTGCCGACCGACAACGCCCTGCCCGCCCAGGAGCCCGGCACCCGCCCGGCCCGCGCGCTGCCGTACCAGCCGGGCGGCTACCTGGACCACCTGGAGTTCGGCGCGGCCGGCAAGATCCTGGCCTGGTTCACCATGACCAACCAGGGCGCGCCGGCGTCCCGGGCGGCCCACTTCTCCATCCATCCGAACGCCTACCGAGACACCACGCCCTACCAGTACACGGTCGACGCGGGCGGCACCGCCTCGGACTACTTCAACATCGGCACCGGCTTCGGCGGCGGCAAGTACGACCTGACCATGGTCGGTCCGAACCGCTTCCTGCGTCGCTTCCAGGGCGACGCGACCAGGGCGGGCAAGACGGCCGAGGTGAGCACCCGGTACGCGGTCGAACCGGGCACGGGCAGACTGGCCGTCTACTTCAAGATGGCCAACTCCGGCTCGTCGTCGGTGAAGTTCACCATCACCTCCAACCACTACCGCGGCGACGGGCCCTGGACCTACACCGTCGCCGCCGGTGCCTCGACGGAGGACTACTTCAACGCGGTCGCCTATCAGAACGGCTGGTACGACTTCACGGTGACCGTCGACTCCGACGCGACCTGGTCGCGACGCTTCACCGGACACCTGGAGACGGGTGCCACGAGCGTCAGCGGCTGACCTCGGCGTACAGGTCCGGGCGCGGGGCCAGGTGGACGGCAGTACGGCCGCCGGTCTCCAGCGCCCGGACCCCCGCCTCGGCGACGGCGGATGCCGCGTATCCGTCCCAGGCGCTCGGGCCGGTGACCTCGCCCCGCCGGGTGGCGTCGACCCAGGCCTGCACCTCGCGGTCGTAGGCGTCGGCGAAGCGGACGAGATAGTCCTGCGCCACCTCCTCGCGGGCGCCGTCCGCCGTCGTGACCACCATGGTGTGCGCGTCGCCGATCCGCGCGCTGCCCTTCTCGCACACGGCCTCGCAGCGCACCTGGTAGCCGAAACCGCAGTTCACGAAGACCTCGACGTCGACCAGAGCGCCGCCTGCGGTCTCGAACAGCACGAACTGCGGATCGAGCAGGCCCTCGGGGGCCTCCGCGGACGGCGCGGGACGCAGCACGGTCACCGCCGTCAGCTCCTGCCCGAGCAGCCAGCGGGCCGCGTCGATTTCGTGCGAGACGGAGCTGTTGATCAGCATGGCGCTGGTGAAGTGGCCGGGGGAGGAGACATTCCGGTGGGTGCAGTGCAGCATCAGGGGCCGGCCCAGACCGCCGCCGTCCAGCAGCGCCTTCAGCCGCCGGTACTCGGCGTCGTAGCGGCGCATGAACCCGATCTGCGCCAGCCGGCGGCCCAGCCGTGCCTCGGCCTCCACGACCCGCAGCGCACCGCTGGAGTCCGGCACCATGGGCTTCTCGCACAGCACCGGCAGCCCGCGGGCGAACGAGGCGAGCAGGGCCTCCTCGTGGGCGGGGCCGGGGGAGGCGATCAGCACGGCCCCGACCCCGGGCGCGTCGAGCGCGGCCGCCGGGTCGGCGTGCACGGTCACTCCCTCGAGGCCGGCCACCGCATCCCCGGCCCGCTCGACATCGGGGTCGGCCACCGCCGCGACCCTGGCTCCGCTGACCACTTGGTCGAGACGACGTATGTGGTCGGCTCCCATGTGTCCGGCTCCCAGTACCGCCACTCCCAGCAGGTCACCCATGCGTGCGCTCCCTAACCCCGACGATCACGCCGTAGCGTACGCCGCGCAGGGAGCGCTGCTTCGGGGCGCCGGGGAGCGCGGGGGACCGCCCGGGCCTCAGTACCTCAGTACGCCCGCCATCCCGTTGGCGTCGCCCAGTGTGCCGTCGGGCACGAAGCGGACCTCGGCGCCGGTCTCCAGGCACTGCTCGACGATCTCGTCCACGATGTCCTCGCGGGCGTCCAGATCGCCGCGCTCGGCCGGCACCAGGTGTTCACCGAGGTCACTGACGGTCGCGCGGTAGTTCTCCTCCACGGCGAGCAGCCGCACCCGGCCTTCCCGGGCGCTCTGCCACAGCTCGTCGAGACCGGCGGCGAAGGTGCGGTGACCGCGTGCCGAGGTCAGCTCCCGGACCACGGCCGTGGTGCCTTTGCGGGCCTCGGCCTCCAGCACCGGCCGCAGCGCCTGCCACACCGCGTCGGGACCGGCGTGCGCGAGGCCGCCGTGCGGGACGTGGACGGCCACCTTGGCGGCGCTGCCGACCTCGTCCAGCAGGGACAGCGCCGCCTGCTCGCCGGTGACGTAGAGCGGCCGTGGCTGCTCGCGCAGGACCGTGCTCATGGCGGTGTCCGCCTCGCGCAGGAACTGCCGGGTGCCCTCGTCGCTGAAGGTGCTCGGCAGGCCACCCGTGCGCATCTGGCGCTCGGGGTCGAAGTTCTCCTGCCTGCGCTCGAGCGGGAAGCCGCCCGAGCGGTCCTCCACCACACGATCCTCGCCGCCGCTCCACAGGGTGACGCGGTCAGCGGAGACGGACAGCACCCAGAACGGGCGCTCGGCGGCCTGTGCGGCGACCAGGTTGCGGGTGAGGAAGGTGTCCGAGAGCACCACCCGCTCGGGGACGGGACGGGCCAGGGACCACACCTGGTGCTCGCCCGGGGCGGCGAAGATCACCAGGCCGTCCTCGGCATGCGCCAGATCCACCTCCGCCAATGCCCGGTCGAGCTGCGCCACGACGTCGTTGCGCCGCTCGCGGGTGACGGCGGGATCGGACTCCAGGCGCCTGCGCGCCTCGGTGACCACATTGCGCAGCCGGACGGGATCCTGCCCGTTCTGGGGTTCGCGGCGGTGCGTGGGGGTCAGCACGGACACCGCCGGATACGGACGCGGTCGCCGCAGTTCGGCGAGGGTCGCGGGACTCAGTGCGTGCTCCATGACAGCACGATAGGTCCTCGCGACGGGTCCGGCATTCGGGGTGATCCGCGCCGGAAGGGGTCACGGAATCCCGTGCCCGACAACGGTGACGCGGTGCCCTGCGGGCGGCTACCGTACCGGCCAGTAACCGGACCGCGGCGCACCCCAGGAGGCCTCAATGCCACAGCTCGAAGTCGACGGAGCGGCCCTGACGTACGACGACGAGGGTCCCCGTGACGCACGGGAGGTGCCCCTGGTGTTCGTCCACGGCTGGACCGCCGACCGGCACCGATGGGACCACCAGATCGCGCACTTCTCCGAAAGACGCCGGGTGATCCGGCTGGACCTGCGCGGCCACGGGGAGAGCACCGGGGCCGGGGTGCGCACCATCGCGGAGCTGGCGCAGGACGTCCTGGCCCTGCTCGACCACCTGGACGTCGAACGGTTCGTGCCGGTCGGCCACTCGATGGGCGGGATGATCGCGCAGACCATCGCGCTGGCCCACCCCGAGCGGGTGGAGCGCATGGTGCTGGTGGGCTCCATCGGGCGGATGACGTACAGCCGTGGCCGGGGCCTGCTCATGGCCGCCTCCACCCTGGTGCCGTATCGCCTGTTCGTGGCCGCGAACATCCAGCGCGCCTTCGCGCCCGGTCATCCGCGCGAGGAGATCCGCGCGCACATCCGCGCCTCCGCCGCGACGCCGCGCGAGGTCGTGATGACGCTGTACGGGGCGATGCGCGCCTTCGACGTCCTCGACCGGGCCGCCGAGATCCGCACGCCCACCCTGATGGTGCACGGCTACCACGACGTGCAGCTGCCCGTGCGGCAGATGCTCCGGATGGCCAAGGCCTATCCGGACGCGGTCGTCCGCATCCTCGACGCGGGCCATGAGCTGCCGCTGGAGAAGCCGGCCGAGCTGACCGCCGTACTGGACCGGTTCGTGAGCGAGAAGCCCTGACACACGCGCAGCTTGGACAAGTTTTTGCCTGTGGCCTGTTCGTGGCGGCATGGGTCCGGCGGCACGGGTTTCGCGGGATTTCGCGCGAGCAAAACACGGCTGAAACCATGAGGGCTGTGGGTCGTCCGTGTTACCCCCGAGTTGACTGCCTGAGGCAACCGACGGAGGCTCGTCGTATAGGTGCTCGATACAACTGGTTTGCCGCCCGGTCCCTGGTTCACCCGGGAACGCCCAGGTGAGCGCGGGATGCGGCGGCGAGCCGGAGGCAGGAGGCAGCGCATGTGCGGCATCACCGGATGGGTCTCCTTCGACCGTGACCTGGCCACGGAGGCCCCCACACTGCATGCGATGACCGAGACGATGGCCTGTCGCGGCCCGGACGACCGCGGCACCTGGAGCGAGGGCCCGGCCGCCTTGGGCCACCGCCGGCTCGCGATCATCGACCTTCCCGGCGGCCGTCAGCCGATGTCCCTCGACACCCCCGAGGGAACCCTGGCGATGGTGTACTCCGGGGAGGCGTACAACTTCACCGAACTGCGCCGTGAACTGGAGGGCCGCGGTCACCGGTTCACCACCGACTCCGACACCGAGGTCGTGCTGCACGGCTACCTCGAATGGGGTGACGCGGTCGCCGAACGGCTCAACGGGATGTACGCGTTCGCCGTGTGGGACGGCCGTCACGACAAGCTCGTGATGATCCGCGACCGCATGGGCATCAAGCCGTTCTACTACCACCCCACCTCCGACGGCGTCCTGTTCGGTTCCGAGCCCAAGGCGATCCTCGCCAATCCGCTGGCCCGCCGCCGGGTCGCGCTGGACGGGCTGCGGGAGCTGCTCGTCATGATCAAGACACCCGGACACGGCATCTGGGACGGCATGCGAGAGGTCGAGCCCGGCACGGTCGTCACCGTCGACCGCTCCGGCCTGTCCACGCGCGTCTACTGGCGCCTCGAGACCCGTCCGCACACCGACGACCGCGACACCACCATCGCCACCGTGCGCTCGCTCCTCGACGACATCGTGCGCCGGCAGCTGGTCGCCGACGTGCCCCGCTGCACCCTGCTCTCCGGTGGCCTCGACTCCTCCGCGATGACCGCCATCGCGGCGCGGCAACTCGCCGAGCAGGGCGAGCAGGTGCGCAGCTTCGCCGTCGACTTCGTCGGCCAGGCCGACAACTTCGTCGCGGACGAACTGCGCGGCACCCCCGACACGCCGTTCGTGCACGACGTGGCCAAGCTCGCCGGCACCGATCACCAGGACATCGTCCTCGACGCGCAGTCCCTCGCCGATCCCGCCGTGCGCGAGCAGGTGATCCGTGCCCGCGACCTGCCGGCCGGCTTCGGCGACATGGACGCCTCTCTGCTGCTGCTCTTCCGCGCCATCCGCGAGAAGTCGACGGTGGCCCTGTCCGGCGAGTCCGCCGACGAGGTCTTCGGCGGCTACCTGCAGTTCTTCGACGAGCAGGCGCGCCGCGCCGACACCTTTCCGTGGCTGGTCAGCATGGGCCGGCTCATGGGCGACGACGCCGAGGTGCTGCGCGCCGACCTCACCAAGTCCCTGGACCTGGAGGGCTACGTCGCCGACGGGTACCGCACCGCCGTCGCCGGCATCGAGCGGCTGGACGGCGAGAGCGACTTCGAGTACCGGATGCGGCGGATGAGCCACCTGCACCTGACCCGCTTCGTACGCGCCCTGCTCGACCGCAAGGACCGGATGAGCATGGCCGTCGGCCTGGAGGTCCGGGTGCCGTTCTGCGACCACCGGCTCGTCGAGTACGTCTACAACGCCCCCTGGGCGCTGAAGTCCTTCGACGGCCGGGAGAAGAGCCTGCTGCGGGAGGCGGCCGCGGACGTCCTGCCACGCTCGGTGTACGAGCGGGTCAAGAGCCCCTACCCGTCCACGCAGGACCCGCGGTACGCCCGGGCCCTCCAGGAGCAGGCCAAGGAGCTGCTCTCGCGGCCCTCCCACCGGGTCTTCGACCTCGTCGACCGCGAGCGGCTCCGGCAGGCCGCCGAACGCGAGGCGCCGGTCAGCACCCAGGCGGCCCGGCGCGGCCTGGAGCGCACCCTGGACCTCGCGCGGTGGCTGGACGTGTACGACCCCGAGGTGGTCCTCAGCTGAGGCCGACGGCCCGGTCCGCGGCCGCTCGCGTGGGCTGCCACCACGTCGTCACCGGCTCCCACACCAGGACCCGCCTCCCGGTGCCGAGCTGCGCGGCGGTGAAGGAGCGGCCCCGGTGGGCGGCCGAGGCGGCCACGGTCACAGCGCCCACCCGGCGGGCCTCGGGGTCCGCCGGGTCGGCGATGGTGCGGACGTCGGCGTAGGCGGTGCGGCCGGGGGCGAGCCGGTGGCTTCCGGCGCCGCCGTGCGGTGTCGGCAGCGCGGCGCCGTCCAGGTTCCCGAAGGTCACCGTGGGCACGCGGTCGACGACGCACGCGCGGGCGCCCTGGTTGGTGACACCGACGCGCAGCACGGTGGGCTCGCCGGCCGCGGCCTTCGCCCGGACCGTCAGCGACTTCTCGGCACAGCGGACGGGCTGGGCATGGGCCGCGGCGGCCCGACTCTGCGGCGCGGTCAGCAGCAGGACCGCCGTGGCGGCCGAGGCGGCGGGTACGGCGATGGCGGCGCGGATGCGCATGGGCGTCCCCCCTGTCGTGGGCACGTACGGGCTGCGGCGGCCGGAGCACGCCTGCTCGGTGTGACGGCCGGACGGAGCGGAGGGTTGCGCCGCATCCGCGGCTGTCACCCGCTTGCGTCCCCAGCCCTCGTCAGGAGGTGGTGTTCGTGGTGGCGCTCCAGTCAGCGCCGTCCGCCGGGCAGGAGCTGCCGTTCGGCGGCAGGGTGTCGTAGAGCAGGAAGTCGTTGATCTTCTGGTGCACGCACGAGGAGGACGAGTAGCCGGTGTGGCCATCGCCCTTGTTGTCGAGCACCACCGCCGACGAGCCGAGCCGTGCGGCCGTCTCCACCGTCCACCGGTACGGCGTCGCCGGGTCGCCGCGCGTGCCCACGAGCAGCATCTTCGCCGAGTCGACGTTCTTCACCCGCTCGCGGATGAAGTCAGTGCCCTTGGGGCGGCCGTAGCACATGAGCAGCTGGGTGAGCCGGTAGCGGCCGAAGACCGGCGAGGCCTGCTCGTACTCGGCCTGCATGGCCCTGAGCTCTTTGGTGAGCTGGGCCGCGTCGGGCCGGTCGGGGTCGTCGGCGCAGTCGATCGCCATCAGCGCGGCGTCGAGGTTGTCCACCGGGACGTCCTGCGGGTCGACCAGACGCCTGTTCTCGCGGTCTCCGCCGAGGGGCAGGCCGGAGCCCCCGGAGGCGAAGGCCAGTACGCCGCGCGTGTCGCCGTCCTGGACCAGCGAGGAGAGGGCGCGCTCCAGCGAGGGCCACAGCTGCTTGCTGTAGAGGCCCTGCCCGATGGTGCCCACCAGGTCCTGTCCGGAGAACGAGCCGCCGAAGTCCGTCGGGACCGGTTTCCCGTCCAGGGAGTGCACGAGCCGGACCACCTGGTCCCCGGCCGCACGCCGGTCCTGACCGAACGGGCAGGCGACGTCCGTCGTACACCAGTCCAGGAAGTCGTCCAGCGCGGTCTGCTGGCCCTCGGCTCCGGCCAGCCCCTGCTCGGTCAGGGGCTCGGTCAGGGTGTCCACCCCGTCGAGGGCGAGCCGGCCGACCTTGTGCGGGAACTGCGCCGCGTACACCGCGCCGAGCCGCGTTCCATACGAGAAACCGAGGTAGTTGAGCTTCTTGTCGCCCAGCGCCTGGCGGATGACGTCCAGGTCGCGGGAGGCGTTCACGGTGCCTATGTGGGCCAGCACCGGGCCGGAGTGCCGGGCGCACTCGACGGCGGCCTTCCGCAAGTTCGCGAGCAGCGCCTGCGGGTGCGCGAGGCCGTCGTCGCCGCCCGTCGCGGCCGAGGCGTCCGCGCCGCCCTCGCCGCAGCTGACGGGGGAGGACCGGCCGACGCCGCGCGGATCGAAGGTGACCACGTCATAGCCGTTGGTCAGGTCCATGAACTCCTTGCTGTCGGTGGCCAGTCCGGATATGCCGGCGCCACCGGGGCCGCCGAAGTTCAGCAGTACCGAGCCCTGCTTCTTGCCGGTGGCCTGGTAGCGGGCCAGCGCCACGTCGAGCGTGCCCGCGCCGGGCCGGGCGTAGTCGAGCGGGACGGTGACCTTCGCGCACTGGAGGTCCTTCGGCATGTCGGGGCCCTTGCAGGCCGCCCAGGTCACCTTCTGCCGGTAGAAGTGGGACAGGTCGGGCTGCGGCCGGTCGCCCGCGGCCGCGGGCAGTCCCGCCCCGAGCAGTGCCAGGGCGAGGGCTCCGGTAGCCGCGCAGCGCCGCACGGCGGGCCGTGTGGACGGCTTGGCCTGCATCGATCGCCTCCCGGGACGCCTGTCGCGGACCGGGGACGGCGCCCTCGGTTCACCATAAGCGGGGCCCGGCCGGCCCGCCTCCCGGCGAGCCGGGGTGGCACCCGGTGCCGTAGGCTTCGCTCCTTTTCGTGGTCGTTGTTCGGCTTTACGAGCAGTTCGATAACTGCGTCACTCGTGCGAGTGAAATGCCGATAAGCCATAACTCGGATGGTTCTCATGCGTTTTAAGGGGGGCGGGTGAGTGCCCGCGACGAAGTCTGGAAGGCAGGGAACCTATGAGACGGGCTACCCGTAACGGTGTGATCGCCGTCGTCGCCGCCACCGGCGCGATGGCCGTGGCGCTGCCGGTGTCCGCCGCCTTCGCGGCCGACGGCGCCACCGCCGACGGCTCCGCGGCCGACTCGCCGGGGCTGATCTCCGGCAACGGCATCCAGCTCCCGGTGCACGTGCCGGTGAACGTGTGCGGCAACACCGTGAACGTGGTCGGGCTGCTCAACCCGGCCGCCGGCAACGCGTGCGCGAACCGCGGTGCCGGAAAGGCCGGGTCCGCGGCGTCCGGCGGTGCCTCGGCACACGGCGGCGCGAAGGACTCGCCCGGCGTGCTCTCCGGCAACGGCATCCAACTCCCCGTCGACCTGCCGGTGAACGTCAGCGGCAACAGCGTCAACGTGGTCGGCCTGCTCAACCCGGCCCTGGGCAACCAGTCGGTCAACGGCCCGGGTGACCAGCCGCAGACCCCGCGCCACCCCCGCACCCCGCGCCACCCCCAGAGTCCGGCCCCGAAGCCGCCGGCCCCGAGGCACCGCTCCCACCCGCGGCCGGCCCCGCAGCCGCCGATGGCCACGCTGGCCCACACCGGCACGGACGTCACCGCACCGGCCGTCGCCGGCAGCGCGGCGCTCCTCCTCACGGGCTCGGTCCTCTACCGGCGGTTCCGCCCGGGCCGCACCCGCTGACCCGTCCCCTCCCCAGCCCCACCGGACGCCGGCCCGGTGGGGCTTCGCGCGGGTGCGAGCCGGCGGCGCGGCGGGATGCAGTACGTTGACCCGGTGACGGACGGCATACGGGGACGATGGCGGGCGCTGCCACGCCGGGCGCGCTGGACCCTCGTGGTCTACGCCGGCGGTTTCCTGGAGGGAACCTGCTCCCACGTCCTCGACCTGGCGCGGGGCGGGCTCCACGCCTATGCGGCCTTCGGCCCGCTTCCGTTGCAGGTCTTCTTCCTCGCCCTGGTCCTCCTCGACCCACTGATCGTCGTCCTGGCGCTCCGGGCGGGGTCCGGGGGCGCCCGGCTGGCGGGTGTCGTGGCGCCGCTGGACGCCCTCGCCAACTGGTACGTCAACTGGCCCTGGGTGAAAGCGGATCCGGCGGGCCTGCTGCGCCCGGTAGGGCTGCTGCCCATCACCCTCTTCGGGATGTTCGTCGTCGCCTCGCTGTTGCCGCTGCTGCGTGCCCTGAACGGCCGGGGCGCGCGGCGCGCGACGGCTGATCCTGCCGTGGCGCGGCCCCCGTTGATCCGGAAGGATGCGGCACGGCAGTCCGGTCCCGACGGAAATGGAGCGCACCTATGACCTCTGCGGCCCCCCACGACCTCGTCGTCACACAGGCCACCCTCGACGACTGGCCCGTGATCGCCGGATGGGCGGCGGCGGAGGGCTGGAATCCCGGACTGTCCGACGGGCCCGCCTTCTTCGCCCAGGATCCCGACGGGTTCTTCCTCGGCCGGATCGACGGGGAGCCGGTGTCGGCCATCTCCGTGGTGAACCACGGCTCGGACTACGCCTTCCTGGGCTGCTACCTCGTCCGCGCCGACCTGCGCGGTCACGGCCACGGCCTCACCACGTGGAAGACCGCCCTCGCCCATGCCGGCGAACGCACCGTCGGCCTGGACGGCGTGGTCGCCCAGCAGGACAACTACCGCCAGTCCGGCTTCGAACTCGCCCACCGCACCATCCGGTTCACCGGCACCGCCTCGCGGTCCGGGAAGCCCGCGGGCGTCCGTCCGGCCGGTTCCGCCGACCTCGCCGCGATCACGGCCTACGACAGCGCCTGCTCCCCGGCCGACCGTCCGCGCTTCCTCGCCGAGTGGCTCACCGGCCCCGGCCACCACGCCTTCGTCCGCCACGACGGCACCCGCGTCACCGGATACGGCGTGCTGCGCCCCGGCCACGACAGCCTGCGCATCGGCCCGCTCTTCGCGGACACCGCCGACGACGCCCGCGCCCTGTTCGCGGCGCTCACGGCCGACGCCGACGGACGCGAGGTCGCCATCGACGTGCCCGAGCCGAACGCGGCCGGGGTCGCGCTCGCCGAAGGGGCCGGATTGCGGGCCTCGTTCGAGACCGCCCGCATGTACACCGGGGCGGTCCGCGAGTACGCCCGGCACCGCGTGTTCGGCGTCACCACGCTCGAACTCGGCTGATTCTCGGGAGCGTTGCCCCTGCAAGCGGCGGTGCAGCTCCCGCACCGCAGGCGCCGGCGCCGGCACGGGGCCCTCGACGGCGACGCCGGGCGCGACCTCGTGGCCGGGCAGCGGCGGCACCGGCGCCTCCGGCGCGCCCGACTCGGCCGGCCACTTCGTCGACTGGGCGGACGAAGCGGCGTACACGATGCGGCCGAGCCTCGTCCAGGCGTGCGCGGCCGCGCACATCGGGCAGTGCTCGCCGGACGTGCAGACGGTGGCCGCCGCACGCTCTTCGGTGCCGGGCGGGAGGCCGGCCGGCGGGCCGGCTCGAACTCCGGAAGGCGGGTGTGATCGCCGCCGGCCACCGGGTTGCGGTCCCCGGCCGTCCGCGGCCACGAGCACGGACCCGAAGGCCGGCGGATCCGCGGCCTGCCGGACTCCGGACCGACCACCGAGATGATCCGCGCCAGCCTGCCGTGCTTCTCCGCCCCCGGCAGGCTCCCTCCGCCCGCCGAGTGCGTGGCCCGAGACCGCCGCCCTCGTCCAGGGGCACATCGCGCACATCCAGTCCAGCGTCGACTGCACGGCCCACCACCGAGCCCGGCTCAGCGCCTGCCTGGCCGCCGTACGGCCGGCGGTCCGGGAAGGCTGATCCCGTTGACCGGGCCGAACTCTCATGGTCGAGTGGCGGGCATGGATCACACGACGATGCTGGCCCGCTACGACCGGGAGATGCGCGAACACGCGCGTCCCGACGGCCCCGGTGCCCGGATCGAACGGGCCGGCGCGGTGGTGCGTCAGGTCGCGGACGCGCAGGGCTGGAACGGTGTGCTCTGGTCCGGTCTGGAACCGGCGGGCGCGGACCGCGCGATCCAGGAGCAGATCGCCTACTTCACCGGTCTCGGGCGTGACTTCGAATGGAAGCTCTACGGCCACGACCGGCCGGACGACCTCGGGGCGCGGCTGCGCGCCGCCGGATTCCGGGCCGAGCCCGACGAGACGCTGCTGATCGCCGAGACCGATCGGCTCGCCTCACACACCGAACCGCCCGCGGGCGTCCGTCTCGTGCGGGCCACCGACCCGGCCGGCGTCGACCTGGTCGTGGACGTGCACGAGAAGGCGTTCGGCACCGACGGCACCCGGCTGCGGCACCGGCTGCTCGCCCGGCTCGCCGCCGACCCGGGGACGGTCGTCGCCGTGGTCGCGCTCGCCGGGGACGAACCCGTCGGTGCGGCCCGGACGGAGCTGGTGCCCGGCACCGGGTTCGCCGGGCTCTGGGGCGGCGGCACCGTCGAGGCCTGGCGGGGCCGGGGCGTCTACCGCGCCCTGGTCGCCCACCGCGCCCGCGTCGCCGCCGCCTGCGGCTACCGCTACCTCCAGATCGACGCCTCGCCGATGAGCCGCCCGATCCTCGAGGGCCTCGGCTTCCACGCGCTGAGCACCACGACCCCCTACCTCTACGGGACGTGAGCCCGGGTCAGCGGCGCACCCGCGCCCGGTCCAGCGCCGCGATGCCCACGGCGGCCAGGGCGATCTGGATGAACCACTCGATCCAGTCGGGCCCCTTGGTGTCGGCGACGCCGAACCCGGCGGCGATGGCCGAGCCCAGCAGCGCGGCCACGATGCCGACGACGATGGTCCACAGGATGCCGACGTGCTGTCGTCCTGGGACGACCAGGCGTCCCAGGACGCCGATGACGAGCCCGATGACAATGGCGCTGATGATGCCCGAGATCTCCATGTCCACCCCTTTGGTCTTGCCTCCCGTCCACCATCTGCCCGCTGTAAGCGGAGGCACTCCACTTCGGTTGTCGCGGCAGTTCTCTGTTCATCGGACCTTCATGCCATGTACCTTTCAAGCATTTGACGCGTGTAGAACCCTCAAGCGGGCTCTACGCGCGCAGACTTGGCGCCGCACCGCCTCTCCCCACCCCTCATGGAGGTTCGTCGGATGCTTGGATCCAGGAGATCCCGCCGCAGACTCACCACCGCCCTGGCCGGATTCGGGCTGCTCCTCACCGGGGCCGCCGTCCAGGTCGGCAGCGGCACCGCCGCCCACGCGGCGACCCCGCACCGCATCCTGTTCGACAACGCCCACGCCGAGACGGCCGGGAACGCCGACTGGATCATCTCCACCAGCCAGCCCGACCCGCTCGGTCAGGACTCCTCGCCCTCCTCGGAGACCGACTGGACCGGCGCCCTCTCCTCCTGGGGGGTGGCGCTGCAGAAGACCGGCGACTACAGCCTGAAGACGCTGCCGTCGGGTTCCAGCCTCAGCTACGGCGGCTCGTCCTCGACCGACCTGTCGAACTTCGACACGCTCGTCCTGCCGGAACCCAACACGAAGTTCACCACCGCCGAGAAGACGGCGATCATGAACTTCGTCAAGAACGGCGGCGGTCTGTTCATGATCTCAGACCACACCGGGGCCGACCGCAACAACGACGGCTACGACGCGGTCCAGATCCTCAACGACCTGATGACCAACAACAGCGTCGACTCCACCGACCCGTTCGGCTTCTCCATCGACTCGCTGGACATCAGCTCCGGCTACCCGGCCGCGATCAGCGACAGCACCGATCCGGTGTTGCACGGCTCGTTCGGCACCGTCACCAAGAGCCTGATCGCCGACGGCACCACGGCCACCCTCAAGCCGTCCGACAACTCGTCCGTCAAGGGCCTGGTCTACCGCAGCGGCTACTCCGGCAACACCGGCGCCTTCTTCCTCACCAGCACCTTCGGCAGCGGCCGCGTCGCCTTCTGGGGCGACAGCTCCCCGATCGACGACGGCACCGGCCAGTCCGGCAACACCCTGTACGACGGCTGGAACGACTCCGGCGCCACCAACGCGGCCCTCGCCCTCAACGCCACCGCCTGGCTGGCCGGTTCGGGCACCAGCGGCGGCGGCGGAGGAGGCGGGGGCGGCGGCACCGGCACCTGCACCGCCGCCCAGCTCCTCGGCAACAACGGCTTCGAGTCCGGCAACAGCACCTGGAGCGCGTCCAGCGGGGTCATCACCAACTCGACCGGTGAGCCGGCCCATGCGGGCTCGTACTACGCCTGGCTCGACGGCTACGGCACCGCCACCACCGACACCCTCTCCCAGTCGGTGAGCATCCCGTCCGGCTGCTCGAAGGCGACGCTCAGCTTCTACCTGCACGTAGACACGGCCGAGACCTCGACCAGCACGGCCTACGACACCCTGAAGGTCCAGGTGCTGGGCAGCTCCGGCACGGTCCTCGGCACCCTGGCCACCTACTCGAACCTCAACGCGGCCTCCGGATACACCCAGCGCAGCTTCGACCTCAGCAGCTACGCCGGGCAGACCGTCACGCTGAAGTTCACCGGCACCGAGGGCGCCCAGTACCAGACGTCGTTCGTCGTGGACGACACCGCGCTCAACGTCGGCTGAACCGGCCGGGGGTGGGCCCGAGCGGCCCACCCCCGCCGAGTCGGGTCGCCGGCACCGTCCGTTCCGGGGTGTTCCAGCCGGAGACCCGCACAGCCGGAACCGAGCCGTGCAGATCGTCCGTCCGGCAGGTCGCGGTCAGCGTCACCGACTCGCCCGGCCACAGGCTCACCTCGTCGTCCGACCAGTGCACCGGCAGCACCGGCGACCCCTGCGCCCCCACGAGGTGGACGTCCGTCAGCAGCGCAGGGGTCCTGCCGCGGCCGGTGTTGCGCAGGGTGACGGTCGTGGTCGACGTGCCGTCCGACGACTCCGTGCTCGCCGTCGCCGACACCGGCACCCGTGCCATCGAGGTCAGCCCCTTGAGATCGGCGTAGCCGGTCGTCGGCGTGTAGTACCAGGTGGTACCGGACCAGTCGAGGGTGTCGGGCCGGGTGGAGAGCCAGTACACGTTCCGGCTCACCTGCTTGCCGTGCGCGTCCGTCAGGTCCAGGCGGAGCAGATACGTCGACGACAGTCCGCTCACCGCGGACGGCAGGGTGAGGGCGGTGGTGTGCGCGCCGTCGCCGTCCACCGACACCCCGCTCACCCTCTTGTCGTACTTCTGCGTGCCGTCGGGGTCGAAGAGCGTGGCGCGGGCGGTGAGTCCGCTCACCTGGGCGTGCCGGTGGTTGACGACGACGACCGAGCGGTTGTCGTACGAGTACTGGACGTGCAGCGGCTCGTTCGCCTTCTTGGCGCCGAAGTAGGCGCCGCCCTGGTCGAGGTACCGGTCCGTCAGCTGCCAGTGCAGGGACGTCCAGCCGCTGTTGAACATCCAGTGGATCACTCCGGTGGAGGGTGCGGCGGAGTCCGTGGCGTTGCGCCCGTAGGCCTCGAACTGGGCGCGTACGTTCTCGTACTGCGCCAGCTGGGCCTTGCGCACGTAGTCGGCGAGACCGGTGGGGGCGCCGTAGCGGCCGGTGAGGGCGGCGTCGTAGATCTTGAGCGTGCCGAAGACCGGGGACGGCGAGCGGTGGTACTGCTTCGCCTCCGGGTCCCTCCAGAGGGTGTCCAGTTCGGCCGGGGCCAGCATCCGGCGCAGGGTGTCGAGCGTGGGGATGCTCGGGCCCGCGCTGGTCTCGGAATTGAAGCCGGTGGCCCCGCCCTCCCGTTTGGCGTACCAGTAGCCGGGCGGCACCCAGTCGTACGGCCCGGTCATCTTCAGGCCCGAACCGCCCAGCCGCGCGGAGGAGTTGTCCGAGGCGGCGGAGACGACCGGATCGGGCCAGTCGGCGGACTTCAGTGCGTCCAGGTACGTCTTCTCGATCGTGGCGTCGGGGGCGAAGTCGCTGCCGATCAGGAAGGAGATCACGCTCGGGTGGTCGCGCAGCCGGGCGGCCTCGGCGGCCATGGAGGCCTTGGCCACCGGATAGTCGGCGCCGGTCCACGGCTCGCCGGGCTCGCCGGCACCGTTGACGTTGCCCTCCCACTTGTCGCAGCACTCCCAGCCCGGCAGGGTGAGGATGCCGTACCGGTCGGCCAGGTCGAAGAACTCGTCCGGCTCCAGGTGCCCCTCCAGGCGGATCGTGTTCAGACCCAGGTCGCGGGCGTACGTCAGCCGGTCCTCGACATAGGTGCGGTCCCAGCGCAGGAACTCGTCGGGCGACCAGCCGCCGCCCTTGATCAGCAGACGGCGGCCGTTGATCCGGTACTGGCGCGCCCCGTCCGCGTTCAGCGGGGCCCGCACATCGCGGATGCCGAAGGTCTCGTGCGCGGTGTCGGACGTCGTACGGGCGACGGACGCGGTCAGATCCAGGTCGTACAGCGGCTGTCCGCCCATCCCCGCGGGCCACCACACCCTCGGCGAGGTGAGGTGCAGGCCCGGCGTGTCGGCGGGGGAGAAGGCGACGGTCCTCTTCTCATGGGCGGCGAGCCGCACCCGCCGGGTGAAGATGGTCGCGCCGATGCGCCCGGTGACCTCGGCGGTGACCGGGCTGCCGGTGTCGTTGCGGGCCTCGGCCTTCACTGTCAGGTCGGCGGAGGCGAGCGACGGCACGGCCGGCTTGGTGACGACATGGGTGTCGCGCAGCGCCACCGGGCCGCCCCTGCGCACCAGGACGTCCCGGACGAGGCCCATGTTCCGGTCGGGCGGCGGCTGGAGCCAGTCGATCCAGCCCATGGTGAGGTCCTTGTTCGGGTCGTTGGGCCGGACGCGGAAGGCGACCGTGTTGGTGCCGGGCCTGACGAGCGAGGTGACGTCCAGCTCGTGGTGCGTGTAGGCGCCCGTGACGTCGGCGGCCCGCGCCACCTGGTGGCCGTTCACATAGACGTCGGCCGCCGAGATCACTCCGCTGAAGTCGAGGGAGGTGCGCCGCGCGGTGTCCTCGACGGTGAAGTCGGAGCGGTACCACCAGGGCACCTGGAAGTCGGCCGACGGGATCTTCCGCTGGTTGGCGGAGAAGAACGGATCGGCGTACACCCCGTCGGCGAGCAGGGCGGCCAGGACCGTGGACCGAGGTCCCGTCGGATACCAGCCCTTCGCCGGATAGCCGGGGGAGGAGACGGCCGCCGGGGAGTCGCTCACCTTCGCGGAGGACTGGATGGCGTAGCCGGCGAGCGGTGTGCCGGTGCCGGCCGCCGCGGGGACACGGGTGGTCCGGGGGTGCCCGAGCGGCGGTGCCGGGTGCCGGGCGCCGGCCCAGGCGCCGCTGGTCAGCGAGCCGAGCAGGCCGAGGACCAGCGCGGTGACCGCGTACCGGCGGGCGGGGGCGGGGCGAGGGAACACGGCGGTCTCCAGCCTCGTAAAGTTAGGAAACTTTACTAACCTGGTTCAAGCTAGGACGCCGCACCGGTCGTGTCAATCACCGTGGGCCGCCGCGCGGTTGGGTCGTCAGGTGCCGGTCGCCCTGTGCTCGAACACCAGGTCCCGGGCCGTGTCCAGGGCCGTGGCCACCGCGCCGAGCAGGACGGCGTCCTCGCCGAGCCGGCTCGGCGCGATCCGCGGGCGCAGCGGGGTGAGGGCGCGCACCCGCTCCCGGACGGGGTGCAGCAGCAGGTCGACGCTGTGACCGACGCCGCCGCCGAGCACCACCAGGTCCGGGTCGAGCACGGCGGCGGCCGCCGCCACGGTGTACGCGATCCGCTCGCCCTCCAGCTCCACCGCCCGCAGCGCGGCCGGACTGCCCTGCCGGGCCGCGTCGAAGACCGCCTTCGCCGTGAGCTGCCCGCTCATCCCGAACTCCCGGGCGGCCTCCACCACGGCCAGCCCGGACACCGCGTCCTCCAGCCGCTCGGGCTTCTGCCGGCCCGGCCAGGGCAGGAAACCGATCTCACCGGCCAGTCCACGGGCCCCCGTGAACAGCCGCCCCTCGCTGACCACGCCCATGCCGAGTCCGGTGCCGATCAGGATGTACGCGAACAGCCGGCTGCCCGTGCCGACGCCGTAGGTGTACTCGCCGAGCGCGGCGAGATTGGCGTCGTTGTGCACCTCCAGCGGTACACCCAGCTCCTCGCGCATCCGGTCGACGAGCCCCGCTCGCCCCCAGCCCGGGAGGTGCATCGCGTAGCGCACCCGGCGCTGCTTCTCGTCGTAGACGCCGGGTGTGCCGACCACCCCGTGCACCACCTCCGCCGGATCCACGCCCGAGTTGGCGATCACCTGGCGGGCGGTGCCCACGACGAGGTCGGCGAGCGCGGCGGAGGCGCGGGCCCGGTTGCGCACGTCGGCCCGGGCGACGACCGTGCCGTCCAGGTCGACCACCGCCACACGCAGCCAGCCCCGGCCGATGTCCACGCCCAGCGCGTACCCGGCGGCCGGATCGGGGGCGTAGAGCACGGCGGTGCGCCCGCGCTCCGGGACCTGGGTGCCGACCTCGTGCACCAGGCCGGCCGTCTCCAGGGAGGCCAGGGCGCTGGAGACCGTCGGCTTCGACAGGCCCGTCTCCCGGGCCAGTTGGGCGCGCGACGCCGCGCCCAGGGCGCGCAGCCGGTCCAGCAGGAGCCGCTCGTTGGTGCTGCGCAGCCGCCGGCGGCTCCAGGGCTGTTCGTGCTGCTCTATGACTTCGCTGGCGGCCATCGCACCATTCTCACGCATTCCCCACGCAGACTTGACGCCGCTAGTAAGGCTCCTTAACTTTATCGGCCAGTCAGCCCGCCGGGTGTCGTAGAGAGCACCCGTGGCGTCAGGAGTCCCCATGTCCGGTAGTCCGCCGCCCACGGGTGGCTTCGTCCGTCGTGTCGGCCTGTTCCAGGCCGCGGCCATCAACATGAGCCAGATGTGCGGCATCGGCCCCTTCGTGACGATCCCGCTGATGGTCACCGCGTTCGGCGGCCCACAGGCGGTCATCGGCTTCGTCGCGGGTGCCGTCCTCGCGCTGTGCGACGGACTGGTCTGGGCCGAGCTGGGCGCCTCGATGCCCGGCTCCGGCGGGAGTTACGTCTATCTGCGCCAGGCCTTCCAGTACCGCACGGGCCGGCTGATGCCGTTCCTGTTCGTGTGGACGGCGATGCTCTTCATCCCGTTGATCATGTCCACCGGCGTGGTCGGCTTCGTGCAGTACCTGGGCTATCTGGCCCCGGGGCTCGGGCAGACCTCCGGCGACCTGATCGGGTTGGGCATCATCGCCCTGGTCGTGATCCTGCTCTGGCGCGGCATCGAGCACATCGCCCGGATCACCGCCGTGATGTGGACCGTGATGATCGCCTCGGTCCTCCTGGTGATCATCGCCGCCGCGACCGACTTCAGTCCGCACCGGGCCTTCACCTACCCCGCGGGCGCCTTCGACCTGACGAGCAACCACTTCTGGCTCGGCTTCGCCGCGGGCCTGACCATCGGCATCTACGACTACCTCGGCTACAACACCACGGCCTACATGGGCGCCGAGATCAAGGACCCCGGCCGTACGCTGCCGCGCTCGATCATCCTCTCCATCCTCGGCATCATGGCGATCTATCTGCTGCTCCAGATCGGCACCCTCGGCGTCGTGGACTGGCAGCGGATGACCGACCCGCACGACATCGCCTCCACCTCGGTCGCCTCAGCCGTGCTGGAGGAGACCTGGGGCAAGGGCGCCGCCGACACGGTGACCGTGCTGATCCTGGTCACCGCGTTCGCCTCGGTCTTCACCGGGCTGCTCGGCGGCTCCCGGGTGCCCTACGACGCCGCCCGCGACCGCGTCTTCTTCCGGCCCTACGAGAAGCTGCACCCCGAGCACCGCTTCCCGATGCTCGGCCTCGCGACCATGGGCGTGATCACCGCCGTGGGCTTCCTGATCGGCCGTCACACCGACCTCGCCACCCTGATCCAGCTGCTGACCACCGTGATGGTCATCGTCCAGGCCCTGGCCCAGATCGTGGCCCTGAGCGTGCTGCGCCGGCGGCAGCCGGCCCTGCGCCGTCCGTACCGGATGTGGCTGTACCCCGTGCCGAGCGTCGTCGCGTTCGCCGGCTGGTGCGTGATCTACGGCTACGCCGACAAGAGCTCCCCGGGCCGCCACCCCATCGAGTGGTCCCTGGCCTGGCTGGCCCTCGGCTGCGTGGCCTTCGCCGTCTGGGCGCGGCTGGAGAAGGTGTGGCCCTTCGGGCGGAGGGAGATCAGCGAGGAGTACCTGGCCGGCACGGACCCGGACGTGGCACCCGTGTGAGGAGCGACGGGGCCTGGGCGTCGGGGACCCCTCGGCGCCCGCCGCGAGGTCGACCCGCGGGAGAAGTCCCGGTGGCGGAGCGCGCTGCAGGACCAGCGGACCGCCTCAGCCGAGCGGCACCGGCCCGGAACCTGCACGAGTGAAGGCACTCCGGCCCGACCCCAGGCCGGCGTCGGAGACCATCGCGGAGGCCAGCAGCCTGCCGGCGTCCGGGGGGCGGCGGGACGCCTCCGCGCGTCCCCGGACGCTCGGACGGGCCGGACCGCTGGTGGTGGCACTAGGTCTTCGGGACGTCCTTGACGAACACGATCCCGTCGGCCTCCGCGAGGTGGGCCGGGTCAAACGGGGCGTAGCCGAACCAGGGGGAGACGCGGGGCGCGGGCCGCGTGCCGCCGAGGGCAGCGGCCAGGCGCGGGGCGTCGATGAGGCAGCGGTCCCTCGGGAGCGCGTACAGGAGCCCTTCGAGGGTGTCCGGCGGCGGCGTGTCCACCCCGTGGTGCCGGATCGTGCCGAGGGCCGTGGCCACGAAGGTGTACCCCCCGCCGAGCTGGGCGTTCACCAAGGCGCCGGCGCTCCACCACTCCACCGGGCCCTCCCACAACTGCATCGTGCTCTTCTCCCGCTGGAGATGGGAGTTCTGGGCGTGGACGAGTGCCGGGCCGCGAGCGGCGAGGGCGAAGAGGTTGTGGGCCATCATCAGAGCCCGCAGCGCGCACAGCCGCGTCATGCGGGCCGGTGAGGTGTCGGCCATCCAGTAGTGATAGCGCAGCAGGCCGGTGGCGCTGCGACCGTACAGGCGCGCCCGGTCCCAGTCGTCCCGCGAGGTTGCCGCGAGCAGGTGGGGCGTCTGCGCGTCAAGCAGCGCCACCAGGTCGTCGGCGAGCAGCCGCAGCCGGCCGGCCTCGGCCGACTGCCCCACGGACCGGGCCGGGTCCGTCATCGCGGCGGGACGGGTCCACCGGTCGTCGGTGCCGAGCAGGCCGTCGAGCGTGTCCGCGGTGCAGGGGAGCAGGTCCGCGTCCACCGACGCCGAGAGGTAGCCGTGGAGTGCGGTGAGGGCCTGCCGGGGGCTCGCGGCGCCGGTTATCTCCAGCGGGCCGTCGAAACCGGCGAACCGGACCTGGTCGGACGCGGGCCGGCCGTCGTTGTGGGCGCGCATCCAGCGCACGAGTTCGCGGTTGGCCGCTGAGGCGCCCCAGCCGTGGCTGAATCCGTTCTCCATGACCTCGTCGAGGGTGCCCGTGCCCGAGGTGACGTGGTCGTCCACGACCAGGCCCATCATGCAGTCGCTCTCGATCGCGATCGTCCGGTAGCCCTCCTGCTCGACGAGCTGCCGGAAGAGCTCGTTGCGCAGTTCGAGCAGCGTGTCCTCGCCGTGGGTGGGCTCGCCCAGGGCGAGCAGCCGGGGCCTGGCCGGGAGCAGCCCCATGACGGCGGCGGCCTCGACGGCATGGGCGGTGTCCTTGATGTCAATCGCCATGCCCTCAACGGTATCGTTGAACCTTCGGTGGAAACTTTTCCGCGCTATCGTCGAGAACATGGGGCGAAACCTTCAAAGCGGTGAGCGGCTCAGGCCGGTCGATCTGGCGCGCGGGCACGGTCTGTCCACGCAGGCGATCAGGAACTACGAGGAGGCCGGCATCCTTCCGGCCGCAGATCGCACACCGCACGGCTACCGCACCTACACCTCGCTGCACGCGGGAGCCCTGCGCGCGTTTCTCGCCCTGGTGCCCGGCCACGGCCACCAGACGGCGACGGCGATCATGCGGGCGGTGAACGAGGGCGCGGTCGACGAGGCGTTCCGCGTCATCGACGAGAGCCATGCCAAGCTCCTCGACGACCGGCGCACCCTCCAGGCCGTGGAGAGCGCCCTGCGTGACCTGGGGCCCGCCACGGCGCCCGAGCCCGGTGCGGGAGCCGAACCGGCCCCGGTGTCCGGACCGGGCGGCACGTTCATCGGTCCGCTCGCGGAGGAGCTCGGCATCCGGCCCGCGACGCTGCGCAAGTGGGAGCGGGCCGGGCTGGTGCACCCGCGCCGCGACCTGCGGACCGGGTACCGCGTCTACGACGAGGCCGACGTACGGGACGCCCGCCTGGCCCACCAGCTCAGGCGGGGCGGCTACCTGCTGGAGCAGATCGCCCCGCTGATCGCCCAGGTGCGGGCGGCCGGCGGCCTCGAGCCACTGCAGGCCGCGCTGAGCGACTGGCAACGTCGGCTGTCCGCCCGCGGGCGGACGATGCTGGCCGGGGCCGCCGAGCTGGAGGCGTACCTCCGCGAGCGCGGATGACACGGTTCGGCCTTGGCGGTGGCGTCCGGAGTGCCGTCGATCCAGGACGTCAGCCTGCCGCCCGGCCGGATGTCCGAAGCGACCCTCGGATGGGCGCACAGTCCGGCGGGTCAGCCATCGATCCGCAGGAAAACGCGCGGCCGATCCTGCCCATCCTTGACATGCAAGTAATTGCCTGCATAACTTTGCGTGTGCGACCAGAGGAGGACGCCGGAGTGGACAAGGTCTTCAAGGCGCTGGCCGACGACACGCGCAGACGCCTGCTGGACCGGCTCCACGAGGACAACGGCCAGACCCTGGGCGAGCTGTGCGAGCGCATCGCCATGACGCGCCAGTCGGTCACCCAGCACCTGGCCGTCCTGGAGGCCGCCAACCTGATCAGCACGGTGCGGCGGGGGCGGGAGAAGCTGCACTACCTCAACCCCGTGCCGCTCCACGAGATCCAGGAGCGGTGGATCGACAAGTTCGAGCGCCCGCGCCTGAGCGCGCTCGGCGACCTGAAGCGACGAGCCGAGGAAGCCATGACCGACAAGCCCAGCTTCGTGTACGTCACCTACATCGCGAGCACACCCGAGAAGGTCTGGGAGGCACTCACCGACGCCGACCTGACGGCCGCCTACTGGGGCCACCGCAACGAGTCCGACTGGCGGCCCGGCTCGCGCTGGACGCATGTGCGCACCGACGGTTCCGGCGTCGCCGACGTCGTCGGCAGGGTGGTGGAGAGCGAGCCGCCGACCCGGCTGGTCACCACCTGGGCCGCGCCCGACGAGGAGAGCCAGGAGGACCGACACTCCCGTGTCACGTTCGAGATCCGGCCGTACGAGGACATCGTCCGGCTTACCGTCGTCCACGAGGACCTCAAGGACGAGGGCGAGCGCTCGGCGGTGGCCGGGGGCTGGCCGGCCGTGCTGTCCAACCTCAAGTCGCTGCTGGAGACCGGCCGGACCCTGCCGCAGGAGCCCTGGCTGGTGCCGAGCCGCTGAGCGGGCGCGGCGGAGGCCGGCCCGCCCGGGCGGACCGGCCTCGCGTCCTGGCTGTCCTTCCTTTCCTGTGTCTCCTACGGCCTGGGGGTGCTCTTCGCTGCCGTACCGGCACAGACGAGTCCGAGTACGAGCGCCACCGCGCCGATGACGACGTTGTTGATGATCACTCCCTTGTCCGGGCCGCTGCCCACGATCCAGGGGGCGATGATCATCCAGATACCCATGGCGCACATGGCCCAGCTGAGGCCGTACATCCGCTCGGGGGCCCGGGTGAATCCCAGTGCCAGCAGTCCTATCGCCACGCCCACGATCAGGTTGTGGGTCATGAGCGCGGGCTGGCTCGTCGTGTAGTGCACTATCCACGGAGATGCGGCGCAGTAGAGACCGAGCAGGAAGACCGGCCCGTCCACGAGCGCCACATCACGACCGCCGAGCATGCGGGCGTAGCGTGCCCGCATTTCGGAGACATCGGGGTGAGTCGATATATCACCCCTGTGCAGGTTGGCCATGACTCGTCTCCTTCTGACTTCGCAGGCCAGACCGTGTCTGGTGCGGTGTGCGGTTACTGCCGCATGTTCCCAGTTTGCTCTTATTTATCCTTTATGTGTAGGCCTGGAGCGGAAGCTCGCCGTCTGGCGGCGGCCGCGGTCGCATCCAGCCCACATCCAGTGGCGGACGGGGGCGGAGGTCAGGAGGCATGTCGGTACGGAGTGACATGTCCGCACTGAACCCGGGCAGACGCGGAGTACAGGATGTACGTTCCGTCCGCGTACCGGCTCGGAGGTGACCGACCGTCATGGGTGCGAAGGTGTTGGAGAGGTTCCCCGCCGGGGCTCCGCGAGGATCCTGGCCCGCGGAGGAGTACGCGGCCGCCCGCCGCGCCGAGGGCGAGCGGGTGACCGTGGTGATGGACCTGGAGTCCGACGCGTTCCTCGTCGTCGCGGCCGAGGCGCGGGACGCCGACGCCCGCACTTGACGGGGACGGTCAGACCGCAGCCAGTTCCCGGGCCCGGCGCACGAGGGCCGCGTGCAGGTCCCGCGCCGCCGGCGGTACCGACTCCGCGCGCCGGAGCTGGGAGCATCGGCAGCACACGGGCGGTGTCATCGGCGATCGGCGGCAGACGATCGCGCCGGACCGCTCCAGCGGACTCCCGAGGACGCTGAAGTCGGGCAGCACGGTCGCCCCGAGCCCTTGGGCGACAAGCAGCTTGCCCATCTCCGCGCCGTCGGTCGAGTACGGGAACGCCGGGACACGGTCTGCCGATGCACGTACCGGTGCATCACATACCTGGCGCGCATCGCGATCAGCGGCACGCCGAGCAGGTCCTCGGCGCCGACCGCCGGCAGCGCGGCGAGCGGGCTGTCCGGCCGCAGGTACACCACGGGCGGATGCGCAGCAGTTCGGCTCTCCATGCCCGGGGGCGCGTCGTCGCCGTCCAGGTGATGGACCAGCCCCGGGCCCGCCCTCAACGAGGCCGCGCCGGCTCTCCGAGAGGCGGCAGTTCACGTCCAGGCACCCTCATCGTGGCCCCCGACCGCTTCCGCTCCGGCAGGTGGACGCCCGGTTCCCGCTCCAGATCGCGCACGGTCTCGCTCAACGAGGGCTGGGGCAGGCGCAGTTCGTCGGCCGCCCGGCGCAGCGAACCGAGCCGGGTCACGGCCGCGATGTATTCCAGCTGTTCGGTCCGCACCGCCGCAGAAGGCGTGGGCACAGGGACCCGGTTCAAGGGTTTTCCTTTCACACGTTCGAGAAATTCAGTGGTCCGCGATACGAGACCGGTCGGGACTTCCTTGACGGCCCTCGCCGACGGCTGCCACGATCGACGGCATGACGATGCGACTGGGCCTCACGCGGCGACGCCACGTCGACCTCGCACGCGTTTCCAGCGCCTCCTGTTGCGCCGCGGCCTGATCACCACTCTGCGATCCGCCGCGCTTTTCCCTTTCTCTGCTCTTTTCCCGCCTGGATTCACCGTGCCGGCCACGCGTCCGTGCGCACCGTGAATTCGGCGTGCCTGAAAGTGTTTCGCACCAGGAGTTCCGCATGCCCGCAGCACCCGTGAAATTCGCCTACTGGGTCCCCAACGTCAGCGGGGGACTCGTCACCAGCACGATCGAACAGCGCACCGACTGGGGATACGACTACAACCGCGAACTCGCCGTCCTCGCAGAGGACAACGGGTTCGAGTATGCCCTCAGCCAGGTCCGCTACATGGCCGGCTACGGCGCCGAGTACCAGCACGAGTCGACCAGCTTCAGCCTCGCCCTGCTGCTGGCCACCGAGCGTCTGAAGGTCATCGCGGCCGTCCACCCCGGCCTGTGGCACCCAGGTGTGCTCGCCAAACTCGGTGCCACCGCCGACCACCTGTCGGGCGGACGCTTCGCCGTGAACGTCGTGTCCGGCTGGTTCAAGGGCGAGTTCACCGCGCTCGGTGAGCCCTGGCTGGAGCACGACGAGCGCTACCGCCGCTCCGAGGAGTTCATCACCGCCCTGCGGAAGATATGGACCGAGGACCACGCCGAACTCGGCGGTGACTTCTACCGGTTGCGCGGCTTCTCCCTCAAGCCCAGGCCACTGAGCTCACCCGGGCGACCGCACCCGGAGATCTTCCAGGGCGGCAACTCCAGCGCCGCCCGGCGGATGGCCGGC
This sequence comes from Streptomyces sp. NPDC052109, assembly GCF_040680195.1. Classification (NCBI taxonomy): domain Bacteria; kingdom Bacillati; phylum Actinomycetota; class Actinomycetes; order Kitasatosporales; family Streptomycetaceae; genus Streptomyces; species Streptomyces sp. NPDC052109. The sequence goes on along the minus strand of NZ_JBFAWF010000008.1, from coordinate 102,595 downwards.
CGGGTCTCCGACTGGTACTTCTCCAACGGCAAGGACTTCGACGGTGTCGTCGAGCAGATCGCCGATGTCCGCGCCTACGCGGCCGAAGCGGGCCGCACGGCACCGAGGTTCGGCCTCAACGGCTTTCTCATCGCCCGCGACACCGAGGCCGAGGCCCGCGAGACACTGCGCGAGATCGTCGCCAAGGCCGACAGCGAGGCGGTCGAGGGTTTCGGCGCGGCGGTGAGGCAGGCGGGTCAGTCCACCGCCGACGGCAAGGGCATGTGGCAGGACTCCACCTTCGAGGACCTCGTCCAGTACAACGACGGCTTCCGCACCGGGCTGATCGGCACCCCCGAACAGATCGCGGAACGCATCGTCGCCTACAAGAAGCTCGGCGTCGATCTCTTCCTGCTCGGTTTCCTCCACTACCACGAGGAGGTCGAGTACTTCGGCAGCAGGGTGCTGCCGCTCGTACGGGAGCTGGAGGCACAACTCGCGCACGGAAAACCCGAGTTCCTCGCAGGCCGCGTCTGACCGTCGACACCGTCGCACCCCCCAGAAACGAGGCACTCATGGCCACCGTCCTGTCCGTCTCCGGCAGCCCCTCCGCCTCCTCGCGCACGGGCCGGCTGCTGCGCCACCTGGACCAGCGGCTGATCGCCCAGGGGCACCAGGTCGTCCCGCTGGACGTCCGCACCGTCCCGGCCGAGGCCCTGCACGGCGCGGACTTCCGGCACCCGGCGATCGTCGAGGCGACCGAGCTGTTCGCCCGTGCCGACGGCGTCCTCATCGGCACACCCATCTACAAGGCGTCGTACTCCGGCGTCCTCAAGGCGCTCCTGGACCTGCTACCGCAGTACGCGCTCACCGGCAAGACCGTGCTGCCGCTGGCCACCGGGGGCTCCACCGCCCATGTCCTCGCCATCGACTACGCGCTGCGCCCGGTGCTGAACTCCATGGGCGCCGCCCATATCGTCCAGGGCTGGTTCACCCTCGACAGGGACATCACCGTGCGGGAGGACGGCTCGCTGAATGTCGCCCCGGCCACCGCCGAGGCGCTGGGCCACGTGGTCGACCGGTTCTCCGCCGCGCTCGACCGCGCTCCGGCGCTGGCGGCGGCGAGCTGAGCGTCATGACCGCACACGTCATCGCCGACGACACCGAGGCGGTCGCCGTCGCCGAGGCCCTGGCCGCGGAGTTCCGCGCCGGGGCCGCCGGGCGGGACGCGGAACGGCGGCTGCCCCGGGCCGAGCTGGACCGGCTGTCCGCCTCCGGTCTGCTCGCCGTGACCGTGCCCGCCGAGCACGGCGGCGCCGACGTACGCGCCGCCACCCTGGCGGAGATCTTCCGGCTGCTCGGCTCGGCCGACGGCAGCCTCGCCCAGATCCCGCAGAGCCACTTCGCCTACGTCAACGTGATGCGTCGTCAGGGGACCGAAGTCCAGCGGAGGTTCTTCTTCGCGGAGCTGCTGGCCGGCCGCCGGTTCGGCAACGCGCAGTCCGAGGCCGGCACCAAGCACGTCCAGGACATCCGCACCCGCCTGCACCCGCGGCCCGACGGGTCGTACCTGCTGACCGGGGTCAAGCACTACTGCACGGGTGCGCTGTGCGCCGACTGGATCCCGGTGCTGGCCCGGGCCGAGGACGACAACCTGCACGTCGCGTACGTCCCGCGGGACGCGCCCGGTGTGACGGTGGTCGACGACTGGGACGGCATGGGGCAGCGGACCACGGCCAGCGGCACCGTCCGGCTGGCCGACGTCGCCGTGCCCGCCGACCGCGTGCTGCCGCACCACCTCACCTTCCAGGGGCCGCAACTCCATGGCGCGGCGGCGCAGTTGTCGCACGCGGCCATCGACACCGGCATCGCCGGGGGAGCGCTGGCCGAGGCGGCGGAGTTCGTCCGCACCAAGAGCCGGCCCTGGTTCGAGAGCGGGGTCGAGTCGGCCGCCGAGGACCCGCTCCTCATCCAGCGCTTCGGTGAACTCTCCCTCCAGGTCCGGGCGGCCGAGGCCCTGCTGAGGGAGGCGGCCCGCACGGTCGACGCGGCCCGCGACCACCTCACCGACGACTCGGCGGCCGAGGCGTCCATCGCGGTGGCCGCCGCCAAGGTGAGGGCGGCCGAGGCCGCGGTGGACGTGGCGAGCGCCCTGTTCGAGGTGGCCGGCACCCGCTCGGCGCTCAACGCCCTGAACCTGCATCGCCATTGGCGTGACGCCCGCACCCACACCCTGCACGACCCGGCCCGCTGGAAGATCCAGCACATCGGCCGGTACGTGCTGACCGGAACCCGGCCGCCCCGGCACGGCCTGCTCTAACGGACACTCGCGATCGGAGACCCCCGTGTCCCTCACCTTCCACTGGTTCCTGCCCACCAACGGCGACAGCCGCCATGTCGTGGGCGGCGGCCACGGCACCCCGGCCACCGCCTCCGGCCGGGACCGGCCCCCGACGGTCGCCTACCTGAGCCAGATCGCCCGGGCCGCCGAGGACCTCGGTTTCGTGGGTGCGCTCACCCCGACGGGCGCATGGTGCGAGGACGCGTGGCTGACCACCGCGATGGTCAGCCAGAACTCCGAGCGGCTGAAGTTCCTCGTCGCCTTCCGGCCCGGCTTCGTCTCGCCGACGCTCGCCGCGCAGATGGCCTCCACCTTCCAGCGGCAGACCGGCGGACGGCTGCTGCTCAACGTGGTCACCGGCGGCGAGAGCCATGAGCAGCGGGCTTACGGCGACTTCCTCGACAAGGACGCCCGGTACCGGCGAACCGGTGAGTTCCTGCACATCGTTCGGGACCTATGGGACGGCAAGAGCGTCGACCTGCACGGGGAGCATCTGCGGGTCGAGGAGGCCAGGCTCGGCCGGGTGCCCGACCCCGTGCCCGAGGTGTACTTCGGCGGCTCCTCGCCCGCCGCCGGCGAGGTCGCCGCCCGGTACGCCGACGTGTACCTCACCTGGGGCGAGCCGCCCGCCCAGGTCGCCGAGAAGATCGCCTGGATCCGGAAGCTCGCCGCCGAGCACGGCCGCCGCATCCGCTTCGGGATCCGGCTGCACGTCATCACCCGGGACACCTCCGCACAGGCCTGGGCGGAGGCGGACCGGCTGCTCGACGGCTTCGACCCGGAGACCGTACGGGCCGTCCAGGCGGGCCTCGCGCGCAGCGAGTCGGAGGGCCAGCAGCGCATGCGCTGGGTGCGCACCCATGTGCCCGGGCGGCGCCGGCGGTTCCCCCGGGTGCCGGAGACGGTGTGGCGGCGGCTGGAGTCCGTGAACGCGCGGGAGTTCGGCACCGCGGTCGCGGCCTGGTCCATCCGGCCCAGGCGGACGACCTGCGCGGCTACACCCCCGGCTCGGCGACCACACCCCTGGCGGTCCTCCCCTTCGGCGTGTGGGCCCGGGGCCGGCTGCGCAGATCCGGCGTCCTGCGCCCCACCCGCCCCCGGGACCTGGCCCGGGGACTCGCCTTCGCCGCGGCCGCCGCTGTGGGCACCCACGCGCCGGCCCAGGGCGTGCTGCGCCGGCGGTGACCGTTCAGTCGCCTGCCAGCGCCCGCAGGTGTGCCGTGCGCGTCTCGGCCGTCTGCCCCTGCACCAGCAGGAACAGCGCCTCCCGGGCGTGGCGCTGGGCTCGGCTCGTCAGGGCCATCGACCGGCCGCCCCCGGCCACCACCGCCGCCGTGGTGGCCGTACGCAGCAGCTCGTACGCCTCCGCACGCACCGCCAGCCGCTCCGCGACCCGCTCCTGCGGTGCCGGCTCGTCGGCCAGGGCGTAGGCCCGGCCGCGGACGTCGGCGAGCCGGGCCGTGAGCGGGGCGGCCGTCTCCGCGTCCAGCAGGGACAGGGCGGCCGCCGTGACCCCGAAGACCGCCGGGCCCGCGTTCAGGGTCCTGGCCCGGTCCCCGGGCGCCCACCGCTCGTACGGCGTCCGCAGGACCACCGCCTCCTCCGGCAGCCACAGCCCGGACAGCTCCAGCGACACCGTGCGCGCGGCGGTGAGCGCCGCGAGCCGCATCGGCTCCGAGGCCCGCAGCCCCGGCTGGTCGCGCGCCTCGGCGAACGCGAACAGCACCTCGCCCGCGTCGGTCGTCCCGGCGAGCAGCATCACGTCGTTCAGACCCCAGCCGGTGTACCAGGGCACGGTCCCGTCGAACCGCCAGCCGCCGCCCTCCCGGCGCACGCGCACCGGGACGCGCGGATACGACCGCAGATGCGCATACGCCACCCCGGACAGCAGCTCGCCCCGCGCCAGCGGCCCCAACAGCCGCTCGCGCACCGGGAGTTCGCTCAGGGCCAGGGTCTGCACCGGCGTGTGGTGCTGGGTCTGCACGAACCACGTCGAGCAGCACGCCCCGGCCAGGATCTCCGCGGTGCGGCGCAGGACGGCCGGCGGCGCGCCCGAGCCGCCGTAGGCGACCGGAGCGCCGATCCCGAGCAGCCCCGAGCTCTTCACCGCCTCGATGTGGCTCGCGGGCACGCCCTGCTGGTCGACCCGCTCGGCCTCGGGAACGAGCAGGTCCGTGGCGAGGCGGCGGGCGCGGTCCACGAGCGGATCAGCAGGGGTGGCTGTCATGGGGAGGATTCTTTCGGAAATTCCGTCCCGCGCCCTGTCGATCCGGGGGCCGGCCGTTCGTGTAGCAGGTGACAGACAGACGTAAGACCCTGAAATCACCAGGAGGACGTCATGAAGCACTACCTGCTCAGCGTGGTCCAGCCGGCCGACGGCACCCCGCCCGCCCCCGACGCGCTCGTCGCGATCATGCGCGACGTCGAGGCCTTCAACGACGAGCTGCGCGCCGCCGGCGCCTGGGTGTTCGCCGGCGGCCTGCACGGCCCGGAGACCGCCACCATGCTCCGCCCCAAGGACGGCGAGGTCCTCGTCACCGACGGCCCCTACGCCGAGGGCAAGGAGTACCTGGGCGGACTCTGCCTGATCCGGGCCACCGACCTCGACGAGGCCCTGGAGTGGGGGCGCAAGGCCGCCCTGGCGACCACGCTGCCCATCGAGGTCCGGCCCTTCGTGGACCAGCACTAGCTGGGCCCTGTCGCCGAACTCCTGGGACCTCCGGGTCACCTCGCGGCCCGGCAGAGGCGGTCGCGAGGTGCACCGGTCGCAGGCAGGAAAGGCGGCGACCCACCGCCCCGGCACAGGCACCTGCCGGATCGCGAGGAGCGGCCGCGCCGCCCCGGGCCAGGGGGCCGAGGCGGCTGAGGGGGCCTGTTCACGCCAGCCTCTCGTCCTTGATCGCCAGCTGCCGGTCGCCCCGCCGGTAGTCCACGGTGCGGATGCCGAGCGCGTCCTTCAGCTGTCGGGCGGGCACGACCTGGGGCGTGGGGGCGGGGGCCCGACCGGGCTTGGGCAGCGGATAGGCGGTGGTGGTGGCGGAGTGGAACGTGATGTTGCCCTCCGTCTTGGTGAACAGCTGGTGGACGTGTCCATTCAGACAGGTCACCGAGGAGAAGCGGCGCAGGAGCGCGATCACCTTCAACGCGTCGTCCGTGCTCCAGCCCCACTGCGGGTACATGGCGAACAGCGGGATGTGGCTGAAGACCACGACGGGGGTGTCCGACGGCAGGCCGGCGAGGTCCTTGCGGACGAAGTCGATCTGCTCGGTCCCGAGGTGGCCGAGCTTCTCCAGACTCAGGGTGTTGACCAGTGCGATGAAGTGCACGCCGTGGGTGTCGAAGCTGTACCAGCCGTCACCGAGCGTGCCCTTGCCGAAGGTCTGCCGGTAGGCGCGGCCCGCGTCGCCGATGGAGTCGTGCTCCCCCGGCACGGTGAAGACACGGTCCGTCCGCAGCCCGGTCATCATCTGCCTGACCTGGTCGAACTGTCCTGCCGTGGACAGGTGTGTCAGGTCGCCGCTGTGCATGACGAAGTCGGGTCTGAACCCGAGCCCGTTGACCTGATGGATCGCTTCGGTGAACGAGCCGACCACGTCCGTGTTGGCCGGCCCCTGGAAGCCGATGTGACTGTCGGAGACCTGCACGAACCGCAGTGCGCCGCCCGGTGCCGCGGCGGCCTGTGCGGTGCCTCCCCGGGAGTCGGCGACATGGCTCATCACCTCTCCTCCGGCCACGGTGAGCACGACAGCTCCGCCGAACCACCCGGCGTGCCGCAGGAGTTGGCGCCGGGTCATGTCGTGTTCGGAAGAGGGGCCACCGGTTTCATCGGGCGGTGCCGCGCTCCGGTGGTCGTCGTATGCGGTCATGAGGTGACCTCCACGGTGCCGGTCATGAACGGATGGATGGTGCAGACGTAGGCGTAGGTGCTGGGCTTGGTGAACGTGTAGGTGCAGGTGCCGTGCGTGGCGAGGGCGGGCGAGTGCAGCGGTCCGCCCGAGCCGGCGCCGGTGACGGTGTGGGCGTCGGCGTCCCGATTGGTCCAGGTCACCGTCGTGCCCGCCCTGACCTTCAGCGCGGTCGGGGAGAACGCGAAGTTCTTGATCGCCACGGTGTCCTGGGACACCGGTCCGGCGGGCGTGCTCCTGCTCGCGCCGGGTGAGGTCATGGGCCTGGTCATGCTGGGCGTCGCCGAGGTGCCGCGCATCCCGGCGAGCCGATGCTGACCTGGGCCGGGCGTGAGGGGGCCGGCGCCCGAGGAGGGAGGTGACTGGCCGCACGGGCTCAGGAGTCCCAGCGCACCGGCGGTGTCGACGGCCAGCCCGGCGGCACAGCGCGACCGGCGGCCCACAGGGCGGACATTGACGTACATGATGTTCATTCCCCACTGATCAGGTGATGCCGTGCGCGACGGCTCATGCCTGGTTTCACGGGCAGCTGTGCCGCATGGTTCGGTGTATATATAAGGTTTTGTCGCAATTCCTGGTGATCACAGGGCATGGCACGACAAAGCAGCTCATATGCGTGATGATCGGCTTATGCCATGGAGTGCTCGAAAGCGTGGTGAAGCGTCCGATCCGAATCGCTCCGGGCGCCGTGTCTCGGGTAACGGGACCATTTCGACCACGGACGAGGAACTGCTCCGGGCTCTGTATGCCGAGCACGCGGGCCCCCTGTTCCACTACGTACTGCGACTGACCTCAGGAGACCGGCAGTGGGCCGAGGATGTCGTGCAGGAGACGTTGCTGCGGGCCTGGCAGCACCCCGCCGCCTTCGCACCCGAGCGCGGTCCGGCGCGCGCCTGGCTGTGCACGGTCGCCCGGCGCCTGGTCATCGACGCGCACCGGGCCCGGCAGGCGAGGCCTGCGGAGGTCGGTGGCGAGGCCCTGGAGCGGGCCGCGGAGCGGACACCGGGCGAGGACCTGATCGAGCAGGCGTTGCAGAGCTGGGCCGTGGCCGACGCCATCCGGACGCTGTCTCCGGACCATCGCGCCGTACTGCTGGAGACGTACTACCGCGGCCGGACCGTGGCGGAGGCCGCGGCGGTGCTGGGGATTCCCCAGGGCACCGTCAAGTCGCGGACGTACTACGCCCTGCACGCGCTGAAGCTGGCACTGCGGGAACGAGGCATCGAGCCATGACCACGGCAGGGAGGAGGTGCCGGCCATGAACGAGGACCATGACGCCCTCCGGTTGTCGCTGGGAGCGTATGTCCTGGGCGCGCTGTCCCCGGCGGAGACGGAACGGGTGCGTGCGCACCTCACGGAATGCGACGCGTGCCGGGCGGAACACGCCGAGCTTGCCGGACTTCCGGCGCTGCTCGCGACGGTCACCGCCGCAGAGGCGGAAAGCCGGCCCGTGCCGCTCGGCGACGAGGACCCGGCCGACCGGCTGGTGCGGCGGGCACGGGAGAACGCCGGGCGGCCACCCGAGGTGCCGCCCGGCACGACCGCGGTGCCCCGGGCGGCCGAGGCGGGACTGCTCGACCGGATGCTCCAGCAGGCCGCTGTGAGGCGCCGCAGAAACCGGCGGCGGCAACTGGCCGGTGCGGCCGCGTCGCTGACGCTGGTCGCCGGAGCGGCGGTCGGCGGCACGTGGCTGGCCATCAGCGGAACCGTGGCCGGTCAGGCGACACCGCCCGCACCGGTCAGCCCGGCTCCGGCGCGCACCTTCTCCGGGAGCGACCCCACCACCGGCGTCACCGCCACGGTGCGGGTCTCGCCCTCGGCATGGGGCAGTGTGCTGGAGATCTCCGCCCGGGGGGCGCCCGCGGGCATCACCTGCCGTCTGCAGGCGGTCGGGCTCGGTGGAACCAGGGAGGACGCCGCCACCTGGCGCGCGGGCGAGTACCCGGTCGGCACCACCGTCCCCGGGGCGGTCCCCCTGTCCCCGGCGGCCATCCAGCACTTCGAGATCGTCGCGGGCAACGGCCAGAAGCTGGTCACGATCCAGGCGTGAGGCGAGCGGAGCCGCACGGATCACTGCTGGGCCGCCGACTCATTCCCAAGAAGGTGGACAAAAGGTGCGAAAGGCTCGAACCATATGCGGTCCTCGTCCGTAGAACTGAATGAGTGTTCACATTCGGGTTCCTACGCAGAAGAGCCAGAAGACCATGTTCGTGACCGATTCCGCCCGTGCCGGCTCATCGCCCGCACGATTCTGCCACCACCAGGCGATGCTCACCCTGCCCGCGCAGGAGGCGCATGTCGCCGCCGCTCGGCATCTCGCGGCGGAACTGCTGGAGTGCTGGCGTGTGCCCGAGAGCGAGCGGGACTCCGCCGTCCTCATCGTCGACGAACTCGCCGCCAACGCCGCCCAGTACGGCCGCGAACGCATGACGCTGCTGCTCGTCCTGGACGGCGACACCCTGCAGATCGTGGTCACCGACTCCGGAACGGCGGTCGAGCGCGTCCGCCACGACGTGGCCCCGGACGAGCACGGCCGCGGCACCGGCATCGTCGACTCCCTCGCGCAGTCGACCGAGGTCCACCAGACCCGCAGTGGCCGAGAGGTCCGTGCCTGTCTGCGGTGCTCGGCATGATCGAGCCCGTACGCTTCCCCCGACCGGCCGCGGCGGGACCGCTGCCGGTCACCGGGCCGCACCCCTCCCCACGGCCGGCGTCGCCCGGGGCGCGGGCGCGGCGTGATCGGACAGAAGGGCACGGGCGCCCATGCCGGACACCGTCGATGTCGAGGCCGTCTTCCGCGCCGAGTACGGACGCGCGGTCTCCGTCCTCGTCCGCTTCCTCGGCGACATCGACCTCGCCGAGGAAGCGGTGCAGGACGCCTTCGCCGCCGCGGTACGGACCTGGCCGGCGGCGGGTGTGCCGCCCAGCCCGGCCGGCTGGATCATCACCACCGCCCGTAACCGGGCCGTCGACCGGCTGCGCCGCGAGTCCACCCGGGACGCCCGGCAGGCCGAGGCCGTCCGCCTGTACACGCCACACCTGTACGAGCCCGACGCGCACGCGCCCGACGCGGGGGCCGAGGAGGGCCCCGTGCGCGACGACCGGCTCCGCCTGATCTTCACCTGCTGTCACCCCGCCCTCGCCCTCCAGGCCCGGGTCGCCCTCACCCTGCGCCTGCTCGGCGGCCTGAGCACCGCCCAGATCGCCCGCGCCTTCCTCGTGCCCGAGCCGACGCTGGCCCAGCGCCTGGTACGGGCCAAGGCGAAGATCCGCGACGCCGGTATCCCGTACCGGGTGCCCCGCCGGGCCGACCTGCCCGAGCGGCTCGGCGGCGTCCTCGCCGTCGTCTACCTGATCTTCAACGAGGGATACACCGCAGACCCCGCCCTGTGCGCGGAGGCGATCCGCCTCGGCCGGCTGCTCGCGGCGCTGATACCGGACCAGCCCGAGGTCGCCGGCCTGCTCGCGCTGATGCTGCTGACCGATTCCCGGCGGCCGGCCCGGCAGGACGCGGACGGCGTGCTCGTGCCGCTGCCCGAGCAGGACCGGACCCTCTGGGACCGTGACCTGATCGCCGAGGGCCAGGACCTGGTCCGCCGCTGTCTGCGCCTGGGCCGGCCGGGGCCTTACCAGATCCAGGCGGCGATCAACGCCGTGCACAGCGACACCCCGACCGCCGCCGCCACCGACTGGCAGCAGATCCTGCGCCTGTACGACCAACTCATGGCCGTCTCGCCGTCCCTCGTCGTCGCCCTGAACCGCGCGGTCGCCGTGGCGGAGACCGAGGGACCGGCCAGAGCGCTCGACCTCGTCGACACCCTGGACCTCGGCCGCTACCACGTCCTGCACGCGGTCCGCGCCGACCTGCTGCGCCGGCTGGGCCGCACCGCCGAGGCGGCGGCCGCATACGGCCGCGCCGCCGAGCTGGCCGGGAGCGCGGCCGAGCGTGCCTATCTGGAGCGGCGCGGGGGTGACCTGGGGTGTGAGCGCCGTCACCTCGGGCTGCCGGAATGAACTTGAGAACATGAAAGGTTGGCAAATACATCCACCGAGACCTAGGCTCGGGCCGAACCCGCCCGGCACCACCAGCGAGGCATCCGTGAACCACTCCGCCATCGAGCAGCCCGCCGACATCGTGGCCCGCCTGCGCGCCACCTTCGCCACCGGCCGCACCAAGCCCGTCGAGTGGCGCACCGGCCAGCTCGGCAGGCTGCGCGCGATGCTCGCCGAGCGCGGCGCCGACCTCGCCGCCGCCCTCCACGCAGACCTCGGCAAGAGCGGCACCGAGGCCCATCGCACCGAGATCGACTTCACCATCCGCGAGATCGACCACACCCTGGAGCACCTGGCCGACTGGCTGCGCCCGGAGCCCGCGCCGGTCCCCGCCCATCTCGGCGCCGACGCCACGGCCTGGACGCAGTACGACCCCCTCGGTGTCGTCCTCGTCATCGCCCCCTGGAACTACCCGGCCCAGTTGCTGCTCGCCCCGATGGTCGGCGCCCTGGCCTCCGGCAACGCGGTCGTCGCCAAGCCGAGCGAGCTGGCCCCGGCCACCTCGGCCGCGCTCGCCGAACTGATCCCGGCCTACCTCGACACCGACGCGGTCGCCGTGGTCGAGGGCGGCGTCCCGGAGACCACGGCGCTGCTGGCCGAGCGCTTCGACCACATCTTCTACACCGGCAACGGCACCGTCGGCCGGATCGTCATGCGCGCCGCCGCCGAGCACCTCACCCCGGTCACCCTCGAACTGGGCGGCAAGTCCCCGGTGTTCGTGGACCGTGACGCGGACCTCGACGTGGTCGCGGACCGGCTCGCCCGCGGCAAGTTCCTCAACGCCGGGCAGACCTGTGTCGCCCCCGACTACGTCCTGACCGACCCGGAGACCGCCGCCACCCTGGAGGCCGCCCTGGTCCGCGCGGTGCAGGCGCTGTTCGGCACCGACCCGGCGGCCTCGCCCGAGTACGGACGGATCGTCAACGAGCGGCACTTCGACCGGCTCTCCGGCCTGCTCGGCTCCGGCCGGATCGCGGTCGGCGGCACGAGCGACCGTGAGGCCAAGTACATCGCGCCGACCGTCCTCGCGGACGTCGACCCCGCCTCGCCCGTGATGCGGGAGGAGATCTTCGGCCCGATCCTGCCCATCGTCACCGTGGCCGGCCTGGACGAGGCGATCGGCTTCATCAACGACCGCGACAAGCCGCTCGCCCTCTACGTCTTCAGCCGGTCCGAGAAGACCCGTGCGCGGATCGCCGCCGAGACCTCCTCCGGCGGCCTCGGTCACGGCCTGCCCCTCGCCCATCTCACCGTCTCCGACCTGCCGTTCGGTGGTGTGGGGGAGAGCGGCATGGGCAGCTACCACGGCCGCTACTCCATCGAGACGTTCAGCCACCGCAAGGCCGTGCTGGAGAAGCCGCTGAGCTGAACTGCCTTGCCGGCACGGCGAGTGTGCGAGACTCCCTCGGATGACTCCTGAGACGATCACCGCCGACGCCTCCGGCACCTGGAAACTCGGTGACCTGCCCGTGCACCGCATCGGCCTCGGAGCCATGCGGCTGACGGGCAGCGCCGCGTTCCACCTGGGCACGCCCAGCGACCGCGCCCGCTCGATCGCCGTGCTGCGCCGGGCCGTCGAACTCGGCGTGAACCACATCGACACCGCCGCGTTCTACTTCTCCGCCACGCGGTCCGCCAACGAACTGATCAACTCCGCCCTCGCCCCGTACGCCGACGATCTCGTCATCGCCACCAAGGTCGGCCCGTTCCGCGACTACTCCGGCGAGTGGGGCACCTCGGCCCGGCCCGAGCAGCTGCGCGGCCACGTCGAGGAGAACCTGCGCCAGCTCGGCCGCGACCACCTCGACGTGGTCTATCTGCGTCGGATGCGCCAGGACTCGATCGCCGAGCACTTCGGCGCGCTCGCCGAACTGCGCGAGGCCGGCCTGATCCGGCACCTGGGCGTCTCCGACGTCGAACCGGCCCACCTCGCCGAGGCGCTGGAGATCGCCCCCGTCGTCTGCGTGCAGAACCGGTACGCCCTGGACCGGCCCGATGCGGTCGGTGACGAGCTGCTGCGCCTGTGCGCCGCCCACGGCATCGCGTTCGTGCCGTTCTACGCCGTCGCGGGCGAGGCCGGACCCCATGCGGCGGCCGACGCCCATGACGACGCCGTGCGCGACATCGCCCGAGCGCACGGAGTGAGCCCCGCGCAGATCCGCATCGCCTGGACACTGCACCAGGGCCCCCACGTCCTCGCCATCGCCGGCACCGGCAACCCGGACCACCTCGCCGAGAACGTCGCGGCGGGCGCGCTGCGCCTCTCGGCGGACGAACTGACCCGCCTCGACGCCCTCCACACCGGCACAAGCTGACACCCCCGGGCCACCACCCCGGCCTCCGGCCTCCGGCCTCCGCGAAGGCGCCAGCCGGTGGGCGCGTCGGTCTCCTGTGGCTGGGGGCAGTGGCAGGGGTGGGGTGCCTGGGTCTGCCGGGCCGGGCCGGGGCGGTGGCAGCCGGCCGGTGCTTCGGTCTTGCCCCCGGGACGGGGCAGCCGGTGGGCCGCCCGTGTCTCTTGCCTCCAAGAAGGTGGCACCCGGCCGACGCCTCGGTCTCCTGTCTCCGGGAGGGCTGCCCCGCCGGCGACTCGGGGCCTCCGCACCCCGCGCGGCGGCCCCCGTACGAGCGGTCCTCCCATAATGGGTGCGGGGGCACAGCCGTACGAAGGATCGCTTGACTACTATCGTGTAGACGGTCGTCCGGGCCGCAGACCAAGACGGGGTGAGGGACGTTCCATGACCGAGGCGAAGGACGAGCGCCGGCCGGCCGGTGAGCTCGAGGCGAGCGTCATGGCCGCACTCTGGACCGCGGGCGGACCGCAGACGCCCGGCCAGGTCCAGCGCAGCCTCGGCGCGGAGCTGGCCCGTACGACGGTGACCACGATCCTCACCCGCCTCCATGACAAGGGAGTCGTCGAGCGGCACCGCCAGGGCCGCGGTTACGCCTACCTTCCGGTGCGGGACGTCCAGGACTCCCAGGGCCTCACCGCCCGCCGGATGCACAGCGAGCTGGACCGGGACAGCGACCGTGAGACCGTCCTCGCCCGCTTCGTCGCCCAGCTCAGCCCCGACGACGAACGCATCCTGCGGGACCTGCTCGAATCCGACGAACGATGACCGCGCTCCTTCTGCTGCCCCTGCTGCTGCCGTTCGCCCTGCCGGCCCTGGCCCGCCGGGCCCTGGACCGGCTGGCCCCCGTGGCCGCGCTGTGGGCCGTCACCGTCTGTGCGGTGGTCCTTGCCGGCTGCTCGCTGGCCGCGCTCGGCTCGTTCGTCCTCATCGGGCTGCTCAAAGTCCCGCTCTTCGCGGCGGTCGGCGAGTTGATCCACCCTCTGCGCACGGCCTCGGACCTCGTCGTCCTGCCCGCCGCCGCGACCTCCGTCGGCGCCCTCGCCGTCTGCGGCTGGACCCTCGTGCGCTCGGTGCTGCACCAGACCCGCGCCTTCCGCGCGGCCCGCACAGAGGCCGGGCACCGACCCTCGGCCGGCGACCTGTGCGTCGTGGACTCGCCCCGCCCGGACGCCTACGCGCTGCCCGGCCGCCCGCACCGCATCGTCGTCACCACCGCGATGCTCCGCAGCCTGGACGGCCCCGAGCGGGAGGCGCTGTTCGCGCACGAGCGGGCACACAACGACGGCGGCCACCACTACTTCCTCGCCGCCGCCGAACTCGCCGCACACTGCCACCCGGCGCTGCGCCCCGTCCGCGAGACCATCCGGCTGGCCGTCGAGCGCGTCGCGGACGAGGCGGCCGCGGCCCGTGTCGGCGACCGGCGCCTGACCGCCCGGGCCATCGCCCGCGCGGCCCTCGCCGGACAGGCCGCCCGCTCCGAGCGCCCCGACTTCGCGCCCGCCGCGACCACCGGCCCCGTTCCGCGGCGCGTCCAGGCCCTGCTGGCCGCTCCTCTCGTGCCCCGGGCCGGCCGTACGATCGCCGGTCTGCTCATCGCCTGCACCGCCGTCTCCTGTGCGGCCTCGGCCGTGGGCATGGCCGACTTCCACCACCGGGTGGAGGTCGCCCAGGGCGACGAGAGGCCCTGACGCCCCCGCCGGGGGACACACCCCGAGAAGCCGCACGGTGACGCGCGTAGAACAGGACTGGCGCGTGCGGAGTTTTACGTATAACCTCACCCGCTAACCACCCCCACCGGAAGGTCCCGATGCGACGCGTCGCCCTGGTCACCCTCGTCGTCGACGACTACGACGAGGCCATCCGCTTCTACACCGAGGCCCTCGGCTTCCGGCTCGCCGAGGACGCCCCGCGGCCCGACGGCTCCCGCTGGGTCGTCGTGCAGCCGGGGAGCGAAGGCGCGGGCACCGGTCTGCTCCTGGCCCGCGCCAAGGACGAGGCCCAGGGCTCCCGCGTCGGCGACCAGACCGGCGGACGCGTCGGGTTCTTCCTGCACACCGACGACTTCGCCCGCGACCACGCCCGGACGACAGCGGCCGGCGTGACCTTCCTGGAGGAGCCGCGCCACGAGCCCTACGGCACCGTGGCCGTCTTCCAGGACCTGTACGGCAACCGCTGGGACCTGCTCCAGCCCGCCGCCTGATCCACCCCTGGAACCACTCGCGAGGAATTCCCCTGCCATGACCGCGCCCCGCATCGACACCGAGACCCTCCGCCGCCTCCCCAAGGCCGTGCTGCACGACCACCTCGACGGCGGCCTGCGCCCCGCCACCGTCGTCGAACTCGCCGCCGAGATCGGCCACACCCTGCCCACCACCGACCCCGACGAGCTGGCCGCCTGGTACTTCGAGGCCGCCAACTCCGGCGACCTGGTCCGCTACATAGCCACCTTCGAGCACACCCTGGCCGTCATGCAGACCCGCGAGGGCCTGCTGCGCACCGCCGAGGAGTACGTGCTGGACCTCGCCGCCGACGGTGTCGTCTACGCCGAGGTGCGCTACGCGCCCGAGCTGAACACGCGGGGCGGGCTGTCGCTCGGCGAGGTCGTGGAGACGGTCCAGGAGGGCCTCGCCGCCGGCATGGCCAAGGCGGCCGCCGCGGGCAGCCCCGTCCGGGTCGGCACCCTGCTGTGCGGCATGCGGATGTTCGACCGGGTCCGCGAGGCCGCCGACCTGGCCGTCGCCTACCGTGACGCCGGTGTCGTCGGCTTCGACATCGCCGGCGCCGAGGACGGCTTCCCGCCCGCCGACCACCTGGACGCCTTCGAGCACCTGCGCAGCGAGAGCGTGCCCTTCACCATCCACGCCGGCGAGGCGCACGGCCTCCCGAGCATCCACCAGGCCCTGCAGGTCTGCGGCGCCCAGCGCATCGGTCACGGCGTGCGCCTCACCGAGGACATCGTCGACGGCAAGCTCGGCCGCCTCGCCGCCTGGGTGCGCGACCGCCGGATCGCGCTCGAGATGTGCCCCACCTCCAACCTGCAGACCGGCTGCGCCACCTCGATCGCCGAGCACCCGATCACGGCGCTGAAGGACCTCGGCTTCCGGGTCACCCTCAACACGGACAACCGTCTGGTGTCGGGCACGACGATGACGCGGGAGATGTCCCTGCTGGTCGAAGAGGCCGGCTGGACGGTCGAGGACCTGCGCACCGTCACGGTCAACGCCCTGAAGAGCGCCTTCATCCCGTTCGACGAGCGCAACGCCCTCATCGAGGACGTGGTCCTGCCGGGTTACGCGGCCGCGCTCTGAACCAGCCCCCTGAGATAGGCGGCCTGCCCGATGTGCTGAAGGTCGTCGGACAGGACGCTCACCAGGCGAGCCCCCAGGCTGACCGGGGGATCCCAGCGCTCGTCCACGATCCGCTCCAGATCCTTGGCGGCGAGCCCCCGCAGCGCGCCGAGGGTCTGCTCGTGGACGGCGTCGTAGTACCCGGTCAGCAGGTCGGCGGAGTCGACCCTGACCTTGGCGACCTTCGCCGGGGTGTGCCCGTATCCGTGGTCATGGGGCGGCAGGTCGAGGCCGAAGCGTTTCTCCCAGCCCTGCCCCAGCCACACCTGCTCGAGGTCGAAGGCGTCGGCGAGGTGGTCGTCCTGCACCCGGGTGAGGTGCCAGACGAGCCAGGCGATGGAGTTGGCGTCGGTGGCCGGACGGTGGTTCAGCTCGTCCGGTCCGAGGCCGTCGAGGGTGGCGTGGACTTCTTCCTGGATGCGGCCGTAGCCGTCGATGAGGATGTCCTTTGCATGCATAGCGTCCACCATCCCAAACGGCGGCCGTTCACGCGTCCGGAATCCGGCTCCCGTGGAACCCGGGCGGCACCCGCCCCGGCAGATGCACCCGAGACACCGGCACCCCGGTGAAGTCCTGCGCCGCGAGGATCACCAGGTCGGCCGCGCCGCGGTCCGGGTTGTGGACGTACGCGAGCGCGTTGGAGAACGCGCCGTCGGGCGGGGTGCCTCCGTCCGGCGTCAGATACGCGGCCGTCAGCGCGGCAGCCGCCGCCGTGCAGCCGTGGCGGTGCCGCCTGGACACCGACGCCTCGTTCACGCGCGGGAATTCCTGCGGCCGGTCGTCCGGTACCCCTGCCGTACCCGTCCCTGGCGCAGGCCGACCCTCCAGCGCAGGGCCGCCGGTCCGCCGCATCACGCCCACGCGCGCGGGGTGTGCGGCGCGCCCCGATGGACCCGCCACCAGTGCCGGTTGTGCTTCCCGGCCGGCTGGCAGGCGATCGCGTGCGGCTCACCGGCGTGCACGTCGCACGTGGTGTGGGCGGTGAACCAGCGTGCCCCGGAAGTCGTACGTGCCCACCGTCCCCGGCTCACCGTCGAGTTCGTACGGCAGCGGGCCGCTCTCCTGCAGGGCGAGGCCGCCCTCGGTGGGGGATCAGGCACGCCGTGCACCATGCCCCCGGCGAGCATCCGGTCGAGTCGGCGCGGCGGGCGGAATCAGGAAGGCCGGGGCTCCTCCCGGGGTGGTGCCGGGTCCTCTGTCTCGCCCCCTGTCTCCAGGAGTGCGACGAGTGCCCGCGCGGCGGGGCTGGTGGCGCGGTCCGGGGGCAGCAGGGCCACGGTCTCGTACTCCGCCTCGCCGGTGCCCTTCAGCGGCAGCGCCGTGAGCGAGGGCCGCTTGTGCCGGAAGTGCCGGGGTACGACCGCGATCCCCAGGTTCTCGTCCACCAGGTCCAGCAGGCTGTGCACGTCGTTGACCTCCAGGGCGACCGTGCGCCGGATGCCGGCCGCGGCGAACGCGGCGTCGGTCGTGCGGCGCGGGCCCCAGTCCGGGTGGAAGTCCACGAAGACCTCACCGGCCAGGTCCTGAGGGGCGAGCACCGCGCCGGCCGCGGCCAGCCGGTGCCCGGGATGACAGAGCACGGTCATCGGCTCGCTCGTCAGCGACACCGAACGCAACTGGTCGGTGTCCGCCTGGGTGCGGTAGGCGAAGGCGAGGTCGAGCCGGCCGGCTCCGACCTCCTCGGCGAGCGCACCGGATCCGGCCTGCCGCAGCCGGATCTCCACATCCGGGTGCCTGCCCCGGAACGCGGCCAGCATCCGCGCCACCTGGACCCCGGCGATGCACTGCTCGGTGCCCAGCGCCAGCGTGCCGCGCAGCACACCCTGCACCGCCGCCACCGCCTCGTGCGCCGAGCGCACCTGCGCCAGGATCCGCTCGGCCTCCACCAGCAGCGCCCGCCCCGCCTCGGTGAGCGTCACCCGCCGCGTGGTGCGCACGAACAGCGGCGCCCGCAGTTCCCGCTCCAGCGCCCGGATGGACGCCGACAACCCCGACTGCGACACCATCAGGCGTTCGGCAGCCCGGGTGAAATGCTGGTCCTCGGCGACGGCGACGAAGTGCTGGAGATGGCGCAGTTCCATGATTGAGAAGCCTAGCGGCTGAATTCCATCGGATTCTTCTGTTGGACCACTGCCCGCCCGGCGGGGAAGAGTGGGAGGGGTGATCAGGAGCCCATCGCTCCCACGCACCATCCGGCCAGACCACGTGCCCACCCCTCTGGAGTCGCGTTGTACACCGCACACCCCGACCGTTACGCCGACATGCCCTACCGGCGCACCGGACGCAGCGGACTGAAGCTCCCCGCGCTGTCCCTCGGCCTGTGGCACAACTTCGGCCCGGACCGGCCCGCCGAGACCCAGCGGGCCATCCTGCGCCGCGCCTTCGACCTGGGTGTCACCCACTTCGACCTCGCCAACAACTACGGCCCGCCGCCCGGCGCCGCCGAGTCCGCGCTCGGGACGGCACTCAAGGCGGACTTCGGGCCCTACCGCGACGAGCTGGTCATCTCCACCAAGGCCGGCTACCTCATGTGGCCCGGACCGTACGGCGAATGGGGATCGCGCAAGTACCTGCTGTCCTCGCTGGACCAGAGCCTTGCGCGCATGGGCCTGGACTACGTCGACATCTTCTACTCGCACCGCTACGACCCGGACACTCCGCTGGAGGAGACGATGGGCGCCCTGCACGCGGCGGTGCAGCAGGGCAAGGCGCTCTACGTCGGCGTCTCCAACTACTCCCCGGAGCAGACCCGCGAGGCCGCCCGCATCCTCGCCGACCTCGGCACCCCGCTGCTCATCCACCAGCCGCGCTACTCGATGCTCGACCGGCGGCCCGAGGAGCAGGATCTCCTCGCCACCCTGGACGAGCTCCAGGTCGGCTCCATCGTCTACTCCCCGCTGGAGCAGGGCCTGCTCACCGGCCGCTACCTCGACGGCATCCCGGAGGACTCCCGGGCCGCGAGCGACAGCCCGTTCCTGAACTCGGACGCGGTCACCGAGGAGCTGGTCGGCCGGCTGCGCGCCCTGGACGAGATCGCCAAGTCGCGCGGCCAGACCCTGGCCCAGCTGGCCCTGGCCTGGGTGCTGCGCGGCGGCCGGGTCACCTCCGCGCTGGTCGGTGCGAGCAGCCCGCAGCAGCTCGAGGACACCGTCGGCACCATCCGCAACCTGGACTTCGACGCCGAGGAGCTGGCGCGAATCGACGCGATCGTCCAGCCGTAGGTCCCTGATCAGGCCGTGAGCCGTGCACTGACCTCCCAGAGGCGGGCCGCCGCCTCTGGGTCGACGGCGTACGGCAGGACTCCGGGCAGCCCCGAGTCCGCCCGCCACTCGGCCTCGCGCTCAGGGGTCACCACGGGGCTGATGTCGCAGTTCTCGCAGTAGGCGCCGCCCCGTCCGGCGAGCTGTGGGCTGGTGGCGCACCAGACGCTGGTCGCCGCTCCCTGCGCGACGGTCTTGAGCTGCCGGGCCGGGTCGCGCACCAGCCGCCCCTCCTCGTCGATCGCACCGGCCGCCCGGAGCGCCTCCTGGGGGACGTGCTTGGCGAGGCCGGTGTCGACGATCATGCCGGGGTGCACGGAGAAGGCCCGTACGTCCTCCGCCCGGCCCCGCCGGTCCAGTTCCACGGCGAAGAGCGCGTTGGCGGTCTTCGACTGGCCGTAGGCGAGGAACGGCTCGTAGGCGCGGTGCTCGAAGTGCAGGTCGTCGAAGACGACGGGCGAGAAACGGATGCCCCGGGACGACACCGACACCACGCGCGCCCCGCGGGCCGCCACCAGCGCGGACCACAGCCGGGTCACGAGCCGGAAGTGCCCGAGGTGGTTCGTGGCGAACTGCGACTCATGGCCGCGCGCGTCCCGGCGCAGCGGCGTCGCCATGATGCCGGCGCTGTTCACCAGGATGTGCAGCGGACGCCCGGAGGTCAGGAACGTCTCCGCGAAGGCGTCGACGGACGCCGGGTCGATCAGGTCCATCTCCTCGACTTCGACGCCCTCCGTCTCCTTGAGCGCGGCGCGGGCCCGCTCCGGGTCCCGGGCCGGTACGACGACCTGGGCGCCCGCCGCGCGCAGGACGCGGGTCGTCTCCAGGCCGATGCCCGAGTAGCCGCCGGTGACGATCGCGACCTTGCCGGTCAGGTCGATGCCCTCGATCACGTCCTGCGCGGCGGACGCCGCACCGAAACCGGAGTGCAGGGGCTGCTGTGGGGTGGTCATGCCGGGTGTCTCCTCGCTGTGAGCCATGGAACCACCGTAGGCAGGGCGTATCGAACGATGAATGCTTGAAAGTGCGCGCCACTTGCGTGATAGTTCGAGCATGTCCACCGATCCACTCTCCGACGCCCTCGCCGTCGCGGACGCGCGCGGGGTGTTCTCGGGCGGTTTCACGGCCGGCGGGCGCTGGGCGATCCGCCTGCGCGGGCGCGACAAGCTGAAGGTGAACGCCTTGGCGCGGGGCGCCTGTCTGCTCGTCGCCGAGGACTGCGCCGAACCCGTCGCGCTGTCCGAGGGCGACATCGTGGTCTCCGACGGGCGGCGGTCGTACGTGCTGTGCAGCGAGCCCGGACTGGAGCCGGTCGAACCGGCGCAGATCAGGGTGGATCCGCGCACCCGGATGGGGGCGGTCGGCGCGGGGGACGAGGTGGTGTGCGTCTCCGGGCACATCGACCTCAGCCGGGACAGCGGCGATCTGCTGCGCCGGGCCCTGCCCGGGCTGATCCATGTGCGCTCCGGCGCGGCCGAGGCCCCGGTACTGCGCTGGCTCACGGCACAGCTGATGCGGGAGATGGCCGACGGCCGCGCCGGTTCGGCCTTCTCCTCGGACCACCTCGCCCAGCTGATGTTCCTCGAGGTCCTGCGGGCCTGTCTCCACGAGGCCGCGGGACTGCCGGCCGGCTGGCTGCGGGCGCTGGCGGACGAGCGGCTGGCCCCCGCCCTGCGTCTGATGCACGCCGACCCGGCGCACCCCTGGCAGCTGGAGGAGCTGGCGCGGGCCGCCGCGATGTCCCGGACCACCTTCGCCGTGCGCTTCCGGGAAGCCGCGGGCGTGCCGCCCCTGACCTATCTGCAGAACTGGCGCATGAGCCTGGCGGCCCGGGCCCTCCGCCAGGAGTCCGTGCCGGTGGCGACGCTGGCCCGCTCGGTGGGATACAGCTCCGAGAGCGCCTTCAGCAACGCCTTCAAGCGCACCGTCGGCGTCGGACCCCGGCGCTACCGGGAGACGGTCGTCGGCTGAGGCGCTCCTGGGGGTGCTGGGTCACCCTGTCGCCCTCCACCCTGCCGCTCGCCTCGCGGATGCCGGCCCGCACGGGCGGCTTGTCCGTGCGCCACCGAGGGCCATGCACGCACTCCGCCAGGGACCGGCCGTCGGCCGTGCCGCGGACCTGTTCTTCGGCACCGCGGCCCGGTCGACCGTTCGCCGGCACGGACCGCCGCACAGGGCGGGGACTCGTCGCCGGCCAGGCGGTGTCAGGCACCCGCCGGCACGCGGTCCAGAAAGCCCAGCACCTGCCGGATGCGGCCCTCCTCGTCCAGCGTGACGACGTCGAACCCGGCCACCGGCGCCGATCCGTCCCCGGAGGAGGCACCCGCAGCCTCGTTCACCAGCTCCCAGGCGAAACGAGCGGTGTCGTGGTGTCCGTCCACCACACCCAGGGGCCGGAAGACGAATCCCGGGAACTGCTCGTGGGCCGCCGCGATCACGGCCGCGATGCCCTCGTGGCCGCGGACGTCGGCGAGGGGGTCGGTGTAGCCGCCGTCCGCGGTCCACGCGGCGGCGACCGCCTTCTTCAGCGCCTCCGGGTCGGTGGCGTTCCAGGCCTCGAAGTAACGGGCGGCGGCGCTCTCGTAACGGTCGGTGTTCGCGGACATGGTGCATCAGCCTCCATCGAGGTCGTCACTGCTGATCGGAGCCGGATCCGGGGGCTTCGCCGATCCGGTGTGACCACCATGCCGGAGGGCCGGGGGCGGGTCGATTACCTGCCCGGTAATGCCGGGCGCCCCGTACGCCGGTCCATTCCGGCCAGAACGGTCGGTGAATATGCCAGGAGACTGGCCGGAAAGTCATGGTGACAGTGTTTCGGGAGTGGCGATACTCGAACATCAGGGGCACTTCACCGCACAGGAGCCGGAAAGCGAGGGCCGGGCCGGCACATCAGCGAGGCGACGGGGGAGTGAGACGTGCACGACGAATTCCTGTGCCATGTCACGGCGTACGGCATGTGCGACGGCCGGCGCATCGGTGTACCGCTCGGCACCTACCGCGCGCCGACGCTGGCCCTGGCTCTGTGGTGGCTGCGCGACCGGGCCTCCTGGATCGCCGAGCGCCTCGACCCGAGCCCGGAGGACCCCGCCTACCCGGCGGGCGCGCTGGTGCCCGTCGCGGACACGGTGACCGATGTGCCCGCCCTGCTGCGCGCCTGGTGCGCCGACGACGCGGGGCAGGAGCGGGTGGCCGACGAGCTGTCCGGCGGACGGCTGGTGCGCATCGCCGCCAGTGACGACACCACCGAGTACGAACTGCTCGCCGAGTCCGTCGACGCGCTTCGCATGCAGCGCACTCTGCCGGCGCTTGTCGTGCCCGTCGCCTGACACGTGTCCACCGGCCCGTGGCGCTGGGCGCACATGTGAGCGAATCGGTACAATTCTAGCCATGGCGGAGCGGCCGATCGCCCCGACGGCGCCCGAATTCGTCCTGGAGACCGACACGGGCTCCACGGTGATGAGCCCGGGCCACGACTACCACGTCGGACGCGACCCGTTGAGCGACATCGTCCTCGACGATGCCCGGGTCTCGTGGCACCACGCCGTGCTGCGCTGCGACCACGATCGCTGGACCCTGACGGACCAGCACAGCACCAACGGCACCTACGCCGACGGCCGCAGGATCGACGAGTGGGGCCTGCGCCCCGGCAGTGTGATCCGCTTCGGCAACCCCACCGACGGCCCCCGCGCCGTCCTCGCCGACGCCCCGCGGCCCGCCCCCGACCGCCCCTCCGCGGTGTCGCTGCCCCTGCTGACACGCACCTTCCGCCGGCCCAGCAGCACCCGCCCGCTACCCGCGCGTACCGTCCGCATCGGCCGGGCCGCCGACAACGACCTCGTGGTGGACGACCTGATCGTCTCCCGCCGCCACGCCGAGCTGCGCGCCCACGCCGACGGCACCTACGAGATCGTCGACCTCGGCAGCCACAACGGCACCTACCTCAACGGCCGGCCCGTCGCCCGCGCGCCCCTGGGCCCCGGCGACATCGTGGGCATCGGCCACTCCGCGTTCTACCTGGTCGGCGACGAGCTCCAGGAGTACGTCGACACCGGCGAGGTCTCCCTCGACGTCCAGGACCTCACCGTCACCGCCGACGGCGGGAGCAAGGTGCTCCTCGACCACGTGTCCTTCCCGGTGGGGGAGAAGTGCCTGCTCGCGGTGGTCGGGCCGAGCGGCGCCGGCAAGTCCACGCTGCTGAACGCCCTCACCGGACAACGGCCCGCCGACCGCGGCACCGTCCTCTACGACGGCCGCGACCTCTACCGCGACTACGCCGAACTGCGCCAGCGCATCGGACTGGTCCCGCAGGACGACATCCTGCACCCCCAGCTCACCGTGCGCGCCGCGCTGTCCTACGCCGCCGAACTGCGCTTCCCCGAAGACACCGCCATGGCCGAGCGGCGCTCCCGGGTGGACGAGGTCATCGGGGAACTCGGCCTGCGACAGCGCGCCGAACAGCCCGTGCACAGCCTCTCCGGCGGGCAGCGCAAACGTGTCAGCGTGGCCCTGGAACTGCTCACCAAACCCTCACTGCTCTTCCTGGACGAGCCGACCTCCGGCCTCGACCCCGGCATGGACCGGTCGGTGATGAACATGCTGCGCGGCCTCGCCGACGACGGCCACACCGTCGTCGTGGTCACCCACAGCGTCCTCAGCCTCGGTGTCTGCGACCGCCTCCTGGTGCTCGCCCCGGGCGGCACGGTGGCCTACTACGGGCCGCCCGACGACGCCCTCGCCTTCTTCGGCTTCGAGCAGTGGCCGGAGGCCTTCGAGGCCTTCGACCGCGACCCGGACCGCGACTGGGCGAGGGAGTACCACGAGTCGCCGTTCCACCGGCACTACGTCGCCGAGTCCTCCGCCCAGCCCCACCACCCCGGCCCGGCCCCCGTCGCCCCGGCACCGCCGCCCCGCCCCCGCGGCTGGGGCGCCCAACTCGCCACCCTGGTCCGCCGCTACACGGCCGTCCTCAGCGCCGACCGCACCTTCCTGTTCGTGATGATCGCCCTGCCGTTCGTCATGGGCGCCATGGCCCGGGCCCTGGCCGGCAGCCGGCTCGCCCCCGACACCGCGATGAACGGGCTGCTCATCCTGTGCGTCGGCGCCGTGCTGACCGGCGCCGCCAACGCGGTGCGCGAAATCGTCAAGGAACGCGTCGTCTACCAGCGCGAACGCGCCGTCGGTCTGCCCCGGTCGGCCTATCTGATGTCCAAGATCGTGGTGCTCGGCACGATCAGTGTCGTCCAGGCCGTCGTCCTCACCCTCGTCGCCCTCCTCGGCGTCGGCCTCAACACCCCGGGCGGCAAGGGCGTCCTGCTGCCGCCGCTGCTGGAGATCACCCTGGCCGTCGCCCTGCTCGCGTTCACCGCGATGATGCTCGGCCTGCTGGTCTCCGCGCTGGTGCGCAAGGAGGAGGTGACGATGCCGCTGCTGGTGCTGCTCGCCATCGTCCAGGTGGTGTTCTGCGGGGCCCTGCTCAGGCTCAGCGGCGTGCCCGGCCTGGAACAGCTGGCCTGGTTCGTGCCCTCCCGCTGGGCGCTCGGCGCCATGGCCGGCACCGTCGGCCTGTCCCGGATCGTGCCCGGACGGCTCACCGCCGACCCCCTCTTCCGGCACTCGACAGGCGTCTGGCTGCTCGATATGGCCATGCTGGTGGTGCTCTCCGTCCTCTACGGGCTGGTGGTCGCCCGGCTGCTGCGCCGGCGCGAGCCCGCCGTGATGCGGAAGTAGGCAGCACGATGGCACACGCGCGGAAGCAGGCGCCCCGATGAGCAAAGCGCCCCGTCCCGGATTCCGGCCCACGCACGTCGTGCCGCGGCGCGGCATGCCCGCCTGGGAGGACCCCGACCCGGCCCGGCCCACCGTGCCCCTCGACCCGCTGCTACCGGTGGAGCTGCTGGAGCGGCGCGGGGACTGGGGGCACATCCGCTGTTCCAACGGCTGGGGCGCGTGGGTCGACGGCCGCCGGCTCGTGGCCGTACCCGACGACCCGCCGGCCGTCGAGGGCCCGGTCGACCGGGCCGATCCGCGGCCCCTGCTGGCCCGCGCCGAACAGGCCCTGTCCGACTACCGGGCCGCGGTGGAGGAGCTGGCGGCCGGCGCCCTGGACGGCGAGGACTTCCAGGACCGCACCACCGGCCTGCGCATCGGGATCGTCGTCGACGGGGAGTCCATGTGGCTGTACGACCCCGGGGAAGGGCGCTGGGTCTACGGCGACGGACGGCGGCTGACCACCTACGCCACCGACCGGGCGGTCGCCGGCGAGGAGGACGCCGGGCACGCCCCGACCCGGGTGGTCGCACCCGAAGGTGAGCACTGATGGCGCGCGAGACCGGCCTGTTCTCCGGCCGTCCCTCGGAACTGATCGGCCGGCGGGTCGCGAGCTACCGGATCGACAGCGAGATCGGGCGCGGCGGCATGGCCGTCGTCTACCGTGCCCATGATCTGCGTCTGGACCGTACGGTCGCCCTCAAGCTGCTTGCCCCCGAACTCGCCCGCAACGACACCTTCCGCAGACGTTTCACCCATGAGTCCCAGGTGGCCGCCGCGATCGACCACCCGCACATCGTGCCGGTCTTCGAGGCCGGTGAGACCGACGGCGTGCTCTACATCGCCATGCGGTACGTCCCCGGTGGCGATCTGCGACGCCTCCTCGACCTGCGCGGACCGCTGCCGCTGCCTGACACCGTGCGGATCGCGGCGCAGGTGGCCTCAGCCCTCGACGCCGCCCACGAGCACGGGCTGGTCCACCGGGACGTCAAACCCGGCAACATCCTCGTCACGGAGGGCATCGACAGCGACCACCCCGAGCACGTGTACCTCACCGATTTCGGGCTCACCAAGAAGTTGCTGTCGCTGACCGGCCTCACCAGCGTCGGCCAGTTCGTCGGCACCCTCGACTACGTGGCTCCCGAGCAGATCTCCGGCCGACCGGTCGACGGCCGCTGCGACGTCTACGGTCTGGCCTGCGTCATGTACGAGGCCCTCACCGGCCGCCCGCCGTTCCTGCGCGCCGACGACATGGCCCTGCTCTGGGCCCACCAGTACGACGATCCCCCTCCGCCGAGCGAGACCCGCCCGGGCCTCGCCGCCGCGCTGGACCCGGTCTTCGCCAAGGCCCTGGCCAAGAGCCCGGACGTCCGCTACGACACCTGCCTGGCCTTCGTCGCCGCCCTGCGCGCCACCGCGGCGACCGGCGCCGGCCCGGCCGAGGTGCGCCCGGCGGCGGAGGCGGACACGGAAACGGACCACACCGCGGCCGAGAGCCCGAGCCCACCGCACTGGGCCGATCCGGTCTTCCCCGACCAGAGCCCGACCCGCCCCCACCGGGTGAGTGGCTGACCGGTCAGCGGCGGCGGAACCCCGAACCACAGTCCTCCTCGCCGCCTGAGCGGTGACTGCCGGGCGAGGGCGATCCGCTGCGGGCTGTCCGTTCGTACCGCTAAGGCCGTCCCACCCCGCTCCGCCGGTGCAGCCACCGGCCCAGCAGGCCGCCCACGAACCCGGCGACCAGCCCCCACAGCGCGCCCAGGCCCACCGCCCCCCACAGCTGGGGTCTGAGGAACAGCTCGCCGGACAGCCCGCCGCCCAGGTCGCCGATGCCGAGCAGGGAGAGGCCGTAGTGCGCCGAGAGACGGCCCGTCAGACAGATCATCAGCACGGCCAGCGCCAGCGCCACGGCCAGATGCAGCGCGTGCTGCCACACGCGGATCCTGGCCGGTGAGCGTGCCGCCATCCGGAAGGCCACGGCCAGCAGCAGGATCGCGTCCACGATCGGCAGCCACACCCACCGGCCGTCGTAGTCGGTGAGCGAGCCCAGGTTCAGCGCGGAGACGTCGGGGGTGCGCAGGATCGCGTCCAGGACGTGCGGCATCGGCAGGCCGAACGGGCCGTCCACACGGCCGTTCCAGGTCGCCCCGAGCCCGATGGTGAGGGCCAGCCAGGCCAGATTGGGCAGCCCGAGCAGGACCACCGCGAAGGTCGCCGGGGCGTGCCCGCGGGTGGCCGCCGTGATCAGCGCGATGACGAGGCCGACGACGACGTACGCGAGGAGCAGGACCAGCACCGCGTGGGCCGCGGGCCGCACTGATTCGTGGAACCGCAGCAACCGCCCCGGCAGCGGTGCCCCGCGCGCGACGAGCAGCGCCAGCAGCAGCACCCCGGCCAGCCACAGCAGCCCGAACAGCACCGTCAGCGGCACGTCCGTGGTGAACCCGACCTGCGGTGCCGCGCCGAACAGCCCGGTCAGATCGCTGAGGGTGCCACTGCCCACGTCGACGGCGAAGGTCTGCCGGGCGCCGAAGGCCAGGCCGATCAGCACCAGCAGCCACAGCACCGCGATCCGCGCGGCCCAGCCGGCCAGTTCGCCGGCCGAGGCGACCGCCCGGTGCCGCAGCGGGCGCAGAAAACCCGCGCCGATCACCAGGGCGCCGACGAGGGTCACCGACAGCGGGATCACGGTGAGCCCGGCCCGGGTCTGAGCCAGCACACCCGCGTTCCCGGAGAGCCGCACGCTGCCGCCGACCGCCGTGACCAGGGCCGCGACCACCACCCTCGGAAACGCCCCGTCCGGCAGGCCGGCCGCCCCGGCGGCCCACAGACCCAGTGCCGCCACCAGCACCATGACGGCCAGTCCGGTCAGCACCGCGGCCACGGCCTGCGCCCAGCCGTGATGGGCGGAGGGCCGCGCGGAGACGGTTGGAGCGCTCACGCTGGACACGCTATGCAGCCGCCGGGCACCTCGCCCGCCGGGTGAGCCGTCCGCGTCGGCTTGCGAGCCTCGCCGCCCTGCCACACACAATGGCATCAATGTGCAGCCAAATGCACCAAACGGGACTTGACTCAGACAAGCCGCGTATCGCGCCGCGTATCGCGGCGATCGCGACGGGAAGAAGTGCTCGTGAGCGCCGAACCTCCGTCTTCCGGCCGCCCGACCGGCCCGCCCTCCGGCCCTCTGTCGGGCTCCCCACGACCCCCCTCCGGACCACCGCCCACCCAACCGCCGGGCGGTGGCGCCGCGTCCGAGGGTCCGCGCAGGCCGTGGTGGAAGTCCGTACCGCGGGTGGCAGCCGTCAGCGGTGTGGTCGTCGCCGCCGTGGTCCTCGCGGTGGTCTTCACCCGTCCGGGTGGTTCCTCGGCCAAGGGCGGTGAGGTCTTCCTGCAGTCCGCGGCCAGCAGCGGTCAGGACCCGTTCACGGAGTCGACCGCGAAGCAGAGTTCCGTGCCGCCCCCGCCCCCGACCTCTGCCTCCGCCGCGCCTTCGGGCGCGCCCATGGCGGTGCAGGGCGTGGAGGGCGGAGCGCCCGGCCTGTACGGCGGCACCAAGGGCACGGCCGCCTGCGACGTCGAGAAGCAGGTCAGGTTCTTCCAGTCCGATCCGAACAAGGAGAAGGCCTTCGCCTCCGTGGTGGGCGTCCAGCCCTCCGGCGTGCCCGCCTACCTGCGCTCGCTGACGCCGGTTCAGCTGCGCGTCGACACCCGGGTGACCAACCATGGTTACCGCAACGGCGCCGCCGCCGGCTACCAGTCGGTGCTCCAGGCCGGCACAGCCGTACTGGTGGACGGTCACGGCATGCCCCGCGTGCGCTGCGCCTGCGGCAACCCGCTGGCTCCGGCGGTCGCCCAGAAGACGACGCCGAAGCTGGTGGGCCCCCGCTGGTCGGCGTACCGGCCCTCGAACGTGGTCGTGGTGACGCCCGCGCCGACGGTCGTCAACGTCTTCGTGCTCTACGACACCCACCACGAGGACTGGATCCACCGTCAGCGCGGTGACCACGACGGCCGGCACGACCAGCACGCCGGGCCGCCGGAGTTCCCGCACCCGTGGAACCTGCCGCCGTGCCCGCCGCCGGGCGCGCCGGGGAAGCCGGGCGGCTCGCCGAAGCCCTGCCGGTCCACGCCCGCCGAGCCGAGCCCTTCGACGCCCTCCTCCCCGTCCCCCTCGCCGAGCGCGTCTGCGTCCCTCTCGAGGTCCCCCTCGCCGAGCGCCTCGCCGTCGGGATCCGCCGCGACGTCCCCATCGCCCTCGCCGTCCCCGTCCTCCTCGAAGTCCTCCTCGTCCCCGGCTCCCTCCTCCTCGTCCTCCTCCTCGGAGACGACGTCGTCCGCGCCGACGTCCTCGGCGAGCGTGCCGTCCTCCACGGGGCCGTCGTCACCGTCACCGGGCTCGCCATCGGCCAATTCCTCGACCGAGAAGTCGTCGGCGCCCTCGAGCCAGACCTCGTCGCAGCGGTGGACGAGCGGGGCGATCACCTCCGCCCCGCCGTCCTCTCAGAACTCCGCTCCGGCCCCGGCCACCCCTGAGACATCCGGCGAGTCGGCGGTCACGTCCACTCCGCAGGAGCCCGAGAACCCCTCCTCCTCGTGAGCGGTCACGGGCTTCCGGTTACGTGACCATCGCCACTGTGCGCGGTGGGCGAACGCCTCGTGGGACTGCCGAGCCGCACTCGGGGTACGAGGACAGGTGCAAGAGGCGTCCGTCCGGACCGGGCTTCCGAGAGAGACAGCATGACAAACCACCTGGGCGGGGAAGTGATACCGACTGGTTTCGACGTACCCGTGGAACCGCTGCGACGCGCGGCGCACTACACCGGCGAGCCCGGATGTATCGCCGAGGCGCGCGCTTTCGCGTCCCAATTCCTGGAGCAGCTGCGCACCGAGTGGTGTGCCACCGCCGACCGCCGTGCCGACGGCGAGCTGCTGCTGGTCGTGAGCGAACTCGTCACCAACGCCGACCGGCACAGCAACGGCCCGTACATCCTGGAACTGGAAGGTACCGACAGCGCCATCACTGTGTGCGTCTACGACAGCAGTTCCGCGCTGCCGCACCGCTTCCCCAAGGATCCGGAGCGGGTCGGCCGGCACGGGCTGGAGATCGTGCACGCCCTGGCCTCGGAGGTCACCGTCGAGCGTGTGCCCGTGGGCAAGCGGGTCCGTGCCCGCTTCGAACTGCAACGCTGAGGCGGCGGACGCGCCGCCGCCTCAGCGTTCCCCGTGCCCGGCTCAGGCGCAGCCGAGTTCGCCCAGCATGCCCTCGCGCAGCCGGGTGATGATCCGCTTGATCAGCCGCGACACATGCATCTGGGAGCAGCCGAGCCGTTCCCCGATCTCCGCCTGGGTGGCCTCCTCGACGAACCGCAGATGGATGATCTGCCGGTCCCGCTCGCTGAGCTCCGCCATCAGCGGGGCGAGCGCGTGGAGGTCCTCGACGAGCCGCAGCCCCTCCTCCTCCACGCCGATGAAGTCCGCGAGCACCGCCTCTCCCTCCTCCCGGCCGTCTCCGACGAGCGCGGCGTCCAGGGAGGCGGAGTTGTACCCGTTGGAGGCGAGCTGGGCCTCGACCACCTCGCGCTCGGAGATGTTCATCAGCGTCGCCAGCTCGGCCACCGTCGGGTCCCGGTCCAGCCTGCTGGACAGCTCCTCGCGCGCCTTGGCCAGCTCCACCCGCGCCTCCTGGAGCCGGCGCGGCACGTGCACCGCCCACGTGGTGTCCCGGAAGAACCGCTTGATCTCGCCCACGATGTACGGCAGCGCGAAGGAGGTGAACTCCACCTCGCGGGTCAGCTCGAACCGGTCGATGGCCTTGATCAGGCCGATCATGCCGGTCTGGACGATGTCCTCCATGTCGTCGCCGCGGCCCCGGAACCGTCCGGCCGCGAACCGGACGAGCGACATGTTCATCTCAATGAGGGTGTTGCGCGCGTACTGGTACTCGTGCGTGCCCTCCTCCAGCTCGGTCAGCCGCCGGAAGAACTGGCGGGAGAGCTCCCGTGCGTCACGCGGTGCTACGGACGCGGGGTCCACGATGCCAGGCAGTGAACCTTCGCCCGTCCTGTCCTGCTCGGTGCTCTCGGCGACCTCTGCTTTCGACCGGATCCCGGCGGTGTTCATTACCTCTCCCATGAAAGTCACGGTTCTGCATGTGCCCGGCGGCCTCTATGGGTACGTTGCCCGTCGCTTGCCCCGATTACCCGGATCTGCGCGTTTCATACGTGCCTGAGGTGCCGCTCACCGGGCGGGTACCCCCGGTCACGCGACGCATGCGTCCGGCAGGGCAGAGCTGACCGAAAACGATCGGTCGCCATCCGCGGGGCTCCGTTTCCCTCAGGGCGCAATGCCGGGCCCTTGTCCCGTAGCTCTCGCCTCCTAGGCTGACCGGGGTGACCAACCAGGTGAACAACGAAGCCCGAGTGATTCCCCTGCGGCCGGTCCCGGACCGTCCGGCACAGCCCGAGTCCGAGCCCGCGGAGAGCAAGGAGCCGCTGTGGCGCGATCTGGTCGGTGACGTGCTGCGCCGCGAGCGGCGGGCACAGGACCGCACCCTCAAGGACGTGGCCGACGCGGCCAGGATCTCGCTGCCCTACCTGTCCGAGATCGAGCGCGGCCGCAAGGAGGCCTCCTCGGAGGTCCTCGCGGCCGCGGCCCACGCTCTCGGCCTGGGCCTCGGCGACCTGCTGTCGCTGGCCCACGGCGAGCTGACCCGCCGCACGATCACCCACTCCCGCCCGGCGACCGCACCGCACCGCCCGTACAACGGCCTCAGTCTGGCCGCCTGACCACCGCCCCCACCGGCAGGCCGGCCCGCACCGGCCCGGTGGGGGCCCCGGGCCGGTCGCTCGCGGGACCCCGGAACGAGCCTCTGCCCATGGCCTCATGGGCCACACCGAGGCTTGCCCGTGCCCGCCAGAGCCCTGCGGAGCGCACTGTCCCCCGGGGGGCGCCGACACGCCCCCCGGGGCCCGCGCGGTCGTCGGCTCACTTCTCCCGCAGCAGGCGGAAGAAGGCCCTGACGTCCGCGACCAGCAGGTCCGGCTGCTCCAGGGCCGGGAAGTGGCCGCCCCGCTCGAATTCCGTCCAGCGCACCAGATTCTCGGTCCGCTCCGCCTTGTGCCGCAGCGGGATCTGAGGGTCGGCCGGGAACACGGCGACCGCGGTGGGGGCGGTCGAGGGTGCGGACGGCCGGGCGGTCCGGTCGCCGGTGGTGTGCGCACGCTCGTAGTAGATACGGGCCGAGGAACCGGCCGTACCGGTCAGCCAGAACAGCATCACGTCGGTCAGCAGCCGGTCCCGGTCCACCGCTTCCTCCGGCAGCTCCTCGCAGTCCGTCCATTCCCGGAACTTCTCGACGATCCAGGCGAGTTGCCCGACGGGCGAGTCCGTCAGGGCGTAGGCGAGGGTGTGCGGCCGGGTGGACTGCAGGCCGGCGTACCCCGCGCCCTCCCGGAACCACTCCTCCCACCGGTGCCAGGACCGCAGCGTCCGCTCCCGCTCCTCGGGACCGAGCGCGGCCAGTTCCTCCTCGGTCGGCTCGGTGGCCGCCTGTGCGCCGGGCAGCAGATTGAGGTGGACCCCGATCACCCGGTCCGGATGCGCACGGCCCAGCTCGCGCGAGATCGCCGCACCCCAGTCGCCGCCCTGCAGCCCGAACCGCTCGTAGCCGAGCCGCCGCATCAGCTCCACCCAGGCGTCGGCCACCCGGCGTGCCTCCCAGCCCCGCTCGGTGGTGGGGCCGGACAGCCCGAACCCCGGGATGCTCGGCACGACGACATGGAAGGCGTCGGCCACGTCACCGCCGTGCGCCACCGGGTCGGTGAGCGGGCCGACCACGTCGAGGAACTCCGCGATCGAGCCCGGCCAACCGTGCGTGAGGACCAGCGGCGTGGCATTCGGCTCGGCGGAGCGGATGTGGGCGAAATGGACCTGTGCACCGTCGATGGTGGTCGTGAACTGCGGCCACCGGTTCAGTTCGGCCTCGGCGGCGCGCCAGTCGTACTCGTGCCGCCAGTACCGCACCAGTTCCCGAAGATAGCCCGCCGGGACGCCGTACTCCCAGCCGGCTCCGGGCAGCTCGGCCGGCCACCGGGTGCGGTCGAGCCGGTCGTGGAGGTCGTCGAGGTCGCTCTGCGGGATGGACAGCCGGAAGGGTTCGACGCGTTCGTCAGGTGTGGAGCTCATCCTCCGGATGCTAGGTGCGGACTCCGTTCACCCGCCCGGATTATCCGGCGGTCCGGCCGATGAGTTTCGGCACGAGGATCGGTCGACACAGGTGACCGATCGCCCGCCCGTGTCACCCACCCAGGAGGTACGCATGACCACCGACGGATTCTCCACCTGTCTCTGGTTCGACGGCCAGGCCTCGGAGGCCGCCGAGTTCTATGTGTCGGTCTTCAAGAACTCCAGCATCGGCCGCGTCAGCCGCTACACGGACGCCGGGCCGGGTGAGACCGGCTCCGTGCTGACCGTCGAGTTCACCGCCAACGGCCAGAGGTTCGTCGCCCTCAACGGCGGCCCCCAGTTCACGTTCAACGAGGCCATCTCCTTCCAGGTCCTCTGCGCCGACCAGGAGGAGATCGACCACTACTGGACCAGGCTCACCGAGAACGGCGGCGAAGGCGGTCCCTGTGGCTGGCTCAAGGACAGGTACGGCGTCTCCTGGCAGGTCGTCTACGACCGGCTGCCCGAGATGATCCACGACCCCGACCGGAAGAAGGCGGACCGCGCGACCGAGGCCATGATGGGCATGGGCAAGCTGGACGTGGCCGTGCTGGAGCGGGCGTACGCGGGGGAGTAGCGGACCGCCGGCTCCCGCCGGCCCCACAACGGATCCCTCACCCGGCCTCGGTGAGGATCTCGGTGATCACATGCCGCGAGTTCTCCGCCAGGGCCGGGTTGGTGTCCCAGTAGTACGGCAGCTGGATCAGCGAGATCGACAGCGCCCAGCCACGCCCGCGCGCCCACTCCGCGTCGTCGGCGCCGACGGCCTTGCGGAAGGTGTCCCGGACGGAGGCGGGCAGCAGGTTCCAGGCCACGATCAGGTCCACGGCCGGGTCGCCCACGCCCGCGCAGCCGAAGTCGATGACCGCGCTCAGCCGGCCCCCGTGGACCAGCACGTTCCCGGGGGAGAGGTCCCCGTGCGCCCACACGGGCGGCCCGCCGTGCTCCGGGGCGCGAAGGGACTCCTCCCACAGGGCCGTGACCGCGCCGGTGTCGGCCCGTCCGCCCAGCTCGGCGACGGCCGCGCGGGTGGGCTCGTCCCGGTCCCGCAGGGGGCCGCCCCGGTAACCGGCCGGTCCGTCCTGTGGGGCGATCCGGCGCAGGGCGCGCACGAACGCCCCGAGATCCTCGGCGAGCCGCTCCGGCTCCCGCACGGCGCCCGGCACCGGATTGCGCCCCCGAAGCCGGCGGTGGACGGACCAGGGCCACGGATAGCCCTCGTCCGGCGCGCCGCTGCCCACCAGCTCCGGCACCGCGACCGGCAGCAGCGGCCCGAGCCGGGGCAGCCAGCGCTGCTCGAGTCTCAGATCCGGTACGGCACCGGGCCGCCGAGGCAACCGCACCAGCAGGTCGGAGCCCAGCCGGAACATGGCGTTCTCGGTTCCGGAGGAGGCGAGCCGGCGCACGGGCAGGGCGGCCCACCGCGGGAACCGGCCCGCGACCAGGCGCTGGACCAGCGGGGCGTCGAGGTCGAGTTCGTCCGCGTGCATCCTCGGCGGACTCTGGCTGTCGTGGGCACTCATCGGTGCCCATCCCAGCGCCCCGGCGTCCGCGCTGTCCACGGATTTCCGTCCGGCTCAGACCCGGTCGGCCGCGATCAGCAGGTACTGGAAGCTGCCGTTGCGGTAGGCGTCCAGGAACGTGTCCTCGATGCCCGTGACCAGATGGTCGGCCTCCCTGCGCAGCTCCCAGTAGGGGATCGTGGCCTCGGTCAGGTCCTCGACGTGGACCGGCACCAGGCGGTTGCGGGCCATCGCCTTGAAGTACTCCGAGCGTGGGTGGATGTCGCAGATGTAGTGGGCGTTGATCAGGGACACCTCGCGCGAGGCCTGCCCGTAGGTGTCGTTGTAGCAGCCGGTGATCACCACATAGCGTCCGCCGCGGCGCAGCAGCCGGGCGTGCTCGGCGAACAGGAGGTCCAGCTCGACGTACATGGTGGACTCGTTGTTCCACGAGGCCGCGTAGGCGCCGGTCTCGAAGCCGGTGTCGAGCATGTTGCGGTGGTGGTAGCGCACCTTGTCGTCGATGCCCCGCGCGCGGGCCTGCTCGTTCGCGAACGCGGCCTGCTTGGCGGAGATCGTCACGCCGTCGGCGTGGCAGCCGTGGCGCAGGTTCGCCACGACGCTGCCGCCGCCGCGGCCGCAGCCGGCGTCGAAGACGTGGTCACTGGGTGCGAGCGGCCCGAGATGGGAGGCGAGCAGCTCGGCCTGGGCGTGTTCCAGGCGGTGCAGTTCGGCGGTGACGAGCGCCCGTCGCCGGTCCGGATCGGGCTCGTCGAGCACCGACCGGTCGGCCCCACCGATCCCGTAGTGGTGGTGGTACAGGTCGTCGATCTTGCCGAGTTCGAGGTTGACCGGGTTCTCCTCGGCGTTCCAGTAGTCCGCGACGCGGTTCTGGTACGTGGACTGGGTCGGCACCGGAGCGGACGTGGGGGTCTTCCGGGCGACAGGGGCGGTGGTCAACAGTTGCTCCTCGAAGTGTTGCTGATGGTGATTCAGGTGGTCTGCGGGGCCCGCTACCAGTAGTCGGGCAGGTGATAGCGGTGGGTGTTGGTGGCGTGCCACTCGTGGTTGCCCGAGACCCAGGCGGCCAGGCCCTCGGCGTAGCGCGCGATCAGGGGCGAGGTGGCCGACAGGGCGGCCGACTCCTCCTCGAAGGCCTCCATGATCCGGTTGTGGATCTCCACCGATTTCAGGTAGGCCGCCTTCAGCCCGTGCCGGTCGTTCGCCGCGACCACCTGGGGCAGGTTGAGGTGGTCCGGGTCGCTCGCCAGCTCCTTGGTGAACGAGTACAGGTCGTTCACGATCGTGGTGGCGTTGCAGGCGAGTGCGGTGATCCGCTGGATCTCGGGGCGGGCGTAGATCTGCTCGGGCAGTTCGTAGCCGTCCACCGCGTCGACGAGGGAGAGACAGGGGCGGAAGTTGTTGAACTGCCGCATCACCAGGTACTCCCAGACCCGCGGCATGTAGCGGGCCTCCATCCAGGCGGCCTCGGCCAGATAGCCCATGTGCAGCCGGGCGATGTCGTGCACGAACCGGTCGGTCTGGCTGGGCGTGGCGAAGCCGGCGTAGTCCGCGAGGGCGAAGTGGTACGAGCGCAGCGGACCGTCGGCCTGGATGCCCTCGCGCCATTCCGCCTCGAGTTCCGGAACGCCGTGGTAAGGGTCGAGCGCCGACTGGGCGATGATCAGCGGGCCGCCGAGGCCCCGCCGCGATCCGCCCCGCCCCTCGTCCTCCTCGCAGTAGCAGGAATCCACGATGTTCTCGGCGAGCAGCAGTTTCCCGGCGACGGTGAGCCGGTCCAGGTCGAGGCCGCCCGGGTGCTGGAGTACGACGGCCCGGCCGAACTGGAAGCCGGAGAAGTCTCCCTTCCACGCCTCGGGGAAGAGATCCAGCTCGCGGGCCCAGGCCTCCAGCCTGCGGTCGATCTCGGCGGCCTTGTCCGGGTCCGCCGGTACGGCCGGCCGGTGGTGCAGTCCGGGAACGACCCCGGTGCGCCGGGCCGGGCGCAGGCTCTGGGCGATGTTCGGCGGCCCGGGCAGGACGTAGGAGTGGGTGCTTGTGCTCATGGTGTGCTCCAGACCGTCAGTCGGCGGTCCGGCCGAGCTGGACGTTCTCCAGGATCCCCGCCGCGTCCGGGACCAGAATGGCCAGCGAGTAGTAGGCGGTGACCAGGTAGTTGATGACAGCCTGCTCGTTGACGCCCATGAAGCGGACGTTCAGGCCCGGCTGGAACTCCTCCGGGATGCCGGTCTGGTAGAGGCCTACGACACCCTGGTCCGCCTCGCCGGTGCGCAGCGCGATGATGCTGCTGGTGTGGTCCTCGCTGATCGGGATCTTGCTGCACGGATAGATGGGGACCCCGCGCCAGGCCGGCACCTCGTGCCCGTCGACGCTCGCCGTGCCGGGCACGAGACCACGCCGGTTGCACTGCCGGAAGAAGGCCGCGATCGCCTTGGGATGTGCCAGGAACACCTTCGTCCTGCGGCGCATGGACAGCAGCTCGTCCATGTCGTCCGGGGTCGGCGGGCCGGTGAAGGAGCTGATCCGCTGCCCGTAGTCGATGTTGTGCAGCAGCCCGAACTCGCGGTTGTTGACCAGCTCCCACTCCTGGCGCTCGCGGATCTCCTCGACCGTGAGGCGCAGCTGTTGCTGGGTCTGGTCCATCGGGTCGTTGTAGAGGTCGGCGACCCTGGTGTGCACCCGCAGCACGGTCTGGGTGAGCGACAACTCGTACTCGCGCGGGGTGAGTTCGTAGTCCACGAAGCCGCCGGCCAGGGTCTCCTCGCCGACGTGGCCGGCCTGCACCGGGACCTCGGCCTCGCCTTTGCGGTTCATCGGAAGCCGCTGCCGGTCGACGTAGGCCCGGAGATGGGCGCCCAGCGACGGCACCCGGTCCATGACCTCTTCGACGACGGCCCAGGGCAGCGCCAGCACCACGCCCGCCGTCTCCGCCCGGACCGAGGTGAGCCAGAGCGGGTCCGACTGCCCGACGGCCTCGTCACCCATCTGGTCACCGTCGGTGACGACCCCGACGATCTCCTCCTCGCCGTACTTGCCGACCGCGTAGCGGGTGAACCTGCCGTGCACCACCAGGTACGCCTCGGTCACGGGCTGCCCGGCCTCGAACAGCACCTGTCCGGCGCGCACTTCGCGGGCCTGGAAACGGCCGGCGATCTCGGTCAGCACGTCCAGGTCGTCGTAGCCGCGCAGGATCGGCAGTTCCGTGAGCGTCCGCGGGATGACCCGGATGTCGTCCCCGCCGTTCTGCTCGAAGCTCACCCGGCCGCGCCCGGTGCGCAGCGTCAGGCGCCGGTTCACCCGATACGTGCCGCCCTTGACGTCCACCCACGGCAGCGTCTTCAGCAGCCACCGGGAGGTGATGGCCTGCATCTGCGGTTCGGACTTGGTGGTCGTGGTGAGCTGGCGCGCGGCCCGGGTGCTCAGGCTGGTGAGCTGCCGGTCGGCGGTCGGATCGGGTTCGGGCTCGTCGACGGCGGATCCGATGACGCTGTCCGGTGTGGACACATTCCCTCCAGCAGAGAGGTGAACAGGCGGGATCTGAAGACTCGGTGGTGCGCGAGGTGACGGTGCGCAGGGACAAGCCAAACAGTCGTGATGATCTCCGGATACGGCGCAAAGAGGGCGGTTGTGTCCCTCAGTTGCGTAAACCTGCTGTTCAGGGCGGAAAAGGGCGCACCGCGTGATCACGCGCCGGTCGCCCGCTCCCGCGCCGGTGTCCCGGAGGGGTTGGACTCAGGAAAGGTCGTTCACCAGCACCGCGGCCCCGTCGAAGCGGCCGGCCTCCAGGTCCCGCAGGGCTCCGGGCGCCTCCGAGAGCGGATAGGCGTGCGTGGTCGCCCGGACGCCGTACCGGGCCGCCAGCGTGAGGAACTCGCGCCCGTCCGCCCGGGTGTTGGAGGTGACGCTGCGCAGCTCCTTCTCGTAGAACAACTCGGTCTCGTAGTGCAGGGGCGGCACGTCGGTCAGATGGATGCCGGCCAGGGCCAGCACGCCGCCGCGGTCGAGGGCGCGCAGCGCGACCGGCACCAGCTCACCGGCGGGTGCGAACAGGATCGCCGCGTCCAGGGCCTCCGGCGGCCGTTCGAGGAGGTCGCACGCCGAGGCGGCGCCCAGGTCCAGGGCCAGCCGGCGGGCGGCGGGCTCCCGGGTGACCACGTGCACGGTGGCCCCTTCGGCGAGCGCCACCTGGGCGCACAGGTGGGCACTGCCGCCGAAGCCGTACAGCCCGAGCCGGCCTCCCGGCGGGAGCGAGGTCCGCCGCAGCGCACGGAAGCCGATGATCCCGGCGCACAGCAGCGGTGCCGCCGCGATGTCGGCCAGGGCGCTCGGCAGCGGGTAGGCGAAGGCGGCCGGGACGGTGGTGTACTCGGCGTACCCGCCGTCGGCGTCCCAGCCGGTGTACTCCGAGCGCGGGCACAGGTTCTCGGCGCCCCTGGCGCAGTACGCGCACACTCCGTCCGTGCGCCGTAGCCAGGCCACGCCCACCCGGTCGCCGACGGCGAAGCCGGGTACGCCGGAGCCGGCCCCCGCCACCTCGCCGACGACCTCGTGCCCGGGCGTCACCCCGGGCCGGTGCACCGGCAGGTCGCCCTCGGTGACGTGCAGGTCGGTCCGGCACACTCCGCAGGCCCGCACCCGTACCAGCAGCTCGTCGGGGCCGGGCACCGGCACCGGACGCTCCACGAGCCGCAGCGGATCTCCCGCGACCGGCCCGGGCCGCACCACCGACCAGGCGCGCATCGTTGCCGGCGTCATCGCGTCCGCCCTTTCCCGAGGCAGCGTCCCCCACCCCAGTGTCCCGTCGGTCCGGCCGCTCGGCGCGCGGGCCGACGACGGGATGGCTAGCGTGAGCATCGGGGCATATCACCCCAGGTGGGACCATTCGTACGGGACACACGTCAGGAGGGCCGCGAGCATGGCCGTACAACCCGAGGGAACGCCCTGTTGGGCCGACGCGATGTTCAGCGACGTCGAGGGAGCCAAGCGGTTCTACAGCGACGTCCTCGGCTGGACCTTCGGCGAGTCGTCGTCGGAGTACGGCAACTACACGCAGGCCTACGCGGCGGGCAAGGCCGTGGCCGCCGTCGTCCCGCCCATGCCCGGTCAGGAGGGCCAGTCGCAGTGGTGCCTGTACTTCGCCTCCCCGGACGCCGCCGCCACCGCTCGGAAGATCCGGGACAACGGCGGCGAGGTGCTGATGGAGCCGATGCAGGTCGGCGACTTCGGCACGATGTGTCTGGCCCGGGAACCCAGCGGAGCCGTGTTCGGCATCTGGCAGGCCGGGACGCACGAGGGCTTCGAGGCGACCGCGACCCCGGGCGCCTACTGCTGGGCCGAGGTCTTCACCCGCGAGCCCGAGAAGGCCGACACCTTCCTCTCCACGGTCTTCCCGTACCGGATGAAGCAGATCGAGGACGCCGCCGTCGACTTCCGGATGTTCGACATCGGCGAGGACACGGTCCTCGGCCGGATGCGGATGACCGACGACTTCCCTCCCGAGGTGCCGTCGTACATCAATGTCTACTTCACCGTCGACGACTGCGACGAGGCCGTGGCCCGCGCCACCAAGCTCGGCGGTGTCCTCCGCTTCGGGCCGATGAGCAGCCCCTTCGGCCGGTTCGCGGCGCTGAGCGACCCGCAGGGCGCGAACTTCTCCGTGATCGACATCACCACCACGGAGGGCGAGATGCCCAACGTCAAGGACGTCTGACCCACCCGTGCCGGCGTCCGGTCCGGCCGTGGCATGATCGTGCGTATGCGTGAACGTGTGGTGGCCGCGTGCGACGGGGCTTCGAAGGGAAACCCCGGACCGGCCGGATGGGCGTGGGTGGTCACCGACGACGAGCGGACCGCGGCCCGCTGGGAGGCGGGCCCGCTCGGCCGGGCCACCAACAACGTCGCCGAACTCACGGCCCTGGAGCGGCTGCTCGCGGCCGTCGAGCCGGACGTGCCGCTGGAGGTCCGCATGGACTCCCAGTACGCGATGAAGGCCGTCACCACCTGGCTGCCCGGCTGGAAGCGCAACGGCTGGAAGACGGCGGCCGGCAAGCCCGTCGCCAACCAGGAGCTGGTCGTCCGCATCGACGAGCTGCTCGACGGCCGGTCGGTGGAGTTCCGCTACGTCCCCGCCCATCAGGTCGACGGCGACCCGCTGAACGACTTCGCCGACCGCGCCGCCAGCCAGGCCGCCATGGTCCAGGAGGCGGCCGGCAGCGCGCTCGGCTCGCCCGAGCCGCCGCCGTCGCCCGACACCCCGAAGGCGGCCGCCCCGCGCGGGAAGGCGCCCCGCCGCACCGGCGGCGCAGCGTGCTCCCGCACCATCAAGGCGAAGTTCCCCGGCCGCTGTCTGTGCGGCCGCGCCTACGCGGCAGGCGAGTCCATCGCCAAGAACGCGCAGGGCTGGGGCCACCCGGAGTGCCGAACCGCCGAGGCCTGACCGGACCGGCCGGCCTCAGCTGTCGAAGGTGTAGTACTGCGTGTGGTCCAGCAGGTCCGCCGGACGCACGTCGTTCCACGGCTTCATGGTCTCGTTCAGGTCCACGACGTCCGGCGTGCCGCCGGCCGGCACATACCCCGCGTCGGGGTGGCGCCGCCGCCACTCGGCCCACAGCTTGTCGACGTAGGCGTGGTGCAGCCAGAACACCGGGTCGTTGGGGGAGACCCCGGTGGCCATCTGCCCGCCCACCCAGACGTGGACCCGGTTGTGCAGATTGACCCCGCGCCACCCCTCCAGGTTGTTGCGGAAGCCGTCCGAGGCACTGTTGTACGGCGCCATGTCGTACGTCGGCATCGCCAGTACCGACTCCACCTCCGCGCGCGTCGGCAGTTCGCGCACGGCGGTGCCCAGCGAGCGGCGCAGGAAGGTACGGCCGTCCACCCGTATGCTGATCGGCCAGTTGCCGGCCGACGCGGCGAACGGGCCGTCCGTCACCCGGCCGTCCGTGCTGCGCCCGGTGCCGCCGAGGAAGTCCGGCGCCCACAGCGCGGCCCGCACCGTGCGGTCGGTGCTCCAGTCCCAGTACGGCAGCGCCACCGCGGAGTCCACCGACTGCAGCGCCCGCTCGAAGTCGAGCAGGAATCTGCGGTGCCACGGCAGGAAGGAAGGGGAGCGGTGGCCGGTCCGCTCGCCGGTGTCGGTGTCCGACATGATGAACTGGTTGTGCGTGCGGACGAACTCGTCATAGCGGCCGGTGCGTTTGAGTTCGAGGACGGCGTTGACGAACCGCCTCTTCTCGTCGGCGGTCAGGGCGGCCTGGTTCTTGCGTACGGTCATGGTGCGCGATGCTCCCGAAAGTCCTTGCGACGGCGGTCAGTTGGCGGGGAAGGGCAGTAGTGGCGCGCCCTGCAGCTCGTCCACCGCGGCACGGGCGGCGGCGCGCGGGGTGGACACCGGGTCGTAGTGGCTGACGACGCTGATCCAGCTGCCGTCGGCGTTCCGCATCACGTGCAACCGCACGCCGTCGACCAACACCTCGTAGCCGTCGCCGTGTTCGTGGTGGTGGCCGCCGGAGCCCGTCATCGGCCGGCCCTGTATCCGGCGACCCTTGTAGACCTCGTCGAAGGTCCCCGGCATCGGCATCGGGTGGTCGTGGCCCGCGGCGGAGGCGGCGGGGGCCGCGAGCGTGGTGACGGTGGCCGCCGCGGCGAGAGCCGCCGTCGCGGTGAGCGCGCGACGCCGGGTGATGTCGGGCATACGGGTCCTCCTTGAGGGTGTTCCGGTAGTGACCACGCATGCCTATCGGGGGCTCCGGGACCGCAGGAAATCCCCGGGCACCGGTTGGCTATGATCCGGACAATTAGCCACAAGTCGTACAGTTTTGAACCAAAATGATCTTGCTGTGGCCGAGGGGGGATCCCTCCCGGAAGGGGGAATTCCTTGCCGTGCCGGCCGCCTTTCCGGTGATCCTTCTCGCCCGCCGTCCGTCCGAGTGGCCCGGCTCACCACGCCAAACTGGCGCGATCGGAAGGCCCGGCCACCCTGCTACTCTGCGGAGCCGTTCGACTACATCGGGTGACTCTCAGAGGTGTGTGCGTGAAGGTCGTCTGTGTCGGAGGTGGGCCCGCCGGCCTGTACCTCGCCATCCTGCTCAAGCGGCAGAACCCGTCCCATGACATCACCGTCCACGAGCGCGACCCCGAGGGCTCGACCTACGGCTGGGGCGTGACGTACTGGCGCGGCCTCCTCGACAAGCTCCATCAGCACGATCCCGCCTCGGCGCGGGCGATCGAGGACGCTTCCGTGCGCTGGAGCGACGGCGTCGCCCACGTACGGGACCTGACCACCCGTCACCACGGTGACCAGGGCCACGGCATCGGCCGGCACCGGCTGCTCGACCTGCTCGCCGACCGGGCCCGCACCCTCGGCGTGCGACTCGAGTTCGAGAGCGAGATCACCGAGCCGCCGGCCGACGCGGACCTCGTCGTCGCGGCCGACGGCGTGCACAGCGCCCTGCGCACCCGCCACGCCGCCTCCTTCGGGCCCCGGATCACCTCGGGCCGCAACCACTACATCTGGCTCGGCACCACCAAGGTCTTCGACGCCTTCACCTTCGCCTTCAGCGAGACCGACCACGGTTGGATCTGGGCCTACGGCTACGGCTACAGCGGTGAGCACAGCACCTGTGTCGTCGAGTGCTCCCCGGAGACCTTCACCGGCCTCGGCCTGGACCGTGCGGGCGAGGCGGACGGCCTCGCCCTGCTGGAGAAGCTCTTCGCGGACGTCCTCGACGGCCATCCGCTGATCGGCCGCCCCGGTGCCGGCTGGCTGAACTTCCGCACCCTCACCAACCGCACCTGGCACCACGGCAACCTGGTGCTGCTCGGCGACGCGGCCCACACCACCCACTACTCCATCGGCGCCGGCACCACCCTCGCCCTGGAGGACGCCATGTGCCTCGCCCGCGCCCTGCACGAGCACACCGCCCTGCCCGAGGCCCTCGCCGCGTACGAACGGCGCCGCACCGCCGACTTGCTGTCCGTGCAGAGCGCGGCGCGCTACAGCGCCCAGTGGTACGAGAACCTGCCCCGCTACATCCATCTGCCCCCGCACCGGATGTTCGCCCTGCTCGGCCAGCGCCACTCGCCGCTGCTGCCGTACGTCCCGCCCCAGCTGTACTACGGCCTCGACCGGGCGGCCGGCCGGCTGGAGGTCCTGCGCCGGTTCAAGCGCTGGCTCGGCCCCCGGACGGCCCGCGCGCTGCACGCCCGGTCCGCGGCCCGGCGCGACTAGGCCGGCCCGGTCGCGCACTCACCCCCCAGATCCGAGGAGTCCCGTCCATGGCCGTGCCCGTCTCCTTCGACCACGTCTCGTCCGGCTACAGCCTGCAACGCGCCTACTGGCTGGCCCGCGCGGCCGACCTGGCCTACAAGGACCGCGCCGTCATCGATGACCAGGCCGCCCAATGGGGCTTCGACCAGGTGCGGCACCACGAGACCCGCTTCACCCCGCCCTTTCCGCTGCAGGACACCCAGGCGTACACCCTGGCGAACGACCGGATGATCGTCACCGCCTTCCGCGGCACCGAACCCGACCAGATCAAGGACTGGCTCACCGACACCACCACCCCGCCGTGGCCCGGACCCGGCGGCAACGGATATGTCCACCACGGCTTCGCCGAGGCCCTGGAATCGGTCTACCCCGCCGTCCACCGAACCCTCGCCGAAGTGCGCACCGACGGCCAGAGCGTCTATTTCACCGGGCACAGCCTGGGCGGTGCCCTCGCGATGCTGGCGGGCGCCCGGATGTATCTGGAGGACCCGCACCTGGCGGCCGACGGCGTCTACACCTACGGTCAGCCGCGCACCTGCGACCGGCTGCTCGCCGAGGCGTTCCACAAGGGGTTCGGCGGCCGCATGTACCGCTTCGTCAACAACAACGACATCGTTCCCCAACTGCCGCCCGAGCCGTTCTTCACCCACGTCCGGGCGCTGC
Source organism: Streptomyces sp. NPDC052109 (assembly GCF_040680195.1). NCBI lineage: Bacteria > Bacillati > Actinomycetota > Actinomycetes > Kitasatosporales > Streptomycetaceae > Streptomyces > Streptomyces sp. NPDC052109. The sequence goes on along the minus strand of NZ_JBFAWF010000008.1, from coordinate 57,916 downwards.
GCTACATCGACTCCGGCGGCAGGCTGCACGAGAGCATGCCGATGTTCTCGGCCCTCTCGGACCGGGCCAAGGGCATGGCCGCCGACACCTTCGCGCCCGCCTCCGACGGCATCCGCGACCACTTCATGCACACCTACCTGGCGGCCCTGGAGAAGAACCTCGACTGAGCGCCCACTGCGGCGGTACGACATTGGTGAATGGCCATTCACTCGATAGGGTGAATGGCCATTCACCACGCCGCCGTGCCGTCCGCAGGAGCGCCGATGCAGCAGTCCGCCCCGATATCCCGGCCGCCGGCCGGCTCGTCCCCGCTGCGGGACCGGCTGGCCATTCCGGTGCTGGCGTCGGGCGGCATCCTCATGGCGGTCATGCAGACCGTCGTCGTCCCCCTGCTGCCGGACCTGCCCCGGCTCACCGGCGCGTCCGCCGCGACCGTCTCCTGGACGGTCACCGCGACCCTGCTCTCCGGCGCCGTCCTCACCCCGGTGCTAGGCCGGGCCGGCGACATGTACGGCAAGCGCCGGGTGCTCACCTCCGCGCTCGCCCTGATGACCGTCGGCTCGGTGCTGTGCGCCCTGACCTCCGACATCGGCGTGCTCATCGCCGCCCGCGCGCTCCAGGGCGCCGCCGCCTCCGTCGTGCCGCTGTCGATCAGCATCCTGCGCGACGAACTCCCGCCGGAGCGGCGGGGCTCGGCGGTGGCGCTGATGAGTTCCACCGTCGGCATCGGCGCGGCCCTCGGCCTGCCGCTCGCCGCGCTGGTCGTCCAGTACGCCGACTGGCACACCATGTTCTGGCTCACCAGTGCCCTGGGCGCGCTGGGTGTCGCCGCGACCTGGTGGGCGGTCAAGGAGTCGCCGGTGCGCGAGCCCGGCCGGTTCGACATGCTCGGCGCGCTGGGACTCGCCGCCGGGCTGGTGTGCCTGCTGCTGGGCGTCTCGCAGGGCGGCACCTGGGGCTGGGGGAGCGCCCGGGTCCTCGGCCTGTTCCTCGGCGCCGCCGTCGTCCTCGCGCTGTGGTGGTGGCAGCAGCTGCGCGCCGAACGGCCCCTGGTGGACCTGCGGTTGGTCACCCGGCCACGCGTGGGCCTGTCGCATGTGGCCGCCCTGCTGACCGGGTTCGCCTTCTACGCCAACTCGCTGGTCACCGCCCAGCTGGTGCAGGCGCCGAAGGCCACCGGCTACGGCCTCGGCCTGTCGATCGTGGCCACCGGTCTGTGCCTGCTGCCCGGGGGCGTGACCATGCTGCTGTTCTCGCCGCTGTCGGCCCGCATCTCGGCCGCGCGCGGCCCGCGGATCACCCTCGCGCTGGGCGCCGCCGTCATCGCCTGCGGTTACGCGGTCCGCATCGCCGACAGCCGCGACCTGTGGATGATCATCGTCGGGGCCACCGTCGTGGCGACCGGTACCACGCTCGCCTACTCGGCGCTGCCGACCCTGATCCTGCGGGCCGTACCGGCGGCGCAGACCGCCTCCGCCAATGGCGTCAACGTCCTGATGCGCACCATCGGCCAGGCCACCTCCAGCGCCGCCGTCGCAGCCGTCCTGGTACACCACAGCAGCACGGTCGGCGGCGTCCCGGTGCCCACCCTGCGCGGCTACCTGCTCGCGTTCGCGATGGCGGGCGCCGTCGCCCTCGTCGCCTGCGCGGCCGCCCTGTCCATCCCCCGTGACGGCGCCTCGGACGGCGCCCGGCGTGGCGAGGGCGCCACCCGGGGCGCGCGCGACGGGGCGATGGAGGGAGCATGAAGGGCGTGAGCACCACGCCCGGACTCGACGGGACCGCCCCCGCACGCCGTGACGCCGAGGCCACCAAGGCCGCGATCCTCAAGGCCGCCCGCCAGCTGCTGGCCCGGCACGCGCACGCCGACATCACGCTCAGGGCGGTCGCCGAACGGGCCGGTGTCAGCCCGCCGTTGATCGTGAAGTACTTCGGCAACAAGGACGCCCTGTTCGCCCGCGTGATGTCCTTCGACACCGACGCGGACGCCCTGCTGGACGCGCCGCTGGCCGCCCTCGGCCGGCACATGGCCCGGCACGTCCTCGCCAGCCAGCGCGAGCGCGGCGCCGACCCGCTGCTGCGCATCGCCTTCGCCCCGCTGCACGGCGACCACGGTGACGTCCTGCGCGCCAACTTCCGCGACCAGGTGACCGAACGCCTCGCCGCCCGGCTCACCGGCCCCGACCCCGGCCTGCGCGCCGAACTCGCCGTCGCCGCGCTCGTCGGCCTCGGCGTGATGTACGGCATCGCATGCGGGCCCCACCTTCGGGAGACCGACGTCGACGCGATCGCCGACCGCTACGGGCCGCTCGTCCAGGCCCAGCTGACCCCGAAGGACTGACTCGGCGCTCCTCGTCCGGCCGGGCGGGCAGGGGGCGGCGGACTCGCACAGGGCCGCGGCGGACCGCAGGCCGGGCCTCCACCGCCTCGACGCCGCCAGGGAGGAGGGGCGCCGTTTCGGGACATCGCCGAGGTCATCGGCCCGCACCGTGACGTGCCCGCCGCAGGGGTCTCCAGGGCGCCCCCGCCGGAGCCGGGCGCCGCGAACAGTCCAGCACGTACGCCGCCGGTCCGCGTCCCACGCCACCTCCGTCAGCCGCGGAACCCGGTTGCCGAGCGAGTCGTACGTGCTTCCGGGCAGCGGATGTTCGCCCGCGGCCGGTACGGCGGTGCCGAGCGCGTCGATCGCCAGGGCACCGCCCGGCGCCGGATCGCCCGGCGCGGGGGTCGCCGACCGCGCTGTCCCACTCCAGCGCCAGGCCGCTCGTGATCGTGAGCGGCGACCAGCCGTGGGAGCGGCTCCGCGTCCGGACCCGCCGGCCGTCGCGCCAGGCCCGGTCGACCACGAAGAGCACCCGTTCCGGTCCCGTCGGCGCACAGGCCACACATGCCGGCGTCGATCTCGCCCCGCAGTTGCGGTACACCGGGCGGTGGAGTGCCACCTGCGCCGGAAACCGGGGGAGTTCGACCGGGGCCACCGCCGGATCGGACGCGAGCAGTACCGGTACGGCGGCCGGCGCGGCGGCGCCGCGCGGCAGACCGCCCCCCGCCGCGCGGGCCCGAACCGCTGCCGCCGGAAGAGGAGTCGTCCATCGAACGATCGATCACATGGCCGCGCCGGGTGCCGCTTCACGGCTCCCGGCGTTCCGTCGCCCCACCTCACCCATGGGGGTGAAAACACCCCGCCCGCCCGATGGAGCGGCCCGTTCCGCGGGCTCCCCGGCCGGATGACAGACTGACACCATGGACGAACGCGTAATCGGCAGGTCGGGTCAGTGGGCGTCGGTGGTCGGTCTCGGCACGTGGCAGCTGGGCGCCGACTGGGGTGACGTGGACGACAAGGAGGCGCTGTCCGTCCTGGAGGCGGCGGCCGAGGCCGGGGTCACCTTCTTCGACACGGCCGACGTGTACGGCGACGGGCGCAGCGAGGAGACCATCGCCTCCTTCCTGCGCGGCCGGCCCGATCTGCATGTGCTGGTGGCCACCAAGATGGGCCGCCGGGTCGACCAGATCCCCGAGAACTACGTCCTGGACAACTTCCGTACCTGGAACGACCGCTCGCGCCGCAACCTCGGCGTCGACCGCATCGACCTGGTCCAGCTGCACTGCCCGCCCACGCCCGTCTACTCCTCCGACGCGGTCTTCGACGCCCTGGACACCCTGGTCGAGGAGGAGCGCATCGCGGCCTACGGGGTCAGTGTCGAGACCTGCGCGCAGGCGCTGACGGCGATCGCCCGGCCGAACGTGGCGAGCGTGCAGATCATCCTCAACCCGTTCCGCATGAAGCCGCTGCGCGAGGTGCTGCCCGCGGCCCGTGAGGCCGGCGTCGGCATCATCGCGCGCGTGCCGCTCGCCTCCGGCCTGCTGTCCGGCAAGTACACCAAGGACACGGTGTTCGCCGCCAACGACCACCGCACCTTCAACCGGCACGGCGAGGCCTTCGACCAGGGCGAGACCTTCTCCGGCGTCGACTACGCGACCGGTGTCGAGGCCGCCGCCGAGTTCGCCGCGCTCACCCCGGAGGGCTACACCCCGGCCCAGTTGGCGCTGCGCTGGATCATCGAGCAGGACGGCGTGACCACGGTGATCCCGGGCGCCCGCAATCCGGAGCAGGCCCGCGCGAACGCGACCGCCGCCAAGCTGCCGCCCCCGCCCGAGGAGACGTTCACCGCGATCCGTGAGCTGTACGAGCGACGGATCGAGGAGCAGGTCGAGCACCGCTGGTAGTCGTCGTGCCACTCGCCGTTTGAACAGACGGCCGGGCGGTTACACGACAGCGCATGAGGGAGGAAGGACGGCGCAGGGGGCGGAACGAGACCGAGGAGGAGCGGGCCGACCGGATGTGGGTCGAGCTCATCCAGGAGGTCCGTGTCGCCCAGACGGGCGTGCAGATCCTCTTCGGCTTCCTGCTGACCGTCGTCTTCCAGCAGAAGTACGCCACTCTGCCCGACAGCGACCAGGTGATCTACATCGTGACCGTCATCCTGGGCGCCTGCGCCACCGGCGCCCTCATCGGACCGGTCTCCCTGCACCGCCTGGTCGCGGGCCGCCGGGTCAAGCCGCAGGCGGTTCGGCTGGCCTCGGGGATGACCTTCGTCGGCCTGGCCCTGCTGCTCGCCACCATGACGTGCTCTCTGCTGCTGATCCTCCGGGTGGCCACGCACGACCCCTATGTGCCGTGGGTGGTGACGGCCGTCGTCGCCTGGTACCTGGTCTGCTGGTACGGCCTGCCGCTGTGGGCCCGGCGCCGGCACACCTCCTGGTCGGACCACCCACCTGCGGCCCGGCGACCGGACGCCGGTGACACCGGGGGCGGACGCGAGGCCGGGTCATGATGTCCGGGTGGCGGCCGAGTCCGCCCAGCAGATGACCCAGGGCGCTTCCGGGCACGCGGTCGTACCCGTCGTACCGTGTGCCGGCACGAGGAGGGCGTAGGGCCTGCGGCCGGCGCGGGCCGGCTGCTCAGCCCGCGGAGAGGATCTCGGCCAACAGGGCGTCCACCGGGACGCGTTCCTGCCCCGGCGGGACGAGCCGGTGGGTCTCCCGCAGGAACGCGGCGACGGCGGGGGCCCAGGCGAACACCACCGCGTGGTGCCGGCCGCCGTCCGGCCGGAGGTCCCCGAGGAACTCCATGCGCAACTCGTGCCAGGCGCCGGTCGCGATGGGCCGCAGCCGCACGTCACCGACGCCGACCGGCCGCCCCAGACCGGCGGAGAGCATCTCCCGGTCAAGCCGCCAGCAGGCCAGCACCCGACCGTCATGGCAGAAGACGGCGGTGACGGCGAACGGGTCGGCTTCGTCGTAGCTGAGATGAGCGAGCACGGGGCACCCGCCGGTGCCTTCCGAGCGAAGCTGTACCACCAGGGTCTTGTGCACGAACGCGGTCACGCGAGGGTCCTCCGGCGACGATCGGCTCAGGGCTCTCTAGTACCCCCGTGACGCCCGGGATGCTCACCCGTGCGACGGATTTCCGCCGGTTCCGCGGAGCGCGGCCAGGCAGCTGCCGATGGCCTGCTGGAGTTCCTCCAGGCGCCGGACCATGTCGTCCTCGTAGAAGTCCGCGTCGTCGAAGGTCAGCTCCTCGAACGCCCTGGTCGCCTTCTGCAGGCTGCTGTAGAACTTCGTCCGGCGCTCCTGGACGCGCAGGCGGGGGTCGGCCTCGACCGCCTCGGCGACGAGCGACCTCATGGTGTCGTAGGCCTCGGTGGCCCACTCGCCGGTGTCCTCGCCGTCCTGCAGTTCGTCGATCAGCGACAGATGGCGCTCGGCCTCCTCGCGCAGGTCTGCCGGCGCCTCCACGGTCTGCCCGGCCGGCGTCCTGATCTGCCCGGACTCGGCGATCTGCCGGACGTACCCGATACGGTCGGCGGCCCGGCTCTCGGTCGCGACCGCCTTCTTCAGATCGTCGGTCCGTACGACGTCACGCGCCAGCTCCGCCTGCAGCTCGGGGTCCTCCCGCACCCGGTCCAGCAGGGCGGTGCGGGCGGCGCGGGCGGTGGAGGGGTCGGCGAGAATCGCGGCGCGCAGGGCGGTCGGGTTCTCGGCGACCTCCAGCGCCTTGGTGGGGCGGATGCCCTCGGCCTCGGCGGCCACCGCGATCGCGGTGCCGCGCTCGGAGGTCGCGCCGTTGCGGGAGACGTAGTAGCTCAGCCACACGTCCGCGTCCGGCAGGTCCACCTCCTGGCCGGGCCGAAGAGCCTCGAAGTGCGGCACGAGCCCGTCGTCGGCGGCACGGTCCCAGGCCTTGTAGTAGCGCATGACCCGCTCCGGGGAGCAGCCCGCGAGCTGTGCGAACTCCTTGGCGGACACCTTCGCCGTCTCACCGGCGGCCTGCCCGCCCGGCCGCACACTGCGGGCCACCATCAGCGCGAAGGCCCAGCTTCCGCTGCGTGCGTAGCCGCCGAACTCACGGGCGTCACGCGCCACCAGGTCGGACAGCGGCTGCGGGGCCGGGGCGGACGTCTCGGACGGGTCGATGACCAGGGTCACGGATGACTCTCCTGCAAACATGCTCAAGGGGACCGCACCCGGGAACGGGCGCAGGCGGGAAAGCCTATAGGGACGCATTGGTCATGCTTTGGCAGGCCCGGGAGGCACGCCGGGGCAGGCAGGGTCAGCCGGTCAGCCGAAGGCCTCCCGCAGCGCGGGCAACAGCGTCTTCGCCGACCAGTCCAGGTACTCCGGCTGTGTGTCGCCGCCGATCTGCACCAGCGCGATCTCCCCGAACCCGGCCTCGGCGTAAGGCCGTACGGCCTCCACGAAGGCGTCCGGATCGTCGCCGCACGGAATCGAGGCGGCGACGTCGTCCTCGTCCACGAACTGCGTCGCGGACTCGAAGGAGTCCGGGTGCGGCAGTTCGGCGTTCACCTTCCAGCCGAGCCCGAACCAGCGGAACTGGGAGTGGGCGCGCTTGACGGCCGTGTCCCGGTCGGGGTCGTAGCACACCGGCACCTGACCGACGCGGGGTTTGCCGCTGCCGCCGTGCCGGTCGAAGGCCTCCAGCAGCCCCGCCTTCGGTTCGGTGGCGATGACCAGGTCCGCGAGGTGCCCGGCGAGTTTGCAGGACTGCTCGCCGGAGACGGCGATCCCGATCGGCGGCGGCTGCTCCGGCAGATCCCACAACCGGGCGGACTCCACGTCGTAGTGCTGTCCGTGGTGGGTGACGTGACCCCCGGCGAACAGCGCGCGGATGATCTCCACGGCCTCTTCGAGCATCTCGTGGCGCACGTCCACCGGAGGCCAGCCGCCGCCCACCACATGCTCGTTGAGGTTCTCGCCGGCGCCCAGCCCGAGGCGGAACCTGCCCTGCGACAGCAGCTGCACGGTCGCCGCCTTCTGCGCCACGATCGCCGGGTGGTAGCGGAGGATGGGACAGGTCACGTAGGTCATCAGCGGAATCCGCGAGGTGGCCTGCGCGGCGGCGCCCAGCACACTCCACGCGTAGGAGGAGTGACCCTGCGAGCGCAGCCACGGGAAGTAGTGGTCGGAGATCACGGAGAAGTCGAACCCGCTCTCCTCGGCCCGCACCACGTGGTCCACCAGGTCCCGGGGACCTGCCTGCTCGGTCATCATCGTGTATCCGATTCTCACCATAAGTGGCGAGTCCCCTGGCCGGCGCCTCGAAAACGGGCCGGTGACGCCGCTCAGCCCTCCGGCGCCCGGAACGTCTGCAGGAACGTCTTCAACGCCAGCCGGTTCGCGGCGTCGTCCCAGGTCGCGGCCGGGGTGGTGAAGCGCAGTGAGTAGCCGTCGCCGCCGCCCGTCAGAAAGCCGCGCCCGAGCGTGTGCACCCGCGCGTCCCCCGTTCCGGCCAGCCACTCCAGGTCGGCGGCCCGGTGTCCCCGGTACGTGGTGGGCCGGACCGTGCCGACGCGGTGGTAGCCGGGGAGCCGTTGCAGGTCCGGTTCGACGTCGTCCCGCCAGATGGCCACCGGATCCGGGCCGACGTGCTCGCTGTGCGTGACGGCGAGGGTGGGAGAGGTGCCGTCCCGGCCGAACGTGATGCGGTAGGCGCCGGACGCGCGGGAGGTGATCAGCCGCTTCCAGCCGTCGGGCAGTGCCACCGAGAAGCCCTCGGGGGCGGTGTAACGGCGGTAGCCGGCCGGCAGGGCGGACGGAGCGACCTGGGTGGCGCTCGGGGAGGGGGTCGCGGAGCCGCCCGTGTGCTTGCCGGCTGGGGCGGCCGAGGTGCTGGGGCGGGCCGGTGTCCGTGCGGTACCGGAGCCGGTGCCCGGCAGCTGGTGCGTCGCGGCCAGTACGGCGGCGGCGACGGTGATCACGGCCAGCGCGGTACCGGCCGCGAGGACCCGCCTGCCGCGCTCCCGCCCGGCGAGGCGCACACTCGCGTACGCACCGCGCAGCCGGGGGACGGGGGCCGGCTGCCGGTCGGCGTCGGTGTCCTCGTCGAGGGCCCGGATCAGCGCCTCGCGGACCACCGGCCGGGTCAGCCGCTCCCGCGAGTTCTTCCGCAGCAGCCCCTGCACGGCCTGGGTGAGCGGGCCCGCCCGCAGCGGGGTGCGCAGCGGCAGCCGGTCCACCGCCTTCAGCGTGGCGTCGGGCCGGCCGCGGTCCCGGAACGGCGGGCGGCCCTCCACCATGGTGTACAGCAGCGCGCCCAGCGCCCACAGATCGGCGGCGGGCCCGATCCGCTCGTCGCGGGCCTGCTCCGGGGAGGCGTACGAGGGTGCCGTGAGCCGTGGCACCAGGGTCGCGCCCGCCAGCCCGAACCCGGTGACCACGACCGGGCCGCTGTCCCGGACGAAGACCTGGCCGGGGCTCAGCTCGCCGTGGGTGATGCCCCCGTCGTGCGCGGCTTGCAGCACATCGAGCAGTTCCAGGCCTATTCGGGCCGCCCGCATCGTGTTCAACGCGCCCTCGCGGCCGAGGAGTTCGTCCAGGACGGTGCCGTCGATCCACTCGGACACCGTCCACAGGGTGCCGGCCTCCACCACCGCGTCGACGACCGGGGCGACCTGCCCGGGACACAGCAGCCGCATCGTCTCGGAGGTCCGGACGACGCGGGCCGTGACCCGGCGCGCCGTGTCGTCGTCGGCGGGCTCCGGCAAGCTGGTCTGGGCCACCAGCCGGGGCTGCTGCGCCGCCACGTCCTCGGCGTACCACCACAGGCGGTTCGTCTCGCGGGCGAAGACCTCCAGGAGCCGGTAGCGTCCGGCGACCAGCTCGTGTGCGGAGACGTGCGCCTTGACCATGGTCATCCCTCGCCGAAGCCCCTGATGCGTTGCCTGTTCCGTGTCTCACAGAGGTACGCGGGGCGTGCGGGGGTGCGTTCAATGAATGGGTGATCGAGTGCCGTTCCAGCCTTTCAATCAACCCTTCGAAAGGGCTTGCGAGTTTGGGATGCCCGCCTCCGGCGGCGGTTCGACCTGGGGGTAACCGAGGGTAAACCGCCGGGTGCGGCGCTGGGTGTCACAGCAGCCCGAACCGCTCGGCCCAGCCGGTCAGTTCGCGCGGGGTCGTATTGCCGCCGCACACCACGAGTCCGATCCGGGCGCCGTCACCGACCCGGGCCGCCACCTGGCGTGCCGCCGGCAGCAGACAGCCCGCGGCCGGCTCGGCCCACACCTTGGCGTGTTCGGCGAGGTCCAGCGAGCCCTGCACCGCGTCCCGGTCCGGCACCACCAGCACCTCCTCGACCAGTGCCGACACATGGTCGTACGTCAGCTGGGTCACGGCGGGCGGGCTGAGGGTGGTGACCAGCGAGGACAGCGGCACGGGCACCGGACCGCCCGCCTCCAACGCGGCCGACATGGTCTCTGCGCCCTCGGTCTCCACACCCCACACGCGCACGCCCGGACGTCTGGCCGCGAGGGCGGCCGCGACCCCGGCGATGAGACCGCCACCGCCGATGCTGACGACGACGTCCGTCAGCGCGTCGTCCGCGTCCTCGGCCAGCTCCAGCCCGACCGTGCCCTGCCCGGCGATCACCACCGGGTCGTCGAAGGGATGGACCAGCGTCAGCCCCTCGTCCCCGAGCCGTCTCACCAGCTGGAAGGCGCTGTCCATGCCGCCGGTCAACCGCACCGACGCCCCTGCCTCCTCCGCGAGTGCGACGGACCGCGCGGGAGCGGTGCGGGGCATCACCACGGTGGCCTTCACGTCGAGGGCCGCCGCCATCACCGCGAGGGCGATCCCGTGGTTGCCGCCGCTGACCGCGACCACACCGGCCGCCCGCTCGGCCGCGCTCAGCGACAGCAGCTTCGCCGTCGCCCCGCGCGCCTTGAACGAGCCGGTGCGCTGGAGCAGTTCGAGCTTGGCGATGACCGGGACGCCGAGCAGCGCTGTCAGGCCCGGGCTGGGTACGGTCGGCGTCCGCACGACATGTCCGGCGATCCGCTCCGCGGCGGCTTCGATCTCCCTGATGCCGATCAAGGTGATTCACCCTTCCGGCGCGGGGGTGGGGGCCGCGCCGATCGCACCCTGGCCCGCGGGGAGTTCCGGGGTCAACACGTTTCACGGCGTGATCCACGGCCTCACAGCTCGCGGTCGGCCAGGAAGTCCAGCAGCCGGAACAGGTCCCCGGCGGCACGGGCGGCCAGTGGAGCGGCCGAGAGCAGCGCCCGTGCGGCGACCGTGTGCCTGCGAGCCTCGGCCAGGGTCGCCGTACGGCCGCCGGCCGCCTCGATCAGGGCGGCCGCCTCCTCGGCCATGCCCGGCGCGTCGAGCAGTCCGGGCAGCCCGCGGGCCACCGGGGAGCCGAGCGCGGCCAGCACCGGGTACGTCTTCTTGCGCTCCCGGAGATCGCCGCCCGCGGGCTTGCCGGTGACGGCCGGATCGCCCCAGATGCCCAGCACGTCGTCGACCAGCTGGAAGGCGACGCCGAGATGCCGTCCGGCCCGGTCCAGTGCGCCGGCCGTGCCCTCGTCCGCCCCGCCGAGCACGGCGCCCAGCGCGGCGGCACAGCCCAGCAGGGCGCCGGTCTTGCCCTCCGCCATCGCCCCGTACTCGCCGGGCGTCACCCGCTCGGGACCGGTGCACGGCCGGGCGGCGAACAACAGGTCGTCGGCCTGTCCGCGCACCAGGTCGGCGAGGGCCGCCGACAGCAGCCGTACGGCGCGGGCGCCCTGCGGCTCGGTGGCGAGGGTTTCCACGGCCAGCGCGAACAGGGCGTCCCCGGCGAGCACCGCAGGCCCCGTGCCGTACGCCTTCCACACGGCGGGGCGGCGGCGCCGGGTCGCGTCGCCGTCCATGATGTCGTCGTGCAGCAGGGAGAAGGCGTGCACCAGCTCCACCGCGACCGCGGCCGGGACCCCGGCCCGCCCGTCGGCGCCCGCCGCCTCCGCGCCGAGGACCGCCAGCGCCTGCCGTACGCCCTTGCCGCCCGGCGCGGCGGCGGGCGCCCCGCCGACCTCGCACCAGCCGAAGGAGTACGCGGCCATCTCGGCCACCCACGGATGCAGCCGCCCCACCGCCGCCCGCAGCGCCGGCTGCACCACGTCCCGGCAGCGGGCGAGGACTTCGGGAGCGGAGGACGGGGCCTGTACCGCGGTCATCGTGCGACCTCCGCGTCGAGGCCGAACTCTTCCTGTGCCCGGGTCACCATCTCCCGGGCGTGCTTGAGCCCGATCCGCTCCAACGTCCCTGCCAGGTCGGCGAGTTCGGACGCCGTCTCGGCGCGGTCGCGGCCCAGCTGAGCCAGCGACTTGGCCAGGCCCAGCCGGGCCAGCGCCTCCCCGCGCGGCTCGCTCATCGCGCGGAACTCCTCCAGTGCCAGCTCGTACAGGTCCCGCGCCTCGGCGTAACGCCCGGCCCGGTACAGGACGTTGCCGCGCATCTTGTGGTTGTAGGCCAGCGCGCTGGAGAGGTTCATCGCCCGGCAGCCGGCCTCGGCGCGGGACAGCAGCTCCAGCGCCCGCTCCGTGTCCTTGTCGCGCACCGAGACGATGTCGGCGAGTCCGCGCAGCGCCCAGGCGTGCCCGCGTCGGTCCTCCGCCCGTTCGGCTATCTCCGCCGCCTCCTCGAACAACGCGTAGGCCCGGTCGTAGTCGCCGGTGTTGCGGTGGATCTGTGCGATGCCCTCCAGCGCCCACACGGTGTGCCGGGCCTCACCGCGCCTGCGTGCCTCGGCCAGCAGTTGCTCGTGCAGCCGTCCGACGGCCGCGTAGTCGCCCTGGATGCGTCCGGTCTCGGCGAGGCCGGCCAGCGAGTAGCCGCGGACGACGACGTCCCCGCCCCGCTCGCCGAGTTCGGCCGCGAGACCGAGCAGCCGCCAGGCCAGCGGGAAGGACCCGCGCTGCCGGGCGAGGGTGCCGCCGCTCCACAGAGCCCACGCCATCGCGGCGGTGTCGCCGGCTGCGCGGGCGGCGCGGTAACTCGCCTTCCAGGCCCGGTCGGCGTCACCGATGTGGCCGAGCCGGCGATGTGCCTCGGCGACGGCGAGCCCGCAGCGGGCCGCCTCAGCGGGGCGCCCGCACCGCTCGGCCTGACGCAGCTTCTCGGTGCCCTCCGCCAGCACATCGACCAGCGAGGAGTTCACGGACAGAGTGGTCAGGGCGCCCTGGTACTCCGGGGCGAATGCCTTGCCGTACATGCGTGCCTTTCTATACGCGACATGTATACATCTCGCGTATACATCCCGTGTATAGGGTCTCGAAAATACGCCCCGGCCTCAGCGACCGGGGCGTGTCGGTCTGTTGTCGATCAAGACGCGGGTACGGCGACGGGGGTTGCCCGTGCGGCGCGGATCACTGTGTGAAGGTTCAGTGCTGCTGGCTCTTCTGCGGGGTCAGCTCGCTCGGTCGCACCACGACGAAGCCCTCGCCCTGGAGCATCAGCTGCACCGCTTCGCCGGAACCGCCGCGCAGCATCGAGCCGATGGACTGGGAGCGGTGCAGCGAGGTCTCCAGCCGCGCGGTCCAGCCGACCACCGCGTCCGTGTCGACGTACACCGGGAACTGCGCGGAGACCGGGATGACCAGCGGGTTGCCCTCGCAGACCAGGCCGAGCCGGCCCTGCCCGCTGAACACGCTGTTGAACAGGCCGCCGCCGGCGATGCCCGACCCCTTGACCGTCTTGATCTCGTACGACAGCGAGGCGTCGAAACACAGGACGTTGCGGCCGTTGACGGTGAACTGGTCGCCGGCCTCGACCTCGACGATGAAACAGTTCTGTGCCTCGTGCGCGAACCAGGCCTCGCCCTGCCCGCGCACCGCCATGAGGGGCAGCCCCTCGCCGGTGACCGCACGCTTGAGCATGCCGCCGACACCCTGCCCCTTGCGCTCGAACTTGAGGTTTCCGCGATGGGCGATCATCGCGCCCTGGCGGGCGTACATCTCGCCGTTCACCGCGTACTTGATGCACTTGGCGTTCTCGACGGACATTCCCGGCTCCACGGCCGGCTGCACGACGTGCTGACTGGAAAAGAGATCACCCTTCATGCGAGGCATGGTGTCCCGGAGGATGTCGTTCCGCCAAGATCACGGAAAGTGCCCGTTCAGCCACCGCACGGCCGAGCCCGACGTGCGGGGTCCGGTGGCGCGGCGCGGCACGGCTGCGTGGAGTGGCACGCGTCCGGGCCCGGTGCCCGGGTGCACGCACGTGCGCACCGGCGAAGCCGCCGACGCTCCGCATGACGGGGCTCGCAGAAGATCCAGGAGGTGCACCCCTTCGCCGGGAGTTCCCGGGGCGGGGATTGCCATCCCGGGCTTCCGACGGCGCTACCGCATCGCTACGGGGCACCTGTGGGATACTTCCCGGCGTACGGCCGCAGGCGGACGACCTCGGTACTGTCCGCGTACTGCGCGCACTCGGCCAGGAAGTGACGGACGTACGGCTGGCGCCCATGCTCCTCGAAGGCGTCACGGTCGGCGTAGAGCTCGAAGAACAAGCGCTCGTTGGGTGCGCCCTCGACCTCGTTGCACACGTACGCCAGCGTGCCGGGCTCATTTTCCTGCACCGCTGCGGCGGCCTGCCGCACCAGGTCGTCGAAGGGCTCCGCCACACCTTCGCGCAGCCTGAAGCGAACGCAGAGTGCCACGTGGCTCATGTCTGTCTCCTTTCCGTCCTCTCAGTCTCACCACGCACCCCGTCGGACCGCTCGCGGACGGATCGCCGCCTGCGGGCGGGCGACACCGTGCTGTTCCCGTGCGGTGCGGTGGAATCCGGTGCAGGCTGGCAAGGAGGGCAGGTGCTCCAGGACCGCGGTGCCGGCCGAGCGCGGAGCATCGGCTGCCCCCGGCCCCTGTCGTCGGCAGGCGCCGGCAGGAAGGAAGCGCGATGGACATCGAAGGATCTGTCGCCCTGGTGACGGGAGCCGACCGCGGCATCGGCCGCGGGCCTGGCCCGTGCGCCGATCGACCCCGGGGCGGGGAAGGCCAGCGCCGCCGTCCGCGATCCGGCAGGAATGCGGGAGGAGGACCTCACTCCGCTGCGTCCGGACGTCAGACGGCCGAACGGTGAGCGGACGCCGCCCTCGCCGGAGCCGAGCCCACTCCAGGCGGACGATCCGCTGACCGCCACTGCGGTTGTGCCGCCCGGTACAGGAGGATCCATGAGTGACGCACCACCGGCGGCGTACGGCCGCCGCGACCCGGCCCTGCTCGGCCAGACCCTCGTCGTCATCGGGGGGAGCGCGGGCATCGGGCTGGCGACCGCAAGGCACGCCCGCGCCGAGGGCGCCACGGTGATTCTCACCGGGCGTGACCCCGACCGGCTGCGCATTGCGTCCGCAGAGGTGGAGGCACGCAGCACCGCCGCCTTCGACGCCACCGACCCGGCGCTGCTGCAGCAGTTCTTCCGCGAGCTGCCCAGGCCGATCGACCATGTGCTGGTCACGGCGGGGAGTCCCTCCTACGGGCGCCTCCTGGACATGGACACCGAACAGGCGCGCCGCGCGATCAGCACGCACATGGTCCTCGCTCTGGACGTCGCGCGCCACGCCGCCACCGCGGTGCGACCCGGCGGCACCCTGCTGCTCCTGGGCGGCACCGGCGCCCGGCGGCCGAGGGCGGGCCTCGGCATCGCGCCGGCGGCCACGGCCGCGATGCCCGTGTTCACCGCCAGTCTCGCGCTCGAACTCGCCCCGATCCGGGTCAACCTGATCGCCGCCGGCTTCGTGGACACCCCGTTGTCGGCCCGGCTTCTCGGCGACGGCCTCGAGGCTCGGCGCGAGGGACTGCGCGCCACACTGCCGATCGGCCGTGTCGTCGTACCGGAGGACGTCGCGGCGCTCGCGGTGCACATCATGACCAACACGGCACTCACCGGCGCGACTTACGACATCGACGGCGGCCAGCAACTCGTCGGCTGAGAACCGGGCGTCGATCACGAGGCCAGGAGGACGCCGTACCTCCCTACCCCACGTCGTGCCGTCGACCCGGTTGAACTCCTCCTTTTCGGCGAGTCGCGCCGAGGGCATCAGCCGGCCACCGAGCAGCGCGGAGGGGAACGCGTCCAGATCCCGCGCGCTGGAGATGATGGCGCCCGCGCTCTGTGCCCATGACGCCGTCCGGTCGGTCGAGTCGGCCAAGGGGGCACCGGCCTTGTCGGGGTGAGGTACCCGCACGCGTACCACCCCGGAACTCCCGTCGGCCGAGAAGGCCTTGGTGACGCTGCCGACGCGGAACCGGTCGTCGGTGCCGATGGGCCGCCGGCCGCCGAGGTCGGCGACTCCGCTCGTGGCCCTGTACGTGCGGCCGGTGGATGCGCCGTCGCCGTCGGCGTGCCGGGCTCTCCCGTCGCGGCCCGCGCCGGGAGAGCGAGCAGCGACAGCACGACCGCTCCGAGGACCGCGCCTTGCCCCACCCTCGCCGGAACCATCCGGCACCCGCTTTCCGTGTCACGCACGACACGCACGACACGCACGACACGCACGACACGCATCGATACGAGCCGATACGACGCTTGATGCGACGTCGGTCACATTCCGGCCCTGGAACCTGGGGGATTGGGACGACGTCTCCACAGCCGACACACAGTTGGTCAGTCAGTGATCACTCTGTGGCGTGCATTCGTAAAGGATTGTCATAGAAGGTTGCGAAATCGATCATTCCGCCTTTACGTGCACATGACTGATCCGTAAGGGTTACGCCTCGGGGCCCGACCAGCCCCGTGACGCGAAGCGCGTCATGTCTCAAGGCGGTTGGTGATCCCTGCTGCCTTCGCACGAAGGAACCCTGATCCTTGCGTAGACCGCACATACGCAGCGTCGCCGTCGCCATCGCGGTGACGACCGCTGCCACGGGCCTGGCCGGCACGGCTTTCGCGGGTCCCAGCACGGGGGTGGAGCGGTCCTCGGCCTCCGCTGCCACGAACGCCACGGCGGTGGTGGAGGCGGCGCGTACCGCGGCCTTCGCCCACTCCTCGGCGACCGGCGTCTCCCAGGGCGACGAACTGCACGCCCAGGACGTGATGATCGACCCCGAGGGCGCCCGGCACGTCCGGTTCGTCCGCACGCACGACGGCATGCCCGTGCTCGGCGGCGACCTCAT
Organism: Streptomyces sp. NPDC052109; assembly: GCF_040680195.1. Taxonomy (NCBI): domain Bacteria; kingdom Bacillati; phylum Actinomycetota; class Actinomycetes; order Kitasatosporales; family Streptomycetaceae; genus Streptomyces; species Streptomyces sp. NPDC052109. The sequence goes on along the minus strand of NZ_JBFAWF010000008.1, from coordinate 41,471 downwards.
CGTCCACCTCGACCACAAGCTGGCCTACACGGGCGTGACGCGCGCGGCCCAGCAGGCGGTCAAGCCGGCCACCACGAAGGCCGAGCTGACGGCCGCCCAGGCCGCCGCCAAGGCCGCCCAGGCCGCCAAGGGCGACGCCGGGACCGCCCAGCTCGTCGTCGACGCGCGCGGCGGCGCCTCGGCCCTCGCCTACCAGGTGACCGTGACCGACCAGGACGGCACCAACACGGTCGTCGTCGACGCCGTCACCGGCAAGGTGCGCAGCAACACGCCCGACAGCGACCAGTTCCTGTCGCCGAAGCTGCTCGAGAGCCTTCGCAAGCACGGCGAGACGATCGACCCGGCCACCGGCACCGCCCCCGCCGTCCCCCAGGCACTGCTCGGCTCCGGCGTCTCCGGCGCCGCGCGCTACCCGTCGGCAGCCAAGGGCACGGGCAAGACCCTCTTCGTGGGCAGCGTCGGCCTCACCACCACGGCCACCTCGCGCGGCCACTACCAGCTCAAGGACCCGAGCCGGTACGGCACCGAGACGCGCGACGCCAAGGGCTCGTACACCGAGAAGTTCAGCGCGGGCACGAAGTTCACCGGCACGACCAACGTGTGGGGCAACGGCACGACCGGCAACCGTGCCAGCGCCGCCGCGGACGCCCAGTACGGCATCACCGAGACGCTCGACTTCTACAAGAGCACCTTCGGGCGCAAGGGCATAGCCAACAACAGCAAGGCCGCCCAGGGCATGGTCCACTGGGGCAAGAAGGTCGCCAACGCCTTCTGGGACCCGACCTGCACCTGCATGCTCTACGGCGACGGTGACGGCGACATGTTCAAGAAGCCGCTCGTCGTCCTCGACGTCACCGGCCACGAGCTGACCCACGGCGTGGTGGACGCGACCGCCAAGCTGGAGCCGACCTACGTCGACAACCAGGGCAACCAGTACGGTGAGCCCGGCGCGCTGAACGAGTCCCTCGCGGACATCTTCGGCTCCAACGTGGAGTTCTACGCCAAGAACTCCAAGGACACGCCGGACTACCTGATCGGCGAGAAGCTGGGCCTCGCGCAGAAGTTCCTGCGCCGCCTCGACCACCCCTCGCTCGACAAGCTCGAGGGCACCATCGACTACTGGTCGCCGGCCGTGTACGGCGCCGAGGTGCACGCCGGTTCCGGTGTCTCCTCGCACGCCTACTACCTCCTCGCGGAGGGCAGCGGCAGCAAGACGATCAACGGGGTCAAGTACTACTCGCCGACCTACGACAACTCCACGGTCACGGGCATCGGCCGCACCAAGGCCACCGCGATCTTCTACCGTGCGCTCACCCGCTACATGGTCTCCACGACCGACTTCCACGACGCGCGCGTCGCGACGCTGAAGGCCGCCCAGGACCTGTACGGCGCGAACAGCACCGAGTACAAGAGGGTGGACGCGGCGTGGGCCGCGGTCAACGTCACCGCCGCCAACACGCCGGCCGCCCGTCACTGACGGACTGCCGTACCCCCGGATGCCCCGCCCCGCGCGGGGCATCCGCATGTCCGGGGTCCCCCCGGAGGGCCCCGGCCCGTCGAGGGAACCCTGGCAGGAAGGCCTTCGAGGTGCGTAGGCACGGCGTTGGAGGGACCATGACCTCCGTGGGATACGCAGGCACGTCCCCGAGGATCAGCACGCGCCCCGGCGGGGCCGCCCCGCTCCGGGACCTCACCCCGTGACCCGCCGGTTCGGACGCCTCTGCCGCGTCGCCGCCGCGCTGCTCACGGCCGTCGCCTGCCAGTCCGCGCCCGCCCGGGCGGCCGTCGTGCCCGAGTCCGCCGAACAGGGCTCCGGGGTCGTCACCTGGGCGGCGAGCGCCGACCGCGTGGGCGAGGGAGCGGCCGGCCAGGGGTACAGGCTCATCGTCCACACCAGCGTCGGCGGCACCGCACTGCGCGTGCGCGTGACCAACGCCTTCGGCGACCGTCCGCTGACCCTGGACGACGTCGACGCCGGCCTGCGTGCCAAGGGGGCCGCACTGCGCCCCGGCAGCAACCGGCGGCTGACCTTCGGCGGCGAGCGCAGGGTCACCGTGCCCGCGGGCGGCACCGCCTGGAGCGACCCGTTGCCCGGCACCTGGCCGGCCGACACCGATCTGGCCGTCAGCCTGCACACTCCGGACGCGGCAGGACCGGCCACCGGCCACGGGCTGGCGATGCAGACCTCGTACACCGGCCGGGGCGACCACACCGCCGAGGAGAGCGGCGCCAACTGGGCCGAGACCACCGGCTCCTGGTGGTATCTCGACGCGGTGTCCGTACGGCCGCCCCGGGCAGGCACCGCAGCCGTGGTCGCGCTCGGCGACTCCCTCACCGACGGCTGGCACTCCACCCCGGACCTCGACCGCCGCTGGCCGGACTACCTCGCCCGGCGTCTGAAGGCGTCCCGCACGCACCTGCGTGGCGTCGCGAACGAAGGCATGTCGGGCAACCAGGTGCTCGCGGACGGCGCGGGGCAGAGCGCCCTGAACCGGCTGGACCGGGACGTGCTCTCCCTGCCCGGCGTGCGCACCGTCTTCCTCTTCGAGGGGGTGAACGACCTCAAGGCCCACACCGGCGTCACCGCGCATGACCTGATCGCCGGGTACCGGGAGATCGCCCAGCGGGTGGACGCGGCGGGGAAGTGTCTGGTCGTCGCCACGGTCGGCCCGTTCGCGGGCTGGCCCGAATGGGACCCGGCCGCCGAGGCCGTGCGCCGTGAGGTGAACCGATTCCTGCGCACCAGCGGGGAGTTCGGCGCGGTCATCGACTTCGACCGTGTCCTGCGCGACCCCCACGACGCCAGACGGCTGCTGCCGTCGGTCGACGGCGGTGACCACCTCCACCCCAACGACAAGGGGATGCGGGCGCTGGCCGACGCCGTCGATCTCGGCCGCCTCGACTGCCCCCGCTGACCCGGCTCACGCTCCGGGTCGGCTCGTCCCGGACGGCTCCGGCGCGATCAGGCCCTGGCGATAGGCGATCGCCACCGCCTCCGTACGGCTCGCGGCACCCAGCTTGGCCAGGATGTTGGACACGTGCACGCTCGCCGTCTTGCCGCTGATGAACAGCTCCTCGCCGATCTGCCGGTTGCTGCGGCCCCGGGCGAGGAGCCCCAGCACGTCCCGCTCGCGGGCGGTCAGCGACGCTCCGCCCGCCGCGTCGGCGGAGGCTGCGGTCAGGCGGCCCCGACGGGACAGCGCGTCGATCCGCTCCAGCAGCGGTGCCGCGCCCAGCGCAACGGCCACCTTCCTGGCCGTACGTGCCTCCTCCGCCGCCTCCGCGCGCCGGTCGACGGCGAGCAGCGCCTCGGCGTACCGCGCCCGGCAGCGCGCCTGCTCGTACACGTCGCCGTACGAGAACGCGGCGACCGCCTTCTCCCAGACCGCCGGCACGGGGCCGGACACGGCCGTCGCCCACTCCGCTTCGGCACGGGCCAGCCAGGCCTGGCCCTCCGGGCCCTGCGGACGGCCCTCCTCGTCCCGCGCGGCCGAGGCCCGCGCCTGCTCCACCAGCTCGGTGGCCGTGTCAGCCCAGCGGCGCAGCGCCGGTGCGTCGCCGGCCCGTCGTAGCTCCCCGGCGCGGTCGGCGACCGCCGCGAGGCAGAGTGCGGCGAGCCGCACCGTGACATCGGGCCGCCGCCCCGAGTCGTCGCCCAGTGCGGTGAGCGCCGCCCGCATCCGCTCCACGGCCGCCTCCGGGTCCCCGCGCAACGCGGCGGAGTCGGTGAGGGCGATACCCGCGACCAGGGTGCCCGTCCAGGTGAACGGGCCGTCCAGCAGGGCCTCGGCCCGCTCGACAGCCCCGAGTTCGCCCCGCGCCACCGCCACGTACAGCGCGGGACCCGCCGCGAAGGCGCCCGTGGCGGGCAGGACGGCCGCGGCCTCCGCCGCCGCACGCAGGCACGCGTCCCACCGGCCGACCGTGTACAGCACCAGCAACTGCAGATACCGCATCTCCAGCGGATACGGCGAGGACAGCAGCCCGGTCCGGCGGGCCCGCTCCAGCGCCTCGGACAACAGGGGCAGGCACGCCTCGGGGTCACCCGCTTCCAGGCGGCTGATCGCCTGGTTGAACAGCGCGCGCATCTCCACGGGACCGTGTCCGGCGGACTGCGCCAGCTCCCGCGCCCGCCGCAGCCTCTCCTGGCCCTCCGTGGAGCGCCGGCCGCCTCCCTCGAGATTGGCCAGGGAGATGCAGATCGGCCTGGGCGGCGGCCATACCCAGCTCCCGTGCGGCGCGCAGGGCGCGGTGGGCGATGTTCAGGGCCGTCTCGTCCGCACCGAGGTGACGCGCCGCCATGGCATGGGTGGCCGCCGCCCACACCCAGGTCCGCGACGGCGGCTCGGCGGGTATCAGCGCCAGCGCCTCGCTGCTGTACCGGAAGGCGGCCTGCAGCCGGTCCACGCTGAGCAGGTTGCCCGCGAGGGTGTAGCGGATCCGGGCGGCGAGCGCGGAGTCGGCGTCCTGGCCGACGTCGGCGAGTGCGGCCCGGGTGAGGGAGACCGCCCGGTGGGCGTCCCCGGCCTGTGCGGCCGCGGCGGAGGCCCGCAGGGTCAGCGTGACCGGAGCGATGCCGTCGGCGCACGGTCGGGCCTCGGGCGGCACCGACGACCACAGGTCCAGCGCCGCCTCCAGATGTCGCAGCTCCTCGGCCGGCGCACCCAGCCGCCGGGCGTGGTCTGCCGCCTCCAGACAGGCCGCCAGCGCCCCGGGCAGGTCGTGGCTCTCCCTGGCGTGGTGGGCGCGCTCGGCGGCGGTCTCCGGGGCACGGCCGCGGGCGGCGAGCAGCCGGGCGTACGTGCCGTGCAGCCGGGACCGCTCGCCGGGCAGCAGGTCGGCGTAGACCGCCTCGCGGCCGAGGGCGTGCCGGAAGGCGTAGGTGCCGCCGTCCCCGGGGACGAGCAGCTGCCGCCCGACGGCCTCGCGCAGCGCCGCCTCCAGCTCGTCCTCGGGCAGCCCGGCCGCCTCACGCAGCAGCTCGTGCTCCACCCGGCGCCCGGCCACGGCCGCCGTCCGCAGCACCTGTTGCGCGGTCTCGGGCAGCTGCTCCACCCGGATCAGCAGCAGGTCCGCGAGCCCGCTGGGCATCCCGCCGGCGTCCGCGCCGGCCGCCGCGAACAGCTCCTGCGCGTAGAACGCGTTGCCCTCCGCGCGGGCCACGATGTCCCGTACGACGGTCTCGGGCAACGGGCGGTCCTCCAGGGCCCGCACCAGCCGAGCGACCTCCGCATCCGGCAGCGGCCGCAGCTCCAGCCGGTCCACGGCAGGCAGCCGGACCAGTTCGGCGAGCAGGGGGCGCAGGGGGTGGCGGCGGTGCAGATCGTCCGACCGGTAGGAGGCGAGGACCGCGAGGCGCCGGTCGGGGGCGCCGCCGCCCGGCCGGTGCAGCACGCCCCGGCTGAGCAGGAAACGCAGCAGGTCCCGGGAGGACTGGTCGGCCCAGTGCAGGTCCTCCAGGACCAGCAGCAGCGGTGCCACGGCGGCCAGTTCGGCGAGCAGCCCGGCGACGTCCTCGAACAGCGGCAGCCGTACGTCCCGGCCGCCCGCCGACTCCGGGCCCGCGCCCAGCAGCCGGTCCACCACCGGATGCGCGTCCAGGACGGACGTGAAGCGCTCGTCGGTGGCGAGCACGCCGAGGATCTCGGTGAACGGCAGATAAGGCAGACCGACGTCGCCGAGGTCCACGCAGTGCCCGGTGACCACGGTGGTCCCGGCCCCCGCCGCCCGCCCCGCCACCTCGTCCAGCAGCCGCGTCTTGCCGACCCCCGCGTCCCCGGCGACCAGCACCGCCCGCGCCGCCCCGCCCCGGGCACGCTCCAGCACGCCCGTGAGGCGGGCCAGTTCCTGGTCCCGCCCGATCAACGGCGGCGTACTGAAGGCGATCTCCGACACGCCCCCATCCTGGCACGAGAGACTGACAGCACGTCGTCCACGCAGGCTACTGCGGCGCTCTGAAGAGGCGCGAGGAGTCGAGCCATGGGGCGGTGCTCACCCCCGCAGCGTCTCCGCCCAGTCGACCGGCACCCGCCCGGCAGGACCCGGCACCGGCTGATCCGCGGGATGGCTGGCGGGCGGCGCGAGTTCGGGCCCCGCGGCGTACAACTCGTCCGTGGCGTAGTTCCAGAACCACTCCTCGCCCGGCTCGAAGCTCCGGATGACCGGATGCCCCGTGGCGTGGTAGTGGGCGGTCGCGTGCTTGGCGGGGGAGTCGTCGCAGCAGCCGATGTGCCCGCACTGCGCGCACCGGCGCAGATGGAACCACCAGCCGCCGGCCTCCTCGCACTCCACGCACCCGATGCCGCTGGGCGGCACGCCCGGGTCGATCGCCTCGGCCTTGTCGGTGGCGCTCATACGGTTTCCTCCGCTTGCTGCTCGGGCGACTCGGACAGGTCGGCGGTCAGGGGCAGCAGCACCTGGAACCGGGTGTCGCCGGGCACCGACTCCACGCGCAGGGTGCCGTGGTGCTTGTTGACGACGATCCGCCAGGAGATGTCCAGGCCGAGCCCGGTGCCCTCGCCGACCGGTTTCGTGGTGAAGAACGGATCGAAGATCCGGTCCTTGATCTCGGGCGGGACGCCTGGCCCGGTGTCCCGGAACTCCACCAGCAGCTGCTCGTGGTCGAGCCCGGTCCGTACGGTCAGCGTGCCCGTGCCGCCCGCGCTGTTGATGGCGGACGCCGCGTTGTCGATCAGGTTCGTCCACACCTGGTTCAGCTCCGCCGGGTACGCGGGCACCGGCGGGAGCGTGCGGTCGTACTCCTTCACGACCTCGATCCCGGTGCCGATCTTGCCGGACAGCATCAGCAGGGTGCTGTCGAGGAGTTCGTGCACGTCCACCACCCGGTAGGGCGCCCGGTCCAGCTGCGAGTACTGTTTGGCCGCGTCGACGAGGTGCGAGATGCGGGTGGTGGAGTCCTCGATCTCGTTCATCAACAGCTCGGTCTCCATGGTGTAGTTGAGCCAGCCGATCGCACCGGCCAGGATCTCCTCGTCCACGGCCCCCGCGACCTGCTCGAGCCAGTCGACGTCGAGTCCCGCCTGCACGAAGGCCGGGGCCAGCAGCCAGGCCCGGTCGATGTCGTGGTCCTCCAGCCAGTCGGTGAGCAGGTCCTCCCGGTCGGCGGTCTCCAGCGGACTGAGCACCGGGGCCTTGGCGACCCGTTCGGCGGTGCGCTCCTGGATCTCGATCAGGCTCGCCAACTGATCGCGGGAGAAGGGGCCTTCGGCGATCACGGCCAGCTTGTGCCGCATCTTCGCGACCCGCTCGCGCAGCGAGGCGGTGGCCCGGACCGCTGCCGCCGCCGGGTTGTTCAGCTCGTGCGTGAGCCCCGCCGACAGCGAGCCGAGCGCCAGCAGCCGCTCCCGCTGCCCGATCGCCGCCTGGGTGTTCTTCGACCCGAAGAACAGGCCCTCCAGCAGATGTACGGCCATCGGGAACCACTCGGTCATGACGTCCGCGAAGATGTCCGCCGGCAGCACGAAGAACCGCGTCGGCTCCGTCACCCGCATCGAGTTGGTGTACACCTGCCGCACCCGGTCGCCGAGGTAGGCCTGCATCGCGCCGGCGTACACGCCGGGCTGCGAGGTGCGGGAGACCTCCACGTCGTCGCCGCCGACCCGGCGAGAGAGCACGACCGTGCCCTCGATCATCGAGAAGAAGCACGTGGCGGGGTCGCCCTCGGTGTACACCGGGCCGGGCTCGAACAGCTCCACCCGTCCCTCGCTGCAGAGCCGCCCGACCTGCTCGGGGCGCAGCTTCTCGAAGAGGAACAGCGAACTGATCTCCTGCGGGCTGCATGGCATGATCCGACCGCTCATGACTGCTCCAGACCGTTCATGACTGCTCCAGATAGCGGTGGACGAGCATCACGGCCATGGCGCCCTCCCCGACGGCGGACGCGACCCGCTTGGCGGACTCGGCGCGGGCGTCACCGGCCACGAACACCCCGGGCACGCTGGTCTCCAGGTGGTACGGCGGCCGGTCCAGTTCCCAGCCGGCCGGCGGCCGCCCGTCGGCGGTGAGATCGGGCCCGGCGAGGATGAACCCGCGCGTGTCGCGCAGCACCGAGTCGCCGAGCCAGTCGGTCAGCGGGGCGGCTCCGATGAACACGAACAGCCACTGCGCGTCGACCTGTTCGCTCTCCCCGGTCACCGTATGACGCAGCGTCAGCTGCTCCAGGTGCTCCGAGCCGTGCGCCGCGTCCACGACGGTGTGCGGGCGCACCGAGATGTTCGGCGCCTCGTTGATCTGCTGGATCAGGTAGTACGACATCGAGGCGGACAGGTCGGAGCCGCGCACCAGCAGCGTCACCGACTTCGCGCCCCGGGCCAGGTACATCGCCGCCTGGCCCGCCGAGTTGGCGCCGCCGACGATGTAGATGTCCTGTCCCTGGCAGGAGGCGGCCTCGGTCAGCGCCGAGCCGTAGAACACCCCGCATCCGGTCAGGTCGGTGCAGCCGGCGGCGTCGAGCTGCCGGTACTGCACTCCGGTCGCGAGGATCACGCTGTGCGCGGCGATCGCCGAGCCGTCCGCGAACCGAACGACCCGGGCGGCGCCGTTGACCTCGAGTGCCGTCACCTCACGCGCGGTCAGGATCTCCGCGCCGAACTTTGCGGCCTGCCGGCGCGCCCGGTCGGTGAGCTGGGCGCCGGAAACCCCGTCGGGGAAGCCCAGGTAGTTCTCGATCCGGGAGCTCTGCCCGGCCTGCCCGCCGGTCGCCGACCGCTCCACGAGCACGGTCCTGAGCCCCTCGGACGCTCCGTACACGGCCGCGCCGAGCCCGGCGGGTCCACCGCCGATCACGATGAGGTCGTAGAAGTCGGCCGTCGGTGTCGTCGCCAGGCCGACCCGCGCCGCCAGCTCGGGCACCTCCGGCTCGACCAGCGCGGTGCCGTCCGGGGTGATCACCAGCGGCAGCCGCTGCCCGTTCTGCTCGGCGGCCGCCAGCAGCCGCTGCCCCTCGGGCTCCTCCACCGAGTACCAGCGGTAGGGCACCTGGTTGCGGGCGAGGAAATCGCGCACGTCCGACGACCGCGCCGACCAGCGGTGCCCGACGACCTTCGTGCTGGGCACCGGCCGGTAGGCGCTGGTGCGCCAGGCGTCCAGCAGGTCGTCCAGCACCGGATAGAGCTTCTCCTCCGGCGGGTCCCAGGGCTTGAGCAGATAGTGGTCCAGATCGACCACGTTGATCGCGTCGATCGCGGCGTCGGTGTCCGCGTACGCGGTGAGCAGCACCCGCCGCGCCCCCGGATAGACGTCCAGCGCCTGCTCCAGGAAGTCGATGCCGTTCATCTGAGGCATCCGGTAGTCGGCAAGGATCACGGCCACCAGGTCGCCGCGCAGCTTCAGCTGGCGCAGCGTCTCCAGCGCGGACTCCCCGGACTCCGCGCGCACGATCCGGTACGACTCGCCGTAGCGGCGCCGCAGATCGCGGGCGACGGCACGGGAGACCCCCGGGTCGTCGTCCACGGTCAGGATGACGGTCCGCGCTGCCTCGGCGGCCTGTGCCATACGTCTCCCACCCCGAGCGTCGGTGCCGCGGGTCGGTGTCATGGGGACCACCGCACCGCTTCGATGTTCATCGTATGTTCGATCGTGCCGATTCGCCCCGGGACACCGGACGCGGTGCGCTCGCGGACCAGCTCGGTGGTGCTCCGCGAGCACACAGAACTCGTCGGCCTCGGGATCCCTGACCGTCGTCCACGGGCGGCGTCCCTGCCCGGCGTCCGCGCCCCGGGCGCCGAGCGCGCGGAGCCGGGCCACCTCGGCCGCCCGGTCGCCGGGGCGGAAGCCGAGGCGCAGCCGGTCCTTGACGGACTTCTTCTCCGGCGCAGGCACGAACATCAGCCCGGCAGCCGGGCCGGCGCGGCCCGGATCTCGTACTCGTCCGCGGCGTCGTTCACCTGCTCCCACTCCACAGCCGTGCCGGAAGCGTGGTCAGAGGGTGGCGGCGGGACCACTCCGTTCCGCTTCCGCCTCCGAGACACCGGACAGCGCCCGCGGCGTACCCGGGAAGCGCTCGGGCTCGCGTCGGCGAGGGGCTCGAGGAACGGGCGCTCCGCCTCGGCTCGGGCCTGTTCGGCACGGCGCAGGACCTCCTGGCCGTGGGCGGTCGGCTCGACCGTGTGCCCGCCGGACACGCGGACGTCTGGAGCGTCCCCCGGCCTGCGCACCACTCCCCGGAGACCCTCGCCGAACGCGTCCGCGTCCTCGACGCCCACTGCGCGGTCCCGGGCCGGGCCCCGGGACGCTCACCCGCTCCGTGCGCTACGTCGTGTCCCACGACGACCCGGCCGAGGACCGCGGGGTCGTCGCCACGCTGATCGAGGCGGGTTACCCGCACATCGTGCTCAGCCTGCGCGCTCCCTGTCCCCGGCGAGTCCGCCGTCGGCTCCTGGACGAGATCATCGTGCCCGTGCGCGACGGTGCCCGATAGTGGGCACCAGCACCACCGGAGAGCTGCGACGACGAGGAGGCCCACGCATGACACGCCCGATGACGGCAGGAGTGGACGGCACGGAGGAGAGCCTGGCCGCCCTGGACTGGGCCGGCCGGGAGGCCGTGCGCCGCGGGCTGCCCCTGCGCGTGGTGCATGCCTGGCGCTACGCCGAGGCGCTCGCCACCGCCGACCGGGACACCCAGCAGGCGTGGGCCTCCCAGGGCGTGGCGGAGGCCGTGCGCGCCGTCCGCGAACGGCACCCGGGGCTGGAGGTGAGTGTGGACGTCGTCGAGGGCGAGCCGGTGCACGCGCTGGGGGGTGCGGCGGCGCAGGCCGAGATGCTGGTGCTGGGTTCGCGTGGGCACGGACGCGTGATCGGGTTCCTGCTGGGCTCGATCGGGCAGCAGGTGATCGCCGAGGCGGTCCGGCCGGTGGTCCTGGTGCGTGCCGGGGACGAGCCGGCGGCGGAGGCCGCCGGACGGGACGTCGTGGTCGGTCAGCACGGCGACCCCGAGGACAGTGCGGCCACGCTGCGGTTCGCGTTCGAGACGGCGGCGGCCCGGGGCGCCACCGTCCGGGCCGTACGGGCGTGGACGCTGCCGCCGGTCTTCGCCTACAGCCCCGGCTCGCTCAAGCTCCTCGACGACGCGGGCGGTCTGGAGCCCTACGAGAAGCAGGCGCTGACCGAGGCGCTCCGGCCGTGGCGGGAGCGGTTCCCCGACGTGCCCGTGACCGAGCACGTCGAGATGGGCGGCGCGGGCCAGGTGCTGCTGTCGTTGACCGACAGGGCCCAGCTGATGGTCGTCGGACGCTGGGCGCATCGTACGGCCGTGGGCGCCCGGATCGGATCGGTGGCGCACGGGGTGCTGCACCACGCCGACTGCCCCGTCGCCGTGGTCCCGCACGAGTGAGCTACTCGGGCTCGGCCCGCTCCAGCGCGCCCCGTGCCCTGGGCAGGACGTTCGCGATGTAGTCCTTGACGGCCGTGTCGAGGCCTATGTCGTGCTGCGCGCGCTCGGACAGGTACCAGCGGTGTTCGAGGAGCTGGTGGTAGATCTCGGCCGGGTCCACGGAGCCGCGCAGCTGAGGCGGCACGGACCGCACGGTGGGCCGGAACACGTCCCGCACCCAGCGGTGGGCCAGCACCTCGGGGCGGGCGGCGAGGGGGTCGCCCGGGGCGTAGTCGTCCTGGGTGGCCATCCAGCTCTCCAGGTCGCTCAGCAGCCGCCGCGCCTGGTTCTCCTCGGTGTCCAGTCCGGTCAGCCGCAGCAGCTGGCGCTGGTGGTGCCCGGCGTCGACGACCTTCGGCACGAAGGTGACGGTGTCGCCGTTGGAGGAGTGCTCGATCTGCATCTCGGCCACGTCGAAGCCGAGTTCGTTGAGCCGGCGGATCCGGCGCTCGATGTAGTGGTACTTGCCCGCCGGATACACCGAGGTGCGGGTCAGCTCCTGCCACAGCCGCTGGTAGCGGGTGCAGATCTCGTGCCCGAACTCCACCGGGTCGACGGACGGGTGCAGCGCGCCGGACGCCTCCAGGTCCAGCAGCTCGCCGCTGATGTTCACGCGGGCCAGATCGAGGTCGTACTCCCGCTGGCCCGGGCTCAGTCGCGGGTGCAGATCGCCGGTCTCGGCGTCGACCAGATAGGCGGCGAAGGCGCCCGCGTCCCGCCGGAACAGGGTGTTGGACAGCGAGCAGTCGCCCCAGGCGAACCCGGCCAGATGCAGCCGGACCAGCAGTACGGCCAGGGCGTCCATCAGCCGGTGCATGGTCGCCGGTCGCATGGTCGTCTCGAACATCGAGCGGTACGGCATCGAACCGCGCAGATGCCGGGTGATCAGCACCGGCTCCAGCGGGGCGCCCGAGCCGTCGGTGCGGCCGGTGACCACCGCGAGCGGGTCGACGGCCGGGATGCCGAGCCGGTCCAGGTCGCGCAGCAGCTCGTACTCGCGCAGGGCGGGCCGCTCGGCCAGCTCCTTGACGGCGATCACCTCGTCGCCGGCGTGCGCGTACCGCACGACGTGCCGGGAGATGCCCCTCGGGAGCGGCACCAGATACTCCTCGGGCCACTCCTCCAGGGGCACGTCCCAGGGCAGGGCGAGCAGGAGCGCGGGATGCTCCGGATTCGTGGCGCTGATCTGCAAGGCCATGGCACGAACCCTAAGGCCACGCCCCCGTGTCCCGGGCCCTGTCGTCGAGCTCCCGCCTGCCCCGCGACGCCGCGTGGGCCGCCCCTCCGGGCGGACGACGGGAGTGTGATCCTAGGAAGCTCGGTCCCGGGCCTGTTCGGCGGCCGCGCGCACCGGACCCCGGTGCACCGGACCGTGCCCCGGCAGCAGGGTGTCGCCGTCCAGCGCGCCGATCAGCTCCAGGGAGGCCACGACCCGGGCGCGCTCGTGGTGGAAGAAGCCGGGCAGGATCTGCGGGCCCTTGATCCGCGAGGTCGCGTGCCCGCTGACCAGTGCGTCGCCGGAGATGACGATGCCCGCCCCGGGCAGGTGGTAGACGCAGTGGCCGTCGGTGTGGCCAGGGGTGTGCACGGGCACGGGACGGCCGGGCAGGTCCAGCGGGCCCTCGCCCGGGAACGGCTCGGGTGCGGTGACGGGGTTGTGGTCGGTGCCGCCCGCGCGGATCACATGCACCGCCCACGGCACGACACCGGGCCGCCAGGCGTTGCGCACCACGTCGCCGATGGTGGCCTGCTGCAGGAACTCGCGGCGGGCGTGCGGGACTTCGGCCGGGTGCAGATACACCGGGGTGCCGTGGGTGGTGCGCAGGTGCTCGGCCGAGCCCAGGTGGTCGTTGTGCGCGTGGGTGATCAGTACGGCGGCCACCGCCTCCGGTGAACTGCCCACGGCGGCGAGGGACTGCAGGACTCCCTCCCGGTCCCCGGGGTAGCCGGTGTCCACCAGTGTGACGGCGTCGCCGTCCTTGAGGATCACCCAGTTGACGTTGTTGCCGTGCACCAGATAAGTGCCGTCGGCGACTTGGCGTACCTCTGCCCGCATGATCTCCCCGAGCCCTGTGCGGCTGACCGTCGGGGACAGCCAACCAGATGTGCCGGCACCCCGCACCAGGGGGGCGCGTCACTGCACGCCGTGCGGCCGGAACTGGATGCTGATGCGCGGTCCCGCGGCCCGGGCGGTCTTCGGGACGCAGTGCTCCCAGGTGCGCTGGCAGGAGCCGCCCATCACGATCAGGTCGCCGTGCCCGAGCGGGCGCCGCAGCGTCGTACCGCCCCCGCCGGCCGGCCGCAGCAGCAGGTCCCGGGGTGCGCCGACGGAGAGGATCGCGACCATCGTGTCCGCGCGGGCGCCCCGGCCGATCCGGTCCCCGTGCCAGGCGACGCTGTCCCGGCCGTCGCGATAGAAGCACAGCCCGGCGGTGGTGAACGGCTCGCCCAGCTCCCCGGCGTAGTGCCGGGACAGGGCGTCGCGGGCCTCGTCGAGCACCGCGTGGGGGAGCGGGTCGCCGGCCGCGTAGAAGGCCAGCAGGCGCGGTACGGCCACCACGTTGTCGTACATCTTGCGGCGCTCGGCGCGCCACGGCACGTCCGCCGCCAGCTTCTCGAACAGCCCGTCGGCCCCGCTGAGCCAGCCCGGCAGTACGTCGATCCAGGCGCCGCCGGCCAGCTCGGTCCGGCGCAGCCCGTCGAGCGGTCCGAGCCGCAGCTCGTCGGTCTGGTCGAACAGGGAGCCCTGAAGGTGCGTGGACATGAGCCCAGCGTACTCCTTATTCGAAAATGCGTTCCCATGTGATCGGGGTGTCACGTCGAGGGCTGCGGGCCCACGGGGCTTTCGATACATCGATGTATCGGATACATTCCCGTATCGAAACGGGGAGGTCGGTGCCGATGGACACACCCGCGGACGGGGACGGCGCGCCCAAGCGCGTCACCCGGCGCCGGATCCACACCCGGGCCAGGCTGCTCGAGGCCGCGTTCGGCGTGTTCGCGGCCAAGGGCTTCGGGCGGGTCTCGATCGAGGAGATCTGCGAGGCCGCCGGCTTCAGCCGCGGCGCCTTCTACTCGAACTTCGCCACGCTGGACGAGTTGTTCTTCGCCCTCTATCAGGAGCGGGCCGACCTCATCGCCGCCCAGGTGGCCGAGGCGCTCGCCCAGGACGGGCCCGGGCTCGACGTGCCGGCCGCCGTGGACCGGGTCACCGAGGTGCTCCTCCTCGACGTGGACTGGCTGCTGGTCAAGACCGACTTCCTGGTGCACGCCGCTCGCGACCCGGAGGTCGCCCGGGCCCTGCTCGACCACCGCGCCCGGCTTCGGGAGGCCATCGCCGACCGGCTGTTCCGGGCCCGCCGCCACACCGAACTGCCCGCTGTGCTCGGGGACGCGGAGAGCGCCGCGCACGCCGTGGTCGCCGCGTACGACGGCGTCACCGTCCAGCTGCTGCTGGACAGGGACGTCGACGCCGCCCGGACCTGGCTCAAACAGCTGCTCACCGCCCTGCTCACGGACGGCAGCCGCACCTCCGCGTAACCCCCGCATGATCCTCGCACCACCCCAGCACACGGACCGTCAGGAAGGACACAGTCGCCATGGACGCGGACGTCATCGTCGTCGGAGCGGGCCTCGCCGGCCTGGTCGCGGCGCACGAGCTCACCAGTCGGGGCCGCCGGGTGGCCCTGGTCGACCAGGAGAACGCCGCCAACCTCGGCGGCCAGGCGTTCTGGTCCTTCGGCGGGCTCTTCCTCGTCGGCTCCCCGGAGCAGCGCCGGCTCGGCATCAAGGACTCCTTCGACCTCGCCTGGAGCGACTGGCAGGGCAGCGCGCGGTTCGACCGGCTCGACGACGAGGACTCCTGGGCGGTGCGCTGGGCCCGCGCCTACGTCGACTTCGCGGCCGGCGAGAAGCGGTCCTGGCTCAAGGGACACGGCATCGAGCTGCTGCCGACCGTCGGCTGGGCCGAGCGCGGCGACCTCAGGGCGACCGGCCACGGCAACTCCGTCCCCCGCTTCCACATCGCCTGGGGCACCGGCACCGGTGTGGTCGAACCCTTCGTCCGGTACGCCCGTCAGGCCGCTCGCGACGGGCTGCTGACCTTCCACCACCGCCACCGGGTCGACGAGCTGGTCATCGAGAACGGCACGGCCCGCGGGGTGCGTGGCACCGTGCTCGCCGAGGACCGCTCGCCGCGCGGCGTCCCCTCCAACCGCGAACGCGCCGGCGACTTCGAACTCACCGCGCAGGCGGTCGTCGTCACCACCGGCGGCATCGGCGCCAACCACGACATCGTCCGCCGCTACTGGCCGCCGCGGCTCGGCACCCCGCCGGCCGCCATGGTCACCGGCGTCCCGGCCTACGTCGACGGCCGGATGCTCGACATCAGCGCCGACGCGGGCGTCCGGCTGGTCAACCGGGACCGCATGTGGCACTACACCGAGGGCCTGCAGAACTGGGACCCGATCTGGCCGGGCCACGGCATCCGCATCCTGCCCGGCCCGTCCTCCATCTGGCTGGACGCCCTCGGCCGCCGCCTGCCCGACCCCTGCCTGCCCGGCTACGACACCCTCAACACGCTCAAGTACCTGCGCACCACCGAGGACATCGCCGGATACGACCACTCCTGGTTCATCCTCACCCGGAAGATCATCGAGAAGGAGTTCGCGCTCTCCGGCTCCGAGCAGAACCCCGACATCACCGCCAAGGACCGCGGGGCCGTCCTGCGCGACCGGCTGCTCGGCAAGGGCGCGCCCGCACCCGTGCAGGCCTTCGTCGACAAGGGCGCGGACCTCGTGACCGCCGGCAACCTGGAGCAGCTGGTCGGCAAGATGAACGCGCTCACCGACAAGCCGCTGCTGGACGCGGCCGAGGTGCGGCGCCAGATCGAGGCCCGCGACCTGCAGATAGCCAACCCGTACAGCAAGGACTCGCAGGTTCAGGGCATCCACAACGCCCGCCGCTACATCGGTGACCGCCTCGGACGGGTCGCGACCCCGCACCGCATCCTCGACGCCGCCGCGGGCCCGCTCATCGGCGTCCGGCTGCACGTGCTGACCCGCAAGACCCTGGGCGGCATCCAGACCGACCTCGACTCCCGCGCCCTGGCCGCCGACGGCACGCCGATCGAGGGGCTGTACGCGGCGGGCGAGGTGGCCGGCTTCGGCGGCGGCGGTGTGCACGGCTACAACGCGCTGGAGGGCACGTTCCTCGGCGGCTGCCTGTTCTCGGGGCGTGCCGCGGGCCGGCACGCGGCCCGGCACACGGGCTGACCTCAGCCCTTCAGCAGTTCCAGCAGCACCTGCGCGTGGCTCTGCTCCGGCGTCTTCGACGCGGTCAGCAGGGTCACGCGCTTCCCGCGGGCGGCTTTGCGCAGGCCGTCGACGAGCCCGGCGGCCTCGGGCGCTTCGAGCTCCGCCTCGTAGCGGCTCCTGAACTCCTCGTACGAGCCGCCGCCGTGGAACCACTTGCGCAGCTCGCTGGAGGGCGTCAGCCCCTTGGGCCACTCGTCGACGTGCGCCTCGTCCTTGGCCAGGCCGCGCGGCCACAGACGGTCGACCAGCACGCGCAGGCCGTCGTCGGGCTCGGGCGGTTCGTAGATCCGGCGGACACGCACGCTCACGGTCGTCACTCCCTCTCGGGACGGCGGACGGTCCTGTGAGCGTACGTCGGCGGGCCTGGTCTCCAGGGTGGCGGCGCGGCAAGACTTGACCGGAACCAGAGGGATTCCGGTCCACCGGCACCCCTAGTCTGTCGGCCAGCCGATCACCAGCCACCCCCCGAGGAGCGCCCGTGACGCCACCCCGCAGACAGCCCGCCCCGCGCCGCACCGCCGCACTGCGCCGCGAGGCGGTCCTCGCCGCCGTTCCCGTCGCCGTGGCGGCGCTCCTCGGTGCCGCCGGACCCACGGCGGCGGGCACGCCCGGCGCGTCCGGCGCGGGCGACCCCTACTTCCCGCTCAGCGGCAACGGCGGCTACCACGTCCGGCACTACGGCCTGACGCTCCGCTACGACACCTCCTCCCGGCACCTCGACGGAAGGGCCGTGCTCACCGCCCGCGCCACCCAGAACCTCAGCCGCTTCGACCTCGACCTGACGGGCCTGAAGGTCACCGGCGTCACCGCCGACGGCAGGTCCGCGGTCTTCCGGCGCGACGGCCAGGAACTCGTCGTCACCCCGCGCCACACCCTGGTGGCGGGCAGGGACTTCCGGATCACCGTCACCTACGAGGGCACCCCGAAGCCGGTCACCGACCCCGACGGCAGCGCGGACGGCTGGATCCCCACCGATGACGGCGCCTTCGTCGCGGGCGAGCCGCAGGGCGCGATGACCTGGTTCCCGGCGAACGCGCACCCGAGGGACAAGTCGTCGTACGACATCACGATCACCGTGCCCCAGGGGCGCACGGCGGTCGCCAACGGCGTCCTGCTCGGACAGCGCACCGCGCACGGCCGTACGACCTTCCGCTGGCGCGAGACCCAGCCGATGGCCGCCTACCTGGCCACCGCCACCGTCGGAAAGTTCAAGGTCGAGCAGTACACCACCCCCGACGGCATCCGCGTGTACAACGCCGTCGACCCGCGCGAGGCGAGCGGGGCCGCTCCGGTGCTGAAGAAGCTGCCGTCCGTCCTGCGCTGGGAGAGCGAGCTGTTCGGGCCGTACCCGTTCCGCTCCGCCGGGGCGATCGTCGACCACGCGAACGTCGGCTACGCCCTGGAGACCCAGACCCGGCCGCTGTACGACTCCGCACCCGACCTCAGCACCCTCGTCCATGAGAGCGCCCACCAGTGGTTCGGCGACTCGGTCTCCCTGACCGCCTGGAAGGACATCTGGCTCAACGAGGGCTTCGCCACCTACGCCGAGTGGCTGTACGCCGAGCAGCACGGCGGCGACAGCGCCCAGAAGGCCTTCGACGCCCTCTACGCCCGGCCGGCGAGCGACCACCTGTGGGCCTTCCCGGCCGGTGACCCGGGCAGCGGCAAGAACATCTTCGACACCCCCGTCTACGCCCGCGGCGCCATGACCCTGCACGAACTCCGCAAGGCCGTGGGCGACCACGACTTCTTCCGGATCCTGCGCGCCTGGACGGCTGCGCACGGAGGCGGCCACGGGACGACGGCACAGTTCCAGCGGCTCGCCGAGCAGATCTCGGGGAAGCGACTGGACGGGCTGTTCCACACCTGGCTGTTCACGAAAGGCAAGCCGAAGAACGCTTGAATTCTTACCAGTTCCAAACAAGTGTCGGCCAAGGTCGACACCATGATCCATCGCAGAACCGCGGTCGCCCTCCTCGCCTCCCCGCTGCTCCTCACCGGCTGCGGCGGCGGAGCCGAGGCGACCGAGCGCCGGACACCCCCCACCAGTCCGGAAGCCACCCCCACTCACGAGTCGGTCGAGGCGGAGCAGGCGCCGCAGGGCATACCGGGCCTCGGCCCCACCAGGGCGGCGGCGATACCCGAGCGCTGCGAGCAGGCCGTCGTCGTCACCGGGCGCGGGAAGAACTCCCCGCTCTGCACGGTCGTCCTGCACCAGCGCACCACCACCGGCTGGCAGGCGGGCGCCACTTGGCCCGCCCACAACGCCCTGCACGGCTGGAGCGACCACCACATGCTCGGTGACCTGCGCTCCCCGCTCGGCGTCTACACCCTCTCCGACGCCGGGGGCCTGCTCCCGGACCCCGGCAGCAAACTCCCCTACCACCAGTCCAGCGGCTTCCACTCACCCGGCACCGGCTTCGAGGGCGAACCGCTCGACGGATGCTTCGACTACGTCATCGCCATCGACTACAACCGCGAGCCGGGCACCTCACCGCTGGACTGGACCCGGCCCCTCGGCGCGCGGCGCGGCGGCGGGGTCTGGCTGCACGTCGACCACGGCGGCCCCACCCATGGCTGCGTCAGCGTCGCCCAGGCCCACATGAAGGAGCTGCTGCGCACGCTCGACCCCGGGCGGCATCCGGTCGTCGTCATGGGGTACGCCGACTGGCTCGCCGGCTGAGCCGCCCTAGAATCCGAACTCGTGTGCGCACATGTACTGGTCGCCGAGGACGACGAGAAGCAGGCCGAACTGATCCGCCGCTCGCTGCTCGCGGAGGGGCACACCGCCACGGTGGTGCACGACGGCGCCGCCGCGCTGGACGCCGCCCGCCGGCTCAGGCCCGACCTCGTCGTCCTGGACCTGATGCTCCCGGTCGTCGACGGCTTCGGCGTCTGCCGGGCGCTGCGCGGCGGCGACGCCCCGGACATCCCCGTGGTCATGCTCACGGCCCGTTCCGCCGAGGACGACCTGCTGCTCGGCCTCGAACTGGGCGCCGACGACTACATGACCAAGCCCTACAGTCCGCGCGAGCTGATGGCACGGATCCGTACGGTGCTCAGACGCAGCGGGCGCGGCGCCGGCGGCCGGGACGCGGACCCCGTCGTCCGGGCCGCCGGGATCAGCGTCGACCCCGAACGGCACGAGGTGCGCTGCGACGGCGTGCCCGTGGACTGTACGCCCGCCGAGTTCCAGATCCTGCTGGCCATGGCTGCGGAGCCGGAACGGGTCTTCACCCGACGGCAGTTGCTGCAGTGCACCCGCGGCTTCGACCGGGCCTCCACCGAGCGGGCAGTCGACGTCCACATCATGAACCTGCGCCGCAAGATCGAGACCGACCCGCGCCGACCGGTACGACTCCTCACGGTCTTCGGCGTCGGCTACAAACTGACGGGCACCCGCCCGTGAGGTACCGGCGACGCGGAGCCGGCGGGGGTCTGTGCGGTCCGGGGTCGCGATTCGGAGCCCGGAGGGGTCTGCGCGGCGGCGGGGGTTCCGCGTTCAGCGGGAGGCAGTTGTGCGGAGGCGGGGGTTCCGGGTCGAGCAGGGGGCAGCTGAGCGGTCGCGGGGGTGCCGGGTCGGGTGGGAGGCACCAGTGAGGCGTCGGGGGTCGGGAGCCGGGCGGGTGGCGTCCGGCGAGCCTGGGGGCGTCGGGACGGCCGGGAGGCGGGTGTGAAGCGTCGGATCGCGCTGCGCAAGCGGCTGCTCGTCCGGCTGCTGTCCGTGTCGGCCCTGATCGCCGTCTGCTCGGTGGCCGCCACGGCATGGCTCGCGGTGACCACCACCACCAGCGCCCTGAAGGAGGAGCAGGGCCAGGACCTCGCGGCCGACAACAGCATCCTGGCCCGGCTCAGCGGATACGCCGCCACGCACTCCGACTGGACCGACGTCCGCCGTACCGTCCGGCAGCTGGCCGCCGAGACCGGGCGCCGGATCGCGCTCACCACCCCCGACCGCACCCTCGTCGCCGACTCCGCGCCCCGCGGCACCCCGCTGCCGCCCCGGCCCGCCGCCACCGTCGACCCACTGCGCACCGACACCTACAGCGAGACCGGCGCCCAGCTCAGCGGCATCGACCCGCGCGTGGTCGGCCCCTACCGGCTCCCGGCCGAGGAACGCGCGAAACTCGACGCGCTGGCCACCAGGCGCAAGCAGTGCTACGAGCGCTACGGCCTCCAGGCCACTGTCGTGCGCACGGCGAGCGGGCGGCCCGTCGTCACCCTCCCGGACGGCACCGACCCCGCAGGCGACGCGGCGGTCTGCGAGGACGGACTGCTCAACACGCCCACCCCGACTGAACGCAAGGCCCTGGCCGACCTCACCGACCTCGCCCGGCCCTGTCTGAAACAGGCCGGCCTGGACCTCGGCGGGCAGTTGTTCCTCACCTTCGACCCCAGCGGCAAGGACCCCTTCGGGGGCGGCTACCTCATCGCCAAGTACGCCAAGGCGGGCAAGGCGGCGACGGCGCGGGCCGCCCAGCACTGCCTGCTGAGCGCCCGGCGCACCCAACTGGAGCCGTATGCCGCCCCGGTGGCCGAACTGTTTCTCGGGATCGGCGACCAGAACCCCTCCCGCTTCGACATGTCCCCGGCCAACAAGGCCAAGGTGATCAGCGCGGCCGGCCTGGTCCTCGCGGTCACCGTCGCCGTGACCGCCGCCGTCGCCGTCCGGCTGGTACGGCCGCTGCGGGCACTGACCGAGGCCGCGCAGCAGCCGCCTGAGCTGCACGTACGGGTCCCGGTGACCACTCGGGACGAGACCGGCATCCTCGCCGAGGCCTTCAACGACCTGACCGAGCGCCGCGCACGTCTGGAGGCCCAGCGCAGGGCGATGGTCAGCGACATCGCGCACGAGCTGCGCAGCCCCCTCACCAACATCCGCGGCTGGCTGGAGGTCGTCCGCGACGGCGTGGTCGAGCCCGACGCGCTCCTGCTGGACTCCCTGCACGAGGAGGCGCTCGTCCTGCAGCGGATCATCGACGACCTGCAGGACCTGGCCGCCGCCGACGCCGGCACCCTGCGGCTGCACCGGGAACCGCTGCACGCCGCCGATCTGCTGGACCAGGTGAGCGCCGCCCACCGGGTCGCCGCCGACGCCGCAGGGGTCACCCTGTGCACCGAGGCGGACGACTCCGCCTGGTTGGACGCCGACCCGGTGCGGATGCGGCAGGCCCTCGGCAACCTGGTCTCCAACGCGCTGCGGCACACCCCGGCCGACGGCACGGTCACGCTCGCCGCCCGCCGGGAGGACGCCGACGTCGTCCTCACCGTCACCGACACCGGCACGGGCATCGCGCCCGAGGACCTGCCGCATCTCTTCGACCGGTTCTGGCGCGCGGAGAAGTCCCGCAGCCGCCGCACCGGCGGCAGCGGCCTCGGCCTGCCCATCGTCCGGCACCTGGTCGCCGCCCACGGCGGTACGGCCGACGCCGCGGGCGAGCCCGGCGCGGGCGCGGTCTTCACGCTGCGGCTGCCCGGGGCCGCCCCACCCGCGGACCACACCTGACCGCCTCCGGTTCCCCACGCGCACCAGGGGTACGCCGGACGCGCGGTACCGTTCAGGGAGGTCAGGTCCTGAGCGCACCGCAGGAGCTGCCGGTCCTCTCCACGCTCACCGAGGTGGCCCGCCTGCTGGACGAGCACCGGGGCCTGTACGTCCGCTGGTCCAAGGGGCCGGTCGCCGACCTTGCCGACACCTCCGGCACCGACGACCTCACCGGCGTACCCATGCCCGGCCTCTCCGCCAGTCCACTCGACATCGAGGAGTGGTGGGAGGACCGGCCGGTGGAGCTGTGGGTGGCCCGCCGGCTGTACGACTACGCGCATCTGCCGCACGACAAGGGGCCCGGCGTGCGCCCCTGGGTCCTGCGGGGCCGGGAGCCGGAACGGGGTCCCGACAACGAGCCGCTCGTGGC
This sequence comes from Streptomyces sp. NPDC052109, assembly GCF_040680195.1. Taxonomy (NCBI): domain Bacteria; kingdom Bacillati; phylum Actinomycetota; class Actinomycetes; order Kitasatosporales; family Streptomycetaceae; genus Streptomyces; species Streptomyces sp. NPDC052109. The sequence continues at coordinate 18,850 of NZ_JBFAWF010000008.1, read as the reverse complement.
GGACGTCGAGCCACTGCGCGGGATCGCGGACGAGGTGATCGACGCGGCGCGGGCCGAGGTGGCCCGCCAGGAACGGGCGTGGGTGACCCTGCGCCGCGGCGGCCGTTGAAAGACGAGGCCGTGGGCCTCCGGGTCAGCCGGAGCGCGGCCGGGAGCGGGCGCGGCGGCGCATCGCACGGCGCTCCGGCTCGGTCGTCCCGCCCCAGATGCCGATGCCCTGGCCCGTGTCCAGCGCCCAGTCCAGGCACGGCTCCCGGACGGGGCACTGCCCGCAGACCGCCTTGGCCTGCTGGGCCTGCACCTGCGCCGGCCCGGTGGTGCCGATGGGGAAGAACAGGTCGGGGTCCTCGTGACGGCACGCGGCATGGTCGCGCCAGTTGTCCATGGAAGTCTCCTGGATCGGATCGAAGTCGTCCGTACCGGTTCGGATGCGTTCTCGGGTCCGGGTGACCGGTGGGAGCGGCGTGAAACGACGCCTAGGGCAGGGGAATCGCGCGACCGCCGCGTTCCGGTCACGGGGCGCGTGTGCGGCCCGGGCCGCACACGCTCGACAGGCCGGGGAACGGGGCGGACGGGCCACCGGGCCGGGGCACCCGTGTCCGACCGGGCACCGGCGGCGCGGAGTTGGGGGCGAGAGCCGGCTGAGGCCGCCGTCCGCCGCGCCACCGCCCGACTACCGTACTCCGCACGGTACTTCCGTCGGGGCGAAACGGATGAAACGTGATGTGCCGGTCAGGGGTGCAGTGCCTCGGCCGCGGTCGCCGTCACGGCCTCGGCCAGCGTCGCCAGCGCGGGGGAGTCGAGCCTCCACTGCTGCCAGTGGAGCGCGATGTCCATCCACTCCCCGGGCGCGAGGAGCACCAGCCTGCCCTCCGTCAGGAGCGGGCCCGCCTGCACCTCCGGCACCATGCCCCAGCCGAGCCCCGCGGCGACGGCGTCCAGGAACCCCTCCGAGGTGGGCACATGGTGCCGGAGCGGGCCGGCGGAAGCGCGGCCGAGCCGGCGGGCGAAGCCGTCCTGGAAGTCGTCCTTGCGGTCGAAGGCCACGACGGGGGCCTCGGGCAGGGCGTCGGCGAGCGGTCGCCCGCCGAGGTGGGTAGCGGTGAACTCCGGGGCGGCGACGGGCAGATACCGCATTCGCCCGAGCGGCCGGACGACGCAGCCCGGAACCGGCTCGGCGGCGGTGGTCACCGCTGCCATCACCAGACCCTCACGCAGCAGGGCCGCCGTGTGGTCCTCGTCCTCGCGGTGCAGTTCGAAGCAGAGGCCCGCGACGCGGGTGAGTGCCGGCAGGAACCAGGTCGCCAGCGAGTCCGCGTTCACCGCCACGGAGACCCGGGTCGGCTCCCCGGCCCCGCTCAGCCCCAGCTCGCCCCAGGCATCCCGCTCCAGCCGGGTGAGCTGCCGGGCGTATCGCACCAGCACCGCGCCGGACTCCGTGGGCCGCACCGGCTTGCTGCGCTGCAGCAGCACCCGGCCGGTGCGCTGCTCCAGGGCCTTGACCCGCTGACTGACCGCCGAGGGCGTCACGTGCAGGGCGGCCGCCGCGGCGTCGAAGGTGCCCTCATCCACCACCGCCAGCAGCGTCCGCACCTGCTCCAGGGGAAGCTCTGACATCATGAGCGCTAAGGATACGTAAGAATCTTTAGCTGGTCTTGCCACTCGCGGCTCCTTAGTTTCGAGGGCATGAACCACGCCCTGAGCGCCGCGGCCGCCGGATTCGGCACCGGCCTCTCCCTGATCGTCGCCATCGGCGCCCAGAACGCCTTCGTCCTGCGCCAGGGGGTGCGCCGGGACGGGGTCCTCGCCGTGGTCGGCATCTGTGCCCTGTCCGACGCGGTGCTGATCGCGCTCGGTGTCGGCGGGGTCGGGGCGGTCGTGGTGACGTGGCCGGGCGCGGTCCGGGCGGTCGGCATCGTCGGCGGTGCCTTCCTGCTCTGTTACGGCGCCCTCGCCGCGCGCCGTGTGCTCAGGCCGGGCACGGCCGGACTGAGCACCGAGGGGCAGGCCGCCGGCTCCCGGCGGCGGGCGGTGCTCACCTGTCTGGCGATGACCTGGCTCAATCCGCACGTCTACCTGGACACCGTCTTCCTGCTCGGCTCCCTCGCGGCCGACCGGGGAGCGCTGCGCTGGACCTTCGGCCTCGGTGCCGCGTTCGCCAGCGTGTGCTGGTTCTCCGCGCTGGGCTTCGGCGCGCGGCTGCTCGGCCGCATCCTGGCCCGGCCGACGGCCTGGCGGGTACTGGACGGCCTGGTCGCGGTCACCATGCTGGCGCTGGGGGCCACGCTCGTGGCCGGATCGTGAAACAGACCGGCGTGCACAGAGGTTGCTGAGATAGTTAGGCTCTCGAAGCGAAAAGATGTAGCGAGCAACCTCTACCGGCAAGCAGGACACCCGTGGACACGAGCGAGAGCAGCACCACCGAACCCGACTCCGCGACGGAGGCGGCGGCCCCACCGCGGCGCGGCTGGCGCCGCTGGGCGATGGACACCCGTCCCCTCGGCATCCCCGCCTACCGGCGCCTGTGGACGTCGACCATCGTCACCGCCGTGGGCAGCCAGCTCACGGCCGTCGCCGTGCCCAAGCAGATCTACGACATCACGCACTCCTCGGCCTGGGTCGGCTACGCCAGTCTGGCCGGCCTCGTGCCCATGGTGGCGTTCGCCCTGTGGGGCGGCGCGGTCGCCGACACCGTGGACCGCCGCAAGCTGCTGCTGGTGACCAACGCCGGCATCGCGGTGACCTCGCTGCTGTTCTGGGCGCAGGCCGCCACCGGGCTGGGCTCGGTCGTCGTGCTCATGCTGCTGCTCGCTCTCCAGCAGGCGTTCTTCGGGCTCAACGCCCCCGCCCGCAACGCCTCCATCGCCCGGCTGGTCCCGGCCGGGCAGCTGCCCGCCGCCAACGCTCTCGGCTCCACGGTCATGCAGACCGGCCTGGTGGCGGGTCCGCTGCTCGCCGGTGTGCTGATCCCGGTCATCGGGCTGCCCGAGCTGTACCTCATCGACGCCCTGGCGTTGTGTGTGACCGTGTGGGCCGTCTTCCGGCTGCCCGCGCTACCGCCGCTCGGCGAGGCCGCCGCACGCCGGGCCGGGGTGCGCGAGATAGCCGCAGGGTTCCAGTACATCTCCCGGCACAAGGTCCTGCTGCTGTCCTTCCTCGCCGACATCGTCGCCATGGTCCTCGGCATGCCCCGCGCCCTCTTCCCGCAGCTGGCCGCGCAGACGTACCACTCCTACGGCGACGGGCTCGCGCTCGGCGTGCTGTTCGCCGGCATCCCGGTCGGCGCGGTGCTCGGCGGCCTGTTCTCCGGGGTGTTCTCGCGAGCCCGCCGGCACGGCTGGATGGTCATCGGCGCGGTCGTCGGCTGGGGCGTGGCCATCGCCGGGTTCGGGCTGAGCGGCAGTCTCTGGGTGGCGCTGGCCTTCCTCGCCGCGGCCGGTGTCGCCGACATGGTCTCGATGGTGTTCCGCGGCGCGATCCTGCTGTCGGCCGCTACCGACGAGATGCGCGGCCGGATGCAGGGCGTGTTCACGGTGGTCGTCGCGGGCGGCCCGCGCCTGGCCGACGTGCTGCACGGTACGGCCGGCTCCGCGTTCGGTCCGCGCGCCGCCGTGGCGGGCGGCGGGGCGCTGGTCGTGGTGGTCATGCTGGCCCTGGCGGCCGCCGTGCCGGCGCTGCGCCGGTACCGGATCTGAGCTACATCAGGCCGGTGCGCCGCTGGATGGCGTACTGGTCCATCAGCTTGCCCCGGGTCGTCTCCAGGCGGTGGGCGAGGATCTCGGCCACCGTCCGCACCAGCGAGAGTCCGAGCAGCGGGTCCTCCACGCAGACGGCGAGCACGGAGGGCCCGTCGAACTCATAGGCCCGGACGTTGCTGAAGGCGACCGCGCCGAAGTCCCACTGGTACGGCGGGAAGAGCCAGGACCAGCCCAGCAGGTCGCCCGCGCCGAGCGTGGCCACCGTCACCCGCTGCCGGGAGGTGACCTGCGTGTCCAGATGGACCGCACCGGAACGGATCACCCAGAACCGGTCGGCCGTGCCGCCCGCCTCGAAGATGCGGGTGTCCTCCGGGAACGAGACCTCCTTGGCCAGTTCCATCAGGCGCTCGCGCTGCGCCTGGGGCAGGGCGGTCAGCAGTTTTATCGCTTTGGTCATGGCGCGGGGCTCCTCGCCGGCGGCGGTTCGGGTGCTTTCCCTAAGCCCATTTCAGCCGCTGCCGCTCCCGCGGGCACCTCGAAGGACGGGGATTTCCTCGTCGCGCCCTTCGCCCGCCACCGGTTCCGGGCAGCAAGAAGCCCTGGCTGGACGGGGGAAACCAGCCAGGGCCGTATGCGGTGATGCGGGTGGAGGGAGGAAGGACGGTTCCGGTCACCTCCGGCATCACGTATGTATGAACGATAAACCATCTGGCGGCCCTTCGGGTAACCGAAAGGCGGTCAGGTGACCTGTTTCACGCCTCCCGCCGGGACCGGCCCCCCGCCCGGGCTGACGATCTCCTCCAGCACCCGCAGCACCGCCTCGAACGCCCGCGCCCGGTCCGCCGCCTCCCGGGCGCCCTCCGGATCCGTCGCCGTCAGGCTCTGCGCGCGTTCCCGCCAGGCCCGTTCCTCCTCGGCCGCACACTCCCGGCCGCGCCGGATGCGCCGCAACAACTCGTCCGCGTCCACGACATCGGTCATGGCCGTCGGGTACCCGCTCGGTCCGCAGTGATGACACGGGCACTGACGGTGTTTGAGTGTCCGGGACGCGGTCAGGCGAAAGAGGAGAGAGTACAGAATCTCCGGTCGGAGGTCAGGGAGGAAAAGGATGCGCGACAAGCACCGGACCAGCTCCTCCGCCACGCTGCGGGAACCGCGCCGCCGGTTGCCGTACCGGCCCGCCGACGCCCGCAGAACGGTGCGGAGCGTCGTGGCCGAACGGTGCCGGGCCCGCGCCATGGCGTGCGGTGCCGCGGCCATGGAGGACGCCCTGCTGGTCACCTCGGAGCTCACCACCAACGCGATCCTGCACGGCGGCGGTATCACCGGCTTCGACGTCGATGTCGACTCCGCGGGCGTCCACGTGTCGGTGAGCGACCGCAGTGACGAGCTGCCGGCGGCCGCCGCGCCCGTCGACGAACACGGCCACACCCGGCCCGGCGGTCGCGGCTGGCCCATCGTGTGCTGGCTGGCGCGGGACGTCCGGGTCGCGCAGCTGCCCTGTGGGGGCAAGCGCATCACGGCCGTCGTACCGCTGCACTGAAGCCGTCCGGGAAGTTCCGCCCGCGCCGTGTTTGCGCTCCGGACCCGGGGGCAGGCGGAAACTCGTGCTTCGGACCGGAGGCGCGCGCCCAGCGGGAACAGTTATGACTGCCTGGGTCCCCCTCCTGGCGGACCGGGCGGATCACCCGCGGCGAACCCTGACACCACCGTTCGGGCCGAGCCGGGAACCCCGTTCCGGCGCTGTGCCCTGAAACCCCGTTCAGGAGCGATTCCGCATGCTGACCGACATGTCGACAAGCCGTCGCGACACGCACGCCACGACCGCAGACGCCGGCGCACCCGCGCGGCGCACCCATGACGACGCCCCTGACACCGCGGAACTCTTCGCCCGGCTCGCGGAACTGGACGACGGACCGGAGCGGGACGCCGTACGAGACGAACTCGTCGCCGCCTGGTTGCCCATGGCCCACCGGATCGCCGGCCGCTTCCGGGACCGGGGCGAGTCCGTGGAGGACCTGCGGCAGGTGGCCGCGCTCGGGCTGGTCAAGGCTGTCGATCGCTTCGACCCGTCCCGCGGGGCCTTCGAGAGCTACGCCGTGCCGACCATCACCGGTGAGGTGAAGCGGCACTTCCGGGACCGGATGTGGGCCCTGAGGGTGCCGCGCCGGGTCCAGGAACTGCGCAACCGGGTGCGCATCGCCCGCCGCGAACTCACCCAGCACCCCGGCAGCTCCGAGCCCACCGTCGCCGAAATGGCCGCCCACACCGGCCTCACCGAGGAGGAGGTCGGCGCGGGCATGGAGGCACTGGAGAGCTTCAGCACCCTGTCCCTGGACGCCGAACTGGCCACCGGCGACGACGGTTACAGCCTGGCCGACACCCTCGGTGCCATGGACTCCTCCTACGACGTCGTGATCGACCGCGAGGCCGCCAAGGAGGGGCTGCGCCGGCTGCCCGAGCGGGAGCGGACCATCCTCTACATGCGGTTTTTCGAGGACATGACGCAGAGCCGCATCGCCGACCAGCTGGGCATCTCCCAGATGCACGTCTCCCGGCTGATCAGCCGCAGCTGCGCCCGCGTGCGCGACGAGGCGATGGGCCGGCACGCGTGCGGGACCGACCCGGCATGAGGGCGCGGCCGGGGCGCCGTCACTTCTTCGGCCGGTCCGGCCCGGCCGTGATGCCGAGCGGCCGGGCCAGACCCGAGACCGCCTCGTCCAGGCGCTGCAGGTGGCGCAGCACCCGGTCGGTGACCCGGCCGTAGCGCGGGGTGCGCAGGGTTCCCGGCTCCAGCATCGAGGCGATGCTGGAGCCGGTTTCGATCTCCGCCGTCGCCCGCGGGTCGGCGACATGTGCGGCGATCGCCTCGATGTTGTGCACGATCCGCCTGCACGCCCCGCTCAGCCGGGGGTCCGCCGCGATCGACGGGTGCGTCGGCAGCAGCTCGGCGGTGGCCGCGAGCGAGCGTCCGTGGTAGGCGCAGGTCTCCAGCAACGCCACCACGTACCGCGCGGTGTCCCGGCGTGAGCGCAGCGGGGTGATCGGATGGGTCAGCGGCTGGATGGCCGCACGCAGGTCGGCCAGCGCCTGGTCCAGGTCGCGCGCCTGCTCCACCAGACCGGCGCCGACCCCGCCGCTCAACTGGTCGACGGCGGCCCGGGTGACGTCGGCGAGCCGGTCCAGGACCGTGACGAGGAGCTCGTTGGTACGGCGGTCGGTGCGGATCGGCAGCACCACCGCCGCCGCGATCACCCCGCAGGCCGCGCCGAGCGCAGTCTCCTCCACCCGCAGCACCAGCACGGACATGCTGTAGGTGTTCAGCAGGGTGTACAGCAGCCCCAGCATCGCCGTCACGAAGAACGACATGAGCGTGTACGAGAGCGGAGCGGTGTAGAACATCGCGAAGATGAACACCAGCACCAGCGCGAACGCCGTCCAGGTGTGGTGCCCGACCAGCCCGGCGAGTCCGATGCCGGCCACCACACCGAGCACCGTGCCCAGCAGCCGCCGGTAGCCCTTCACCAGGATCTCGCCGGTGGAGGCGGTGTTGATGAACACGATCCAGCACGTCAGCACCGCCCAGTACCAGCGCTGACCGGACAGCATCTCGCCACCCGCGATGGCCAGCGCGGAACCGACGGCCACCTGGACCGCGGCCCGTGTCGTGGGCCGCCGGAGACCGGTCGGCTCCGGCTCCTCGGCCTCGGCCTCCTCGCCGGCCTCGATCGCGGCGTCCTCCGCGTCCAGCTCCTCGCGCGAGCGGATGGTCGCCGGGCTGTCGTCGGACTCGTCCTGCGGCCCGTCCAGCGCCAGCCGCAGACCCAGCGCGGCCCTCGCGGCCTCGCCGAGCCCCCGGAAGACGTCCTGCACGGCCGGGGAGGCCTTGGGCAGGTTCTCCTCCTCGCGGTAGCCGAGCAGCCGGTTGCGCACCTGGGCCAGCGCGGTGCCCCGGGCCTCGCCGACCGGCCGCAGCATCAGCAGCCGCAGCGCCTGCAGATCCCGTCGCAGCGCCGCGGACGCCTCGTCCCGCACCGGCAGCTCCCCGCCCGAGGGCAGCGGGGCGCCCGGCAGATGCAGGGTCAGGGTGTCGGTCCGCTCGGCGCTGCGCGCGGTGAGCAGCAGCAGCCCGAGCCGCTCGGAGGCGATCTCGGCGTCGGCGACCCGGCGCTGCAGCAGCCTGGCCGCCGCCGCGTCGGAGGTGCCGTCCTCCAGCCGCCCCTGGATCATCAGCGCCGTCTCGTGCAGCCGCGCGGTGGCCGTGCGCAGATCGTCCAGGACCTTGTCGACGTCGTCCGGACCGGCGTCCAGCAACTCTGCCTGGACGGCGATCAGCTGCGCGAGCCGGGCACGGAAGGCCCGCCGCAGCCGGTCCAGCGTGCCCGCCGGGGTCTGCGGCAGCAGCACGAAGCGCGCGGTGGCGCTGCAGGCGAACGCCACACAGATGACCCCGTACAGGGCGGGCAGTGTGGGCGTGGCCGCGTGCACGAACAGGGAGAGGAAGTAGATCTGAAACCCGATCAGGCCCAGCGCCGTGCCCCGGTCGCCGAACCGGCGGCCGTAGACCGCGCAGAAGATGAGGGCGACGAAGAACAGGTCGCCGGCGACGACCTGTTGGTTCAGCAGCGCGCCCAGCGACACCGAGGCCAGCGCCACCGGGAGACCGAGCACGAGGGTCACGGCCTGCCGGGAGCGCTGCTTCTCCCGGATGGCGAAGGTCGACACCATCGCCGACATGGCGCCGGCGACCAGTTGGGGCACCGGCACCCGCAGGGCGGCCAGGACGGCGAGAGTGAGGGCGATCGCGGTGACCGTGCGCGCTCCCGCCGCAAGCCGCAGCAGCCCTGGATCGGACGCCGCGAGCCGGTCCCACATCCGTACCCGCCCCGACCGTCCCGCTGTGCTCACGCCGCCGCGCTCTCTCCCGTGCCAGAAATCGATCTCCGACCCAGCATCGCACGCCGGCGCCGGCTACTTGTCCTCGGCCAGGGGCGCGGCCACCAGGGCGTCGGCATGGCCGGGGCCGAGACCGCGCCCGGACCGGAGCCGGCCGGTCAGTTCCCTGTGCGTGGTCGGCGGCGAGGAGCGGACCAGCCCCTGCCACTCGGCGATCGCACGGCCGTACTTCTTCCCGAACGAGGGGAACCAACGCGCCGGGCCCTGCACGGTCTTCTCGGCCATGGCGGTCTGTCTTATCCGCGGGGCGTCCGCCGATCATCGGGTGGGACCGCCGATCCGCCGGACGGTGACCGGCGGTCCTCGGAGACCAGCGTCACATCAGAGGTTCTGGACGCCCGTGCCCTCCACCTGGGCCCGCACCTGCTCCGGCGTCAGATACGCGTCGGTGAACTCGAAGTCCTTCAGCCGGGCCGGCTTGCGGGCCTGGAAGCCGGTGCGGACGAAATCGTCACCGGCGACCGAGTTCAGCAGCCAGTTGGTCATCACCCGGGTCTTGGCGACGTTGGTGCGCAGCGCCGACCAGTGGTAGCCGCGGGCCACCGCCTGGGCCAGCACACCGCGCAACTCGACGCCGAGCGGCTTGGACACCGCGTCCTTGCCGCCGAGGTCGACGACGAGACCGAGATCGCGGTGCACGTACGGGGTGGGCGGGAGGCCGCGCAGGGTCGCGATGACGTTGTCGGCGACCTTCCTGCCCTGCCGCATGGCGTGCTGCGCGGTGGGCGGGCAGACCGCGCCCGGTTCGTCCTTGGCCTCGTCCGGCACGGCGGCCGCGTCCCCGAGTGCGAACACGCCGTCGTGGCCGGGCAGGGTCATCTCGGCGGTGACCGCGAGCCGGCCGCGGACCGTCTCAGCGCCGAGGGTGGCGATCAGCGGGCTCGCGACCACACCGGCCGTCCAGATCAGTGTGTGCGTCGGCACCACCCGGCCGTCGGTGAAGGTGACCTCCTCCGCCCCGGCCTTCTCGATGGACACGCCCAGCGACACCTCGATGCCGCGCCGCCCCAGGATCTCCTGTGCGCTGCGGCCGAGCTTCTCGCCCAGCTCCGGCATCAGCTTGGGAGCGATGTCGATCAGATGCCACTTGATCAGACCGGAGTCCAGACGCGGGTAGCGCTGTACGGCGGCGTGCGTCAGCCGTTGCAGACACGCGGCGGTCTCGGTCCCCGCATAGCCGCCGCCGACCACCACGAACTGCAGCCGGGCGGCCCGCTCGGCCGGGTCGTCGCTGGCGTCGGCGAGGTCGAGCTGGGTGATGACGTGGTCGCGGATGTAGGCGGCCTCGGCGAGGGTCTTCATCCCGAAGGCGTGCTCGGTCAGCCCCGGGATGTCGAAAGTGCGGGTCACGCTGCCCGGGGCCAGCACGATGTAGTCGTAGGGTTCGTTGACGATCTTGTCGGTGATGGTGCGGACGACGCACACCTTGGCCTTCAGGTCCACGCCGATCGCGCCGCCCGGGATGATCCGGGTGCGGTACTTCTTGCTGCGGCGCAGGCTCAGAGCGATCGACTGCGGCGTGAGCACCCCGGAGGCGACCTGGGGCAGCAGGGGCAGGTACAACTGGTAGGAGTTCGGCGTCACCAGGGTGACGTCGGCCTCGGCGGGAGCGAGTTTGCGCTCCAGGCGGCGGACGCACTCGACTCCGGCGAAGCCTGCGCCAACCACCAGGATCCTGGGTCGTGTCACGGTGTTCATCCCTTTCTGCGGCTCCAGGCGGTCCGACTCGACGCCGTTCGTTTGCCCTGGATCGGTGCACACCACCTTCGATCCCACCGTGGCCCGAGCCGTTCCGCCAGCTGGGTACGGCAGGCAGACGAACGCGTGGGCACCAGCATGCCCCCGCCCGGACTGGAGTAACCGGATGCCGCACACATACACGTCGTACGCGCGTGCCGTACACGTGGCGCGACCGCCGAACCCCGCGCACGTCACCAGGGCAGGAACGCGTGGATGTCCTTGCCCTCGTCGTCGACGACCACGCTGACCTGCGTGCACAGCGTGTGCATCAGGTGCCAGCCGATGCCGCCGCCGCCCGTGCGCGGGTGGAAGGGCCGCGGTTCCGGCCGGATCGTGCTCGTGTCGCGCATGGTCACGTGCACGCCGTCGAAGGTGCGCCGCATCCGCAGCCGGAACGGGCCGGGCGCGTACTGGATCACGTTGGCGGCCAGCTCCGTCACGACCAGCAGAATGTCGTCCCAGTACTCGTGCTCGGCCGGCGGCGACTGCACGGCGAGCGCGCCCAGGAACTCCTCCGCGGCGAGCCGCGCTTCCGTGACGTTGCGCAGCTCACCCGCGAAGGAGAAGGTGCGTTCGTACCTGTCCTCCGCAGGCGGTGTGCCGTCCCCACGCCGCTCCGTCGCCATCTCGCAATCCCCGCTCCCGGCCGGTCGCGGCCTCGGCGGCCGCGGCGGCCGGGACGGCCGTAGGTCTGTCTGATCTCCTTCTGCGCTCGCGGGTTCCCCAGAGCCGGGCGAGCTATCCGTCCGCCCGGCCCGCAGTCGTGACGGCGGGACCGGCGCGTGCGGGACCGTCAGCGGAAGACGTCGTCCTGCTCCTCCCAGTCCGCCGGCTCCGGCCGGCCCCGCGGCACCCGGGACCGCGCCTGGTACATCGCCTCGATCTCCACGGCGTAGTGCCGGACGATCTCCTCCCGCCGCAGCTTCATCGAGGGCGTGAGCAGCCCGTTGTCGGTGGCGAACGGCTCCGGCAGGACGCGGTGGACCCTGATGGACTCCGCCCGGGAGACGGTGCTGTTCGCGGTGGCGACGGCCCGCGCGATCTCCTCGCGCAGCGCGCTCTCCTCGCGGGACTCCCGGCCCGGGCTGTCGCCCTGCAGCGCCAGGGCACCCCGCCAGTGCGCGAGGAAGTCCGGGTCCAGGGTGATCAGGGCACCGACACAGGGCCGGTCGTCGCCGATCACCACCGCCTGGTGCACCAGGGGATGCATGCGCAGCCGCTGCTCCAGCGGGGCCGGGGCGACGCTCTTGCCGCCGCTCGTGACGATGATGTCCTTCTTGCGCCCGGTGATCGTCAGATAGCCCTCGGAGTCCAGCCGTCCGATGTCTCCGGTGGCCAGCCAGCCGCCGCGCAGCGCCGCCCGCGTCGCCTGCTCGTCCCCGACATAGCCCTGGAACACCGACGGACCGCGCACCAGGATCTCCCCGTCGTCGGCCACCTGCACCTCGGTGCCCGGCAGCGGCAGGCCCACCGTGCCGGACTTCTCGCGGCCGAGCGGCTGCATGGTGATGCCGCCGGAGGCCTCGGTGAGTCCGTACCCGTCGTGGACGAACACGCCGATGCCCTCGTAGAACAGGGTCAGTTCGCGGCTCAGCGAGGATCCGCCGGAGGTGCCGCGCAGCGCCCGCCCGCCGAGCGCGGCGCGCAGTCTGCGGTACACCGTCCGCTCGTACAGGGCGTGTTGCAGCCGGAGCTCGAGTCCCGGCCCCGGCCCGGTGCCCAGCCGGCGGCGCTCCTCGGCCGCGGCGAAGTCCCGCGCGGTCTGCGCGGCCCGCTCGAACAGGGCACCCCGGCCCGCCTGCTCCGCGGTCCGCAGGAACGTCTTGTACAGCTTCTCGAACACCGACGGCACGCCGTACAGATACGTCGGCCGGAACGTGCGCAGCGCCGACGCCAGCGTCGCCTCGGTCAGCTCCGGCTCGTGCGCCATCAGGACGCCGCCGCGCACACACGTGAGCATGATCATGAGGCCGTACACATGGGAGAACGGCAGGAAGGCCAGCACGGACGGCTGTTCGCCCGGCGGCGCCGCGGTGTGCGCCCAGCCGGCCAGCAGGGTGTCGCAGGGGTAGGCGAGGCCGCGGTGGCTGAGCGCGCAGCCCTGGGGACGGCCGGTGGTGCCGGAGGTGTAGACGACCGCCGCCGTGGCGTCGGGCAGCACGATCCGGCGCAGCGACTCCACGGTGGTGTACGGCACGAGCGCGCCCTGCCGGACGAGGTCGGGCAGGGCGCCCGCGTCCAGCTGCCAGACATGGCGCAGACGCGGCAGCCCGGCACACACCGTGCCTACGGTCATCACGCCCTGCTCGTCCTCGACGATCACGGCCACACAGCCCGCGTCCCGCAGGATCCACTCGACCTGATCGCGCGAGGAGGCCGGATGGATCGGCACGACCTCCGCGCCGACGGCCCACAGCGCATGGCTGAACACGGTCCACTCGTAGCGGGTGCGGGACATCACGGCCACCCGGTGGCCCGGCGACACACCGGCTGCGACCAGCCCCTTGGCCAGGTCCATCACCTCGTCCCGCAGCTCGACGGCCGTCACCTCCTCCCAGACGGTGGCGGCCGGATCCGCGCGGTGCGCGAGCACCGGCAGGGTGGGATCGCGCTCCGCGGTGTCGAAGACGCTGTCGGCGAGGCCGCCGGTGAGCGGTGGGGCAAGGGGGGGAGCGAGGGCGACGTCGCGCATGCGCTGCTCCTGGGTGTACTGAGGGTCACACCGCCGATCGGCTCTGTGTCGGCGGTGCTCGAATGTAGCCGAGGTGAGCGCGTTCGGGGCGCGGAACGGCGAAGTCGTGATCGGGCTGATGACGTCGGCTTGTCCGGGGGACTCGGCAGACATGAGCCATGTGAACCCAGATCCGGAACCCGAGCGCACCACCGGGCTGGAGCCCGGCGGCTCAGTGCCGCCGGGCGAGACCCCGCCCGCCGAGAGCAGCCTCCCCGAGGCCGGGCCCAGGGAGCCGCACGTCCAGCACAGAGGATGGGCGAAGGCGCCGCTGACGCTGATCCTCGTTCTCGTCGTCCTGGTGGCGCTGTTCTTCCTGGCGTACGCCCTGGTACTGATCGTCTGACCGGAGCGCTCAGCCCTGGGTGTGCCGTACGCACTCGGTGACGACGTCCCGCAGGCTGCCGGCCCGCTCCAGCAGCCGGCGCTGCTCTCGCGCGCCGTTGCCGCGACGCAGCAGATCCGCCATGCCCTGTTCGGCGCGCTCGGCGTCGCCGACCTCGGTGAGCGCGTCCCCGGTGTGCTCCAACAGCGACCTGAGGACGTGCGGGGCGGGGGCCGGACGCATGGTCGCCGGGTCGAGCAGGTCCTTCTCCAGGGCGTACCGGGCGGCCTGCCAGTCGGCGAGCCGCAGCAGGCTCACGCTGTGGTCGGGCGCCGGCCGGCCCGCCCGCCAGTCCCGCGCAGCCGTCTCCACGAGCGCCCGGCACAGCGTGGCGATCAGCGCGGCGGTGCCGGCGCAGAGGCACACGTCCGCCACCCGGATCTCCACGGTCGGATAACGGGCGGACAGCCGCGCGTCGAAGTACACCATCCTCGTGTCCAGCAGGGCACCGGTGGCCAGCATGTCCGCCACCCTCTGGTGATACCGCTCGGCCGACACGAACGGCTCGGTCGGCCCGGCCGACGGCCAGCGGTTCCACACCCGGCTGCGATAGCTGGCGTAGCTGGTGTCCTGGCCCTGCCAGAACGGGGAGTTCGCGCTGATCGCCCGGAGCACCGGGAGCCAGGGCCGGATCCGGTCGAGTACGGCGATGCCCTCCTCGTCGGACTCCACCGACACATGCACATGGCAGCCGCACACCAGCTGCTCCCAGGTCGGTATCCCGTACTGGCCGGCCAGCCACTCGTAGCGCTCGTTCACGCTGAGGGAGGGGCTGACCGGCAGGGGAGAGGTGGCCAGCGCCACGACCGCGCAGCCCAGCTCCCCGGCGTGCCGCGCCGCCTCCTTGCGGCAGCGCACGATCTCCTCGCCGAGGTCCGTCATGTCCGACTGCGGATGCGTGGCGAACTCCAGCATCTGCCGGAACAGCTCCTTCTCGAACACGTCCTGCCCCGGATCTTCATGGGCGACCCGGGCGAGGACGGCTGCCGCCAACGCCTTCGGGTCGCCGGTGTCCGGGTCGACCAGAAGGAGTTCCTCCTCCACTCCGACGGTGCGCACGTGGTGCCACCCTTTCGTGTCCATGCCACGACGGGCAGTCGTAGGTCCGTACGACCCCCGACTGCCCCTGGGCGGGCCGCCGACACCTGTGGCTTCAGTGCTCCGGCGCGAGCCAGACCGTGGCGAGCGGCGGCAGCGTGAGCCTCAGGAAACCGTCCTCGGGCTTCAGCGGCTCCCCGCTGCCGACGCCGCTGCCGCCGTAGCGGACGTCGTCGGTGTTCAGCTCCTCCTGCCAGGGACGGACGGGGATCTCGTCCGGGACCCACAGCCGGTAGTCCTGCCGGACGACCGGGGAGAAGTTCGACACCGCCAGCAGCGGCGAGCCGTCGGCGGCGAAGCGCACGAACGCGAAGACGTTGTCGTCCGCCGCGTCGCACAGCACCCACCGGAAGCCGCCCGGGTCGGTGTCCCGCTGCCACAGGGCCGGGGTCGCCCGGTACACGGTGTTCAGGTCCCGCACGAGGTCCTGTACGCCCCGGTGGTCACCGGCCGAGTGGTAGTCGTCGCCCAGCAGCCACCACTCGGGCCCCTGCGCCTCGGACCACTCCGCCCCCTGTGCGAACTCCTGCCCCATGAACAGCAGCTGTTTGCCGGGATGGGCCCACATGAAACCCAGATAGGCGCGGTGGTTGGCCCGCCGCTGCCACCAGTCGCCCGGCATCTTCGACACCAGCGCCTGCTTGCCGTGCACGACCTCGTCGTGGGAGATCGGCAGGACGTAGTTCTCGCTGTAGGCGTACACCATCGAGAAGGTCATCTCGTTGTGGTGGTACTTGCGGTGCACCGGCTCCTTCTGGACGTAGACGAGCGAGTCGTGCATCCAGCCCATGTTCCACTTGAGCCCGAAACCGAGACCGCCGCTGTCCGTCGGCCGGGTGACCCCGTCCCAGGCGGTGGACTCCTCGGCGATGGTCACCACACCCGGGCAGCGCCGGTAGACGGTGGCGTTCATCTCCTGCAGGAAGGCCACCGCGTCCAGGTCCTCGCGGCCGCCGAAGACGTTCGGCTCCCACTGGCCGGAGTCCCGCGAGTAGTCGAGGTAGAGCATCGAGGCGACGGCGTCCACGCGCAGCCCGTCGATGTGGAACTCCTGGCACCAGTAGACGGCGTTGGCGACCAGGAAGTTGCGCACCTCGGTACGGCCGAAGTCGAACTCGTACGTCCCCCAGTCCGGGTGCTCGGCCCGCCGGTCGTCCCCGGGTTCGTACAGCGGATCCCCGTCGAACCGGGCCAGCGCCCAGTCGTCCTTGGGGAAGTGCGCCGGCACCCAGTCCATGACCACGCCGATGCCGGCCCGGTGCAGCGCGTCCACCAGGTACTTGAAGTCGTCCGGGGAGCCGAGGCGGGGCGTCGGCGCGTAGTAGGAGGTGACCTGGTAGCCCCACGAGCCGCTGAACGGGTGCCCGGCCACCGGCATCAGCTCGACGTGCGTGAAGCCCATGTCCTTGACGTATGCGGGCAGTTCGTCCGCGAGCTGCCGGTAGGTCAGCCCCGGGCGCCAGGACGGCAGGTGGACCTCGTACACCGAGAACGGCGCCCGGTGCACCGGCGTGTCACCCCGGTGCGCCATCCACTCCGTGTCGCCCCACTCGTACCGCGACACGGTGACGACCGACGCCGTGTCCGGCGGCACCTCGGTGCCCCGCGCCATCGGGTCGGCCTTGAGGAACCGGTGGCCGTAGCGCGAGGTGATCTCGAACTTGTACCGGGCGCCCTCGCCGATCCCGGGCAGGAAAAGCTCCCACACCCCCGACGCGCCGAGCGAGCGCATCGGGTACTGCGTGCCGTCCCAGTACGTGAAGTCCCCGGCCACCCGCACTCCCTGGGCGTTGGGCGCCCACACGGTGAAGCGGGTGCCGGCCACACCCTGGTGCGTCATCGGCTCGGCGCCGAGCGCCTGCCACAGCTGCTCGTGCCGGCCCTCCCGGATCAGATGCAGGTCCAGTTCGCCGAGCGCGGGCAGGAAACGGTACGGGTCGTGCACCTCCTGCTCGACGTCGTCGTACGCCACCAGCAGCGTGTACGACGGGACCTCCGGGTGCGGCAGCACGGCCGCGAAGAGACCGTCGCCCTCCGACCGCAGGGAGTGGCGCACGCCGTCGACGACGACGTTCACCACCCGCGCGTGGGGGCGCAGTGCCCGGAACAGGGTGCCGCCCGGGACCGGGTGGGCGCCCAGCAGGGCGTGCGGATCGTGGTGCGCGCCGCCGAGCAGCCGGCCGCGGTCGGCCGGGTCGAGCGGGACCGCGGCCGCCGGCGCGGGGGCGGCGGCCTCCGGGAGCGAGGTGTCGCGCAGAGCCATGACGTCAGCCTCCCCACACGGCGAGCCGTTTGATCGCCGCCATCGGTACCGGCAGCCAGTCCGGCCGGTGTCTCGCCTCGTACAGCACCTCGTAGACCGCCCTGTCCGTCTCGTGCGCGCGCAGCAGCGCGTGCTTCTTGCGTGGATCCCAGCCGGCGCGGGCCGCGTAGCCCGCGCAGAACGCCTCCCGGCAGCGGCGCGCCCATTCGGGTCGCCAGGGGCGGCGCTGCCGGGCCGCGTAGTCGAAGGAGCGCAGCATCCCCGCCACGTCCCGCACGGGGGACTGAGGGGTCCGCCGCTCGGCCAGCGGCCGGGACGGCTCGCCCTCGAAGTCGATGACGAACCAGTCGCGGCCGGCCCGCAGTACCTGCCCGAGGTGCAGATCGCCGTGGATGCGCTGGGCGGGCGGCCCGGTGTCGCAGGTGGCGAGCGCCCCGAACGCGGCGCGCAGCCCCGGTACGAAGGGCAGCAGCCCCGGCACGGCGTGCGCGGCCGCGTCCAGCCGAGCGCACATCGCCTCGGCCGTACGGCCGTTCTCGCCCGGCCCGGCCGGGCCGAACGCCTCGGCCAGCGCCAGGTGCACCTCGGCCATGGCCCGCCCCAGTTCCTGGGCCTCTGCGGTGAAGTCGTCGCCCGCGGCGAGCGCGCGCAGCGCAAGCGTCCAGCCGTCGTACGCGTCCGGCAGGAACGGCTGCAGCACGCCCAGTGTGGCCGGCTGGGGCGCGGTCGTACCGAACCAGGCCACCGGCGCGGGCACCCGCGTGCACCCCTGCGCGGCCAGCGCGGCCGTCACCTCCAGGTCCGGGTTGACCCCCGGCTGGATACGGCGGAAGACCTTGAGGATGTACGCGTCGCCGTACACGATGGAGGAGTTGGACTGCTCCGCGTCCAGCAGCCGCGGCGGCAGACCGCCGGGCACCTCGGCGGCCGGGTCCCCCTCGAACCGCAGCGGGCCCGCCGCGCCGGGCCGCCGCAGCCGTTCCAGCAGCAGATGGGCCGAGCGCGGGTCGTGCAGCGCGTCGTAGACCGCCAGCCCGGCGAACGGGCCCTGCTCGGCCCGCCCGATGTACGCCCGCTCCAGCCGTGGGGCGAGGCGCTCGCGCAGGCCGAGCAGCAGCTGGTAGCAGTCGCCGGGCGGGTGAGTGCCGCCCGGCGTGGGCACGGGCGCGTGCGACGCGTGCACCAGCAGGTGCAGACACCCGGGGAACAACTCGGTCACGCAGAGCGCCGTCAGATCGGCGACGGGCCGGTCCTTGCCCGCGAACCAGCGTTGCCTCGGCAGCCATTCGCGCAGCAGCCCACCCAGCGAGACCAGGGGCCCGTCGAGGCCCGCCGCGGCTCTTGGTCGGGCGGTGATGGTCTTCGGCATGGTGACGCGTCCTTTCCTCGGCGCCGGTCCGTCAGCGACGGCGGCCGATGCGGGATGCGACTCGGGTGAGCCGGAACCAGTAGAAGCCGTGGCCTTGCAGGGTCAGCAGGTAGGGAAGCTCACCGATGGCGGGGAAACGCACTCCGCCGATCAGCTCCACCGGGTGCCGTCCGTCGTAGGCCCGCAGGTCCAGCTCGGTGGGCTGGGCGAAGCGGGAGAAGTTGTGGACGCACAGCACGAGGTCGTCGCCGTACTCCCGGAGGAAGGCGAGCACCGCCGGGTTGGAGGACTGCAGCTCGTCGTAGGATCCCAGTCCGAAGGCAGGGTTCTGCTTGCGGATCTCGATCATGCGCCGCGTCCAGTGCAGCAGCGAGGACGGCGAGGACATCGAGGCCTCGACGTTGGTGACCTGGTAGCCGTAGACCGGGTCCATGATCGTGGGCAGGTACAGGCGTCCGGGGTCGCAGGAGGAGAAGCCCGCGTTGCGGTCGGGTGTCCACTGCATGGGGGTGCGCACGGCGTCGCGGTCGCCGAGCCAGATGTTGTCGCCCATGCCGATCTCGTCGCCGTAGTAGAGGATCGGTGAGCCGGGCAGGGACAGCAGCAGGGC
>NZ_JBFAWF010000007.1:106785-374796 GCF_040680195.1 Streptomyces sp. NPDC052109 | reverse complement strand
TACCAGGAGCCGTACAGGGCGCGTTCGCGCTCCACCAGCAGCGGCATCGGGTCGGAGGCGGTGACCAGCTCCCGCAACGGATGGCGGGTCAGAAGATCCGTCACCTCCGGCGCCAGCGCCGCCGCGAGACGCCAGGCGGCCGGGCGCTTGTCGTCGCGCAGGGCCGCCACCACCTCCAGCACGAGCGGCCGGCCGTCGTCCGGGACTCCGGCGGCCGCGCGCTCGTACAGCCGCGCGCCCTCCTCCAGGACCAGCTCGGTGTCGATGCCCGCCGGGATCTTGATGCCCGCGTGGTGCCGCCAGGTGGCGACCGGGTCGGACCAGGCCTCCACCGTGTACGTCCACAGGCCCGGCTCGCCCGCGGTGACGGTGGCGCCCCAACGGTCGGTGCCCGGGGCGAGTTCACGCATCGGCGTCCACGGTCCGGCCCCGCCGGCGGGGCCGCGCAGCACCACGTTCGCCGCGACGGCGTCGTGCCCCTCCCGGAAGACGGTGGCGGACACCTCGAACGACTCACCGGTCACGGCTTTGGCCGGCCGGCGACCCTGCCGGACCACCGGGCGGACGTCGAGGACGGGGATACGGCCGACGGTGGTCGCCCCGGAGCCGGGCGGGGGATCGGCGGGACCGGGCGGGCCGGGAAGGTCGGTGGCGGCCTTTACGGCTTTCTTGCCCGTATTTTTCTTTGCTGCTGCCTTGGCCTTGCTGCTTGTCGGGGGTGCTGAGGATTGGTGCCTGGCGGGCATGACCGCTCCTGTCCGCGTCAACGAGGGTGTGGGCGGATGGATGTGGGGAGGTGGGTCCTGCGGTGGTGCTGTGGGACGCCTGTGGGGTCGTACCGGAGGAGCCTTCCCACCCTGTTCGGGTGGGCAATCCGGAACTTTGTTAACTACTCACGCGTATGTCCACCCGCAAGACCGGCCCCTTTTTACCGAGTGCCCGCCGACCGCCCCTTAACGCCCCGACACCCCCGCCGTGCGCGTCCCCACCGACCCCCGGGTAACAACTACCGTCGAGGGTGACGACGAGACGTACAGCGCCGTGCGTCTCACTCCGCAACGCGTCCGAGGTGGAAGTGTGAAGGCGATCCGTCGGTTCACCGTCCGTCCCGTTCTCCCCGAACCTCTCCGGCCGCTGAGCGACCTGGCGCGCAATCTGCGCTGGTCCTGGCATGCGGAAACGCGCGACCTGTTCCAGTCCGTCGACCCCGAGGCCTGGGCCGCGGCCGGGGGCGACCCCGTACGGACCCTGGGCCGGGTACGCCCCGCGCGGCTGGCCGAGCTGGCCGGGGACCGGCGTTTCCTGCGCCGCCTCGGCGCGGCCGCCGACGACCTCGACGACTATCTGACCGGCGGCCGCTGGTACCAGACGCAGGCGGCCGGGATGCCCGCCGCGGTCGCCTATTTCTCCCCGGAGTTCGGCATCACGGCCGCACTGCCCCAGTACTCCGGCGGCCTCGGCATCCTCGCGGGCGACCATCTGAAGGCCGCCAGCGACCTCGGCGTACCGCTGATCGGCGTCGGCCTCCTCTACCGGCACGGGTACTTCCGGCAGACCCTGTCCCGCGACGGCTGGCAGCAGGAGCACTACCCGGTGCTCGACCCCAACGAGCTGCCCCTCACCCAGCTGAAGGAGGCCGACGGCGCCCTGGCGCAGGTCTCGCTGGCGCTGCCCGGCGGCAGGGCGCTGCACGCCCGGATCTGGCTGGCCCAGGTCGGCCGGGTGCCGCTGCTGCTCCTCGACTCGGACGTGGAGGACAACGACCTCGGTGAACGCGGGGTGACCGACCGGCTCTACGGCGGTGGCAGCGAGCACCGGCTGCTGCAGGAGATGCTGCTGGGGATAGGAGGGGTCCGGGCGGTGCGGACGTACTGCCGGCTCACCGGGCACCCGGAGCCGGAGGTGTTCCACACCAACGAGGGGCACGCGGGGTTCCTGGGCCTGGAACGGATCGCCGAACTGTGCGCCGGGGGGCTCGATTTCGACTCGTCCCTGGAGGCGGTGCGCGGGGGCACGGTCTTCACCACCCACACCCCCGTCCCGGCCGGCATCGACCGCTTCGACCGGGAGCTGGTCGCCCGGCACTTCGGGCCGGGGGCCGAGCTTCCCGGCCTCGACGTGCAGCGCATTCTGACGCTGGGCATGGAGACGTACCCGGGCGGCGAGCCCAACCTGTTCAACATGGCCGTGATGGGCCTCAGGCTCGCCCAGCGGGCCAACGGGGTGTCGCTGCTGCACGGGCACGTCAGCCGGGAGATGTTCGCGGGCCTGTGGCCGGGATTCGACGCCGAGGAGGTGCCGATCACCTCCGTGACCAACGGGGTGCACGCCCCGACCTGGGTGGCCCCCGAGGTGCTGCGGCTGGGCGCCCGGCAGGTCGGCTCGGAGCGCGCCGAGGACGCGCTGAGCGTCGGCGGCAGCGACCGCTGGGACTCCGTCGCCGACATCTCGGACGAGGAGATCTGGGAGCTGCGCCGCACCCTGCGCGAACAGCTGGTGCTGGAGGTGCGGGAGCGGCTGCGGGCGTCCTGGCGGCAACGCGGCGCCGGGAACGCCGAGTTGGGATGGATCGACGGGGTGCTGGACCCGGACGTCCTGACGATCGGCTTCGCCCGCCGGGTCCCGTCGTACAAGCGCCTCACGCTCATGCTCCGCGACCGGGACCGCCTGATGGAGCTGCTGCTGCATCCGGACCGCCCGATCCAGATCGTCGTCGCCGGCAAGGCGCACCCGGCGGACGACAGCGGCAAGCGCCTGGTCCAGGAACTGGTCCGCTTCGCCGACGACCCACGCGTGCGCCACCGCATCGTCTTCCTCCCCGACTACGGCATGGCGATGGCGCAGAAGCTCTACCCCGGCTGCGACGTCTGGCTGAACAACCCCCTGCGCCCGCTGGAGGCCTGCGGCACGTCCGGTATGAAGGCGGCACTGAACGGCTGCCTCAACCTCTCCGTCCTGGACGGCTGGTGGGACGAATGGTTCCAGCCGGACTTCGGCTGGGCCGTCCCGACGGCGGACGGCGCCGCCACCGACGCCGACCGCCGCGACGACATCGAGGCGGCGGCCCTGTACGACCTGCTGGAACAGCGGGTGACTCCGCGCTTCTACGAGCGGGGCCGGGGCGGGCTGCCCGACCGCTGGATCCAGATGGTCCGCCAGACCCTCACGCTGCTCGGGCCCAAGGTGCTGGCCGGCCGCATGGTCCGCGAGTACGTCGAGCGCCTGTACATCCCCGCCGCCCAGGCCCACCGCGCCCTGACCCGGGACACGGCCAGTGATCTGGCCGCCTGGAAGTCCCGGGTCCGGGCGGCCTGGTCCAGGGTGAGCGTCGACCACGTGGAGACGACGGCGCCGACGGCCACGGCGGAACTGGGGTCGACGGTGGGGCTGCGGGTGCGGATCGGGCTCGGCGAGTTGTCGACGGACGACGTGGAGGTCCAGGCGGTCTCCGGCCGGGTGGACGCGGAGGACCGCATCACGGACGCGACGGTGGTCCCCCTGAAACCGACGGGCGCGCCGGACCTCGAGGGCCGGCTGGTGTACGAGGGCCCCCTGTCCCTGGACCGCACCGGCCCCTACGGCTACACGGTCCGCATCCTCCCGGCCCACCGCCTGCTGGCCTCCAGCGCGGAGATGGGGCTGGTGGCGGTGCCGTCCGAGGACGGTGTGGAGGGGGCGGGGGTGCTGCTGCGGTAGGCGCGGCTGCCGAGGATCGCGCTACGGGGTCTTCTTCAGGGCTTCGATGAAGCGGGCGAAGGATCCTGCCGGGACGGTGAGGGTGCCGGCGGCCGGGTCCTTGGAGTCGCGGATGGCGACGTGCGTGCGGGTGTCGGCGACTTCGACGCACTCGTTGCCGTCGCCGGGGCCGGAGTAGGACGACTTCCGCCAGTTGTCCATGGGACTCCTCATAGTTCCTTCGCCAGCCGGTGGATGAACTCACGCGACCGTTCGGGTCCGAGTGACGCGGCCTCCACTTTACGGAAACTCGTTCGGTAGGTGTTCAGCTGAGCCTCGGAGTCAATGAAGGCCGAGCCGTGAAGGGCGTCGCGGACCACTGTGTCCAGCTTTGGCAGGGGACCGCCCACGTACGTCATCGTGCTGGAGGCCCTGGCGAAGCCGTCCAGGTCGAAAGGGATGATGCGCACGGTGATGTGGTCCGCGTCGGAGAGCTCGAGGAGCCGGGCGAGTTGGGCCCTTGAGGCGGCGCGATCACTGACCCTGATCCGAAGCGCCGCCTCGTGGATCACCGCTTCGTACGGGACGGCGAACTCCTGGCGCCGTTTCCGGTGCCGGATGCGCAACTCCAGTTCCTCACCGGTCAGCTCCGGCAGCCTGGACGCGAAGACGGCACGGGAGTAGTCCTCGGTCTGCAGGAGGCCCGGCACGTACAGGATCGCCACGTGGCGCAGGAACCGGGCATGGTGCTCCAGCTCGGACAGGTCCAGGAACGACGTGGGGAGCAGGCCCCGGTACTCCTCCCACCAGCCGCGTGTCCTGTCCGTTGCCATCTCGACCAGCGCGTCCACGAACTCCTCGTCCGTACAGGCGTAATGGGAGGCGAATCGCCGCAGCCGCTCCTCGCTCACCCCGATGAGCCCGGACTCGATGTGGCTGATCTGGACCCGGTTCATCCCGAGCAGAGCAGCCGACTGGACGGCGGTGAGCCCCGCTGCCTCGCGCAGTCGGCGCAGTTCGAGCCCCAGGCGCAACTGACGTGCTGTTGGCTCGCGCCTCTGGACCATGAGTTGCTCCTGACTCTTTCGGGGGGCGGATCACGCGATCAGCTTGCTGCGGATAACAGGTTACCCTTACCGTCGGTGACGCAACGAACACACAACGGAAGCGCACCGCCCCGTCGTGCCATGACGGGGGCGGCAGGCCACCGCTGCGAAATCCTGACTCACCGAACGGAGTTGATGACGCATGCCCGAGAACGAGCCCGAGTCCTGGGACTACACCCTGTACATCCCGAACGACCTCAGAGCGGTGACGGTGTGCCGTCGCACGCTGCGTCTGATCCTGACGGTGCACGGTCTGATCGGGCTGGCGGACACGGCGGAGCTGCTGGCGGCGGAGCTGGTGTCGAACGCGGTGCGGCACACGAAGGGGCCGGCTGCGCTGAGGGTGCGCCGTACCCCGGAGGGAGCGGTGTGGATCGGGGCGTGGGACACCGACCCGGCGCCACCGGACCCGCCGCGCCCGCTGGAGCAGGTGGCGGAGCTGGAGCTGGAGGAGGGGCGGGGGCTGGGGTTGGTGAGGGCGTGCGCGCAGTACTGGGGGTGGCAGCCGACGGCGCGGTTC
Organism: Streptomyces sp. NPDC052109; assembly: GCF_040680195.1. Lineage (NCBI taxonomy): Bacteria > Bacillati > Actinomycetota > Actinomycetes > Kitasatosporales > Streptomycetaceae > Streptomyces > Streptomyces sp. NPDC052109. Next base: position 369,495 of record NZ_JBFAWF010000007.1, on the reverse strand, counting down.
GGGGACCGGGGGAAGTACGTGTGGTGTGAGCTGGGGGTGGCGTGATGGTCGGCTCGTCGCATGAGGCGTTGCACCGGATCTTCCAGAAGGATCCGGCGCTGCTGACGCGGGCGTTACAGCGGGTGCTGCACGTGCCGTTCCCCGAGCCGAGGGAGATCGCGGCGCTGAACATCGACCTCACCGAGATCGAGCCGGTCGAGCGCCGTGTGGACACCCTGCTGCGGGCGGAGACGGACGAGGGCACGTATCTGCTGGTGGTGGAGTCGCAGGGGAAGGTGGACGAGCGCAAGGGGGGCAGTTGGCCGTACTACCTGAGCTACCTGTATGAGAAGTTCCGTTGCGAGCCGGTGCTCATCGTGATCACTCAGAGCAGTGCTACGGAGCGCTGGGCCTCGCGTCCGATCCGGCTCGGTTTCCCGGGCTGGGAGTCGCTGACGGTACGGCCCCTGGTACTGGGCCCGGACAACGTTCCCGTGATCGCGGACGAGCGGCAGGCGGAAAAGGACGTCCCCCTTGCGGTGCTCTCGGCCATGACACACGGGCGTGGCCCGCAGGCACCGGCCATACTGGAATCCCTGGCCGCCGCCCTGCGGACGATCGACCCCGACAGTGCCGCAGTTTTCGTGCAGTTCGTCGACTCCTGCCTGGTTGATGCCCAGGCGAAGCAGATGTGGAGGGATCTGATGACGGCGATCCAGTACTTCTGGCGACACCCGCTCGCGGAACAGGTACGCGAGGAAGGCCGGGAGCAGGGGCTGGAGCAAGGGCTGGAGCAGGGGCGCATCCAGGACCGCCGGGAGATGACCCTGCGCATCCTGGAATGGCGCGGCATTCCCGTGCCCGACTCCGTCCGCGAGCGCGTGATGAACTGCTCGGACCTCGATCAGCTGGAGGTCTGGGCTCAGCGGGCGGTCCGTGCCACGGACGCGGCGGAGCTGTTCGCCGAGGAGTGAGGAAGCGACCGTCGGGCCGCCCTCGACACACCTCGCTCCAGCACGGGGGAGAAGCGAGCGAGCGGCCCGGAAGAGCGGTGGCCCTGACCGGGGTTGGGCCCTACTGAACTTGAATGGGTGATGTCGGGTTCGGCTGACGTGCGACAGCCCGGTCGTCCTGCCTTATCAGCGGCGAGCCGGTTGTAGGCGCTCGATTCGGTCAAGGTCGCCGGCGAGAAGGCTCCGGTGGCTGATGGTGAAGTCTCCGTTGAGCAGGGTCTGCCCTTCGCCGTAGTACCGGCCCACAACGGCGGTGGGAAGGAAGCCGCGCAGGCTGTGGCGCATGTTCCTGGAGTAGTCGACGGGTTCGCCCCAGCCGGCAGGGGCTTGGTCGGTGGAAAGCAGGACCCAGTGGTCCACGGTCACGGCGGCGTCGAGGTCCGGTGCCGCTCCGGTGTGGCTGTCCAGGGCCGGCACGGTCAACTGGTCGGGGTCGAGGGGCGGGTACCACAGCAGCAGGGGCTTGGCGCGTTGCGCGTCGGCGTTGTCGAAGCAGCACACGGCGATGGTGTGGTCAGGAAAGTGGTCGGCGTAGAAGCGCAGGAGGTCCGAGTCGAGGTCAGGACGGCGGTGCGGCGGCACTTGTTGCAGCGCGGTGGGGACTGCGGTGGGGTCGGTGGCCAGGAGCACCGTGTAGACGTCGTGGTCGAAGACCTGGACGGGGTGCGGTTCCGCGCTCATCCACGCGATGTCGTCGGCTCCGGCGGCGACGGGTTTGACAGCGGCGACCATGCGGCGCAGGACGTCGCCGGTGCGCCCAGCGGAGAGGAAGTGCCTGGGGGTGAGCTGCGTGGTGGGCAGGTGCAGCAGCATGGCGTTCGGGCCGTCCGCCAGATTGACGGCGGTATTCTGGTAGCCCAGGACGTGGATCAGGCCGTGCATCGGGTGGTGCTGCCTTCCGCAGTACACGATCGTGCCGGAGAACGCGGCTTCACCCGTCGAGATACACATGGTGGAAAGGTACCGCTCAAGCGTCCGGGATGAGTTCGGTGGCGGCGAGGCAGGCGTCGACCAGGTCGGGGCGGTACTGGATCTGCTTGAGCCTGCGCTTCACGGACCGGGTGATCTGCCCGAGGTCGGCGGCGGCGAGACTGCCGGGATCTCCCGTTTGACGAGCGACCTGATATCCTCCGAAAGGGCGTCATAAGACAGCATGAGCGAGTCGCCCTCATTCCCGTTCCATGTGAGTGTGCGTGTGCCACTCTCATCGGTCTCCGGCAATTTGCCGAGTGCGTTGAGGATCTCCTCATCGTCAGGTATGGCAAATTCTCGATGCAACTCCGCATCCCTCTTTCGGCGCTCTCGGCAATGGCGTCGTGCGTAGACCGCATGCTGCGGCGGTACTTGATCGCCGGTGGTCGCCGTGCTGGCGATCGACCCGGAAAGTGCCGCAGTCTTGGTGCAGTTCGTCGACTCCTGCCTGGCCGACGCCCAGGCGAAGCAGATGCGGAGGGATCCGATGACGGCGACCCAGGAGTTGTTCGCAGGCCTCCCTGTACTGGGCCCAAGCAGACGAGTGCGGCGGTGCCGAGGGAACGAACGCCTCGCACGGGCCGCCAGGGTTGACGACGATCTGGGGCGGATCGGTCGGCTGCCACACCTTGGCGAACCACTCGAGGTACTTCCAGCCGAAGACGCGGTGGGGCTCCGGCGCGGGGAGCATGCCCTCGGTGTACACGGCCTAGATCCGGCCGCCGGCGTCACGGGGATGGTGCCCGAAGGCGACGTGCGTGGCGCTGGGCGTGGCATCCGCCTTGTCCTTCGGTATCTCGAAGAACAGCCTGCACTGCGCGAGCGTCCGAAAGTACGCCGCCCAGTCACCGAACGACATGAGACTCGCTGACCTTCCCTGCGCTTGTCGCGCTACTCACTTTCACAGTACCGATCTCCAGTTCAGGTGCGTGGGTGAGAGTCGCAGGTGAGGACTTAGCCGCGAGGAAGCCATGTCGACTACCCGTTCACGGTTCGTTGGCGTATGCGGTCAACTTTGAGATGAACGCCGTGTCGGCAGTGGCCCAGATGCGTGTCGCGGCTGACATGACGTTGAGGCTGATGCCTTCCTCGCCAGTAAGGGAAATTTCTGCCGATATGGCCGTCCCGAAGCCTTCCAGTGTAACCTCTCTGACCCCACTGAATGAGATTTCAACCTGCAGAGTATTGAAGCCCTGAGCCGCCCATTTGCGTGGGGGCTGGTCTGGGTAACGAGGCAGGTCCAGACGCAGCTTCAGGGTCGGTCCATCCTCGTGGAGGACAACCTCGTGTAGGTGCACATCGATGAGGTCCGGAGGGTTGCCCTGGTAGATGGAGGTGATGCCCACTGGATTGTGCAGCAAGGAAGCCCATGACATGCTGGCTCAGCCTTCCGGCTCGGGATATTCGTAATGCTGTGCTGTCCCTGGAACCTTACCGGTACGCGGATTCTCCCATGGACGCACATTGAAATGAGAGCCTTGGTCGCCTACTCCGCCTTCGCCGTAGTAGTGCCCGTACCCATGGTCTTGGATGATTACTCTGCTTCCGTCGCTTCGTGTGAATACATACTCCCGTGTCATGACCGGATTGTGAGAGGAGTCCATGACTTGTTGCCCTGTTCGGTCAGTCATGGGCACCCTACGGATCGCGTCTGGTTGCTGAGACATGGGGATGCCCAGGTCACGTTTCGCTTCTCGGAAGGCGGCGTTACGAGTTGGCGCATACCTATGTGTCGGAGTTTCGGGGCAACCTTCCGTGGGTGCGAGCCCGAGGGGGTCCCCCCATGTCTGCGGGTTGTGAACATAAGCGGATGGATTGGGAGCGGGACTGAGCCCCAAGGGGTCAAGGGTGAGGTATCGGGCCGTCTCGGGATCGTAATGGCGGAAGTAGTTGTAGTGGAGGCCTGTTTCGGGGTCGTAGTACTGGCCTGGGAAGCGTAGGGGCGTGTACGTGGTGCTGTTCGCCGCCCACGCCGTCGTTCCCCACAGGGTGCTTCGGCTGCGCCAAGCGATGTCGCCCTGTTCGTCTATGAGCTCGTTCGGGGTGCCGACCAGGTCGGTGACTATGGCGAAGAAGCGGGAGTCGATCTCCTCTTGGGGCGCGTCGGCCGTGGTGATGCGTTCCGTCTGGGTCAGGGGGCGGAGGCCCTGGTGGTCCCAGGTGAGGGTGACCGGGTTGGGGAGGGCCGACGATGTTGTCGTCTGTTCGCAGAGGGTGGTGCCGTCCCAGGTGAAGTCGACCCGTTCCAGGACCGTTTCCCCGTCGGCTGCTAGGCGCAGCTTTGCCGTGCGGCGGCCCAGGGGGTCGTAGGTGTAGCGCCAGCGGGTGCCGTCCGGGGTGACTACGGAGGTCAGTCGGTCCTCGGCGTCCCATGCGTAGCGCCAGGTGTCCGGCTTGCGGGAGAGGCGGGTCTTCTGGCGGAGGGTGATGCGGCCGAGTGGGTCGTGTTCGTAGCGGACGTTGCCGGCTCGGGTGATGCGGGTGCCCATGTAGGCGCGTGGGCCCGTTGCCTCCTGGCCCGGGTGGTCCGACGGCCAGGACGCCTGGGTCTGGTTGCCTGCCTCGTCGTAGGCGTATCGCTCCGTCCAACCTGCCGCGTGGACCGCCGTCACTCTGCCCGTCGCGTCCAGGTCGAAGCGGCGGGTGCCGGACAGGTGGTCGTCGATGCCGATCACGTTGCCGTCGGCCCGGTAGGTGTACGACCGGTGCTGGATCAGACCGCCCTCGGCGCCGGTCACCGACTGGGTGGTCAGGCGGCCCACCGCGTCGAAGGTGTGCTCGAGAGTGATCGTTTCGGCCATGCGACGGGTCAGTTCGCGGCCCGCCTCGTCGTACGTGAAGTCGATCGGCCGGCCGGACGCCAGCATGTTCGTGCGGTGGCCTGCTGCGTCGTAGGACCAGGTGGAGACCGCGCCTGTCGGGGTCGTGCGGCCCGTGCGACGGCCCAGGGTGTCGTACGTGTACGTCACCGTGCGGTCGTCGACCGTCTCGGAGACGAGGCGGCCGTGGCGGTCGCGCAGCAGGGTCAGGGTGGTGCCGTCCGGGCCCGTGGCCTGGGCGAGTTGGTCCGTGAAGTCGTACGCGTATGTCGTCACCTGGCCTGCCGCGTCCTTGCGGAGCACCTGGCCCAGTTCGCTGCGTTCGAAGGAGGTCACCTGGCCGAGGGCGTTCCGGCGCGCGAGCAGGCGGCCTGCGGCGTCGTATGCGTAGGTCAGTGTGCGGTCGTCGAAGTCCTTCTCCGACAGCAGGCGGCCGGCCGGGTCGTACGTGTACTCCCAGGTCAGGCCATGCGGGTTGGTGACCTTGGTCAGGCGGAGTTCCGCGTCGTGGGCGAACTCGTAGCGGACACCGTCCGGGCCCGTGCGGGCCGTCAGCAGGTCGAAGTGGGTGTACTCGAAGTGGGTGACGCCGCCCAAAACATCCGTGTGGCTGGTGCAGTTGCCCTCGCCGTCGTACGTCCACGTCTCCGTCGTGCCGTCGGGAGCCGTGCGGCGGGTCAGGTGGCCTTCCACCGTCCATTCCAGGTGCGTGGTCGCGCCCGTGGGGTCGGTGATCACGACCGGGCGGCCCAGGGCGTCCCGTTCGTAGCGGGTCACCGCGCCCAGCGGGTCCGTCACCTGCACGGGCAGGCCCGCGCGGTCGCAGACCACCGTGGTCGTGTGGCCCAGAGGGTCGGTCACGGACGTCAGGTGGCCGGCCTCGTTGTACGTGAACCGGGTCGTCCGGCCCGCCGGGTCCGTCACCGAGGTGCGGTTGCCCCGGTCGTCGTACGCTTGACGGATCACCGTGCCGTCCGGGTTCAGCAGCTTCACCGGCCGGTCCAGGGAGTTGTACTCCGCCCGGGCCTCGCGGCTGTCCGGGCGGACCACCCGGGTGAGCTTGCCCGCCTCGTCGTACTCGAACGTCGTCGTGTGGCCCAGCGGGTTCGTCGTGGAGAGCAGGCGGTGGTGGCGGTCACGGACGTAGCGGGTCGTCGAGCCCAGGGCGTCCGTCTCCGCGACCACCTGCCACGTGCTGTTGACCAGGTAGCGGCGGGTGTGGCCCTCGCTGGTCGTGGCCGTCGTGGTGCGCAGGCCTGTCGTGGGGTCCGGGTCCTCGTAGGTCAGGCGCAGGGTCATGTGGCCGGCCGAGCCGCCCTCGGCGACACAGCGGTCCTGGTCGTCGTACTCGTAGCTGTAGCTGCGGTCGTTCGTGTCCGTCCAGGACGTGACCCGGCCTCGGTCGTCGTAGGTGAAGCGCAGGGGCAGGCCGGAGGAGTTGAAGACCTCGGTGAGGTTGCCGTCCGTGTAGGCGAAGCGTTTCAGTTCCTCGCCGGTGGAGGACAGGTGGTACGCCGTGATGCGGCCCGCGTCCGTGGTGATGCGGACGCCCTGGCCGGAGCCGGCGAACACGCCCACAGGGGTGCCCTCGGCGTCGTACTCGAAGGAGATCCAGTTGCCGTTGCGGTCGTCTATCTGTTCCAGGACGGCCAGGCTGTCGCCTCGGTCGGCGAAGTGCCGCACCTGGCCGGTGCGGGGGTCGGTGATCGTGTAGCCGCCGTCCACCCGGTCCAGGGGGAGCCGTGGGCCGTGGCTCGCCACGGTGGGCACGCCCGGTGCCGGGTGCGGGTACGACAGGAGGAGGCCGTCCTCCGTGACGTGGACGACTCCCTCCGCGTCGATCTCCAGGCGCTGGTCCAGGGTGGAGGACCAGGAGGGGCCGAACCAGCGGCCGTGGTGGTAGCCCGATTCCACGCGCCGTTTCAGGAGCAGGGGCAGTACGCCGGTCAGGGTGACGTCCGTCTGCGGCAGGTACATCTTGCCGGTGGCGAGGTTGATCGGGTCGGTGCCGCCGTTCTCCGTGCTGCTCTCGTCGTGCGAGTGCTGAGGCGGGTCCTCGTTCACCGTCTCCCGGGGGGTCTTCCCGGCCGCGCCCTCCGCGCCCTCTCGGCCTGCCACCCCTTCCGCCGCCTCGCGGGCGATGCCCGCTTCCGCCGCGTCCCGGGCCAGGCCCGCCTCCACGCCGATGCCGTCGGTGCCGAGGAACTGAGGGATGAGACGGCCGCCGAACTCGGACGGGTCCTTGCGGAACTCGGTCCACATGTTTTCCAGCGTGCGTTCGGGGTGGGCGGACGTGGAGACCAGGCCGGAGAGCGTCATGCTGACGTTCTGCAGGTAGGCCGCCGGGTGCGTGAGGTTGTAGGGGTCCATCGGGTTCAGGCCGCGGGCGAAGTTGAGCAGGCCCGCGCTGCCCTTGAGGACGCCGCCGACGACATGGGTGAGTTCCGTGTTGGCGGCCTGGTAGCCGTCGGTGAGGTCATGGCCGAGGCGCTGCAGGGGCGGGGGTTCGGCCGGAGCGTGCGCGACGGCGGCCTTGACCTTGCCCTGGGCCTCCGAGGCGGCGGTGTTGCGCTGTTTGCGGGCCGCGGCGAGTCTGTGGGCGGCGGCCTGGATGTCGGCCTTGCCGGGGTCGTGGAACGGCTCCGGTTTCGGGCCGGGGTCCTGGTTGGCCTTGACCTTGGCGTTGTAGGCGTCGACCTTCTTGTTGTAGCCGTCGACCGCCTCCTTCGAGGCCTTCACGCCCTTGTCGTAGAGGGTGATCGCCTCCTTGGCCTCGCCCTGTGCCCACTTGACGGTGTCCGCGTACGACTCCAGGGCCCCGGCCGCCGTGTCGCAGGACTCGGCCGCCTGCGCCCACTTGGCGGGGTGCACGCCGAACTTCTTGCGGAAGGCGTCGCCGGCCTGCCCCTTCCAGCCTGAGGAGTCGACCTTCCGCATCCCCTGGCCGACCTTGTCGAAAGCGGCGTGGAAGTCCCTGAGGTGCTTGGCGCTCTCGCGGATCTTCGCCGGATCTCCGTGGACCAGGTCCCTGGGGTCGTCGCTCTGGCCGAGCTGCTGTTCGCCCGGGGTGGCGCCCAGGTCGGAGGCGACCTCGTCGCCCCAGTGCTCCACGTCATGGGCCCAGTCGTGCGCCCCGACCTTGTCCAGGCCCTCGCCGATCTTGTCGGTGGCGTAGTCGACGCCCTCGCCGAGCTTCTTCTTGCCCTCGTCGTAGAGGTGCTCGGCACCGCCCAGAAGGGAGTTGGTGACGTCCCCGAGTCCCATCAGCCCTCACCGCCCTGCTCGGCGGCCTTGGCGCGGGCGTCGGGGGAGGGGCCGAAGGTGTCGTCCAGGTACTTGTTGTAGTCCTGGTCGGAGACGCCGAAGGCCTTGTGCAGGTCCTCGGGGTCCAGGCCCGGCACCGGTCCGAGGGTGTGCGAGGTCATCACATCGCGGCCGGCGTCCTTCCAGCCCTGCGCGCTGTTGGCCAGGGCCTTGTCGAGGGAGGCCTGGCTGTAGTCGACGTTGCCGCCGTACACACCGGAGGTGGCGATGTCGCCCCAGCCCATCTTCTCCACGTCCGCCTCGGAGGCGTACGGATTGCCGACGGCCGCGTTCTCGACGACCTTGAAACTTCCCTTCACGTACTGCTCGGTCTCGTAGTAGGTGCCCGCCGACAGGCCCGTCTTCAGCGCGAATCCGTTGCCCTCGTCGATCAGCGACCGCACACCCCACTCCCAGCGCTCGCAGAAGGACTTGAACTCCCCCGTCAGCCCCTCGTGGCCGAGTTCCAGGCCGGACAGGGCGATGTCACCGAAGCCGCGCCCGGCCCCGGCCTCGCCGACCATGCCGAGTCCCTTGAGCTCTGCCAGCGCCTCGGTCAGGCCCTTGGCGATCAGGCTCAGGCCGTCCGTGGACAGGTCCTTGCCGCTCCCGGTCATTGCACATCCCCCGTTCCGCTGTCGATGTCCACGGCCGCCGCATCCGGCACGATCCCCGCCACCGGCGGGAACAGCACGCCCTCGTCCTCGCTGCCCGCGTCCAGCGCGACCCCGCACGGCGCCCCGACCGCCGGGACCGCCGCGTCCAGCAGCCGGGCGCCCAGCCACCGCTGGTACGGCCACTCCCGGTCTCCCTCGCCCCGCGCCACCGCGTAACGGGCCAGGGCCGCCTCGTTCGAGAAGGCGAGGATCCAGCGGATGCCACCGAGGTCCGCCACCAGGGGCGCGTCCTCCTCGTCCACCGGCACCAGTACGGGCGTACGCCGGAAGCGGCCGAGAAGGATGGCGAATTCGCGGCGTCTGCGCCGGACTTCGTCCGCTTCCGAGAGGGCGGCCGGGGCGGTGGCGGGAGTAAAGGAAAGTGACTGCTCCGGCAGAGACGGGGTGTTCGAACTGCTCGCCGCGGGTGGTGGTGTGTTCTGCGGACTCGTGACGTCCGCGTAGTCCGACAGCCGTGACCTGCGTATACCTCCGGCCGGGCCGGCGACACCCCCGTGTTCTGCCATACGTCGGATCATCACATTCGGGTGTTGTCGAGAGCAACGCGGCAGGGGGTTCGGTACGCGGGTTGGCGGGAATCCGCCCCCCTGGCCGGCCGGGCGCGTCAGGCCTCGGACAGCCCCTCGCACAACCTGCGCAGCACCGCCCCGCACCGGCGCGCGTACGCGTGCTGGAAGCCCCGGGCCGCCGGGCCGCCCGCTCTGGTGTACCACTTGGCCCCCTTGCTGAAGGCCGCGACCGTCAGCCAGACCGTGCCGTCGCCCGTGCGGTCGACGACGAAGGTCTCCTCGCCGCACTCGGGGTGGCCCTTCAGGGTGCCGTAGGCCCACCCGGCCCGGCGGGGTTCCTCGACCGTCCAGACGATGCGGCACGGGGCCTTGATCAGGCCGGCCAGGGTGACGGTGACGTCGACGCCGGGGGCGGCGCGGTCGGCGGTCGCGGCGATGCCGACGCCCATCTCACGATGCATCTCCCAGGTGAGGACCGCCTCGGCGGCCCGGCGGAAGACCTCGTGGCCTTCGCCGAGGCGGGTGCGGACGAACATCGGGTGGAAGCCGGGCGGGCAGTACGTCGGGTCGTCGCGGGTCGCGCCGACCGGCTCGTAGGTGAAGGGCGCCGAGGACATGGGTCACAAGCGTAGGGCGGCACCCGGAACGCCCTGCGTCCGGGTGCCGCCCGCTGCCGAGGGCCTGGTGGCCGGGTGACTAGTTGACGTTGACCGCCGACCAGGCAGCCGCCACGGCCTTGTACTCGGCGCTGGTGGAGCCGTACAGGGCGGACGCGGCGGACAGGGTGCCCGCGCGGGCCGACTTGTAGTTGGTGGTCGACGTGAAGTACGTCGTCAGCGCCTTGTACCAGATCTGCAGCGCCTTGTCCCGGCCGATGCCGGTGACCGCGGAGCCGTTGTAGGTCGGGGAGTTGTAGGAGACCCCGTTGATCGTCTTCGCGCCGCTGCCCTCCGACAGCAGGTAGAAGAAGTGGTTGGCGACACCGGACGAGTAGTGGACGTCCAGGTTGCCGACGGAGGAGGACCAGTAGTCCGCCGAGCCGCCGTCCTTGCTGGGCTTGTCCATGTAGCGCAGCGGGGTGCCGTCGCCGTTGATGTTGATCTTCTCGCCGATGAGGTAGTCGCCCTTGTCGGACGCGTTGTTGGCGTAGAACTCCACGCCGGTGCCCATGATGTCGCTGGTCGCCTCGTTCAGGCCGCCGGACTCGCCCGAGTAGTTCAGGCCCGCGGTGTTGGAGGTGACGCCGTGGCTCATCTCGTGGCCGGCCACGTCCAGCGAGGTCAGCGGGTCGACGTTGCCGGAGCCGTCGCCGTAGGTCATGCAGAAGCAGCTGTCGTCCCAGAACGCGTTCACGTACGCGTTGCCGTAGTGCACGCGGGAGTAGGCGCCGACGCCGTCGTTCTTGATGCCGCTGCGGCCGAAGGTGTTCTTGTAGAAGTCCCAGGTCTCGGCCGCGCCGTAGGCGGCGTCGGCCGCCGCGGTCTGGTCGGAGGAGGAGCTGGAGGCGGTGCCGGTGCCGAAGACGTTGGTCGAGCTGGACACCAGGGTGCCCGTGCCGGACGTCTTGCGGGCCAGGTTGTAGGTCTTGTGGTTGCCCCGGGCGCCGTCGGTGAGCTGGTACGTCGAGCCCGACTGCGTGGTGTTGAGGCTGACCGTGCCGGAGTACAGCGTCTTGCCGGTGCCGGTCGCGTTCTCGATGCCCTGGTACGCGAAGAGCTTCTTGCCGGTCGCGGCGTCGGTGATGACGTGCAGCTGGTTCGGGGTGCCGTCGTCCTGCAGGCCGCCGACGATCGTCTCGTAGGCGAGGACGGGCTTGCCGGAGCCGGCCCAGATCACCTTGCGGGCGCCGTCCGCTGCGGTCTTGGCGGAACCGAGGGTCTTGGCGGCGGACACCGCCTGCTTCTCGGCCTTGGCGGCGGTGATCCTCGGCGTGAGCGAGGCCACCTTGATGGTCGCCTTGGTCGCCTTGGTGACGCCCTCGGTTCTGCCCGACTCGGCGGTGTGGACGACGAGGTCGCCGCCGAGCACCGGGAGGCCCGCGTAGGTGCGCTCGTAGCGGGTGTGGACCGTGCCGTCGGCGTCCTTGACGACGTCCTTGACGACCAGCTTCTCCTTGGCGCCGAGGCCTATGTGCTGCGCGGTCTCGGCGGCGCCGGCCTGGGCCTGCTGTATCAGGGAGGCGCGCGCAGAGACGGACAGCGCGGCCGGGGCGGCGCCGGGGGTGGCACTGGTCTTGCCGGCGGCGGTCGCGGTGGTGGTCAGACCGGTGGAGAGAAGGGCTCCGGCGGCGACGGCGGTGGCGATGGCCAGAGTGGTGCGCTTGTGACGCGCGTAGCGGGGGGTCACGCAAGCTCCTTCGTGTGGGGAGTCCGGTCAGCGTGGGGTTACTGGCCGGAACGGTGTGGTGAAGCTCTGCGGCGGGTGAGGGAAGAGTGGCATCAGGGGCGCGTACATGTCAGGTCCCTGAAGTGATGTTGGCCGAAAGACGACTGTCCGGGAAACGTTGCAGGTGTGTTAACGGGTGCCGTCCGAGGGTGCCGGACCCTCGAACGGCGCCCAGTTCCCGGGCTTTTGACCGCCGATCTACGGGAACGTCAGCTTCCAGCCGTTGATCGTCCCGGTGTCATAGGTGGCCTGATCCTGCACCCTCAACTTCCATGTTCCGTTGGCCGGTTCGGCGGAGGCGTTGACCGTGTAGGTCTGCTTCACGTTGTCCGCCGAGTCCGACGAGCTGAAGTTCTTCAGGCGGTACGCGGTGCCCGAGGGGCCGACGAGGTCGATCACCAGGTCACCCCGCCAGGTGTGCGTGATGTCCACGCTCACCTGGAGGTTGCTCGGCGCGTTTCCGCTCCTGCCGGAGACCGTGATGTCCGAGGTTACGGCCGGCCCGTTGTCCGGGATGGCCACGGGGGTGTTGCTCTCGTACGTCGTACCGCCGCCCCCGCCGCCCCCGCCGCCGTCGGAGCGCGACCCGACCGCCACGGCCGCCCACGCGTCCTGCACCGCCTTGTACTCGGTGCTGGAGGTGCCGTACAGCTCGCCGGCCGCCGCGAGGGTGCCGGTGCGGGCGCCCGCGTAGTCGGTGGTGGAGGTGAACTTGGTGGTCAGCGCCCGGTACCAGATCTGCAGCGCCTTGTCCCGGCCGATGCCGGTGACCGGAAGCCCGTCCGCCGTGGGCGAGTCGTAGCTGACGCCGTTGATCACCTTGGCGCCGCTGCCCTCGCTCAGCAGGTAGAAGAAGTGGTTCGCGACTCCCGAGGAGTAGTGCACGTCGAGGCCGCCGACGCCCGAGTACCAGGAGTCGGCGGAGCTGCCGTCCTTGCTCGGCTTGTCCATGTAGCGCAGCGGGGTGCCGTCGCCGTTGATGTCGATCTTCTCGCCGATGAGGTAGTCACCGGGGTCGGAGCTGTTGTTGGCGTAGAACTCCACGCCGGTGCCCATGATGTCGCTGGTGGCCTCGTTCAGGCCGCCCGACTCGTCGCTGTAGTCGAGGCCCGCGGTGTTGGAGGTGACGCCGTGGCTCATCTCGTGGCCGGCCACGTCGAGCGCGGTCAGCGGGTCGTTGTTGCCGGAGCCGTCGCCGTAGGTCATGCAGAAGCAGCCGTCGTCCCAGAACGCGTTCACGTACGCGTTGCCGTAGTGCACGCGGGAGTAGGCTCCGACGCCGTCGTTCTTGATGCCGCTGCGGCCGAAGGTGTTCTTGTAGAAGTCCCAGGTCTCCTGGGCGCCGTAGTGGGCGTCCGCACCCGCGGTGGCCGCGTTGGACGTGGTGCCGTTGCCCCAGGTGTCGTTGGTCTGCGAGAACAGCGTCCCGGTCCCCGAGGTGCCGTGGTTCAGGTTGTACGTCTTGTGACCGCCGCGCGCCCCGTCGGTCAGCGTGTACGTCGAACCCGACTGCGTGGTGGTCAGCGTGACCTGCCCGCTGTACTGGGTGTTGCCGACGCCCGTCTCGATGCCCTGGTACTCGTACAGCTTTCCGCCGGTGGCGGCGTCGGTGATGACGTGCAGCCGGTTCGGGGTGCCGTCGTCCTGGAAACCGCCCACGACCGTCTCGTAGGCGAGGACCGGCCTGCCGGAACCTGCCCAGATCACCCTGCGCACGGAGTCGGCGGACTGCTTCCTGCCGCCGAGGGCCCTGGCCCGCTGCACGGCCTGCTTCTCCGCCGCGGCCCTGGACACGGCCGGGGTGAGAGCGGCGACCTTCAGCGTGGCGCGGGTGGCCTTGATGACCTCCATGGTCTTGCCGGACTCGTTGGTGTCCACGACCAGGTCGCCGCCGAGCACGGGAAGCCCGGCGTAGGTGCGCTCGTAGCGAGTGTGGAGGGTGCCGTCGGCGTCCTTGACGACGTCCTTGACGATCAGCTTCTCCTTGGCCCCGAGGCCGAGGGACCGGGCGGTGGCGGCCGTGCCGGCGTCGGCGTGGCGTATCAGTTCGGCGCGCTGCGAGGGGGTGAGCCGCACGGCCGCATGGGCCGGATTCACCTTGCCGGGCTGTGGCTTCGCCGGTGCGGCGCCGGCCGTGCCCGTCTGGACGGCGGCGGCGATCAGGGCGGCGACGCCGGCGAGGGCGACGGTGGCGGTGCGACGCGGGGTGTGGGGGGTGCGTCTGCGAGAGGAACTGCTTCTCAACACTGACTCCTTCTGCGTGACCGCGGGTCGCGCGGCCAGGGGAGACCGGACGGTGGGTTGGGTGACGTCCGGGGCAGAACAGGGCGGTGCGCGGAACCATGTGCAGGCCGCTCACGAACAGGCGGAGCTGTGGGGTTGTTGTGAGCCGGCTTGGGAAGAGTGACAGGGGATCGGCGCACCTGTCAGGACCGCGTCAGAAACTTGGCCGGAAACGGTTCGTTGACCGGAGGTTCATGTTCGGTATGCGGATCGGTCACCAGGGCAGCGGATCGGGGCGGTGGTCCCACCACCAGCCGTGCGCAGGAACCCCGTTGTCCGGTTCCGGACGAAGGGCGCCGGGGTCCTCGACGGTGTGTGCGGTGAACAGTGCGTCCAGCTCGGTCAGCGCGTCGGACAGGCGTGCCCGGAGCGCCGGATGCAGCTGGACGCCGGGCTCCGCCGGCTTGCCGCGGCACGCCACGCGGTCGCGATAGAGGTCGGCGGGGTACCAGCCGGACGGGGCCCAGTCGCCCGCCATCTGCCGGACGAGCTTCTCCCAGGCGCCGAGGCGGGAGCAGGCGTACCACAAGGGGCTCCCGGTGGCCTCGGCCCGTTCGGGCGCCGACTTCCGTGCGTGGTGCACGAATTCGTCCGCGAGCACGTGGCGATCTCCGGCTCGCCCACGACCTCCGGAATCCGCATGACCCGCGTCCGCGGCAGCTGGGCGACCGGCACCTCGACCGCGTCGACCCTGTAGTGGGGCACCTCGTCGTCGGGACCGTACAGGCGGGCCCGAGTGACGACTCCCTGCGGAGGCACCGGTCAGTAGGCACTCGGTCTCGGGGACTCGGCCGGGTAGAGCACGACGGCATCCGCCACCCGCGCCAGGGCGGCGGAGAACTCGGCCTCGGACAGCCGCGGTCGGACCGAGTCCTGGACGCAGACGTCCAGGATCGACGACACGTCCCCGGTGACCGCCGTCGTGCCGCACAGGACGAGCGCGTCCCGGTCGCGCCGCTCCTGGTCGGTGTGCTCGTCGGCGACGTCCACGTCCGCCGGCCGCACGCCGAGGCAGCGCGCGAGCGCATCCGCGAGGGCGCTCGTGGACAGCGGGCGTGTGACGAGGACGTCGTAGATCACGAAGTACCGTCCCGCACGGGGGAGTCGGGGTCACCGGTGGGGTCGCCGTGCCAGGTCCGCCACAGGGCCGCGTAGGCGCCGCCGGCCGCCACCAGGTCCTCGTGCGTGCCCAGTTCCGTCAGGAGGCCGTTCTCCATGACCGCCACCCGGTCGGCGTCGTGGGCCGTGTGGAGGCGGTGGGCGATGGCGATGACCGTGCGGCCCTCGAGGACGGCGGCGAGGGCGCGCTCGGTGTGCCGGGCCGTCGTGGGGTCCAGCAGGGCGGTCGCCTCGTCGAGGATCAGGGTGTGCGGGTCGGCCAGCACCACCCGGGCCAGGGCGAGTTGCTGCGCCTGCGAACCGTCGGTGGAGCGGGCGCCCTCGCCCAGCCGGGTGTCCAGGCCGTCCGGCAGGTCACGGACCCAGTCCTCGGCGCCGACCGCCGCGAGCGCCGCCCACAGGTCGGCGTCCGTGGCCTCCGGCTCGGCGATCAGCAGGTTGTCGCGGACCGTGCCGAGGAACACATGGTGCTCCTGCGTCACCAGGACCACCTGGCGGCGCAGCAGCTCGGGCTCCAGCTCGGCGACCGGTACCCCGCCCACCGTCACCGCGCCCGTGCCGGGCCGGTCGATGCCCGCGAGGAGTCTGCTGAGCGTCGTCTTCCCGGCACCCGACGGGCCCACCACCGCGAGCCGCTCGCCGGGCCGCACCGTCAGGTCGACCCCGCCCAGCACCTCACCGCCGCGCTTGTAGGCGTACCGCACCCCGCGCACGTCGATCCGGTCGTCCGCCGGGACCGGCGCACCGTCCGCGCTCTCCCCGCGCGGCGCCTGCGCCAGCCCCTCCACACGCGCGAACGAGGCGCTGCTGCTCTGCAGTTGCTCCACCCGCATCAGGATCTGGTCCAGCGGCTCGGTGAACTGCCGCAGATACAGCGCCGCGGCCACCACCGCGCCCACCCCGACCGCGCCCCGCTGGTGCAGCCACCCGCCGAGCAGCAGCACGCCCGCCACCGGCACGGTGTACGTCACCTCCACCGCCGGGAAGAACACCGTCCGCAGGAACAGCGTGTAGAACCGGGTGCGGCGGGACGTCTCCAGCGCGTCCCGGCTCGCCGCGATCCGCCGCTCGGACAGCCGGAACGCCTCGACCGTCCGCGCCCCGGCCGCCGTCGCGGCCACGACCTCCGCGACCTCGGACGTGGCCGCACCCTCGGCCAGATAGCCGTCCCGGGCCCGCCGCAGATACCAGCGCAGCGCCAGCCAGATCGGGGTCAGCCCGAGCAGCCCGAACGCCCCGAGCAGCGGGGCGAGGGCGAACACCGCGCCCAGCACGAACAGCGCCTGCACCGTGCAGACCAGCAGCTCCGGGCCGACGTCCCGCAGCGTGGTGCCGACGATCGCCACGTCCGCGGTGCCCCGCGCGGTCAGATCGCCGGTGCCTGCCCGCTCCACCACGGACGCGGGCAGCGCCAGCACCCGCTCCACGTACTCCTCGCGCACCCGGGCCAGCGTGCGCTCCCCGAACCGGTACCCCACGTACCGCGCCCAGCGGGCCAGCAGCAGCTGGGCCAGCGCGCACACCAGGATCCACGGCGCGAGCCGGTCCACGGCGGCGATGCCCGGGCCGCCCCGCACACCGGCCCGCACCTCGTCGACGATCCGCCCGACCAGCCACGGCCCGACCAGTCCCGCCCCCGCCGCCAGCGCGTTCAGCAGCAAAGTGGCGGCGAACGCCCGCCCGTCGGCCCGCACCAGCCGCAGCATGGCCCGCCGCACCCGGCCCCGGTCCGCGACGGGCAGCAGCCCCTCGCCCGCCGTCACCGTACGGCCCCTTCCGCGTCCCGGGCCACCAGTGCCCGGTAGCCCGGCTCGGCGGTCAGCAGCCGCCGGTGCGGCCCGCTCGCCGCGACCTTCCCGTCGACCAGGAACACGACCGTGTCCGCGCGGTCCAGCACCAGCGGCGAGGTGGACGTCACCACCGTCGTACGGCCCTCCCGGACCTCACGCAGCCGCCGGGCGACCGTCGCCTCCGTGTGCGCGTCCAGCGCCGAGGTGGGCTCCACCGCGAGCAGCACCTCCGGGTCGGCCAGCAGCGCCCGGGTGAGCCGGATCCGCTGCCGCTGTCCGCCGGACAGGCTGCGGCCCTGCCCGGCCACCGCGGAGTCCGGCCCGTCCGGCAGGCCGCGTACGACGTCCTCGGCGGCGGCCGCGTACAGCGCCCGGCCGAGCGCCGTCTCGTCGGAGGTGCGCGCGGCGGCCACGACCTCCCGCAGCGGCCCGGCGAACAGGTCGGCCTCGTTGTCCGCGACCAGGATCCGCCCGCGCACCTCCGCCAGCGGGACCGCGTCCAGCCGTACCCCTCCCCACGTGGCGTCGGTCGGCCCGAAGCGGCCCAGCCGGTCGACCACGGCCGCGGCGTCGGCGGGCCGGGCGGCGGCCAGCGCGGTCAGCCGGCCCGGCACCACCCGCACCCCCGACGCCGGATCGTGCAGCTCGGCCGGCCCCTCGGGCGCCGCCAGCGTGCCCGCGTCCGGCTCCGGCTCCAGCCGCAGCAGCCGTACGACCCGGCGGGCGGCCACCACGCCCCGGTTCAGGTCGTAGGCCATCTGCACGAAGAAGGCCACCGGCCCGATCAGCACGGCGACATAGCCGTACACCGCCACCAACTGGCCGATGGTGATGGACCCTTGCACGGTGAGCCGGGCGGCGAGCCAGGTCACCACGGCCAGGAACAGGGTGGGCAGGCCCACGCCGAGCGCCTGCACCCAGCTGGCCACCGCGCCCACCCGGTAGCCCTGTGCCCGCAGCCGCTGAGAGTCCTGCCGGAAGGCGTCCGCGAACAGCCCCTTGCCGCCCAGCCCGTTGAGGACGCGCAGACCGCCCGCGAGGTCCCCGATGCGCGCGGTGAGCACACCCTGCCGTTCCCGGTAGGCGCTCTCCGCGCCCTGCAGCCGCAGCGTCAGCGGCCCGGTGACCAGCGCGATCACCGGCAGACCCAGCAGCACCACGGCGGCCAGCGGCACCGAGACCGCCAGCAGCAGCCCGGCCACCACCACATAGACCACCACCGAGCCGACGCCCGGGCCGACCACGGTCAGCGACGACGCGATGGTGTGCACATCGCCGACCCCGATCGTCACCACCTCACCGGCCCCGGTCCGGCGCGACAGCGCCGAGCCGAGCCGCACCACATGTCCGACGACCACCTTCACCGTGCGGAAGTAGGCGTCCATCCGCACCCGGGTCATCGTGCGGTGCCGCATGATGCTCAGCCAGGCGTTCACCGACCCGAGCACGAACATCACCACGGTCCACCCGGCCAGTACCCCCAGCCGCCCCGGCACCAGACCGTCGTCCACGGCCCGCGCCATCAGGTACGGCTGAGCGGCCAGCAGTACCATCCACACACTGCCCAGCACCGCCCCGGCCGCCGACCGGCCCGGCTGGCGCAGCACCAGCCACCACAGATAGCGCCAGCCGCCGCGCGTGTCGGGCGTGCCCGGATCCTCGTACGCGTCGATCATCCCGTGAATGCCCCCGTTCTCCGGCTAGGCCAGACTGTCCCGCCACGCCTTGTGCAGATCCGCGAACCGGCCCGTGCCGGCGATCAGTTCGTCCGGCCGGCCGTCCTCCACGATCCGGCCGTGCTCCATCACCAGCACCCGGTCCGCGATCTCCACGGTCGACAGGCGGTGCGCGATGACGACCGCCGTACGGCCCCTCAGCACCGTCGACATCGCCCGCTGCACGGCCCGCTCGCCCGGGACGTCCAGCGAACTGGTCGCCTCGTCCAGGATCAGCACCGCCGGGTCGGCGAGCAACGCGCGTGCGAAGGCGACCAGTTGGCGCTGGCCGGCCGAGATGCGCCCGCCGCGCTTGCGGACGTCGGTGTCGTAGCCGTCGGGCAGGGCGCTGATGAACTCGTGCGCGCCGATGGCCTTCGCCGCCCGCTCGATCTCCGCGCGGGTGGCGTCGGGCCGGCCGATGGCGATGTTGTCCGCGACCGTGCCGGAGAACAGGAACGCCTCCTGGGTCACCATGACCACCCCGCGCCGCAGTTCCGGCACGGCCAGTTCGCGCAGATCCACCCCGTCCAGCAGCACGCGGCCGTCGGAGGGGTCGTAGAAGCGGGCGAGGAGCTTGGCGAGCGTGGACTTGCCGGCGCCCGTGGAGCCGACCACGGCGACCGTCTGCCCGGCCGGCAGGGTCAGATCGAAACGGGGCAGCACCTCGCCGCCGGTGCGGTAGCCGAACCGGACCCGGTCGAAGACGACCTCGCGGCCCGGGAAGTCGCCTTTCAGCGGCGGGAGTTCACGCGCCACGTCCGGCTCCGGCACGGACGGGGTCTGCGCCAGCAGCCCGGCGATCTTCTCCAGGGAGGCCGCGGCCGACTGGTAGGCGTTCAGGAACATGCCGAGCCGGTCGATCGGGTCGTACAGCCGGCGCAGGTACAGTACGGCCGCCGCCAGCACGCCCAGCTCCAGCGAGCCGGACGCCACCCGGTAGGCGCCCCACAGCACCATCCCCGCGACCGCCGTGTTGGCCACCAGCCGGGAGCCGACCACGTAGCGGGCCATCTCCAGCAGCGCGTCCCCGTTCGTCCGCTCGTGCCGCCGGTTGAGCACCGCGAACTCGGCGTCGTTCGCCGCCTCCCGGCGGAAGGCACGCACCGGACGGATGCCGTTCATCGTCTCCACGAACTTCACGATCACCGCCGCGATCGCCGTGGACCGCACCCGGTACACCCGGCCCGCTCGCCGCTGGTAGAGCCGTACGAGCAGGTGGAGCGGCACGAAGGAGGCCACCGCGACCGCGCCGAGGCCCAGGTCCAGCCACAGCAGCAGCGCCGAGATGTAGACGAAGGACAGCACGACGGTCACCAGCTCCTGCAGGCCCTCGCCCAGCAGCTCGCGCAGCGACTCGACGTCGGTGGTGGAGCGGGAGATCAGCCGTCCGGACGTGTACCGCTCGTGGAAGTCGATGCTCAGCGCCTGCGCGTGCCGGAAGATCCGGCCCCGCAGGTCGAGCAGCACATCCTGGCTGACCCGGGCGGAGGCCTCGATGAACGCGAACTGCAGTACGCCGGACAGCAGCGCGCAGAGCAGATAGCCGACCGCCACCGCGATCAGCGGACCGTTCCGGTGGTCCCGGAACGCCGGTACGGCGCTGTCGATGGCGTACGCCACCAGCAGCGGGCCCACCTGCACCGCCGCCTGCTGGAGCAGCAGCAGGAGCGTGGTCACCGTGGCCCGGGCCTTCAGGGGCGCGAGCAGGGAACGCAGCAGAGCGGCCGTGGCGCCGGGCGGGGCGGGCAGCACGTCCCGGTCGAAGACGTCGCCGTCACCGCCGTGGCCTTCGCCCTGCGGGCCGGGGAGTTCGTCGTCCTCGGCGGTGGGGGTGGAGGTGGTCGTGGTCGTCAACGGGCTTCCTCCTCGTGCTCGTCCCCGGACATCAGATGCGCGTACTCGGTGTTGGTGCGCAGCAGTTCCTGGTGGGTGCCGACGGCGGTGATCCGGCCGCCCGAGAGCAGGGCGACCCGGTCGGCGAGCAGCACGGTGGAGGGGCGGTGGGCCACGATCAGCGCGGTGGTGTCGGCGAGGACCTGCCGCAGCGCGGCCTCCACCGCGGCCTCCGTGTGCACGTCCAGGGCGGACAGCGGGTCGTCCAGCACCAGGAACTCCGGCCGGCCCACCACTGCGCGGGCCAGCGCGAGGCGCTGCCGCTGGCCGCCGGAGAGGCTCAGGCCCTGCTCGCCGACGCGGGTGTCGGTGCCCTGGGCGAGGTCGTGCGCGAAGTCGGCCTGCGCGACGCCGAGCGCCCGGTCGAGGTCCGGCTTTCCGGCCCCCTCCGGCGCTCCCATCAGCACGTTCTCGCCGACGCTCGCGGAGAAGAGGGTGGGTTCCTCGAACGCGACGGCGACCTTCGCGCGCAGCTCCTCGCGGGGCATCGCGGTGATGTCGACGCCGTCGAGCGTGATGCGGCCCGAGGTGGCCTCGTGCAGGCGGGGGACGAGGGCGGTGAGCGTCGTCTTGCCGCTGCCGGTGGCGCCGACGAGGGCCATGGACTCGCCGGGGCGGATGTGGAGGTCGATGTCGGTGAGGAGGGGTGGGGAGCCGGAGGGTGCGTCGGGGTAGCGGAACGCGACGTTCTCGAAGCGCAGACCGGTCCTGGCCGGTTTCGCTCGCCCCCGCTCGTGGAGCGCCGCCGCGGCGTCCTCCGGCGCCTCGTCCATCACCTCGAAGTACCGCTCCGTCGCCGTCGCCGCCTCCTGGCTCATCGCCAGCAGGAACCCGATCGAGTCCACCGGCCAGCGCAGCGCGAGGGCCGTGCTCAGGAAGGCGACCAGCGTGCCCGCCGACAGCCCGCCGTCGGCCACCCGGACCGCACCCAGCACCAGCGCCGCCCCGATCGCCACCTCCGGCAGCGTCACGATGACACCCCAGATCACGGCCAGCAGCCGCGCCTTGCGCAGCTCCGTGCCGCGCAGGGTGAGCGACAGCTCGCGGAACGCCCGGGCCTGGCTGCGGTGCCGGCCGAAGCCCTTGATGATGCGGATGCCGAGCACGCTCTCCTCGACCACCGTCGTCAGGTCGCCGACCTGGTCCTGGGCACGCCGCGCCACCAGGGCGTACCGCCGCTCGAAGACCGCGCACGTCCACATCACGGGGAGCGCGGGACCCAGGATGACCAGCCCCAGCACCCAGTCCTGCATCAGCATGATCACCACGCCGATGAGGATCGTGACCCCGTTGACCAGCAGGAACGTCAGCGGGAAGGCGAGGAACTGACGCAGCAGCATCAGATCGGTCGTGCCCCGCGACAGCAACTGACCGGAGGCCCAGCGGTCGTGGAAGGCGACGGGAAGCCGCTGCAGATGCCGGTAGAGATCCGCCCGCATCTCCGCCTCGACGTGCGACAGCGGACGGGCCACCAGCCAGCGCCGTATGCCGAACAGGACCGCCTCGGCGATCCCGAGCAGGAGCAGATACAGCGCGCCGAGCCAGACACCGGCCGGGTCCCGGTCGGCCACCGGCCCGTCCACGATCCACTTCAGGACGAGCGGGATCACCAGCCCCGTACAGGAGGCGACGATCGCGACGAACGCGGCCGTGAACAGGCGTGCCCGCACGGGGCGGACGTACGGCCACAGCCGCAGCAGGGTACGAACGGCGGAACGGTCCTCGGCGGTTGCACGTGTCGTGGGCATCACTCGCGAGCGTACGGACCGGCACTGACATCGCATACCGAGTTTTCGCCCACCCGTGGTCGGTCATTGGACCTACGACCTGCGCGTTCGACCTGTCGGACGAGGGCTGCGCGCGCGAGGTCGCAGACCCGCATCAACCGATCGGCCGATGCCGCTTCGAGCGGGCCGGCCGATGTGCCGGGCCCCGTCCGTCCGGGATTCTCCGAGCATGCCATCCGTCATCGAAGTCACCGATCTGCGCAAGTCGTACGCCGGCCGGGCCGTCGTGGACGGCGTCTCCTTCGCCGTCGAGGAGGGCGAGATCTTCGGGATCCTCGGCCCGAACGGTGCCGGCAAGACCACCACCGTGGAGTGCGTCGAGGGGCTGCGGATCCCCGACGCGGGCCGGGTCCGGGTCGCCGGCCTGGACCCCGTCGCCGAGCACGACGAGGTCACCAGGATCCTCGGAGCCCAGCTCCAGCAGAGCGAGCTGCAGCCCAAGCTGACCGTGCGCGAGGCGCTGGAGCTGTACGCCTCCTTCTACCCGGACGCCGCCGACTGGCGGCCGCTCGCCGAACGCCTCGGTCTCGTCCCGAAGCTCGGCACCCGGTTCGCCAGGCTGTCCGGCGGGCAGCGGCAGCGGCTGTTCATCGCGCTGGCCCTCGTCGGCAGCCCGCGCGTCGTCGTGCTGGACGAGCTGACCACCGGCCTGGACCCGCGTGCCCGCCGCGACACCTGGCAGCTGATCGAGGACGTCCGCGCGAGCGGGGTCACCGTGCTGCTCGTCACCCACTTCATGGAGGAGGCGCAGCGGCTCTGCGACCGGATCGCGGTGATCGACAAGGGGCGGGTGGCCGCCCTGGACACCCCGGCCGGGCTCATCCGCCGCTCGGCGGGCGCCACCGTCATCAGCTTCACCCCGTCGGCCCCGCTGGACGACGACGACCTCGCCGCCCTCCCGGCCATCGCCTCGGTCGAGCGCAAGGACGGCCGGATCACGCTCTCCGGCACCGACGAGACCGTGAACGCGGTCATCACCCTGCTCGCCCGGCACCGCATCACCGCCCACCAGCTGCGCGTCACCGACGCCACCCTCGACGACGCCTTCCTCGACCTGACCGACGACCGGACCAAGGAGGCCGCGGCATGAACACCGCCGTCCTGCGCACCGAGTTCCGTCTCTTCCGCCGCGAACCCGGCGCCGTTTTCTGGATCTTCCTGTTCCCGACGCTGCTCCTGGTCATCCTCGGTTCGATCCCGTCGTTCCGGGAGGCCGACGAGTCCCTGGGCGGGCTGCGGCCGGTCGACGCCTACGTCCCCATCGCCGTCCTGATCGCCCTGATCATGTCCGGGGTGCAGGCCCTGCCCCAGGCCCTGACCGGCCACCGGGAGCGGGGCATCCTGCGCCGGATGCGGCTCACCCCGGTACGGCCCTCGGCCCTGTTGTCCGCGCAGATGGTGGTGCAGGGAACGGTGGCGTTGGCCTCGGCGCTGCTCGCGCTCGTCGTCGGCCGGCTCGCCTTCGACGTGACGTTTCCGGAGCAGCCGGCCGGATATCTGCTGGCCCTGCTGCTCGCGACCACGTCGGCCCTCGCCCTCGGCTCCGTCGTCTCGGCGCTGTCCCGCACCACGAAGATCGCGAGCGCGATCGGCACGGCGGTGTTCTTCCCGATGATGTTCTGCGCGGGTGTGTGGCTGCCGGTGCAGGAGATGCCGCACACGCTGGCGCGCGCGGTGCAGTTGACCCCGTTCGGCGCGGCGGCCCGCGCCCTGGGCGAGGCGGCGGCCGGGCACTGGCCGGGCTGGGGGCACCTGGGCGTGCTCGCACTGTGGACGGTGCTGCTCACGGCCGGAGCGGCTCGCTGGTTCCGCTGGGAGTGAGCGGGCCGTGCCGGACACTGGTGGGATGACGACCGCCGCGCAACCGCAGATCCGGGCCCGTTTCGGCAGGTGGGGTCCCTGGGCGTTGCTGGTCGCCGGTACCGTCGCGGCGGCCATCTCCGCCCGCGCGGTCGGCATGGACCGGCACGAGATGGCTCAGTCGGCCGTGCTCGTCGCCGCGGCCGCCGTGCTGCAGGGGGTCTGGGCGAGGATGAAGCGCAGGCGGCCGGATCCGAACTGGACCGGTGTCTGCCTCTACCTCCTGCGCTGGGCCATCGGCTTCGTTCTGGCCTGGCTCAACCCGTTCTTCTCCTTCTACGCCGTGATCGGCTACTACACCGCCGCAATCGACCTGCCCCGCCGTCTGGTGCTGCCCGGTCTCTTCCTGACCGCCGTCACCATGGCCGGCGGCCAGGTCGGCGGCTGGCCACCGCACGGGCCGGTCCAGTGGGTCGGCTTCTTCCTCGTCCTGGCCGTCAACATGGGCATGGTCACCCTGTTCACCCGGTACGCCCAGCAGGAACAGGCCCGCGCCGTGGTCCAGGCCGACACCATCGGCGAACTGGAGCGCACCAACACGGCGTTGCAGCAGGCTCTCGACGAGAACGCGGCCCTGCACGCCCAACTCCTGCTCCAGGCACGGGAGGCGGGTGTCGCCGACGAGCGCCGCCGGCTCGCCGCCGAGATCCACGACACCCTGGCCCAGGGCCTGACCGGCATCATCGCCCAGCTCCAGGTGGTGGCCAACGCCCCCGACCTGGCCACCGCCCGCACCCATCTGGAGCGCGCCTCGACGCTCGCCCGGCACAGCCTCGGCGAGGCCCGCCGCTCGGTGCACAACCTGGCCCCGGTCGCGCTGGCCGCCGACGGACTGCCCGAGGCGCTGAAGAAGACGGTCACCGAGTGGGGAGAACGCACGGCCACGCGCGCGGAGTTCACCGTCACCGGAACCACCGAGCAGCTGCACGACGAGGTCGCGGCGACCCTGCTGCGCATCGCCCAGGAGGCCCTGTCCAACGCGGCCCGGCACGCCCGCGCGACCCGGGTCGGGGTGACCCTCTCCTTCATGGGCGACGAGGTCACCCTCGACATCCGCGACGACGGCACCGGCTTCGACCCGGCCGCCGTACCGGAGCGCACCCGCAGCGGCGGCTTCGGCCTGGACGGCATGCGGGCCCGGGCCGAGCGCATCGCGGGCTCCCTCACCCTCGAGTCGGAGCCGGGGCACGGCACGGCCCTGTCGGCTCGCGTACCTTTGGTGCGCGATGACCGCTGACACCACCATCTCCCTGCTGATCGTCGACGACCACCCCGTGGTCCGCGACGGCCTGCGCGGCATGTTCGAGTCCGCGGACGGCTTCAGCGTGCTCGGCGAGGCCGCGAACGGCGTGGAGGCGGTCGACCGCGCCGTGGCCCTGGACCCGGACGTGATCCTCATGGACCTGCGGATGCCCGGGGGCTCCGGCGTCGACGCCATCCGCGAGCTGGCCCGGCGCGGCGCCCGCGCCAAGGTGCTTGTCCTCACCACCTACGACACCGACTCCGACACCCTGCCCGCGATCGAGGCGGGCGCGACCGGCTATCTCCTCAAGGACGCCCCGCGCGACGAGCTGTTCACCGCCGTCCGGGCCGCCGCCGCGGGCCGTACGGTCCTCTCCCCGGCCGTGGCCTCCCGCCTGGTCCACGCCGTGCGCGCCCCCCGGCAGCCCGGCGCCGAGCCGCTGTCCGCGCGCGAGCGCGAGGTGCTGGTGCTGGTCGCCAAGGGCACGTCGAACCGCGAGATCGCCCGCGAACTGTTCATCAGTGAGGCGACGGTGAAGACGCACCTCACGCACCTGTACGCCAAGCTCGGCGTCAACGACCGGGCGGCGGCGGTGGCCGTGGGGTACGACCGGGGGATCCTCGGCTGATCGGCGTCCCGCTCCGGTTCACCCGGCGTTCAGGTGGGATAGTGTGGGTGGTCGACGTGGGGTCATGTCGCGTCGCCCCCGCATCCGGGGCCCCTTTCCGCCACGTCATCAAGGCCGTGTCAAGGCCTTCCCTCGCACTGTCCTCGCGTGGATAAACGTTCAACCAAAGGAACTCTCGGTAGGGCAAAGCGGTCTACTCGCATAGATGATCCCGGTGCTGTCATGCTCACGACCGCCCGGATCTCTGCCGGGCACCGCACCGGGAGACCCCCACATGTCCCGCATACCCCGCCCCCTGGTGACCACCCTCTCCGCGCTCGCCCTCGCCGCCGCGGGGCTCTGCGTCACCACCGGCTCCGCCCACGCCGCCAGTTGCAGCCAGGACTACCTCCCCCTGCCCGACCCCACCTGCACGCCCGGCGCCCTCAACCCCGACGTCACCCAGGACACCATCGGCTCGACCATCTGCGTCTCCGGATGGACCGCGACCGTACGGCCGCCGAGCTCCTACACCACCGCGCTGAAGAAAGAGCAGATCGTCGAGTACGGCTACTCCGACACCAGTCTCTCGGACTACGAGGAGGACCACTTCGTCCCGCTCGAACTCGGCGGCGCCCCGAGGAGCGAGGAGAACCTCTGGCCCGAGCCGCACTACGGGGACGAGGCCTCCTCTGACAAGGACACCGTCGAGAACAAGCTGAAGAAGGCCGTGTGCGCCGGTGACGTCAGCCTCGCCGACGCGCAGGACGCCATCATCACCGACTGGACGACCGCCCTGTCCAGGCTCGGCCTGAGCTGAGCCGTCCCGCCCCGCAGGGGCCGGTGCCCTCCTCGGGGGGAACCGGCCCCCTCGCGATCACGGCACGCCGAGCTCGAACAGGGCGTACCCCGCGTACGACCCGGAGGCGAGTGCCGCGATGCCGAGCAGCGTGCACTGCACGGGCAGGCTCAGCCGGCGCATGGCGACCGCGAGCGGCAGGAACAGCGGGAAGCACGGGAGCAGGTAGCGGGAGACGTTCGCGAAGATCTGCTGGCTGCCGAGGACCAGGGCGAGCGTGAGGACGGTGTGCACGACCAGCACCGCCGGCGGACGCAGACGGAGCAGCAGAGGGAGCAGCGCGCACGCCAGCAGGACCACACCGACGCCGACGACGTCCGCGAAGGGGTACGCGAACAGGTATCCGCCGAAGTGGCCCACCGGTACCGACGTGAGCACGTCCAGGGTCTGCCTGCCGTAGTCGAACTCGTGCGCCCAGGCGCCCGACTGCAGCGTGAAGTAGCCGCCCAGGTCGCCCATGCGGTTGCCGACCCAGAGCAGATAGCCGATCAGGCCCAGCGGGGCCAGGACCGCCGCGAGCAACGGGCGCAGGGTGCCGTCCTCGCGGCGGCGCAGCGAGAGCAGCGCGGCGACGCCGAGCCCGGCGATCAGGGCGGCGGCCGTGGGCCGGTTGAGCCCGGCCGCGAAGGCGAGGACGCCGGCGGTCAGCCAGCGGCGGGTCATGACGGCGTGACAGGTCCAGGCGGCCAGGGCCACGTAGAGGGAGTCGGAGTAGACCGCCCACTCCACGCCCGAGCCCGGCCACACCGCCCACAGCCCGGCCGCGGCGAGTCCGGCCCGCCGTCCGCCGAAGCGCTCGGCGACCGCGTGGACGCCGAGGGCGGCGGCGAAGGAGGCGAGCACCGACACCAGCAGGCCCGCGCCGTACGAACCGAGGCCGGTGACGGCCATGACCATCCGCATCAGGGCCGGGTAGAGCGGGAAGAACGCGGCCGAGTTGCCCTCCAGCGTGACCAGCCCGGTGGCGCCGGGGACATGGACGAGCTGCGGGTCGTAGCCGTGCAGGGCGATCTGCCGGTACCACCAGCCGTCCCAGGTGGCCAGCACGTCCCAGGGGTGTACCCCGCCGCCGAAACGGGGGTCCTTGGTGCGGTAGTCCCCGGCGGAGGAGAGCAGGTACAGGAAGGACAGGAAGCCCGTCAGCTTCAGCGCGCCGAACAGCGCGAGTACCGGGCCGTGCCGGCGGGCGGCCGTCCGCAGCCGGGAGACGGGCGCCGGCCGCGCCGCGGAGAGCAGTGTGCGGGGCACGGTCGCCGTCATGAGGCCACCGGTCCGCGGCGGGCCAGGGTCCGCCGCATCCGTACGATCCCGCGCAGGTCGGCCAGCGCCGTGGCGACGATGTCGACGCTGCTGTCGGGGTCGTCGACCCAGTCCACCGGGACCTCGTGGATCCTCAGGCCCGCCCGCTCGGCCAGCACCAGCAGTTCGGTGTCGAAGAACCACTCCCCGTCCCGCACCAGCGGCAGCAGCCGCTCGGCGACCTCGCGGCGCACCGCCTTGAAACCGCACTGCGCGTCGGAGAAGCCCACGGCGAGCGTGCAGCGCAGCAGGACGTTGTAGCAGCGGGAGATGACCTCGCGCTTGGTGCCGCGCACCACCCGTGCCCCGGGCGCGAGCCGGGTGCCGATGGCCAGGTCGGAGTGGCCGGATATGAGCGGCGCGACCAGCGGCAGCAGCGCCGCGAGCTGGGTGGACAGGTCCACGTCCAGGTACGCCAGCACCGGCGCCCGCGACCCCGACCAGGCCGCCCTGAGCGCCCGTCCCCGGCCCTTCTCCGGCAGCCGCAGCGAGACCACCTCGGGCAGCTCGTCGGCGAGCCGGGCGGCGATGAGCGGGGTGCCGTCGGTGCTCGCGTTGTCCGCGATGGTGATCCGGAACGGGTAGGGGAAGGTGTCCCGCAGATGCGTGTGCAGCCGCCGTACGTTCGGCTCCAGGTCCTTCTCCTCGTTGAACACCGGTACGGCCAGATCGAGGACGGGCTCCCCGGCCTGTGTCGGCAGGGGTGCGCGCCGGGGTGCGGGGGCCAGGGCCGACGAGCGGCCAGGTCGGAGTTTCATCACGTTTTTCCCCGTTTGTTCTTGTTGGTCGGGCATGCCGAAGGAAGCGGGTGGCAGGGGCGGCGGGGGTCAGCCGGTCGGGCTGGTCACCGACGAGGGGTCGTCCGACGGCACGGCCGGGTCGCTCACCGCGGCCGAGGCCGGCGCGGTGGTGCCGACGGTGTCCTCGGAGGTCGTCGTCGCGGACGGCGGCCGACCACCGGTGGTGGCCGAACTCCCGCCGGTACCCGGCGGATTGGCCGTGGTCGGGGTCGAGTGCGGGAAGTCCGTCGACGTGGGCGGTGACGGCGGCGCGCTCGGCGAGTCCGACGTGCTCGGCGAGGTGGTGGGCACACTGCTCGGCACGGGCGTCGGGCTGATCGCGGGCCGGGGATGCGGTGCGCTGGGCCGGTCGTCGGTGTGCCCGTGCGGCCACAGGAACAGGCCGAGGCCGAGCCCGGCCACCGCCAGCACCGAACCGGCGGCCCGGCGCGCCGCGCGCACCCGGCGCCGGGCCCGCACGCCCGCGTGGAGGCGGTCCCGCTGCCGGGCGTCGAAGGCCGTCTGCTCACCGGCGCCGTGCATGAGCCGCGTCAGCTGCCGCTCGAAGTGGTCCATCCGCTCGGTGTCGTCCACGTGCTTCATGGCTCCCCCCTCACTTCACCGGCTCGATGACGTCGGCCAGCAGCCCGCGCAGCCGGGCCACCCCGCGTGCGGCGTGGGACCGGGCGGTGCCCACCGGACAGCCCAGGACCTCCGCGACCTGCCGGTCGGGCAGGTCCTGGTAGTAGCGCAGCACCACGGCGGCCCGCTGCTGCGGACTCAACCGGGCGAGTGCCGACTCCAGCCGGGAGCGCTCGGCCACGGTCGCCGACACATCGCCGGCCGCCGCCACCTCGGGCAGCACCTCCACGGGCCGCTCGCCCCACCAGCGCCGGCGCGCCGAGCGGGCCGCGGCCCGCGCCAGCACCTTGCGCACATAGGCCTCCGGCGCCTCGTCGGCGACCTTCGGCCAGACGAACCACAGCTTGACCAAGGAGTCCTGCAACAGGTCCTCGGCGCGGTGCCGATCGCCCCCGGTGAGCAGACGGGCCAGATGGAACAACACCGACCAGCGGGCCGCCACGAACGCGTCGTACTCACCGGCCCGAGCCTGCTCCATCCTCACGGTCCCCGTTCTCGCCGGCTGTCTACACCAGGAGAAAGGCGCTGGAGGCCGCGGAACGCTGCACCGGGCACCTGTGATCCGCGTCACGCACAGTCGTCACGCGGGGGCCACGACCCGCAGCAGCAGCACCGCCCGCTCCGGCACCGTGATCTCCGACCCCGCCGCGCACACCGTGCCCGGAGCACCCGCCTGGTCCTCCCGCGAGGTGTCCACGAGCACCTCGTACCACTCGGCCCACGGCGGCCCCGGCAGCACGAAGTCCGCCGGACCCTCGCCCGCGTGCAGGATCGCGAGGAAGCTGTCGTCCGTGACCGGTGCGCCCCGCTCGTCCCGGCCCGGGATGTCCCGGCCGGAGAGGTACATGCCGAGCGTGGCCGCGGGCGCGTACCAGTCGCCCTCGGTCATCTCCGCGCCCCGCGAGGTGAACCAGGCCAGGTCGCGCAGCCCGTCCGCGGAGTGGGCGCGCCCGGAGAAGAAGGCGCGGCGGCGCAGCACCGGATGCCGGTGGCGCAGGGCGATCAGCCGGGAGGTCAGGTCGAACAGGGGGCGCCAGGCCGGGTCGTCCAGCAGCGACCAGTCCAGCCAGCTGATCTCGTTGTCCTGGCAGTAGGCGTTGTTGTTGCCGCGCTGGGTGCGGCCGAGTTCGTCGCCGGCCACCAGCATGGGCACTCCGGTGGACAGCAGGAGAGTCGTGAGCAGGTTCCGCAGCTGACGGCGGCGCAGGGCCCGTACCCGCTCGTCCTCCGTCTCGCCCTCCACCCCGCAGTTCCAGGAGCGGTTGTCGTCGGTGCCGTCGCGGTTGTTCTCGCCGTTGGCCTCGTTGTGCTTGCGCTCGTACGAGACCAGGTCGCGCAGGGTGAACCCGTCGTGCGCGGTGACGAAGTTGACCGAGGCGTACGGGCGCCGGCCGCCCCAGGCGTACAGGTCGCTGGAGCCGGACAGGCGGTAGCCCATCTCGCGGACGTCCGGCAGGGCGTGCCGCCAGAAGTCGCGGACGGCGTTGCGATACCGGTCGTTCCACTCGGCCCACAGCGGTGGGAAGGCCCCCACCTGGTAGCCGCCGGAGCCGATGTCCCACGGTTCGGCGATCAACTTCACCCGGCGCAGCACCGGGTCCTGGGCGATGACGGCCAGGAAGGGGGAGAGCATGTCGACGTCGTGCATCGAGCGGGCCAGCGCCGCCGCCAGGTCGAAGCGGAAGCCGTCCACGCCCATCTCCGTCACCCAGTACCGCAGCGAGTCGGTGATCAGGCGCAGCACCTGGGGCTGGACGACGTGCAGGGTGTTGCCGCAGCCGGTGTAGTCGGCGTACCGGCGGGCGTCGTCCTGGAGCCGGTAGTAGCCGCGGTTGTCGATGCCCTTCAGGGACAGCGTCGGGCCCAACTCGCCCGCCTCGGCCGTGTGGTTGTAGACCACGTCGAGGACGACCTCGATGCCGGCCGCGTGCAGCGCCCGCACCATCCGCTTGAACTCGCCGACCTGCTGGCCCGTCGTACCGGAGGCGGCGTAGGCGGCGTGCGGGGCGAAGTAGCCGATGGAGTTGTAGCCCCAGTGGTTCTTCAGGCCGCGGCGCAGCAGATGGTCCTCGTGCGCGAACTGGTGGACCGGCAGGAGCTCCACGGCCGTGACGCCCAGCCCCACCAGGTGCTCGATCGCGGCGGGGTGCGCCAGGCCGGCGTAGGTGCCGCGCAGCTCCTCCGGGATCTGCGGGTGCAGCTTGGTGAAGCCGCGCACATGCAGCTCGTAGATGACCGAGTCCGCCCAGGGCGTCTTGGGTCGACGGTCGTCGGACCAGTCGTCGTCATCGTGGACGACGACGCCCTTGGGGACGTACGGCGCCGAGTCCCGGTCGTCGCGCACGGTGTCGGCGACGTACTGCTCGGGCCAGTCCCGGACGTGCCCGTACGCCTCCGGCGGCAGCCCGAACTCGCCGTCCACCGCCCGCGCGTAGGGGTCCAGCAGCAGCTTGGCCGGGTTCCAGCGGGCGCCGGTCCACGGGTCCCAGCGGCCGTCCACCCGGTAGCCGTACCGCTGCCCCGGCATCACGCCCGGCACGAAGCCGTGCCAGATCTCGTGCGTCAGTTCGGTCAGCGGAACCTGCGTCTCCCGGCCCCGCTCGTCGAACAGGCACACCCGGACCGCCTCCGCCCCGCCCGCCCACAGCGCGAAGTTGGTGCCCGCGACCCCGTCGGGGCCGACCCGGAACCGGGCCCCCAGCGGTGTCGGGGCGCCCGGCCACACCACGGGGGAGGGCACCGCGGCGCGCCGGGCGCCGTTCACCACGGCCGGCTGCTGCCCGGTCCCGGCGGCCGGCTCCCCGGCCGGTGCCCGCTGCTCGGCTGCGCTCGTCACCTGTCGGCCCCTCTTTCAGTGGCTCGCCCGGGGCGGCGCAACCGGCCGTGCCGAAGAGCCGAGGCTGCCCCGCAGCACCCTCGGCCGCCCGGTACGGCTGCGCCCCGACGGCCGGGGGCGCCCTCTGGATCGCGCTCTTACGTCCCTTTCAACCGATCTGATCCACGAAGGCGCCCCCTGTGGCGCGGGCGCGGCGGCTCCCCAGCGTGTCGTCCTTCCCTCTGTTCTGCCCAGTGCGTGCGTCGCACTCACGTTTCCCCGGAGCGGGCCCGGTCGTTGAGACCCGCGTGAGGCACGTACAAGGACGCGCGCGGCGCACGGGGGTCGCGCTGGCCGCCGTACTGACATGGGCGGCACTGCTGGCAGGGTGTTCCTTCGGCGGTTCCGGCCCGCTCGGGCTGGACGGAGTGCCCGGCAAACCCCCGTCACCCGAGGACGTCATCCACGTCACCCCCGAGGACGGCAGCAAGGCCGTCCGCCCCGACCAGCGGCTGCGGGTGCGGGTGCCCGTGGGGCGCCTGCGGCAGGTGACGGTCGTGAAGTCGCAGGACACGCAGGACTCCGCCGTCCCGGGGCGCATCAGCGCCGACGGCCTGACCTGGCAGCCGGACGCGGACCGGCTGGCGCTCGCCGCCAAGTACACCGTCGACGTGGTGGCGCAGGACGCCGACGGCCGCCGCTCGGCCCGGCACACCACCTTCACCACGATGGTCCCCGAGAAGCGGTTCATCGGCTACGTCACCCCCGAGAACCGCGCCGTCGTCGGCACCGGCATGATCGTCTCGCTCGCCTTCAGCCGGGAGATCACCGACCGCGCCGCCGTCGAACGCGCCGTCCGCGTCAGCGCGCGGCCGCCCGTGGAGATCCGCCCGCACTGGTTCGGCCGGAGCCGGCTGGACTTCCGCCCCGAGCAGTACTGGAAGCCCGGCACCGAGGTCACCGTCGACCTGAACCTGCGGGACGTCCAGGGGGCGCCCGGTGTGTACGGGGTGCAGGACAAGGCCTTCTCCTTCACCGTCGGCCGCAGCCAGGTCTCCCTGGTGGACGCGGCCAGGCACACCATGCAGGTACGCCGCGACGGCCGGCTGCTCGCCGTGGTGCCGATCACCGCGGGCGCCCCGGAGAACCCCACGTACAACGGCAAGATGGTGGTGATGGACATGCTGGACGTCACCCGCATGAACGGCCGTACGGTCGGCTTCGGCGGCGAGTACGACATCCCCGACGTCCCGCACGCGATGAAGCTCACCGACTCGGGGACCTTCGTGCACGGCAACTACTGGTCGCCGGACGCCCCCGGGCGCGTCAACGTCAGTCACGGCTGCGTGGGCCTCAGGGACGTCAGGGGTGGCAGCTCGGACACGCCGGCGGGCTGGTTCTTCGACCGCAGTCTCGTCGGTGACGTCATCGAAGTGGTCAACAGCGAGGAGAAGACCGTCGCCCCCGACAACGGCCTGGGCGGCTGGAACATGACGTGGAGGCAGTGGACGGCGAATCCCGCGGTCACGTGATCGCGGGACTTCGTTCCTTCGGAAGCCGGAGACCCGCGCCCCGCAGCCGGCCGGCGTCGACGACTCGCGAGGTCATCGGCGTCAACGCCGTGACCGGCCGGCCTCGGGCACGGTCACCGCGGAACCGGTCGGAGCGCTGGTACGACGCCGGCGGGAGCACCGCCGCCGTTCGCAACGGGATGTCGCGGTGGCGGCCGACCTCGCCACCCGGCGCCTCGGTTGCGTAGAGCCGGGGCGTGCCACCCCGAGCCGCGACGCTGCTCGCCGACGACGCCGCGACAGCGTTCCCGGGCGACCTCCCGCCCGCGTCGTGCGGGCCTGCCCGGAACGTGCTGAGAGCGACCGCACGCAGGGCCCGGTGGAGCTGCCGGCCGAGATCGAGTCCTACCCGGTCCCCGCCGGTACGCCACCGGCGGGCGCACCGAGGTCCTGGTCGTCCCGCTGCCGCCCGGTACGGACTTCGGCGAGCTCAGCCTCCCGCACACCACCACCGTCCTCGGGTCTCCCGGGACATGACGCCGGACGGGGTCACCATCGAGACGTCCTTCCCCGCCGACGCCGCCACGGCCGAGTTGCCCCGGGCCATGTCGCCGCGGCCCGGCACGCTTTCGGGGCGGGACGGGTAGGAATTCCGGGGGAGGGGCCGGGGTGACCGCGCCAGGCGGAAGTTGCGACGGAACGGTGACATTCGCCTGACACCCCGCTCAAAACCAGGCGGTTAATATGCGCGCACCAGTGTGGTGGGGAGCGGGCCTGATCAGGTCCGGCGAGGGGAGAACAACTTGAACATGCGGCCTGTACCGGGGGCGTCGGTGGCGGGGCGGCGAGGCCGTACGGGGTTGGCACTCATAGCCGGCGCCCTGGTGCTCTCCCTCGCGGCGTGCGGTGGGGGCGGCGGCAAGGGCGTGGGCGACGGCAAGGGCAAGGACTCCAGCACCCAGCAGGGCAAGCAGCAGTCCACCGCCGCCGTCGCCATCTCGCCCAAGACCGGTGCCACCGGCGTCGACACCTCCGGCGCGCTGAAGGTGAACGTCACCAAGGGCAAGCTGACCGAGGTCACCGTCAAGGACACCAGGGGGCAGACGGTCGCCGGCGCCATCACCGGCGGCGGTACGGCCTGGACCCCGTCGAGCCATCTGGCCGCCTCCACCAAGTACACGGTGCACGCGGTCGCCAAGGACACCGAGGGACGTGAGGCGGCCGAGGACTCCACGTTCACCACCCTCACCCCGAAGAACACCTTCCTCGGCTACTTCACCCCCGAGGACGGCTCCACGGTGGGCGTGGGCATGCCGTTCTCCGTGAACTTCACCCGGGGCATCACCGATCCGCAGGCCGTCGAGAAGGCCATCAAAATCAGGACCGAGCCGGCCGTCGACGTCGAGGGCCACTGGTTCGGCAACGATCGGCTGGACTTCCGCCCCGAGAAGTACTGGAAGGAAGGCACCAAGGTCACCGTCGACCTGAACCTGGACGGTGTCGAAGGCCGCGACGGCGTCTACGGCAAGCAGCACAAGACCATCAGGTTCACCATCGGCCGCAACCAGGTCTCCGTCGTGGACGCCAAGAAGCACACGATGAAGGTCACCCAGGACGGCAAGGTCATCAAGACCATCCCGGTCACCACCGGCAAGCCCGGCTACGACACCTGGAACGGCCAGATGGTCATCAGCGAGAAGCTCGCCGTCACCCGGATGAACGGGGAGACGGTCGGCTACGGCGGCGAGTACGACATCAAGGACGTCCCGCACGCCATGCGCCTGACCACCTCCGGCACCTTCCTGCACGGCAACTACTGGGGCGGCGGCGCATTCGGCAACTACAACGCCAGCCACGGCTGCGTCGGCCTGCGCGACGTGCGCGGCGGCTACGACGGCTCCACCCCGGCCGCCTGGATGTTCAACCACTCGCTCATCGGTGACGTGGTGATCGTGAAGAACTCCCACGACCGCACGGTGGACCCGGCGAACGGGCTCAACGGCTGGAACCTGTCGTGGGCGGAGTGGACGAAATAACCCCTGGGTGACGTACGGACCCGGTGCTGTGATCCACGGCACCGGGTCCATTGTCGTTAGTGGCCGTTAACCTGGCCCGCATGACCGTCTCTCTCGAAGTCGCCGAAGGCGTCGGAACCCTGCGTCTGGACCGTCCGCCGATGAACGCGCTGGACGTGGCCACCCAGGACCGGCTGAAAGAGCTCGCCGAGGAGGCCACGCGCCGCGAGGACGTGCGCGCCGTGGTGATCTACGGCGGCGAGCGGGTGTTCGCGGCGGGCGCGGACATCAAGGAGATGCAGAACATGGACCACACCGGGATGGTCCTGCGCGCCCGCGGCCTGCAGGACTCCTTCACGGCCGTGGCCCGCATCCCCAAACCCGTCGTCGCGGCCATCACCGGCTACGCCCTCGGCGGAGGCTGCGAGCTGGCCCTGTGCGCCGACTACCGCATCGCCGCCGACAACGCCAAGCTCGGCCAGCCCGAGATCCTGCTCGGCCTGATCCCGGGCGCCGGCGGCACCCAGCGGCTGCCCCGGTTGGTCGGCCCCTCCAAGGCCAAGGACCTCATCTTCACGGGCCGTCAGGTCAAGGCCGACGAGGCCCTCGCGATCGGCCTGGTGGACCGGGTGGTCCCGGCCGCCGAGGTGTACGAGCAGGCGCACGCCTGGGCCGCGAAGCTCGCCCAGGGCCCGGCGATCGCCCTGCGCGCGGCGAAGGAGTCGGTCGACACCGGGCTGGAGACCGACATCGACACCGGGCTCGCCGTCGAACGGAACTGGTTCGCGGGTCTGTTCGCCACCGAGGACCGGGAGACCGGCATGCGCAGCTTCGTGGAGGAGGGCCCGGGCAAGGCCAAGTTCCGCTGAGCGTCAGCGATGTGAACTTCCCCTTAACTCCCTTGGTAACCCTTGCAATTGACGTCTCGTCTCATCCGGGTCCCTCGATGGAGCGGTTTATGGGAGCCTTAAGGCAGCCTTAAGTCCGCGCCGTCGAGGGAGCCGGAAGGTTGCCCGGAAGTGAGCCGTCCTCGCAGGTCAACGAGGGATTACCGACGGGTGACATGCCTTCGGCATATGCCGATCGCGCGGTGGGGAAAGGGGGCGCACGGGGGGCGTATTCCTCCGGAACGGCCCCCAAGACGGCTCCGTGCCGCCATCATGGGGACATGGCGGGGCTGGAGGGCATCGAACAGCCGCGGGGAGACAGCCGTGCGGCCGAGGCACGCTGGTCGCCCGCGGTCGAGGACGAACAGGCGCTCAAGGCGCTCGAACTGTTCGGCAACCCGACGGAGGCGGAGGTGCCCCTGCCGTCCCGCCCGGAGTCCGCGGCCACCGCCCGCCGGCTCGCCCAGGTCGTCGTGCTGCGCACTTGGCGGCTGCCCCCCAAGCTCACCGAGGACGCCGTCTTACTCGTGTCGGAACTCGTCGGCAACGCCGTACGCCACACCGGCGCCCGGGTCTTCGGCCTCCGCATGCGCCGCCGCCCCGGCTGGATCCGGGTGGAGGTCCGCGACCCCTCGCGCGGCCTGCCCTGTCTGATGCCGGTGCAGGAGATGGACGTCAGCGGCCGGGGCCTCTTCCTCGTGGACAGGCTGTCGGACCGGTGGGGCGTGGATCTGCTGCCGCGCGGCAAGACGACCTGGTTCGAGATGCGGGTGGCCGACCGGTAGCGAGGGGGCGGCATTCGCCTTACGGCGACCCGAAATCGTCCCTCTTTCGGGCCAATCGGCGGTTTTCTTACCTAACCCCCCTTAAATGGTGCGGGTGACCACCACCAACCGACGCGGGGTGCTGCGCGCGGGCGCCGGGCTCGTCGCCGGCGGCGCGCTCGCCGCCGGTTGCGGCGCAGGCCAGGCCGCCCCGCCCAACGCCACAGACCCCGGGTCCCCGTCCGCCACCCCCTCCGGCCACCGTCCGGCCGGCACCCCCACGGCCGGCGTCAAGGCGGCCCCCACCCCCCAGGCCTATCCCGGGCAGCCCGCCCAGATCGCCCACGGCCCGCGCACCCGCCCCCGGATCGCCCTCACCTTCCACGGCCAGGGCGATCCCGCCATCGCCCACTCCCTGCTCACCGCGGCCGAGCAGCACGGCGCCCGTCTCACCGTGCTCGCCGTCGGCACCTGGCTGGACGAACACCCCGACGTGGCCCGCCGGATCCTCGACGGCGGCCACGACCTCGGCAACCACACCCAGCGCCACATCGCCGTCAACGCCCTGCCGGAGG
Source organism: Streptomyces sp. NPDC052109 (assembly GCF_040680195.1). Classification (NCBI taxonomy): domain Bacteria; kingdom Bacillati; phylum Actinomycetota; class Actinomycetes; order Kitasatosporales; family Streptomycetaceae; genus Streptomyces; species Streptomyces sp. NPDC052109. The sequence continues at coordinate 331,392 of NZ_JBFAWF010000007.1, read as the reverse complement.
CGGACGCCCGCAAGGAGATCACCGACTGCGCGGACCGGTTGAAGCGCCTCACCGGTTCCATCGGCACCTGGTTCCGCCCCTCGCGTTCACCGACCGCATCCCCGCTGGTCGCCCGGCTCGCCCGCGCCGCCGGATACCCGCACGTGCTGTCGTACGACGTCGACTCGCTCGACTACACCCGCCCCGGCGCCGCCGCCGTCACCCGCAAGGTTCTCGCCGAAGCGCGGAACGGGTCGGTGGTGAGCCTGCACTTCGGGTACCCGGACACGGTCGCCGCCCTGCCCGTCCTCCTGCACGAACTCGACGGCCGCGGACTGCGCGCGGTCACCACCACGGAGCTGCTGAGCTGATGCGAACCACGAACGCCGCCCGGCTGCTGGCAGCCGGTGCCGCCCTCACCGCCCTGACGCTGCTGTCCGCGTGCAGTGCGGGGTCCCGGCCCCACCGCGACGAAACCTTGGCCAGCAAGGCGCCGGCCCAGCCGGGCAACGGCAAGCGGCAGGTGAACGTGCTGCCCGGCATGCCGCCGGTCGAGAACCCGAAAGACCTCTACTCCGCCGACCGCCCGAACCAACTCTCGCCAGTGGTCCGGGACTTCCCGTCCCGGGTGTACGTCCCCAACACCAACTCCAACACCGTCACGGTCATCGACCCGAAGACCTACAAGATCATCGACACCATCCCGGTCGGCCGCCAGCCCCAGCACGTCGTGCCGTCCTGGGACCTGAAGACCCTCTGGGTCAACAACGACCTCGGCAACAGCCTCACCCCGATCGACCCGAGGACCGGCAAGGCCGGCAAGGCCGTCGTCGTGCACGACCCGTACAACCTGTACTTCACGCCCGACGGCAGGTACGCCGTCGTCATGGCCTCGATGGACCGCCAGCTGGTCTTCCGCGACGCGCACACCATGAAGGTCGTCAAGGCCGTGCCGGCCAGCTGCTACGGCGTCAACCACGCCGACTTCTCCCCGGACGGCCGGTACTTCATCGTCTCCTGCGAGTTCAGCGGCGAGATCCTCAAGGTCGACACCGCCAAGATGAAGATCCTCGCCCAGGAGCGGCTGCCCTTCCACGGCGCGATGCCGCAGGACGTCAAGATCTCACCGGACGGCAAGCTGTTCTACATCGCCGACATGGTGGCCAACGGCCTGTGGATCCTCGACGGCGACAGGTTCACCCGGCCCCGCTTCCTCTACACCGGAAAGGGCGCCCACGGCCTCTACATCAGCCGCGACTCGCGGGAGATGTACATCTCCAACCGGGGTGAGGGCTCCATCTCCGTCTTCGACTTCGCCCAGAACCGGCTCACCAAGAAGTGGCACCTGCCCGGCGGCGGCAGCCCCGACATGGGCGGCGTCTCCGCCGACGGCAAGATCCTGTGGCTGTCCGGCCGCTACAACGCCGAGGTGTACGCGATCGACACCGGCACGGGCAGGGAACTGGCCCGCATCAAGGTCGGCAGCGGACCGCACGGCCTCGCGGTCTATCCGCAGCCGGGCCGCTACTCGCTCGGGCACACCGGCATCTTCCGCTGATCGCAGGGCCGGTTGGACACGCGCCTTGCGGGTGGTGATCCATGCGGCCGGGCCGGACGGCCGCTCGTGCCGCAAAAGATCATCACCCGTCTGCGGCGCCCCACCGTCGCCACCGCCCTGTCCCCGGGTGTCGTCCTCGCCGCCACGGAGGCCACCGCCCCCACGACACCGCACGAGGTCGCACCGGTGTGGCGCACCACCTGCGACCCGCTTCCTTGAGTCTCCACCCGCTGGAAGGCCCAGACTCGCGCACATGACCGAAGACGGCACCGGACTCCTCACCATCGGCGAGCTGGCCAGGGCCACCGGCCTGACCGTGCGCACCATCCGCTACTGGTCCGACGAGGGCGTCCTCGCCCCGACGGCCCGGTCGTCCGGCGGCTACCGGCTCTACGACGGCACCGCCGTGGCCCGCCTGGAGCTGATCCGCACCCTGCGCGAGCTGGGGCTCGGCCTGGACGACGTACGGAAGGTGCTGGCCGGGGAGCGGACGGTCGCCGAGGTCGCGGCCACGCACGTCGCCGCCCTGGACGCGCAGATCCGGTCGCTGAAGGTGACCCGCGCGGTGCTGTCGACGGTCGCCCGACGAGGCTCGACGGCGGAGGAGATGACCCTCATGAACAAACTGGCGCGGCTGTCGGCCGCGGAACGGCAGCGGATCGTGGACGACTTCGTGGAGGAGATCTTCCACGGGCTGGACACGGCCGACCCCTGGATCCGCGAGCGGACCCGCAGCATCGGCGTGCAGTTGCCGGACGATCCGGCCCCGGAGCAGGTCGACGCCTGGGTGGAGCTGGCGGAACTGCTTCAGAACCCCGGCTTCCGGGCCGCGATGCGCAGGATGATCGAGTTCAACGCCGCCGACCGCGCCCCGGACACCCCGGCCGGTGCCTCGGCGATGTTCTTCAAGCGCCTGGTCGAGCTGGTCGGCGCGGCGCGCGAACGCGGAGTGGCTCCGCGGTCACCGGAGGCCGACGCTGTGCTGACCGAGCTGCTCGGCGCGGGCACCGACCGCGCGGCCGTGCTCCGCCGCATCGACCTCGGCAACGAGGTCGCCCGCTACCGGGAGTTGGCGGCGGTGATCAAGGGCGAGCAGGAGCCGCCGAGGTTCGAGGAGGAGTTCGGCTGGGTGGTCGAGGCACTGAAGGCCTGGCCGGGCCGTTAATCTGACCAGCGTCAGTACGCCAGCACGGCATGAGAAACACGACCATAAGGGGCGGATCGGTGGCGGACATCGAGGAAGCACGCAAGCAGTTCCAGCGGATCGACGCGGACGGTGACGGATTCATCACCGCCGCCGAGTTCAAGACCGCCCTGGCCCAGCAAGGTGACTGGAACGTCACGGAGACGGTCGCCGAGGCCATCATCAAGCAGCGCGACATCAACGGCGACAAGGTCCTGTCGTTCGACGAGTTCTGGGCCTACCTGAACAAGTGACGCGCCGAGAGGGGCCCTCACCGCGGTGAGGGCCCCTCTGTCATGCCCGCCGGCCTCGCCGACGGTTCGCTGCGCCCGGTGATCGCCGAGGTGTACGACGGCCTGGACGACATCCGGGACGCACACCGCCTGATGGAGTCCAACCGGCACACGGGCAGGAGCGTGGTACGCCTCTGAGCCGCACGCGCCCGTACCCCTCACCCGATCGCCGCACCGGCGGAATAGCCGCAGGCCGACGAGGGTTGACGCCGAGCACAGAAGCATGCGCATGCATGCAACCGCTCGTCATCATCCGGAGGGCCTGACATGAAGATCGGCATCATCGGCGCGGGGAACATCGGCGGCAACCTCACCCGCCGGCTCACCGCCCTCGGTCACGACGTCTCCGTGGCCAACTCCCGTGGCCCCGAGACCCTCGAGGAGCTGGCCCGGGAGACCGGCGCGACCCCGGTCCGGGCCGAGGAGGCGGCCAAGGGCGCCCGGCTGGTGGTCGTCACCGTCCCCCTCAAGGCGGTCCCGAACCTCCCCTCCGGACTGCTGGAGGGCGCCGCCGAGGGAGTCGCGGTCATCGACACCGGCAACTACTACCCGCGGGAGCGCGACGGCCGGATCGCGGCCATCGAGGACGACGGCCTGACCGAGAGCCGCTGGACCGAGCAGCACCTGGGCCACCCGGTGATCAAGGCCTTCAACGGCACCTACGCCCAGGACATCCTGGACCGCCACCGCCCCGCGGGCGACCCCGAGCGCATCGCCGTCCCGGTCGCGGGCGACGACGAGCAGGCCAAGCGAGCCGTCCGCGCCCTCATCGACGAACTCGGCTTCGACACGGTCGACGCGGGTGGCCTCGACGACTCCTGGCGCCAGCAGCCGGGCTCCCCGGTGTACGGCCTGCGCGCAGGCGTGGAGGGAGTGAAGAAGGCCCTCGCGGAGGCCTCCCCGGAACGCCCGGAGGGCTTCCGGGGCTGACTTCGGCCGCCTCCCGCTCCTCGCGTACGGCTTCCGGCGCAGCCGATTCGGCACTTCGTGCGCATGACGTCTGTCTGGCTGTCTCGTTGCTCGGGCGCCCGGCGTTGGCAGGGAGACGGCCGAAGGCGGGATCGTCGAGTGCCGCGGACGCGGACCGTCCAGGCCCGTACCCGCGTGCTCGACGCTCCACCCGTCGACGCGTCCGCGAGTCAGTTCCTACGCGCCGTCGGCCCAGTCCTTCAGCGCCGCCTTGCTCGCGAAATTGGCCACGTCCTTGTCGTGTGGCTCGCTGGTGTACTGGTGGAAGAGCCACTTCGCCTTGATGCGGGGCTCGCCCGCCGTGACGTAGTCGGCGATCCAGAGGCCGTCGCCGGCGTAGGAGGTCGTGTCGACCGTCAACCAGAAGTCCCTGTTCGTGTAGAGCACGACCCTGTGGTGCGGCCGCAGCTGTTTCACCTTCCGGATGAAGGTGTCCTTCTCCGCGTTGCTCGCTCGGGTGCCGTCGCCGGTGGTCTCCCAGTCGACGGCGAGGATGTCGCCCGCCCTCGACGGGGCCTTGGCCACGAAGTACTCCGCCTGGGCGGTGAGGTCGCCGGGCCACAGGAAGTGGTAGAAGCCCACGACCAGGCCGGCGTCACGGGCGGTCTTCGCCTGGGCGCCGGCACGGGGACTGACGTACGAATGGCCCTCCGTCGCCTTGATGAAGGCGAAGGAGAGGCCGCTCGTGTCGTAGGAGGACGACTGGTACGCGCTGACGTCGATGCCGCGGAGCATGTGGGGGACTCCTCGAAGAGCGGGTGGGGGAAAGGTGTCGCTGGTTAGGTGATGCCCCACGATGGCACGCCCGATCCGCCCCGCGCGGGGGAACGTCAGCTCCGCGTCGCCGTCGAACTCAGTACCGACGCGGACTTCGCCGACCAGTCGGAGGTGATGATGCTCGCGTGGTCCTTCGCGAGCAGGGCCAGCCGGGCGGCGACCTCCGCGTCCGTCGGGTCGGTGGAGGAGATCGCGGGGGAGACGTTGTAGGCGTCCGTCATGATCGAGATGTAGTGGTTCGTGGAGTAGAACGACGTGTCGTAACCGTTGTTGACGTACGTCGCCGCGTCACCGTCGAAGAACACGAACCAGGGGCGGATCGAGGTGTCGGAGGCCCAGCGGGTCGCTCGCGGGTCGCCGTTCGCCGCGCCCAGTACCGCCGGGAAGGCCTCGGCCTGTGAGATGTTCCCGGCCGCGTACAGGTCGCGCAGGTGGTCGCCGTACTCCTGGTCCGTCCAGTAGTGGTCGAAGGGGTTGTTCATCTCTACGGTGCCGGGGATGACCTCGAAGATGAACTTGCCCTTGAGGGAGTCGCGGCTGGGCCAGGCGTTGGCCTTCGCGGCCGCGTCGAGCGTGGAGTACGACGAACCCAGCAGGTCGGCCGGCTTGTAGACACTGTTGCCGAGCTTCTGGCCGATCAGGGTGTCGAACTCGTCCGGACCGAGTCCGCCGTTGTTGTTGAAGCCGACCTTCATCTCTATCTTGAAGACGATCGGCGGGTGGTCGGGGTGGAGCTGGTTCCAGGCCGCGATGTTGTCCAGGCAGCTGCCGAAGTCCTGGTCGCGGTTCTTGCTGTACAGCTCGCCCGGGGTCTTCGCGGCCTCGCAGTTGTTGTCGTCGCCCCACGGGTTGCTGTGGCTCACCCGCCAGCGCTTGCTCAGGCTGTCCGCGTAGACGTCGATCTCAAGCAGCGAGGCACCCGAGTCCAACGCCTGGGCGAAATAGGTGTACTTGGCCTTGTCGTACGCGTTGTGCGTTCCGATCGCGGTCGTCTCGGAGAACTTCGGCGCCGCGGCGTGCGCGGTGCCCGGCGCCACCACGAACAGGGCGGCGGCCCCCGCGAGTGCCGCCAGCCGTCTCACTCGGCTCATCCCTGAACTCCCCTTCGCTGTCGTCGAGTTGACGACGGCAGCGTAGGAGCAGGCGGTTACCGCGTGGTAGCCCCTGGCGGAACATCCCTCCCGGGCCCGGGCGTCCAGCACGACGCCGACCGGGCCTCGACGGAGCGCGGACCCGCCGCACTGCGGTGTGCTTCCTGCGGCGGCCACGACCCGCAGCGCTGGGGGCCCATGCCCAGGAAACGTACGGAGGTGCCCACGGAGGCCGGGCAGCCCTGATTCTCAAAGGCCTTGAGGGCTGACCTCGCCCGTGAGACCCCGGCTACTGCGGAAGGTCCTCGGGGTCCGGCGTGAGGACGGTCACAGGGGAGGGGGAGGCCAGTGCGGTGGCGGCGACGACGGCGTCGAGGGCGTATGTGTGGCCGTGGAGGCCGGCCGCGGCGAGGAGTGCCGGCGTGGCCGGTGATGGCTTCGGTGGGCGGGACGTCGTTCACGCGGGAGACGGCGTGGTCGAAGCGGTCCCTGTGTGATCACCGAGCGCCGTGCCCTGCCTGCGTCCGTGGACCGTCTCCCGTAGCACTCATGTATCGGATGACATCCACCCCGACCAGCGCTCGAAGACACGAGGCGCTGGTCAGGGCCCATACCCTCAGCACTCGATGATGTTCACCGCCAGCCCGCCCCGCGCCGTCTCCTTGTACTTCACGGACATGTCCGCGCCGGTGTCCTTCATGGTCTTGATGACCTTGTCCAGGGACACCTTGTGGGAGCCGTCGCCGCGCATGGCCATCCTGGCGGCGGTGACGGCCTTCACCGCGGCCATGCCGTTGCGCTCGATGCACGGGATCTGGACCAGGCCGCCGACCGGGTCGCAGGTCAGGCCCAGGTTGTGCTCCATGCCGATCTCGGCCGCGTTCTCCACCTGCTCCGGGGAGCCGCCGAGCACCTCGGCCAGCGCGCCCGCCGCCATGGAGCAGGCGGAGCCGACCTCGCCCTGGCAGCCGACCTCGGCGCCGGAGATGGAGGCGTTCTCCTTGAAGAGCATGCCGATCGCGCCGGCGGCCAGCAGGAAGCGGACCACGCCCTCCTCGTCGGCGCCGGGCACGAAGTTGATGTAGTAGTGCAGGACGGCCGGGATGATGCCGGCCGCCCCGTTCGTCGGGGCCGTGACGACCCGGCCGCCCGCCGCGTTCTCCTCGTTCACCGCCATCGCGTAGAGCGTGATCCACTCCATGGCGTGTGCCAAGGGGTCGCCCTCGGCGCGCAGTTGGCGCGCGGAGACGGCCGCGCGGCGGCGGACCCGCAGACCGCCCGGCAGGATGCCCTCGCGGGACATGCCGCGCGCGACGCACTCGCGCATCACCCGCCAGATCTCCAGCAGGCCGGCCCGGATCTCCTCCTCCGTGCGCCAGGCCCGCTCGTTCTCCAGCATCAGGGAGGAGATCGACAGACCGGTCTCCTTCGTCAGGCGCAGCAGCTCGTCGCCCGTGCGGAAGGAGTACTTCAGGACCGTGTCGTCCAGCTTGATCCGGTCCGCGCCGACCGCGTCCTCGTCCACCACGAAGCCGCCGCCGACCGAGTAGTACGTCTTCGACAGCAGCTCCGCGCCCGAGGCGTCGTACGCCCACAGCGTCATGCCGTTGGCGTGGTACGGCAGGGCCTTGCGGCGGTGCAGCACGAGGTCCTGGTCGAAGTCGAACGCGATCTCGTGCTCGCCCAGGAGCTCGATCCGGCCCTCGGCCTTGATCGCCTCCACCCGCGCGTCCGCCGTCTCCACGTCCACCGTGCGCGGCGAGTCGCCGGCCAGGCCGAGCAGGACGGCCTTCGGGGTGCCGTGGCCGTGCCCGGTCGCGCCCAGGGAGCCGTACAGCTCCGTCCGCAGGGAGGCGACCTTTTCCAGGAGCCCCTCGTTGCGCAGCCGGCGGGCGAACATCCGCGCCGCCCGCATCGGGCCGACCGTGTGGGAGCTGGACGGGCCGATGCCGATCGAGAACAGGTCGAAGACCGAGATGGCCACGGTCACTCCTCAAGAACAGGGGGTGGTGGGGCGCCCTCCGGGATCCTCCGTCGGGTGCCCCACCAGGGGACTTACGTGCCCGGGACTACTTGTTCAGGCCCGGGTACAGCGGGTGCTTGTCGGCGAGCGCCTTCACGCGCGCCTTGAGGGCCTCGGCGTCGTACGACGGCTTCAGCGCCTCCGCGATCACGTCCGCGACCTCGGCGAAGTCCTCGGCCGTGAAGCCGCGGGTCGCCAGGGCCGGCGTACCGATCCTCAGGCCCGAGGTGACCATCGGCGGCCGCGGGTCGTTCGGGACGGCGTTGCGGTTGACCGTGATACCGACCTCGTGGAGGCGGTCCTCGGCCTGCTGGCCGTCCAGCTGCGACTCGCGCAGGTCGACGAGGATGAGGTGCACGTCCGTGCCGCCGGACAGGACGTTCACCCCGGCCTCACGGGCGTCCGCCGCGGTCAGGCGCTCGGCGAGGATGCGGGCACCCTCCACGGTACGACGCTGGCGCTCCTTGAACTCCTGAGAGGCGGCGACCTTGAAGGAGACCGCCTTCGCCGCGATCACGTGCTCCAGGGGGCCGCCCTGGAAGCCCGGGAAGACGGAGGAGTTCAGCTTCTTCGCGAAGTCCTTCTTCGCGAGGATGATGCCGCCGCGCGGGCCGCCCAGCGTCTTGTGCGTGGTGGAGGTCACCACGTCGGCGTGCGGCACCGGGTTCGGGTGCAGACCTGCCGCGACCAGGCCCGCGAAGTGCGCCATGTCGACCCAGAGGTACGCCTCGACCTCGTCGGCGATCCGGCGGAACTCCGCGAAGTCCAGCTGCCGCGGGTACGCCGACCAGCCCGCGATGATCACCTTAGGGCGGTGCTCCTTGGCGAGCCGCTCGACCTCGGCCATGTCGACCAGGCCGGTCTCGGCGTCCACGTGGTAGGCGACCACGTCGAACTGCTTGCCGGAGAAGTTCAGGCGCATGCCGTGGGTCAGGTGGCCGCCGTGCGCCAGGTCCAGGCCGAGGATGGTGTCCCCGGGCTGGGCCAGCGCGAACAGCGCCGCCTGGTTGGCGGAGGCGCCGGAGTGGGGCTGGACGTTGGCGTACTCGGCGCCGAACAGCTCCTTGATCCGGTCGATGGCGATCTGCTCGGCGACGTCGACGTGCTCGCAGCCGCCGTAGTAGCGGCGGCCCGGGTAGCCCTCGGCGTACTTGTTCGTGAGGACGGAGCCCTGCGCCTCCATCACCGCGAGCGGAGCGAAGTTCTCGGAGGCGATCATCTCCAGCGTGGACTGCTGGCGGCCGAGCTCGGCGTCGACCGCGGCGGCGATCTCCGGGTCCAGCTCGTGCAGGGGCGTGTTCAGGACGGTCATACGGCTACGACTCCTCAGCCGGCGTTCTGGGCGGTGTACTCGTCGGCGGAGAGCAGGTCGGCCGGCTCCTCCGTGACGCGCACCTTGAACAGCCAGCCGCCCTCGAAGGGGGCCGAGTTCACCAGCGACGGGTCGTTGACGACGTCCTCGTTGATCTCGGTGACCTCACCGGTGACCGGCGAGTACAGGTCGGAGACCGACTTGGTCGACTCCAGCTCGCCGCAGGTCTCGCCCGCGGTCACCGTGGAGCCGACCTCGGGGAGCTGGGCGTAGACCACATCGCCGAGCGCGTTGGCCGCGAACTCGGTGATGCCGACCGTCGAGACGCCGTCCTCGGCGGCCGACAGCCACTCGTGCTCCTTGCTGTAGCGCAGCTGCTGGGGGTTGCTCATGGCCTGAATTCTCCTGTACGCGGGAAAGTGCTGGTGACGGGGGGACTGCTGGATGCGCTGGTGAGTGGCGCGAACGTGCGCGGGGTCACACCGCGAGTGCGCCCAGTGTCTACTTCTGGCGCTTGTAGAACGGCAGCGCCACGACCTCGTACGGCTCGTGGCTGCCCCGGATGTCCACGCCGACGCCCTCGGTGCCCGGCGCCGCGTGCGCCGCGTCGACGTAGGCCATGGCGATCGGCTTGCCCAGGGTGGGGGAGGGGGCGCCGGAGGTGACCTCGCCGATCACTTCGCCGCCGGCGACGACGGTGTACCCCGCGCGCGGCACCCGGCGGCCCTCGGCGACCAGGCCGACCAGGACGCGCGGCGGGTTCTGCTCGGCGCGGGAGGCGGCCTCGGCGAGCGCCTCGCGCCCGACGAAGTCGCCCTCCTTCTCGAACTTCACCACCCGGCCGAGCCCGGCGTCGAAGGGGGTGAGCGAGGTGGTCAGCTCGTGCCCGTACAGCGGCATGCCCGCCTCAAGGCGCAGGGTGTCCCGGCAGGACAGGCCGCACGGGACCAGCCCGACGCCCTCGCCCGCCTTGGTCAGCGCCTGCCACAGCTCGACGGCGTGCTCGGGCTTCACGAACAGCTCGAAGCCGTCCTCGCCGGTGTAGCCGGTGCGGGCGATCAGGGCCGGCACGCCGGCGACGGTGCCGGGCAGACCGGCGTAGTACTTCAGGCCGTCGAGGTCGGCGTCGGTCAGCGACTTCAGGATCGCCGGCGACTCCGGCCCCTGCACGGCGATCAGCGCGTACGCGTCCCGGTCGTCGCGGACCTCGGCGTCGAAGCCGGCGGCGCGCTCGGTCAGCGCGTCCAGCACCACCTGGGCGTTGGAGGCGTTGGCCACGACCATGTACTCGGTCTCGGCGAGCCGGTAGACGATCAGGTCGTCCAGGATGCCGCCGTCGGCCCGGCAGATCATGGTGTAGCGGGCGCGGCCGACGCCGACGGAGGCGATGTTGCCGACCAGGGCGAAGTTCAGGACGGCGGCCGCGTCGGCGCCGGTGACGGTGATCTCGCCCATGTGGGAGAGGTCGAAGAGGCCCGCCTTGGTGCGCACCGCGAGGTGCTCGTCGCGCTCGGAGCCGTAGCGCAGCGGCATGTCCCAGCCGGCGAAGTCGGTCATCGTCGCACCGAGCGAGCGATGCACGGCATCGAGCGCGGTATGACGGAGTTCGGTACTGCTCATCGGTCGGTCGTCTCCCAGGGCGAAGCAGGACGGGCGAGGAACGTTCCTCCCCATCTGTCATCGGAACCTGAGAGGTTCGCCAGGACCGCCACAGGGACGATCACGGCTTGCACCTTGGGTGGAGCCACTGACGCAGCGGCCCGCTTTTCAGATGTGCCTCGCCCGCGCGGTAACGGGGCCTGAGAGATTCAAGGGAGGGACTTGCTCCTTCGGCGCCCCAGCGAAGGCTGCTGGGAACTCTCCCGCGCGGATTCAAGCGGCCGGTATGCAGTTGGCGGCCACATCATTGCACGCCGAGCCGAGTTTCGTAACCGACCTGTGGCAGTACGAGGACCGAACCGCCGACGGCGTACATTACCTTCCCTTTACATAGTGCGGGCATGGAGATGACCAAGCCGACAGGGGAGGACGATCACCGTGAAGAGCACCCCGGCGTACGCCACCGCCACCACCGGCATCGCGGTGCCCGAGCAGGCCTCCGCCCCGGCGCGCGAGCGCTGCGCCGGGCGCGCGGCCCCGGTCGTCCGCGATCTGCGCGCCCGCGCCGGCCGCAGCCCGCGCGCCCTGGTCTTCGGCGCCCGCGACCTCGTCGTGATCACCGGCCTGCCCGGCAGCGGCAAGTCCACCCTGATGCACCGCGCGGTCGCCGGAGCCCGCATCGACTCCCAGGACACCCGCGACCGCTTCGCGGCCCGCCTGCCCCGCCTCCTTCCCTACGCCCTCTACCGCCCCCTGGTCCGCCTCGCCCACTACGCCGCCCTGCGCCGCGCCCTGCGCACCGGCGAGAGCGTCGTGGTGCACGACTGCGGCACCCAGCCCTGGGTGCGCGCCTGGCTCGCCCGCGCGGCACGCCGCCGCGGCGGCACCCTCCACCTGCTGCTGCTCGACGTCAGCCCCGAGGCCGCCCGCGAGGGCCAGCGCGAACGCGGCCGCGGCGTCTCCGGTCACGCCTTCCGCCGCCACCGTCGTACGACCGCCCGGCTGCTCGGCGCGGTCGAGCGGGGCGAGCCGCCCGCGGGCTGCGGCTCGGCGGTGCTGCTGGACCGGCCGGCGGCGGACGCCCTGCGGCGCATCGCGTTCACGGAGCGCGGCACTGTCACAGCCACCCGCTAGCCTTCATGGTCACAGCAGTTGTTCCCAGCAGGCGGTAGGCAGATGGACTTCCCGGCGGACATTCCCGCGGACTTCCCGGCACAGGCGCACCCCCAGCCGCACGGCGGCTGGCCGGGCAACGAACTGGAGGAGGTGCTCTCGGCCTCCCTCGGCATACCCGCCGCGGCCGGCCGGATCATCGAGGTGCTGGGCCGCAGCCTGCTGTGGATCCCGCTGCCGAGCGGCGGCGGCCCGGACAGCGGAGCGCTCGACCTGCCCACGCTGGACATCGACGGCCAGGCGTACGTCCCGGTGTTCAGCTCCGAGGAGCAGCTGCGCCAGGCGGCCGGCCCCCACATGTCGTACACCATCGCCCCCGCCGTGGAGTTCGCCCGCGGGCTGCCCCCGCAGGTCGGCGTCGCCGTGAACCCCGACGCGCTGGTCGGCATCCCGCTGCCGCCCGAGGCGGTGGCCGAGCTGTGCCGGGCCGGCCGTACCCCGCTCGACGGCCCGAACACCGGCGGCCGGGTCCGCCTCTTCGAGCCCGACTGGCAGGACGACCCGGTCGACTTCCTCTCCGCCGCGTCCGCCGAGTTCGCCGAGACCGGCGTGGTCCTCACCGCCCGCCGCTGCCTGGCCGCCATCGAGACGGCCGACCCGGTGCTGTTCGTCGGCGTCGAACTCTCCCAGTGGGAGGGCGACCTGCGCGCCCTCCCCATGCAGGCCCTGGGCAGAGCCCTCGGTAAAGTCCCGGTCAAGTGGCCGGTCAACCTGGTCCTCATGGACGTGACCGACGACCCGGTGGCCGCATGGCTGAGGGCGAACGTCCGCCCCTTCTATCAGTACGGTCACTAGAAATACGGCCACGGGAAGCCGACGCAGGGGGCAGCCGACCCAGGGGCGCGGGGGAACTGCGTGAGTACCCCCGCTCACCCGCACTCGCGCACGTACCCAAGGCGGCACCCCGGTGGGCGCTTAAGCTGTCCCCGAACGCGGGGCACTGAAAAGAGAAGGGCACGACAGGTGAGCGCGAGCCACAGCGGCAGCGTCGAGCACATGCTGCGCCAGGTCACCCCCGGCCGCTACGACGCCTACGAGGCCCTGCTGCGCGCCCTCGCCACCCCCTCCTCCGGCCAGATCTGGATGCTTCTGTGGCACGGCCAGGCCGGCTCCCCGGACGCCCAGTACGGGAACATGGAGGTCGACGGCTTCCAGTACGCCCCGTGCGTCACCTCCGCCCAGGAGCTGTCGGCCAGCGGCTGGAACCGGTCGTGCGAGGTCGTCGACGGATTCGACGTGGCCCGCACCCTCTATCCGGACCACTTCGGCCTCTGGCTCAACCCGCACGCCCCGGGCGGCGGCGTCGGCATCCCCTGGCTGGATCTGCGCCGCATCGCCACGGGCCTGGACCGCCAGCCCGCCGGACCCCTCCGGCTGACCGAGCCCGGCATCGAGATCCCGCAGTTCTACGCCCTGCTGGCGCAGAACGCCCACCGCACCCCGGCGCTGCGCTCCCTGCGCCGCGCCTGGGTGCAGCCGGCGCACGGGGCGCCGTACCTCGCCATCGGCCTGGACGTGTACGACACCTCGCCGGCCGCGGTCGACTCGGTGCGCGCGATGATGCAGCAGTCCGTGGGCGCGGTCCCGGAGGGCCTGCCGGTGTCCACGGTCGCGATGGCCGACGACTACGACCCGGTCGTGATGTGGATGCGGGCCAACGCCCGGCCCTTCTACGACCGCGAGGCCCACGCGGCACCCCAGCCCCAGCTCCAGGCCTCCCCCCAGCCGCAGACCCCGGCCGCGGGCTACGGCTATCCGCCGGTCCACGGCAGCTACTGACCTGGGCTTACGGGGCATACAGGACCCTCCTCGCGGCGGTCCACCCCTCCGGGTTGCGTCCGGTCGCCGGCACTGCCTGTCCGCATAACAGGAAACGCCAGCTTGCATCACGGTTGCGCATCCATTCCCCGTCAAGGCTGGCGGCTGATCGCGCAAGCGTTGAAGACTCCCCCTTCAAGGGGTTCGCCCCTGTGTACGACGGACTGTTTGATGCCGCTACCAGCGGCAAGTGCGGGCCGGCTACCGCCGGTTGAGAGGGGTCCCAGCCTAATGACGGCACCATTGCACGAGCCGACCGCGGAAGCGGCCCCGGGTGCGGCCGAGGAAGCGGCGGTCGCGGCCGGCGACGCGAAGGCCGTCCAGGGCCGATCCCTCGGACGGATCGCCTGGGAACGCCTCAAGCGGGACAAGCTCGCCCTGACCGGGGGCGTGGTCGTGCTTCTCCTCATCGTGGTCGCCCTGCTCGCGCCGGTGATCACGAACCTCATCGGCCAGGACCCGGACGTCTACCACCAGGATCTGATCGACCCGCTGTTCAGCACGCCCACGGGCTCCATGGGTGGCATCAGCGGCGACCACCTGCTCGGGGTCGAACCGGTCAACGGCCGCGACATCTTCGCCCGCATCCTCTACGGCGCCCAGATCTCGCTGCTCGTCGGCTTCCTGTCGGCCGTGGTGGCCGTCATCCTGGGCACGATCCTCGGTATCCTCGCGGGCTTCTTCGGCGGCTGGGTCGACTCGCTCATCAGCCGGGTCATGGACGGTCTTCTCGCCTTCCCGCAGCTGCTGTTCATCATCGCCCTGGTCTCCGTCATGCCGAACCAGATGCTGGGGCTCACCGGCACGGGCGTGCGCGTCTTCGTGATGATCCTCGTCATCGGCTTCTTCGGCTGGCCGTACATCGGCCGTGTGGTGCGCGGGCAGACGCTCTCGCTGCGCGAACGTGAGTACGTGGAGGCGGCACGCTCACTCGGTGCCGGGCGGTTCTACATCCTCTTCAAGGAACTGCTGCCCAACCTCGTCGCGCCGATCATCGTGTACACGACGATGATGATCCCCACGAACATCCTGACCGAGGCGGCGCTCAGCTTCCTGGGCGTGGGCGTCAAGCCGCCCACCGCCTCCTGGGGGCAGATGCTCTCGAACGCGATCGACTACTACGACTCGGACCCCATGTACATGGTGATCCCGGGCGTGGCGATCTTCATCACGGTTCTTGCCTTCAACCTCTTCGGCGACGGCGTGCGGGACGCGCTCGACCCGAAGGGTTCCCGCTGAGGCCGAAGTGCCGTACCCCAAGCGTCCCGTGAGCTCTGCCACGGGGTCTCTCATCAAATCCGGAGGATCCGAGATCGTGAACACCCAACGCACCTCAGGGCGGCGCAAGCAGGCCCTTGCCGCTGCCGCAGTGGTCGCCGGGCTGCTGACCACGGCGGCGTGCGGCGGTGGCAATGGCGACGGCGGCTCGAAGAACGGCGCGGCCGGCTTCAACGCGGCCGTCAACAAGGTCGCCCAGGCCGACCAGGTCAAGAAGGGCGGCACGCTGAAGTTCGTGAGCACGCAGGACGCCGACTCGTGGGACACCACGCGCGGCTACTACGGCTTCATGTGGGACTTCTCCCGCTACTACAGCCGCCAGCTGCTCACCTACAAGACCGCGCCGGGTGCCGAGGGTGCCCAGCTCACCCCGGACCTCGCCACCGACATGGGCAAGGTCACGGACGGCGGCAAGACCTACACCTTCACCCTGCGCGACGGCATCACCTGGGAGGACGGCAAGCCGATCACCTCCCAGGACGTCAAGTACGGCATCGAGCGCTCCTGGGCGCAGGACGTCCTCTCCGGCGGTCCGGTCTACCTCCAGCAGATGCTGGACCCGAAGAACACCTACAAGGGTCCCTACAAGGACACCTCGAAGGACCACCTGGGCCTGAAGGCGATCTCGACGCCGGACGCCAAGACGATCGTCTTCCACCTGCCGCAGGCCAACTCGGACTTCCTGCAGGTGCTCGCCATGGTGACGGCCTCCCCGGTCCGCCAGGACATGGACACCAAGTCCAAGTACGGCCTGCACCCGTTCTCCTCGGGCCCGTACAAGTTCCAGTCCTACACCCCGGGCAAGAACCTCGTCCTGGTCCGCAACGCCAACTGGAAGGCGTCCTCGGACCCGGTCCGCAAGGCCTACCCGGACAAGATCACGCTGGACATCTCGACCAACCAGGCCGACTCCGACCAGCGCCTGATCAACGGCGACTACGACCTGGACGCCAGCCAGACCGGCCTGGGCCCGCAGGGCCGCCAGATCGCCCTGAAGCAGCACAAGGGCAACCTGGACAACCCGGTCTCCGGCTTCATCCGCTACGCGGTCTTCCCGCAGAGCGTCAAGCCGTTCGACAACATCCACTGCCGCAAGGCCGTGATCTACGCAGCCGACCACGTGTCCCTGCAGACCGCCCGCGGTGGCCCCATCGCCGGTGGTGACATCGGCACCAACATGCTCCCGCCGTCGGTCGCCGGTGGCGAGGGCCAGAAGTACGACCCGTACCAGATCTCCGGTGCCAACAAGAACGGCAACGTGAACCTGGCCAAGCAGGAGCTCAAGGCCTGCGGTCAGCCGAACGGTTTCTCCACCACCATCGCCGTCCGCAACAACAAGTCGCAGGAAGTGGCCACCGCCGAGTCCCTGCAGGCCGCGCTGAAGAAGGTCGGCATCAACGCCGACATCTACCAGTACGACGGTTCGCAGAGCCCGGGCATCATCGGCTCGCCCTCCAACGTGGCGAAGAAGAAGCTCGGCATCATCATCATGGGCTGGGGTCCGGACTTCCCGACCGTCCAGGGCTACGGCATCCCGCTGTGGAGCAGCCACTACATCCTGCAGAGCGGTAACAACAACTACGCCCTGATCAAGGACAAGGCGATCGACGGCCTGTTCGACCAGTACACCACCACGCTGGACGAGTCGAAGAAGACCCAGATCGCCACCCAGATCGACCACAAGGTCATGGAGGGCGCGTACTACCTGCCCTTCACCTTCGAGCGGCTGCTCAACATCCGCTCCTCGCGTCTGGCCAACGTGTACACGACGAACGCGTACAGCGGTTACTACGACTTCGTCAACCTCGGCCTGAAGTCCACGAAGTAAACCCGGCACACCCGCCGAACGGCACGAAAGGCAGGTGAAGGCCGGCGCGGCGAGCCGCGGGCCCCTCGGACGACCTCCGATGGGCCCGCGGTCCGCGGCGGGCCGTTAGCTGTGCTCGCTTACCTCATCAGGCGGCTGTTCGCCGCCGCAGTGATGCTGGTGGTCATCATCCTGGTGGTCTTCAGCATCTTCTTCCTCGTCCCCAAGTGGGCGGGCGTGGACATCGCCACGAGCTTCGTGGGCAAGCAGGCAGACCCGCACGCCGTTGCGGCGGTGCGCGAGAAGCTGGGCCTGAGCGACCCGATCTACTCGCAGGTCTGGCACTTCTTCAAGGGCATCTTCGTGGGTCGCACCTACGCGGCCGGCGGCGATGTCACCCACTGTGCCGCGCCGTGCTTCGGCTACTCCTTCCGCAGCGAGCAGGCCGTCTGGCCGGTGCTGACCTCGCGCTTCCCGGTGACCCTGGGACTGGCGCTCGGTGCCGCCGTGCTGTGGCTCGTCTTCGGTGTCGCCGCGGGTGTGCTCTCCGCCCTCAAGCGGGGCAGCCTCTGGGACCGCGGCGCGATGGTCGTCGCCCTCAGCGGTGTCTCGCTGCCCATCTACTTCACCGGTCTGCTCTCGCTGGCGATCTTCAGCTACGGACTGAACTGGATCAACGGCCAGTACGTCTCGATCACCGACAGCTTCTCCGGCTGGCTCGGCGGCATGATCCTTCCCTGGATCACGCTCGCCTTCCTCTACGCGGCGATGTACGCCCGTATCACCCGGGCCACCATGCTGGAGATCCTCGGTGAGGACTACATCCGCACCGCCCGCGCCAAGGGCCTCACGGAGCCGGTCGTCATCGGCAAGCACGCCATGCGCTCCACGATGACCCCGATCCTGACCATGCTCGGCATGGACCTCGGCGCCCTCATCGGCGGCGCGATCCTCACCGAGACCACGTTCAGCATCCCCGGCCTCGGCCAGGCCGTGCTGACCGCCATCAAGAACCAGGACCTGCCCATCATCCTGGGCGTGACCCTCATCACCTCCCTCGCGGTGCTCATCGCCAACCTCGCGGTGGACATCCTGTACGCCGTGATCGACCCCCGAGTGAGGCTCGCATGACCGAACTCAGCAAGAGCGGAGCGGCCGTGGGCGAGCCCACGAGCTCCTCGCCCGCACCGACCTCCTTCCTGGAAGTGCGCGACCTGAAGGTGCACTTCCCGACCGACGACGGCCTGGTGAAGTCCGTCGACGGGCTCAGCTTCCAGCTGGAGAAGGGCAAGACCCTCGGCATCGTGGGTGAGTCGGGCTCCGGCAAGTCCGTGACCTCGCTCGGCATCATGGGCCTGCACACCGCCGGCCAGTACGGCAAGCGCAAGGCGCAGATATCCGGCGAGATCTGGCTCAACGGCACCGAGCTGCTGTCCGCCGATCCCGACCACGTGCGCAAGATGCGCGGCCGCGAGATGGCGATGATCTTCCAGGATCCGCTGTCGGCGCTGCACCCGTACTACACGATCGGCGCGCAGATCGTGGAGGCCTACCGGATCCACCACGACGTCGACAAGAAGACCGCCCGCAAGCGGGCGATCGAGATGCTCGACCGCGTGGGCATCCCGCAGCCGGACAAGCGGGTGGACAACTACCCGCACGAGTTCTCCGGCGGTATGCGCCAGCGCGCCATGATCGCCATGTCGCTGGTGAACAACCCCGAGCTGCTGATCGCGGACGAGCCGACCACCGCGCTCGACGTGACGGTCCAGGCCCAGATCCTCGACCTGATCCGCGACCTGCAGAAGGAGTTCGGCTCCGCGGTCATCATCATCACCCACGACCTGGGCGTCGTCGCCGAACTGGCCGACGACATCCTGGTGATGTACGGCGGCCGCTGCGTCGAGCGGGGCCCGGCCGAGAAGGTGTTCTACGAACCCCGGCACCCCTACACCTGGGGTCTGCTGGGTTCGATGCCGCGCCTCGACCGCGACCAGCAGGAGCGCCTGATCCCGGTCAAGGGCTCCCCGCCCTCGCTGATCAACATCCCGTCCGGCTGCGCCTTCAACCCGCGCTGCCCGTACGCCGACGTCCCGAAGGACAATCTGACCCGCACGGTCCGCCCGGAGCTGTCCGAGGTCGGCGACAAGCACTGGGCCGCCTGCCACATGTCGCAGGAGCAGCGGGAACGGATCTGGACCGAAGAGATTGCGCCGAAGCTGTGAGTGAGAACGCAGAGGACAAGGCAGTGAGCATCCCTGCCCAGAGCGACGGCACCGAGGACGGGTCCACCGGCACCAAGGCCTCCGGCACGGCCACCCTCAGCAAGGACGCCGCCCCCGGCGAGACCCTGCTGAAGGTGACCGGGCTGCAGAAGCACTTCCCGATCAAGAAGGGCCTGTTCCAGCGCCAGGTCGGCGCCGTGCGCGCGGTCGACGGGCTCGACTTCGAGGTCCGCTCCGGCGAAACCCTCGGCGTCGTGGGCGAGTCGGGCTGCGGCAAGTCGACGATGGGCCGGCTGATCACCCGGCTGCTCGAACCGACCGCCGGCACCATCGAGTTCGAGGGCAAGGACATCACGCACCTCGGCGTGGGCGGCATGCGCCCCATGCGCCGCGACGTGCAGATGATCTTCCAGGACCCGTACTCGTCGCTGAACCCGCGCCACACCATCGGCACGATCGTCGGGGCCCCCTTCCGGCTCCAGGGCGTCGAGCCGGAGGGCGGCATCAAGAAGGAAGTGCAGCGGCTGCTGTCGGTGGTCGGCCTCAACCCCGAGCACTACAACCGCTATCCGCACGAGTTCTCCGGCGGTCAGCGCCAGCGCATCGGCATCGCCCGGGCGCTCGCCCTGAAGCCGAAGCTGGTCGTCGCGGACGAGCCGGTCTCCGCGCTGGACGTGTCGATCCAGGCGCAGGTCGTGAACCTCATGGACGACCTCCAGGAGGAACTCGGCCTGACGTACGTGATCATCGCGCACGACCTCTCGGTCGTCCGGCACGTCTCGGACCGCATCGCGGTGATGTATCTCGGCAAGATCGTCGAACTGGCCGACCGGGACTCGCTGTACAAGGCGCCGATGCACCCGTACACCAAGGCGCTGATGTCGGCGGTGCCGATCCCGGACCCGGCGCGGAAGAACGCGAAGAGCGAGCGCATCCTGCTCAAGGGTGACGTGCCCTCGCCGATCTCGCCGCCCTCGGGCTGCCGTTTCCACACCCGGTGCTGGAAGGCGACGGAGATCTGCCGCACCACCGAGCCGGTGCTGCTGGAGCTGCAGCCGGGTCAGCGGGTCGCCTGCCACCACCCGGAGAACTTCGAGGACCAGGCTCCGCAGGACACGGTCCTGCTGACCGCCGCGAAGGAGGCGGCCGAACTGGTCGCCGACGAGGTCCTCGCGGAGTCGGCGGAGACGTCGGCGGCGGTGGCGGCGGAACTGGCCGAGGAGTCCGCGGAAGCGGCCGCCGAAGCCTCCGCCGAGGAAGCCGCTGAGCCGGCCGCCGAAGCGTCCACCGGGGAAGCCGAGGCGGAGGAGGCCGAGTCGTCGGAGGAGGCCGCCGAGGCGTCCACCGAGGCGTCCGCGGAAGAGGACTCCGAGACCTCCGGTACCGAGTCCCAGGAGTCAACCGACAAGTAGCACATGACAACTGGGCAAAGTCATGTACATGCCTGAACGGGAGAGCGCAGAGTCGTCCGTGTCCGACCACTGATCGGTACACGCTCGAAAGGGACGACTGATGGCACTCTCCCGTTCGGCACGTCTGGGGACCCTCGCGACCGCGGCGGTCTCCTTCCTCGTCATCGCCGCCGCGCCCGCCCCCACCCCCGGGGCGCCCGGCATCGGTGACCCCTACTTCCCGAACCTCGGCAACGGCGGCTTCGACGCCCTCCACTACGACCTCGAGGTCGCGTACGCCCCCGACACCGGCCGCCTGGACGGCCGTACGACCCTCACCGCGCGCGCCACCCAGAACCTGTCCTCCTTCGACCTGGACCTCCAGCAGCTGGAGGTCACCGGCGTCGAAGTCGACGGCAGACGCGCCGCGTTCACCCGCACCGGGGACGAACTCGTGGTCACCCCGCGCCACAGCCTCGCCCGGGGCCGCACCTTCCGGGTGACCGTCACCTACGGTGGCGTACCCCAGCCGCTCAGCGGGCCCATCGTGTTCGGCTCCAAGTACGGCTGGATGAAGACCACCGACGGGGTCTTCGTCGCCTGCGAGCCCAACGCCGCCTCCACCTGGTTCCCGTCCAGCGACCACCCGGCCGACAAGGCCACCTACGACATCCGGATCAAGGCGCCGGAGGGCCTGACCGGCGTGTCCAACGGCCGGCTGGTGTCGACGTACGACAAGGGCGGCTCGACGTACACCCACTGGCGCGAGTCGAAGCCCATGGCGACCTACCTCGCCACCGCCACCATCGGGAAGTTCGACGTGCGCAGCGGGCGGACCCCCGGCGGCACCCCCATCTACGTCGCCGTCGACCCCGTGCTGAAGAACAGCAACAAGGTCGATGTGTACGCCGTCACCGCCGCCGCGACCGACTACTGGTCGAAGGTCTTCGGGCCGTACCCCTTCGAGGAGACCGGTGCGATCGTCGACGACATGCCCGAGGCCGGGTTCTCGCTGGAGGTGCAGAGCAAGCCCGCCTACTCGGCGGTGCGCAGCGAGACGACCATCGTGCACGAGCTGGCCCACCAGTGGTTCGGCGACTCGGTGAGCGTGCGCCAGTGGAAGGACATCTGGCTCAACGAGGGCTTCGCCACCTACGCCCAGTGGCTGTGGGCCGAGCACCAGGGCCCCCGCTCCGCCCACGACTCCTTCCTCGCCGACTACAACTCCATCCCCGCCGCGTCCTCCTTCTGGAAGATCAAGGTGGCCGACCCGCAGCGCGACACGATGTTCGCCTCCGCCGTGTACGACCGTGGCGCGATGACGCTGCAGATGCTCCGGGAGCGGATCGGCGACAAGGCCTTCTTCAGGCTGCTGCCCGCCTGGACGAAGCTCCACCGCTACGGCAACGCGGACACCGCCGACTTCATCCGGCTCGCCGAGCGCGTCAGCGGTCGGCAGCTGGACGACCTCTTCGACACCTGGCTGTTCACCACAGGGAAACCCGCCCTGTGAGCCTGGCTTTGTAAGGTTCGCACTCTCCGGCAGGTGAGAATGTAGGGGTGCAGCTCCAGCAGATCTTCAGTCCCTCCGTCCAGCACACGCTCGATGTCATCGGCATCTTCGTGTTCGCGATCTCCGGCGCCCTGCTGGCCGTCCGGAAGAACTTCGACGTCTTCGGCATCGCCGTCCTCGCCGAGGTGACCGCGCTGGGCGGGGGGCTGTTCCGCGACCTGGTCATCGGAGCCGTGCCACCGGCCGCCTTCACCGACCTCGGGTACTTCCTGACCCCGCTCATCGCCGCACTGGTCGTCTTCTTCCTGCATCCGCACGTGGAACGCATCCAGGCGGCGGTACTGGTCTTCGACGCGGCCGGCCTCGGCCTGTTCTGCGTCAGCGGTACGACGAAGGCGTACAGCTACGGCCTCAACCTGACCGCGTCGGCGACGCTGGGACTCGCCACCGCCGTCGGCGGCGGTGTGCTGCGGGACGTGCTCGCCAACGAGGTGCCCTCACTGCTGCGCTGGGACCGCGATCTGTACGCGGTCCCAGCGATGGTCGGCGCCACGATGGTGGTGCTGTGCATCCGGTACGACGCCCTGACCCCGTTCACCAGCGGGCTCGCCGTCGTCACGGCTTTCGTGCTGCGCCTGCTCGCGATGCGGTTCCACTGGCGAGCTCCGCGCGCGTGGAACCGCCGGTCGACGGTGACCGAGGAGTAGTGCCGGTGGTTCCGGCGGCTCTCCCGGTAAGAGAGCCGGTGCTTCCGGTAAGAGACCTGTCCTGGCCCCTGGCGTGGTTCTGGCCCATCTGCAGGGTCAGCCAGCGGAAGACCGTGTCGACCTGGGGCCGCCACAGCGCCATGTTGTGGCCGCCCGCGCTGTGCGGCAGGAACACCACGTGCACGGTCGTGGGCGCCTTGGCGATGGCTTCGAGGGCCACGCCGGCCTGATAGCCGTCGCCGGACTCACCGGAGACGTAGAGCGCGATCGGCGGCGGCACGGCCTGCTTCTTCAGCAGCAGGTAGGGGTTGTTCTCGTTGCGCAGGGTGGGGTTCTGGGCGGCGAGGGAGTTGCGCTCGCCGATCGGGTCGTTGTAGCCGGACAGGCTCACGGCGGCCCGGTAGCGGTCCGGGTGCGCCACGGCCAGCTTGACCGCGCAGTGGGCGCCCGCCGAGTACCCGGCCACGGCCCAGCCCTTCGGTGCCGGCTGGGCGCGGAAGTTGTCCATGACCATCTTCGGCACGTCGATGCTGAGCCAGGTGTCGGCGTTGACCTGCCCGGGGATGTTGGCGCAGCCGGTGTCGACGCCGGCCAGCAGGTTGGTGCGCGGGGAGACCAGGATGAAGGGGGCCACCTGGCCGCTCTTCATCAGCGGCAGCAGCTGCTCGTGCGCCTTCATGGAGCCGAACCAGGCCTTCGCGGAACCGGGGTAGCCCGGCAGCAGCTCCACCACCGGGAACTTCTTGTTGCGGTAGGCCGGGTCGTTGTACTGCGGCGGCAGCCAGACGTAGACCTCCGCGTTCACCCCGGAGACCCGGCCCTTGAGCTGGGTGACGCGTACGCCGCCGGCCGCGCGCATGCCGGGCCCGTCGGCCGCCGTGAAGGTCTGCTTGACCTTGGGCAACCGTTTCACCGCTATGCCGCCGGTCCCGTCGCTGCCCAGGTCCTGGGCCTGCTGGACGTGGTTGCCGGTGCCGAGCAGGTCGGCCCAGTTGTCGTACAGGTTGTTCTGGTTGTTGACCAGGACGAAGATCAGCGTGACGGCGGTGCCCTGGGCGAACAGCAGCATCAGCAGGCGGGCGGCGGTACGCAGGGGCTTGGGCCCGCGCACTCGCGACCACAGCGCGAGCGGCAGTATCAGTGCAACCACGGCCAGCACGATGGTCGTGTAGAGGAACGGAGTCCCGGTGAGGCTCATGTCCCCATAGAGGGGAATCCGGGTCCCGGGGTTGTGGACGTGTCCGGACACTTACCTAGAAATTGCCGGAACCTCACCCGGGAGAGGGATCTTTCGGCCATTCGTAGGCAGGTGTCATCCCGCGGCCACAGGGAAAAGCTACCGCTTAGTAATTGCTTGTTGTACGGTTCATGCATGCCAGAAGCAGCTTCCGTGTCCTCCCCTGAGCGGGCCCTGATCGGCGACAGTGAGTTCGACCGCGACACCGCGGTCGTCCGGCGCGAGCCCGGTGTCCACGACATCGACCTCTCCGCCGGCTGGACCATCATCAGCGCCGTCAACGGCGGCTATCTGCTGGCCGTGCTCGGCCGGGCCCTCGCGGACACCCTCCCGCACCCGGACCCCTTCACCATCTCCGCGCACTACCTCACCGCCTCGCGGCCCGGCCCGGCGGTCATCCGCTCCGAGACCGTCCGCGCCGGCCGCACCCTCTCCACCGGCCAGGCCTCGCTCTTCCAGTACGACGACGAGGGCAACGAGGTGGAACGCATCCGCGTCCTGGCCTCCTACGGCGACCTCACCGCCCTGCCCGACGACGTCCGCACGACCGCGACGCCGCCCCCGATCCCGCCGCTGGACCAGTGCTTCGGCCCCGAGGACGGTCCCGCCCCGGTCGAGGGCAGCTCGGCCATCGCCGACCGCCTCATGCTCAAGCTGGACCCCGCGACCCTCGGCTGGGCCCTGGGCGCCCCCTCCGGCAAGGGGGAGATGCGCGCCTGGTTCGGCCTGGCCGACGGCCGCGACCCGGACCCCTTGTCGCTGTTGCTGGCGGTGGACGCGCTGCCGCCGACGGCCTTCGAGCTGGGCCTCAAGGGCTGGGTCCCGACGGTGGAACTCACCGTTCACGTGCGCCACCGCCCGGCTCCCGGCCCGCTGCGGGTGTCCATCACCACCCGCAACCTGGCCGGCGGCTTTCTGGAGGAGGACGCCGAGGTCTGGGACAGCGAGGACCGCCTGGTCGCCCAGTCCCGCCAGCTGGCACGCGTCAGGCTGGGCTGAGGGAGGTCCGCGACGGCTCGGCCGGCGGGACTGGGCGTACACCGTCCTGTCCGCAGCGACGGCTAGCGAACACGACGAGGGCGGCCGGCGGCGCCGACCCGGCCGTCACCCGAGCCGGAGGTCACTCGAACCGGCCGCCACTCTCCGTCGTCCGCCGTCCCCAGCCGTCCTGAGTGCCCGAGCCCTGCCCTGGCCGGGCCGAACGGGCCCGGCCCGGCCCGGTCGATCGGTGCGGGTCAGGCCCGGTCCAGTGGGGTGCGGCCCAGCCAGGCCGCCAACTGTTCGTAGGCTCCGGCGCCTTCGGACGTTTCGCGGCGGCTGTCGAAGGGCGTCTCGGCGTCCCGCGGCCGGGAGTCCGGCAGGACCGTGCGGGCGGTGGCGAGCGCGAACTCGGCCAGCTCCGGGTCGAGTTCGAGCGGGTGGCCGAGGGCCTCGGCGAGGTCCCAGGTGTGGGTGACGATCTCCATCACATACCCGGAGAGCGCCGCGTGACCCGGCACCTCGCCCCAGGGCACCCGCACCGGGGCCGTCATCCGCTCGTCGCTCGCCCAGGCCTTCAGCACCCGGGCGCGCACCTCGTCGTAGGCCTGGGCCCACTCCTCGTCGGCGACGCCGTCGGCCACGGGCCGCACCGCGAGGCCGTCACCGCCCTCCCCGACCACCGCGATCCGCCGGGTGCCCCCGACCATGTGGCTCAGCAGGGCCCGCACGTCGAACTCGGAACAGGGCGTAGGGGCGGTGAGACGGTCGGGGCGCACGGTCTTGATCAGGGCCGCCGCCTGCTCGGTGGCGCGGGTGTAGACGGGGCGCGGGTCGGTGAAGCGGGTGGTGGTCATGGGATCCCTCTCCGTGAGTCGGTGAGACGAGGATCGCGCAATAACCTGACAGGCTCCGTCAACATTTGCGAAGAGCCCGCAGCGGGCGGGATTCTGGGCCCGTGAAGTCCGACCGGCTGCTGTCGATCCTGCTGCTCCTGCAGACCCGGGGCCGCGTCCCGGCGCGTGAACTCGCCGACCGGCTGGAGGTGTCGGTCCGCACCATCTACCGGGACGTCGACGCGCTGTCGGCGTCCGGCGTCCCGGTGTACGCCGAGCGCGGCCGGCACGGCGGCATCGAACTCCTCGCCGGTTTCCGTACCGACGTCACCGGACTGACCGCCGACGAGTCCCGCGCGCTGTTCATCCTGGCCGCGCAGGGCGCCCACGCCGCGCTCGGCCTCGACGCGGCCCTGGGCTCGGCCCTGCGCAAGGTGATGGCCGCGCTGCCGGCGCCGCACCGGCCCGCCGCCGAGGTGACCAGCCGTCGCATCCTGGTCGACGCCACCCGCTGGAAGAGCGGCCCCCAGCAGGCCGTCGACCTGGAGGTGCTCCAGGACGCGGTCTTCTCCGACCGGCGCCTGAGGTTGCGGTACCGGCACAGCGGGGTGCGGGAACCGCGTACGTACACCGTCGACCCGTACGGCCTGGTCGCCAAGGCCGGGGTCTGGTACCTGGCCGCCGACCGGCGGGGTGTCCCGCGGCTGTTCCGGGCCGACCGGATCCGCTCGGCCCGGACGCTGGACGAGCCCGTACGGCGCCGCCCCGGCGTCGAGCTCGCCGACCTCTGGGAGGTGCTGCGCCGCCGGGTGGAGGAGCGGAAGGGCGGGGTCGACGTCACCGTGCGGGTACGGCGCGAGCGGCTGGACCTGTTCCAGCGGATCGTGGCCGCCGATCTATCGGGCCCGCCCGACGACGACGGCGAGAGCGAATGGGTCACCGCCCGGCTGACCTATCCGGTGCTGCGCGCGGTCCGCCAGCTCCTCGCCTTCTCCGACCAGGTGGAACTCGTCGATCCGCCCGAGGCCCGCGCGGAACTGCTGGCGGCGGCCCGCTCCGTCACGGCCCTGTACCAGGAACCGGACGCGGCCCCGCATTGACAGCGGAGGCACAGGGCGGTCCCAAGGCGCCCTCAGACACGGTTGGTTGAGTGCGGCCCCTCAGGACTTCCTCATCTCCCCGGAGCTGACTCCCATGAAGCGTGCCCGACTCCTCCCCGCCGTCGCCCTGCTCTCGTTGTCCCCCCTGTTGCTGACCGCGTGCGGCTCGGGTGACTCGTCCTCCTCCGGCAGCGGCGGTTCCGGTCAGCAGCAGCGCTGTCAAAGGCCGTCCGGCATGCCCACCGGCGGCGCCCTCCGGCACCGCCCGAGCGGGATGCCGTCCGGTGGGCCCACGGCCAGGCCGAGCGGCAGGCCGTCGGGGATGCCCTCGGGTGTGCCGAGCGGAGGGGCGGGCCGGAAGGGCGGCTTCGGCGGCTGCGGCGGCCCGGGCGGGGGGCAGGCCGGGGGACAGGCCCAGCAGGGCTGAGCGAAGGCGAAGGGCCGGGCCCGGGGGCCGTACGACGGCAGGGGGGCGGCACGGCCACGCGTGCGCCGCCCCCTGCCGGGTGCCCGGGCGCCTCAGTGCGCCCGGTCCAGCCAGTGGCTGCGGCCGATGGTGATGAGCCGCAGCTGCCGGGTGGCGAGGTGGGTGACGCGTTCCCGTTCCTCCGCCGGGGCCTCGAGGGCCTCCAGAAACAGCGAGGCGGTGATGAGCATCTGGTCGACGTAGAGGTGCGCGAGCATCAGCAGGTCGTCGTCGTTCCAGTCCGCCGCCTCGGGGTCCTTGGCCAGCTCGGCCTTGACCTCCTCGGCGAAGCGGAGCAGTTGGGCCTGGATGGCCTCCCGCACCGGCTGCACCCCGCCGTGTCGCTCCCGGGCGATAAACCGGACATGTGCGGGGTACGCGTCCACGTGGCGGGCGATCAACTCGATGGCGCGCGCGATGCGTTCCTCGCTGTCGCCCGCCGCGGACACCGTCGTCCGCACCATCGGATGCAGGCTGCCCAGCGCCTCGTCGACCAGCGCGACACCGAGGTCGGCGGTGGACCGGAAGTGCCGGTAGAAGGCGGTCGGTGCGACGCCGACGGCCCGGGTGACCTCGCGCAGGCCCAGGCTGCTCAGGCTCTGCTCCTCCAGCAGCGCGAGCGCCGCGTCGAGGAACGCCTGCCTGGTCTTCTGTTTCTGGGCCTGCCGGATGCCGAGGGTGTGACTCATGTCATCCAGTTAACAACTGTTCTCTGGAATTGAAAAGCCGTGAGCGGGGTTAGAGTAGAAGTCAGTGAACAAGTGTTACTACAACTGTTCACCGAAACTTCACACCGGCCCGCTACGGGGCATCTCGGAGGGGGATCTGATCCCATGCTGTTCCTCGTCGCCGCGCTCATGCTGCTCGGTGTCGTGCTGGGCACCGTGGCCCATGCGCCGCTGACCGTCACCGCGGTCGTCGCCGCCGTCATCGCCGTCTGGCTCGGCATCTTCGCGATCCGCGAGCGCCACGGCCGCCGGCGCCGCACGTCGGCCAACTGACCGTCCGCCACGACTTCCAGGAGCTGAGCACCATGCAACTCACCGCACCGGTCACGACCCGCGACAACGGCCGCCCGGTCACGCGGGACGCCGACGGCATGGCCGTGGCGTCCTTCATCCTGGGCCTTCTCGGCCTGCTCGTCCTCAACATCTTCCTCGGCCCGATCGCCATCGTCCTGGCCGCCGTCGCCCTCTGGCGCGGCACCGCCCGCCGCGGCCGAGCCCTCCTGGGCCTCACCCTGGGCGTGGCCGACCTGGCCGTGCTGGTCATCGCCATGCAGGTCTCCCACACCCTGTCGTGGAGCCTGTGACCCGACCCACCGCCTGACCGCTGGGGCGACGGGGCCCCTCCCGCTCGAGCGAACCCGCGAGTGGGGAGGGCGGGCACGGCCTACGGCGCCGGGCACCGCGCCACCTGGTCCCGGTGGGACGCGGGCCGGGCGCACCGGTGAGCGGTACCGCGCCACCAGGGCCCGCAAGCCCGCCCCCACTCGTATCCGGGGCCAAAGCCCACCGCGGGGGCCCCGTAGAATCGGGCTCACCATGGCTTACCTCGACCACGCCGCGACAACCCCGATGCTCCCGGAGGCGGCAGAGGCCCTGACCGCCCAGTTGAGCATCACGGGCAATGCCTCCTCCCTCCACGCGTCCGGCCGGAAGGCCCGCCGTACGGTCGAGGAATCCCGCGAAACCCTCGCGGAAGCGCTCGGCGCCCGCCCCAGCGAGGTCGTCTTCACCTCGGGCGGCACCGAGGCCGACAACCTCGCCGTCAAGGGCCTGTACTGGTCCCGCCGCGACGCCGACCCGGCCCGTACCCGCGTCCTGGCCAGCCCGGTCGAGCACCATGCCGTCCTCGACGCCGTCCACTGGCTCGGCGAACACGAGGGCGCGACGGTCGAGTACCTCCCCGTCGACTCCTACGGCCGCGTCCACCCCGACGTCCTGCGCGAGGCCATCGCCCGCAATCCCGACGACGTCGCCCTGGTCACCGTCATGTGGGCCAACAACGAGATCGGCACGATCCTGCCGGTCCGCGAACTCGCCGAGGCCGCTGCCGAGTTCGGTATCCCGATGCACGCCGACGCGGTCCAGGCATTCGGTCAGGTGCCGGTCGACTTCGCCACCTCCGGTCTCGCCGCGATGACCGTCTCCGGCCACAAGATCGGCGGCCCGTACGGCATCGGCGCGCTGCTGCTCGGCCGCGACCACACCCCCGTCCCCGTGCTGCACGGCGGCGGTCAGGAGCGGCACGTCCGCTCCGGCACCCTCGACGTCCCCGTCATCGCCTCGTTCGCCGTCGCCGGCCGGCTCGCCACCGAGCGGCGGGAGTGGTTCGCCCGGGAGATCGGCGCCCTGCGCGACCAGTTGACCGACGCCGTCGTCACGGCCGTGCCGGACGCGATCCTCGGCGGTGACCCCGCACCCGAGGGCCGGCTGCCGGCCAACGCGCACTTCACCTTCCCCGGCTGCGAGGGCGATTCCCTGCTGCTCCTGCTGGACGCCCAGGGCATCGAGTGCTCGACCGGCTCCGCCTGCACCGCGGGCGTCGCCCAGCCCAGCCATGTGCTGCTCGCCACCGGTACCGACCCGGACCTCGCCCGCGGCACCCTGCGCTTCTCCCTCGGTCACACCTCCACGGAGGCGGACGTCGAGGCGGTCGCCGAGGCGATCGGCCCGGCGGTGGAGCGCGCCCGGGCCGCAGGGCTCAGCTGACACGCGAGCGACCTACGAGGCGGGTTCCCTTCGCCGGTATTGTCCGGATCAGGTAATGGGGGTCGCCGTCAGGTCCAGTCCTTGCGACCTTTCGGCCTCTCAGTCCGAGCGTCGATGTCGGCACCAGCGGAGACGATGTACCTCTCGTTCAAGAGAACAGGTATCTCGCGCTGAAGTCGGCTACTCCGCTTGAACTCCCTCACTCGTCTCGTAGGCCTACGAAAAGAATAGAACGCCGCATACCGGACAAAAAAGAGCTATTCCTTGATTTTTTTCAAATATCGCTCCCAGTCCCAGTGCGGCCCCGGATCCATGTGGTCCGTGCCCGGCACCTGCACGTGCCCGATGATGTGCTCGCGGTCCACGGGTATGCCGTACCGCCCGCATATCGCCGCCGTCAGCCGCGCCGAGGACGTGTACATGGCGTCCGTGAAGGACGCGGCGTCGTCCACGAAGCCCTCGTGCTCGATGCCGACACTGCGTTCGTTGTACTCCCGGTTGCCCGCGTGGAAGGCCACGTCGAGCTCCCGCACCAGCTGGGTGATCCGGCCGTCCCGGCGCACCACGTAATGCGCCGCCGCGCCGTGTGCCGGGTCCTGGAAGACCTTCACCGCGCTCGCGTAGCCGCCCTGTGTGACATGGACGACGACCCGGTCGATCGTGTAGTCGTCCGGCCGGTTCGCCCGCCGGTAGTTGGCGGGCGAGGCCGGCACCCAGCGTGCGCCCCGGAAGTCCACCGCACCCGCCACCCTGGGCTTCTCCACCCCGGGCAGCCGCCACCACAGATGCGCCAGCTCCCCCCGGGCCAGCGCCGCCGAGCCCACGGCGGCCGCGGCGCCGCCGAGGAGCAGGGCCCGCCGCCCCAGCCGCCGATCCGCGTCGCTCATGCCCGCCCCCGTCCGCGCCCCGACCGAGCGCCCCGCTTCCACCCCGTGTGATCGTCAACGGACATCCGGCGCCCCGGGTTCCCGCGGCCCCGTACCCTGGAAGGGCTATGACTGAGACCCCGCAGCGCCCCCTCCGCGTCCTCGCCGCCATGTCCGGTGGAGTCGACTCCGCCGTCGCCGCCGCGCGCGCCGCGGAAGCCGGCCACGACGTCACCGGCGTCCACCTCGCGCTCTCCGCGAACCCGCAGTCCTTCCGGACCGGTGCGCGGGGCTGTTGCACCATCGAGGACTCGCGTGACGCCCGCCGCGCGGCCGACGTCATCGGCATCCCGTTCTACGTCTGGGACCTCGCCGACCGCTTCCGCGAGGACGTCGTCGAGGACTTCGTCGCCGAGTACGAGGCCGGCCGCACCCCCAACCCGTGCCTGCGCTGCAACGAGAAGATCAAGTTCGCCGCGCTGCTCGACAAGGCGCTGGCCCTCGGCTTCGACGCCGTCTGCACCGGCCACTACGCCAAGGTGATCGTGCGCGAGGACGGCTCCCGCGAGCTGCACCGCGCCTCCGACATGGCGAAGGACCAGTCGTACGTCCTCGGTGTGCTGGACGAGCAGCAGCTCGCCCACGCCATGTTCCCGCTCGGCGACACGATCACCACCAAGGAGGAGATCCGCGCCGAGGCCGAGCGCCGGGGCCTCGCGGTCGCCAAGAAGCCCGACTCGCACGACATCTGCTTCATCGCCGACGGCGACACCCAGGGCTTCCTCGCCCGGCGGCTCGGCAAGGCCGAGGGCGACATCGTCGACGAGTCCGGCGCCAGGCTGGGCACGCACGAGGGCGCGTACGGCTTCACCATCGGCCAGCGCAAGGGCCTCAGGATCGGCACCCCGGCCCCCGACGGCAAGCCCCGCTACGTCCTCGACATCTCACCGGTGACGAACACCGTGACCGTCGGCCCGGCGTCCGCCCTGGACGTCAGCGCCCTGACCGCGATCAAGCCCCGCTGGTGCGGCACCGCGCCCACCGCCCCCGGCACCTACACCGCCCAGCTGCGCGCCCACGGCGGCGAGACGGAGGTCACCGTGGAACCGGCCGACGGCGAGCTGCGCGTGACCTTCACCGAACCCGTCCGCGGTGTCGCCCCCGGCCAGGCGATCGTCCTGTACGACGGCACGCGCGTGGTCGGCTCGGCGACGATCGCGTCGACCACGCGCGCCACGGCCGCGGTATAGAAGTCGCTCACTCCGCGAAGCGGCGACCTCGCGCACTCAGCCCGCGACGAACTCCGCGAGCACCGGACCCAGCACCTCCGGCTCCACCATGTGTGTCTGGCCCTCCAGCTCGCGGTACGCGCAGTCGGGCACCGTCCCTGCGATCTCCCGGACCGCCTCGCGCATCCACTCCGGGCTGGCACCGCCCGCCAACGCCAGCACGGGGACGGAGATCGCGGCGAGTCGTTCCCGCGGAAGCAGTCCGTCGCCCATGACCGCGTCGTCGTGGGCGAGACTGGGCGCGACGGCCTCCATACCGGCCCACATCGGCGACTGGCGGGCGCGCTGGATCATCTCCTCGGCCAGGCCCGTCAGCCGCAGGAAGAGCTCCACCGCGTCCCCGCGCCGGCCCTCCGCGAGCGCCTTGGTCAGCTGCGCCTTGTACCGGGCCTCCCGCTCGGCGCCGCCAGGCAGGAAGTCCGCGTACGGCACCTCGTACACGGCGGCGCGGCCGGCCGGCAACCCGCTCGCCACCGCCTCGAGCACCAGCGCACCGCCCGAGGACACCCCGAACAGCGCCGCATCGCCGCCCACGGCGTCGAGCAGCGCGGCCAGGTCCTCGACCTCGCGTTCGACCTCGTACGGCTTCGTGTCACCGCTCGCGCCACGGCCCCTGCGGTCGTAGACGACGGCCGTGCAGCGGTCCGCGATCCGCTCGGCCAGGGGTGCCAGGGTGCCCCCGGTGGACATCGCGCCGCTCACCAGGATCACCGTCGGTCCCCGGCCGGTCACTTGGTACGCGAGGTCGGTCCCGTCGCGTGAAGACGTCTTGTTGTCCATGCCGGTGCAGACTGCCGTACCGGCATGGACTCATCGCTCACGACACGTCGACGTGGTAGAAGCAGTAGTGATCCTTTATTTCCGCCACGCCCGGCTTCGGGTCCGGGTAGGCCCACACCAGGTCCGGCGCGTCCGGGAGCGACCAGTAGGACGCCGTGCCCTTGAACGGGCACACGGTGTGGGTGTCGGACGGGGTCAGCAGGTCGAGGCGTACGTCCTGGGCGGGGATGTAGTACCGCTCCGGACAGCCCGTCTCGCGCAGCACCAGCGGGCGGTCGGTCTCCGCGAGCACCTGGTCGCCGTGCACCACGCGCACGTGCTGCTCGCTCTTCTCGATGGTGATCGTGTGTCCTTGGGCCATACCAGGACAGCACCGGCGGGCCCGCTCTTCTTCCCGGCCGGTACGACGGTGCGGCGCGGCCGTACCGTAGGGGCCATGAACATCTGCGTCTTCCTGTCCGCCGCCGACCTCGACGAGCGTTACACGCGCCCCGCGCGCGAGTTCGCGGAACTGATCGGCAAGGCCGGTCACACCCTGGTGTGGGGCGGTTCCAACGTCGGTCTGATGAAGGTCGTCGCCGACGGGGTGCAGGAGGCGGGCGGCAGACTGCTCGGCGTGTCCGTGGAGTTCCTCGCCAACAAGGCGCGGCCCGGCGCCGACGAGATGGTCATCGCCGGCGACCTCGCCGAACGCAAGAAGCTGCTGCTGGAGAAGGCCGACGCCGTGGTGATCATGGTGGGCGGCACCGGCACGCTGGACGAGGCCACCGAGATCCTGGAGCTGAAGAAGCACGGCCGCACCGAGAAGCCGGTCGTCCTGCTGAACACCGCGGGCTTCTACGACGGTCTCCAGCAGCAGTTCCGGCGCATGGAGGACGAGGGCTTCCTGCCCCGCCCGCTGTCCGAGCTGGTCTTCTTCGCCGAGGAGCCGGTCGGCGCGCTGGCCTACCTGGAGGAGTCGCTGAGCAACCGCTGATGCGAGCATGGCGGGCATGGCTACTCATGTGATCACCGGCGCCGGGTCCGGCATCGGCGCCGCCGTCGCCCGTCGTCTGCACGCGCGTGGGGACCAGCTCGTCCTGCACGCGCGCGACGCGGGCCGCGCGAAGGAACTCGCGGCCGAGTTCCCCGGCGCCCGCACCCTGGTGGGCGACCTCGCGGACCCGGACAAGCTCTCCTGGGCCTTCTCCCACCAGACCCTCCCGGACCGCGTGGACTCCCTGCTCCACATCGCCGGAGTCGTGGAGCTGGGCGAGGTCGGCGACCTGACCCCCAAGTCCTGGCGCCACCAGCTCAACGTCAACCTGATCGCCCCCGCCGAGCTGACCCGGCACTTCCTGCCACAGCTCCGCGCCGCCCGCGGCCACGTGGTCTTCGTCAACTCCGGCGCCGGTCTCAACGCCCACGCCGGCTGGTCCGCGTACGCCGCCTCCAAGCACGGCCTGAAGGCCCTCGCCGACTCCCTGCGGCACGAGGAGCACGCGAACGGCGTCCGGATCACCTCGGTCTACCCCGGCCGCACGGCCAGCCCCATGCAGGCCAAGGTCCACCAGCAGGAGGGCAAGGAGTACGACGCCTCGCAGTGGATCGACCCCGAGTCGGTCGCCACGACGATCCTCCTGGCCCTGGACCTGCCCAGGGACGCCGAGGTGAACGACCTGACGGTGCGGCCGGGTCGGTGAGCGCGGCGGGCGGTGCCGGGATCCGGGACAGGCCGGCCGAGGTCTGGTCCCGGACCGAGGCCGCGCTGGTCCCGGGCGGCCTGGGCCCGGGCACCCCGCTCGCCGAACGGCCGGTCGTGGGGGAGGACTTGGACCCGGCGGCCCTGGCGAAACTGCGCGTACTCGTCCTTCTGCGGCGGCATCGCATCCGGCGGACGGTGAGGAGGTGGAGCCCCTGGTGCGGCCACGGCATACCCTGCCGGAGTGAGTGAGAGCACCCAGATGAGGTTCCCCCCGGCCACCGGAGTGGGGTCCATGCCCGGCGGCGACACCCGGGAAGCGGCCAAGACGGTCACCGGCAGCTTCGAGGACTTCCCCTTCCTGCCCGAGCTGCCCGCGCGCGGACCCGGCGCCGACATGATCGGCCGTACCGCCGGGATGCTCGTCGAGCTGTACGCGCGCGTGGAGCCCAGCGGCTGGCGCGTCGGCGACCGGCCGGGCCGGGACACCAAGCGGGCGCGGTCCTGGCTGCGGGAGGACCTGGACGCCCTGGAGGAGTTCACGCAGGGATACGAGGGCGACCTGAAGGTGCAGGCGGTCGGCCCCTGGACGCTCGCCGCCGCGCTGGAGCTGAAGAACGGCGAGGCCGCCCTCTCCGACGCAGGTGCCTGCCGCGACCTCGCCGCCTCCCTCACCGAGGGCCTGCGCCTCCATCTCGCCGAGGTCCACCGCCGTGTCCCGGGCGCCCGGCTCCTCCTCCAGCTCGACGAGCCCTCCCTCACCGCCGTCCTGCGCGGACAGGTCCGTACCGCCAGCGGCTACCGCACGCACCGGGCCGTGGACCGGCAGGTCGTGGAGGCCACCCTGCGCGAGGTGATCGCGGTCCACGGGGGACCCGTGATCGTCCACTCCTGCGCGCCCGACGTGCCGTTCGCCCTGCTGCGCAGGGCCGGCGCGGCAGGCGTCTCCTTCGACTTCTCGCTGCTCACCGAACGTGACGACGACGCGATCGGCGAGGCCGTCGAGGGCGGCACGCGGCTGTTCACCGGTGTCGTGCCGGG
The DNA here is from genome assembly GCF_040680195.1 of Streptomyces sp. NPDC052109. Lineage (NCBI taxonomy): Bacteria > Bacillati > Actinomycetota > Actinomycetes > Kitasatosporales > Streptomycetaceae > Streptomyces > Streptomyces sp. NPDC052109. The sequence goes on along the minus strand of NZ_JBFAWF010000007.1, from coordinate 295,708 downwards.
GACGGACGGTCCATTGTCAGACCCTGCCGGTAGCGTCATGGGTGTCAGGACGCTGTGGCGCAGGCTGGGGCTGCATCCGGGGCTGCTCACGGAGGCGGTCACGGTCACCCCGGCGTGCGGTCTGGCGGGCGCTTCCCCTGCCTACGCACGCCAGGCGCTCGCCCACTGCGTCCGGGCGGCGAGATCCCTCGCGGACAACCCAGAGTAACGGGAGGACAACACGGTGGCCGGCGACAAGCAGCAGGCGGAGACGGCAGTGCCCGCCGAGGCACGTGACAAGCACGCGCAGCTCGCTGAGCAGATCGAGGAGCACCGCTTCCGGTACTACGTGAAGGACGCTCCCGTCATCAGCGACGCCGAGTTCGACAAGCTGCTGAAGACTCTGGAGGCCCTGGAGGAGCGGTATCCGGAGCTGCGCACGCCGGACTCGCCGACCCAGAAGGTCGCGGGCTCGTACGCGACGGAGTTCACCGCGGTCGAGCACCGCCAGCGCATGCTGTCGCTCGACAACACCTTCAACGACGAGGAACTGGCCGCCTGGGCCGAGCGCATCGCGCGCGAACTCGGCGATCAGGAGTACCACTTCCTGTGCGAGCTGAAGGTGGACGGCCTCGCGGTCAACCTGACGTACGAGCACGGCCGGCTCACGCGTGCGGCGACCCGGGGCGACGGCCGCACCGGCGAGGACATCACCCCGAACGTCCGGACGATCGCGGAGATCCCGGACCGCCTCAAGGGCGACAAGGTGCCCGACCTCGTGGAGATCCGCGGCGAGGTCTACTTCCCGATGGAGAGGTTCCTCGAACTCAACGAGCGCCTGGTCGCCGCCGGTGACAAGCCGTTCGCCAACCCCCGCAACGCCGCCGCCGGTTCGCTGCGCCAGAAGGACCCGCGGGTCACCGCCACCCGCCCGCTGCACATGGTCGTCCACGGCATCGGCGCCCTGGAGGGTTTCACGGGCATGACCCGCCTCTCCCAGGCCTACGACCTGCTGAAGACCTGGGGCCTGCCCACCTCCCCGCACAACCGCGTGGTCGACGACCTCGACGGGGTACGGCAGTTCATCGCGTACTACGGCGAGAACCGCCACTCCGTGGAGCACGAGATCGACGGCGTCGTCGTCAAGCTGGACGAGATCCGCCTCCAGGGCCGCCTCGGCTCCACCGCACGGGCGCCGCGCTGGGCGATCGCCTACAAGTACGCGCCCGAAGAAGTCAACACCAAGCTCGTCGACATCAAGGTGGGCGTCGGCCGCACCGGCCGGGTCACGCCGTACGCCCAGGTCGAGCCGGTCACGGTCGCGGGCAGCGAGGTGGAGTTCGCCACGCTGCACAACCAGGCGGTCGTCAAGGCCAAGGGCGTCCTCATCGGGGACACGGTGGTCCTGCGCAAGGCGGGTGACGTGATCCCCGAGATCCTCGGCCCGGTGGTCGACCTCAGGGACGGCAGCGAGCGGGAGTTCGTGATGCCGGGCGAGTGCCCCGAGTGCGGCACCCCGCTCAGGCCCATGAAGGAGGGCGACGTCGACCTGCGCTGTCCCAACGCCCGTACATGCCCGGCCCAGTTGCGCGAGCGGGTCTCCTATCTCGCGGGCCGCGAGTGCCTGGACATCGAGCACTTCGGTGCGGTGGCCGCCGCCGCGCTGACCCGCCCGCTGGAGCCGGCCGACCCGCCGCTGGTCGACGAGGGCGACCTGTTCGACCTGACGGTGGAGAAGCTGCTGCCCATCAAGGCCTATGTCCTCGACCCCGACAGCGGTCTGCCCAAGCGCGACCCCAAGACGGGCGAGGAGAAGGTCGTCACGGTCTTCGCCAACCAGAAGGGCGAGCCGAAGAAGAACACCCTCGCCCTGCTGGAGAACATCGAGGCGGCCAAGCGGCGTCCGCTGGCCCGGTTCCTGAACGGCCTGTCCATCCGCCACGTCGGTCCGGTGGCCGCGCAGGCCCTCGCGCGCGAGTTCCGCTCCGTCGACCGCATCGAACAGGCCACGGAGGAAGAGCTCGCGACCACCGACGGTGTCGGTCCGATCATCGCCGCCGCGCTCAAGGAGTGGTTCGCCGAGGAGTGGCACCGCGAGATCGTCCGCAAGTGGAAGGACGCGGGGGTCCCGCTGGAGGAGGAGGCGTCCGGGGAGGACGAGGGCCCGCGCCCGCTGGAGGGGCTCACGGTCGTGGTCACCGGCACCCTGGAGAACTTCACCCGGGACGGCGCCAAGGACGCACTGCAGAGCCGGGGCGCGAAGGTGACCGGATCGGTGTCCAAGAAGACCTCGTTCGTCGTCGTGGGCGACAACCCGGGGTCGAAGTACGACAAGGCCATGCAATTGAAGGTTCCGGTGCTGAACGAGGACGGTTTCGGCGTCCTCTTGGAGCAGGGTCCCGAAGCGGCGGCCGAAGTCGCGCTTCCGACCGGGGAGTAGCGGTTGAAGGCCACCCGATCGGCGCATATCAGTTGCATACGGGTGGCCCGGGCGCATTCGGGCAACCGTCGACGACCGGTGCCCGTGGAAGCCTTCCGCGGCCTACTGTTGAGCTGTGCACCTGCCGTGCCCAGCTGCGGTTGGGGCATCCCCGTGCGCTCCCGGCGCGCGGGGAAGGTTTCTTCAACGCGGAGCTGCTGATGGGTGTCGGACATCGGGCCGCGTGGCGTGGGCACCGCCGGCTGTGAGAGGGACGGGAATGGAACCGACCGAGAGCGTCGCCCCGGACTCATGGCTGCGTCTGCGCCGCCGTGCATGCACCTTGCGGCCGACCCGGTGGACGGGGCGGGGCCACGGGCGCACGGGCGGCCGGGCCCGCGTGGCCGGACCGGGCACCGATGCCGACGCCCGCCCGCCGATACCCCTGGCCATCGAGCCCGCCCCCGCCCTGACCGGCGCCGAGCCCGAACGGCACCTGTCCTGGCCCACCCTGCCCGTCGTCGTCGTGGCCGCCGCCGCCTTCGTCCTCGGCGCCGGCTTCTACCGCGCCTTCAGCGGCCACCACGCCCTCTTCCCGAGCGGCACCGTCGGCTGGTCGCTGGCCCTGCTCACCGGCGTCATCGTCGGCCACCTCGTCATGCTGGGCCGCGCCCGCTGGTGGGGCGGCACCGGCTCGGGCGCCGCCCTCACCCTCGCCGTCCTGCTGCTGTACGGCTGGGTGCCCGCCGGCATGGTCAGCCTCACCGTCGTCGTCCTGGTCGGCATCGCCCGGCGCCACCGCTGGCGGCAGGGCGTCCTGCACGGCGCGGTGGACATCCTCGGCATCGGCGCCGGCGCGCTGCTGCTCGGCGCGTTCGGCCGCGTCCCCAGCGTCGAGATGCCCTGGCGGCCCGACAGCTGGAGCGTCGCCACCGCGCCCGAGATCGTCCTCACCGCCGGCGCCTACCTCGCGGTCAGCCGCGGCCTGCAGTGGTACCTGTCAGCCCCGCGCGGCAGGCGCGTGCCCACCGTGGCCCGCACCGCCCTGGTCAGACAGGGCCTGCTCGCCGTCGCGCTGCTCGGCATCGCACCGCTGCTGTGTGTCGTCGCCGACGCCCAGCCCATCCTGCTCCCGCTGTTCGCCATCCCCCTCATCGCCCTGGACTCCACCCTGTGGATGGCACGCGCGCGTGCCGAGGAGCAGCTGCGCGACCCGCTGACGGGGCTGCCCAACCGGCAGTGGCTGCTGGAGCGGATCTGGACGGCCCTGGACGACGCCGAACGCATCGGCGCCCGCTCCGCCCTCATGCTGATCGACCTCGACCGGTTCCGGTCGGTGAACGACACCCTGGGTCATCTCGCCGGTGACCGGCTGCTGCTGCAGATAGCCGACCGGCTGCGGCTCGCCCTGCCGCGCGGAGCGGAGGCCGCGCGGCTGGGGGGCGACGAGTTCGCCGTGTTACTGCCCGTCGCCGACTCCACCACGTCGGCCACCCGCCTCGCCCGGGGCCTCGTCGCCGCGCTCGGCTCCCCGCTGGACCTCGACGGGCTCACCCTCGTCCTGGAGGCCAGCGCCGGTGTGGCCGTCTTCCCGGACCACGCGCTGGACGCCGAGGGCCTGTTGCGGCGCGCGGACGTGGCGATGTACCAGGCGAAAAGGGACCGTACGGGCGTCGAGGTGTACGAGTCCAAGCGGGACTCCAACACCCCCGACCGGCTCGGTCTGCTGGGCGATCTGCGCCGGGCGCTGGACGCGCACGAGGTGCAGCTGCACTACCAGCCCAAGGTCCGCTTCGACGGACAGGTCGCCGGCCTGGAGGCGCTGGTGCGGTGGGTGCATCCCGAGCGCGGGAAGGTTCCGCCGGACGAGTTCATAGCGATCGCCGAGTCCTCCGGGCTGATGCCGCATCTGACGGAGTACGTGCTGGAGACCGCGCTCGGGCAGGTCGCCAAGTGGCGGGCGCAGGGGCTGCGCGTCCCGGTCGCCGTCAACGTCTCCCCGCGCGACGTCCACACGCCCGGGTTCGCGGGGTCGGTCGCCGCCCGGCTGGCCCGGCACGGGGTCCCCCCGGGGGCCCTGCAGCTGGAGATAACGGAGCACGTGCTGCTGGAGGACCCGCAGCGGGCCGCGGACACCCTCGCGGGGCTGACCGGGCACGGCGTGAAGATGTCGCTGGACGACTTCGGCACCGGGTACTCGTCGCTGGTCAATCTGCGGCGGCTGCCGGTGAGCGAGCTGAAGATCGACCGGTCGTTCGTGGCGCGGCTCGCTGTCGACGCCGAGGACGCGGAGATCGTGCGCTGCACGGTGGATCTCGCGCATTCCCTGGGGCTGCTGGTCGTCGCCGAGGGCGTGGAGGACGACGAGACGTGGGAGCGGCTGCGCGACCTGGGGTGTGACGCCGTGCAGGGGTGGCTGGTCGCCGCGGCGATGCCGCCCGAGGAGACGACGGCGTGGCTGCGGGCGCGGGGCTCCCGGGGGTGGCAGCGGCCGCGCGCCGCGCTGCCCGCCGCCGAGTAGTGCTCCCGGCCGCCCGCCCGTGCGACTCGGCCGGCGGTGGGTGTTCGCCGTGGCCCGGTCGGCTTCGGCGGGTGCGGGTCGTCCTGGGGTGCCCGCGCGGTCCACGCGCCCTTACGGGGCGCTGATCCCGCCCTGGGCCTCACCGGTCGCGCTCAGCCGCCCGTGAAGTGTCCGATCAGCAAGGCCAGGCGCTTCTCACGCGCCTCCTCCGGCAACCTTCCGCTCCTCATCAGCGTCGCCAACCCGTGCAGCGCGGCCCAGAAGGTCTCCGTCAGCAGGCCGGCGTCCTCGCCCTCGGCCGTGATCGGGACCACGACGACGAGCAGCTCGCCGAAGGCCTGGAGCGGTGCCGGTGCCTGCTCCGTGGCGAAGGGCAGGTCCCCCGGGTGGGTGAACATCGCGTCGTAGAGGGCCGGCCGGCGCTGGGCGAAGGACGTGTACGTCTCCGCCACCGCCGCCAGTGCCTCCCGCGTGCCCGGTGCCGCCGTCCGCGCCCGCCGTAGCTCGGCGGCCAGGTCGGCGCAGCCCTGCACCGCGACCGCCGCCATGATCGCGTCCTTGCCCTTGAAGTGGCTGTAGAGGACGGGCTGGCTGTACTCGATCTCGGCGGCCGGCCGCCGTGTGGTCACCGCGTCCCAGCCCGCCGCCTCGGCCAGCTCCCGCGCGGCCGTCACGATCAGCAGCTCACGTTCCGCTCGTGCGCGCTCCCGGCGCGTCTGGATCGGCATGCAGGAATCCTAGCGGCGCTAGTGTTCCTGTCGGCGCTCTGCTAGCTTGGCTCTCATTCCTAGCGTTGCTAGAGTCCACAGGGGGAGATTCCATGACCGTCACCGCGTACACCCTGGCCGTCCTGCTCGACCTGTTCTGTGTGTTCCTCGGCTACCGGTTCTGGTTCCAGCCCGGCCCGGCCGCGGCCGGCTACGGCGTCCCGGCCGACCCCGGCGGCGACGCCCGCGCGTATCTGTCGGTCAAGGGCCTGCGGGACGGTGCCTTCGGAGTGCTGGGCCTGGTCCTGCTGGCCTGCGTCGGTGCCCGCGCCGAGGCCTGGTTCATGGTCTGCGTGGCACTCGTCCCGCTGCTCGACACGCTGATAGTCCTGCGCAACGGCGGCACGAAGGCCGTCGCGTTCGGGATCCACTTCGCCACCGCGGTCGTTGTACTGATCAGCGCCGGCCTGCTCTTCGCGGCCTGACCGAATCCGACAGGGGAGATCCACCATGTCGCTGTTCGTGCCGAAGTTCGACGAGTCCGTGATCGTCCGTGAGGCCCAAGCCGAGGTCGTCGGCCGTGCGCCCACCACCGTGCGTCTGCTGGCCGACAGCAGCGCGACCGGCGGCGCCCTGTCCACCCAGCGCGTCACCCTCACGGGGGGCGCCGACGGTGCCAAGCCCCACTGGCACGACAACTCCGCCGAGATGTTCTTCCTGCTCGACGGCGCTGCCGACATCCTCTCCGGCGAGGACGTCGTCACCGCCGGCCCCGGCGACCTCGTCGTCGTCCCGCCCGGCAAGCCGCACGCCTTCGCGGCCGTACCGGGAGCCGACGCAGATCTGCTCATCGTGATCACGCCCGGCGTCGAGCGCTTCGAGTACTTCCGTCACCTGCGGCGCATCGCCGTCGGCGAGGCCACCCCGGAAAGCCTCCTGGAAGTGCAGGAGCTGTACGACAACCACTTCCTGCGCAGTGAGGTCTGGGAGGGGCACCGGGCCTGACGGGCGAAGGGCCGGGAAACCGTTTCACGGCCATCCGGCCCCGCCCCATAGGATTGGGGACTGGCGTCACATTTCCGCCTGCCACCCTCCGGGCGGACGGCGGACATGTGATGCCGGCCCCCGGCCCCAAACCACACACTCACCCCAGAGGATCGCTGCATGCCTGGCATCACGCGCGAGGAGGTCGCCCACCTCGCCCGGCTGGCGCGTCTGGAGCTGAAGCCCGAAGAACTCGACCACTTCGCGGGACAGCTGGACGACATCATCGGCGCGGTCGCCCGCGTCAGCGAGGTCGCCGACCAAGACGTACCGCCGACCTCGCACCCGCTCCCGCTGACGAACGTCATGCGGGCGGACGAGGTCCGTCCCTCGCTCACCCCCGAGCAGGCGCTGTCCGGCGCCCCGGCCCAGGAGCAGCAGCGTTTCAAGGTGCCGCAGATCCTGGGGGAGGAGTGACCACCATGACGGACAGCAACATCATCAAGCTCACGGCCGCACAGATCGCCGAGAAGATCGCCTCCGGCGAGCTGACGGCCGTCGAGGTCACCGAGGCCCACCTCGCCCGCATCGAGGCCGTCGACGAGAAGGTGCACGCCTTCCTGCACGTCGACCGCGAGGGTGCCCTCGCCCAGGCCAGGGCCGTGGACGAGAAGCGGGCCCGCGGCGAGAAGCTCGGCCCGCTGGCCGGCGTCCCGCTCGCGCTCAAGGACATCTTCACCACCGAGGGCGTGCCCACGACCGTCGGCTCGAAGATCCTCGAGGGCTGGATCCCGCCGTACGACGCGACGCTCACCAAGCGGCTCAAGGCCGCCGACGTGGTCATCCTCGGCAAGACCAACATGGACGAGTTCGCCATGGGGTCCTCCACCGAGAACAGCGCCTACGGCCCGACCGGCAACCCGTGGGACCTCACCAAGATTCCCGGCGGCTCCGGCGGTGGCTCCTCCGCCGCCCTCGCCGCCTTCCAGGCCCCGCTCGCCATCGGCACCGACACCGGCGGCTCCATCCGCCAGCCGGCCGCCGTCACCGGCACGGTCGGCGTGAAGCCGACGTACGGCGCGGTCTCCCGCTTCGGCATGGTCGCGTTCTCGTCCTCCCTCGACCAGGGCGGTCCCTGCGCCCGTACGGTCCTGGACGCGGCCCTGCTGCACGAGGTCATCGCCGGTCACGACCCGATGGACTCCACCTCCATCGACGCCCCGGTCCCGCCGGTCGTCGAGGCCGCCCGCAACGGCTCGGTGCAGGGCATGCGCGTCGGCGTGGTCAAGCAGTTCCGCGGCGAGGGCTACCAGGCCGGCGTCATCCAGCGCTTCGACGAGTCCGTCGAGCTGCTGAAGGAGCTGGGTGCCGAGATCGTCGAGCTGGACTGCCCGTCCTTCGACCTCGCGCTGTCGGCGTACTACCTGATCGCGCCGTCCGAGTGCTCCTCCAACCTCGCCCGCTTCGACGGCCTGCGCTACGGCCTGCGGACCGGCGACGACGGCGGCCACTCGGCCGAGGAGGTCACCTCCCTCACCCGCGAGGCCGGCTTCGGCCCCGAGGTCAAGCGCCGCATCATGCTCGGCACGTACGCCCTCTCGAGCGGCTACTACGACGCCTACTACGGCTCCGCGCAGAAGGTCCGCACGCTCATCACGCGGGACTTCGAGAAGGCCTTCGAGCAGGTCGACGTCATCGTCTCGCCGACGACCCCGACCACCGCCTTCGCGATCGGCGAGCGCGCCGACGACCCGATGGCGATGTACCTCGCGGACCTGTGCACCATCCCGACCAACCTGGCGGGCAACGCGGCCATGTCCCTGCCCTGCGGCCTCGCCCCGGAGGACAACCTCCCGGTGGGCCTGCAGATCATCGCCCCGGCGATGCAGGACGACCGCCTGTACAAGGTGGGCGCCGCCGTCGAGGCCGCCTTCGTGGAAAAGTGGGGTCACCCGCTGCTGGAGGAGGCTCCGTCGCTGTGAGCAAGCTGTCCAAGGCCAAGGACTTCAAGAAGTCCAGGTCCGGTACGTACCTGTCGATGGCCACCACCGCGTTCGGCGCGTTCGGTGTCGCCAAGCAGATCAAGAAGGCCCGCGCCGAGCACGACACGCTGCGGCTGGTCGACGCCACGGTCTCCGCCGTGGCGATCGTGACCGGCCTCGCGATCCTCTACCGCGAGCTGAAGCGGCTGGGCGACGACGACGTCCTGCTGGGCTGAGAGGGAAGTTTTCACCGTGACCACCACGACCGACCTGGTGTCGTACGAGGACGCGCTGGCGTCGTACGACCCCGTCATGGGCCTCGAAGTCCATGTCGAACTCGGCACCAAGACCAAGATGTTCTGCGGCTGTTCGACCGAGCTGGGCGCCGAGCCCAACTCGCAGACCTGCCCCACCTGCCTCGGCCTGCCCGGCGCGCTCCCGGTCGTCAACGCGACCGGCGTGGAGTCCGCCATCAAGATCGGTCTCGCGCTGAACTGCGAGATCGCCGAGTGGTGCCGCTTCGCCCGGAAGAACTACTTCTATCCGGACATGCCGAAGAACTTCCAGACCTCCCAGTACGACGAGCCGATCGCCTTCAACGGCTACCTCGACGTGCAGCTGGAGGACGGCGAGACCTTCCGCGTGGAGATCGAGCGCGCCCACATGGAGGAGGACACCGGCAAGTCGACGCACGTCGGCGGCGCCACCGGCCGTATCCACGGCGCGTCCCACTCCCTGCTGGACTACAACCGCGCCGGCATCCCGCTCATCGAGATCGTCACCAAGCCGATCGTCGGCGCCGGCGAGCGCGCCCCCGAGGTGGCGAAGGCCTACGTCCGTGAGCTGCGCGAGGTCATCCGTGCCCTCGGCGTGTCCGAGGCCCGCATGGAGATGGGCCAGATGCGCTGCGACGTGAACCTGTCGCTGATGCCGAAGGGCAGCGAGAAGTTCGGCACGCGCTCCGAGACCAAGAACGTCAACTCCCTGCGTTCGGTGGAGCGCGCGGCCCGCTACGAGATCATGCGCCACGCGGCCGTGCTCTCCGGCGGCGGCACGATCGTCCAGGAGACCCGCCACTTCCACGAGGACACCGGGTCCACGACCTCGGGCCGCGTGAAGGAGGAGGCCGAGGACTACCGGTACTTCCCGGAGCCCGACCTGGTCCCGGTCGCGCCCTCGCGCGAGTGGGTCGAGAAGATCCGCGCGGCGCTGCCCGAGCTGCCGCTGGTCCGTCGCACCCGGCTGCTCGCCGAGTGGGGCATCTCGGCCACCGACATGCAGGCGATCCTGAACGCCGGTGCGCTGGACCCGATCGTCGCCACGATCGACGCCGGTGCCGACGCCGCCTCCGCCCGCAAGTGGTGGATGGGCGAACTCGCGCGCAGCGCCAACGAGTCCGGCACGGCGCTGGACGAGCTGGCCATCACGCCGGAGCAGGTCGCGCGGGTCACCGAGCTGGTCACGAAGGGCGACCTGAACGACAAGCTGGCCCGGCAGGTCATCGAGGGCGTCCTCGCGGGCGAGGGCACCCCGGACGAGGTCGTGGAAAAGCGCGGCCTGAAGGTCGTCTCCGACGAGGGCGCGCTGACCGCCGCCGTCGAGGAGGCCATCGCCGGCAACCCGGGCATCGCGGACAAGATCCGTGGTGGCAAGGTGGCCGCGGCCGGCGCCCTGGTCGGCGCGGTCATGAAGGCCACCCGCGGCCAGGCCGACGCGGCCCGCGTCAAGGAGCTGATCCTCGAGCAGCTGGGCGTGAGCGAGGGCTGAGGCCCGCGCCTCGTACCCGTACGGCCCCGGAAGGCACGCCTTCCGGGGCCGTAGTCGTAAGGACGGCATAAGCCCGAAGTGGCGGTCGGGGCGACAGAGTTCGCCGGAGTGTCCTGTGATGTCCCTCCCACTCCTGTGAATAACACCACGATCGCGGCAAACGATCACTTTCGCCTGCAACAGTGTTCTGCGGTTGCACATACCTTCTTTGCGGGCTGTTCAGTTTATGAACGATCGTTCCCGGCCAAAGATCCACAAATCGTCTTCTGGGAGCACGTTCGTGGCAGACCTCGCGCGTTGGTGTGTCCGGCACCGGCTGATCGCCGTGCTGCTGTGGCTCCTCGCCTTCGGAGGGGTCACCGCGGCCGCCGCCGTGGCCGGATCGTCGTACTCGAACGCCTACGACGTCCCCGGCACCGAGGCCGGCCGCGCCACACAGCTGCTCGAGGAGGGCTTCCCGGGGCTGGGCGGGGACAGCGACACCGTCGTCTGGCACACCGTCACCGGCACCGTCCGCGCCGCCGACGTCGAACAGACGATGACCCGCGCCATGGACCGGATCGCCTCCCTGCCCGGCGTGGCGTCGGTGACCGGCCCCTACGGCAGCCAGGGCGCCCAGCGGATCAGCGCCGACGGCCGTACGGCCTACGCCAACGTCACCTTCACCCAGTCGGCCGAGCACATCGGCCGGTCCGAGGCGCAGGCCGTGGTGCGCACCGCCCAGGCCGCGGCGGGCGACGGGCTCCAGGTGGAGCTGGGCGGCAGCGCGATCGGGCTCACCGCGTCCCCGCGCGAACACACCGCCGAGGTGGTCGGCGTGCTCGTCGCGGCCGTCGTGCTGTTCCTCGCCTTCGGTTCGCTCGCCGCCTCGGCGTTGCCCATCGCCACCGCGCTGGTCGGCGTCGGCACCGCCTACTCCGGCATCGGGCTGCTCGGACACGCCATGACCGTCGCCGACTTCGCCCCCATGCTCGGCATGCTGATCGGCCTCGGCGTCGGCATCGACTACGCGCTGTTCATCGTCACCAGGCACCGGCGCGGACTGAAACGCGGCCTGAGTGTCACCGAGGCCGCCGTGAACGCCGTGTCCACCACCGGACGCGCCGTCGTCTTCGCGGGTGCGACGGTGTGCATCGCCCTGCTGGGGATGCTGATACTGCGGCTGAGCTTCCTCAACGGGGTCGCCGTGGCCGCATCGTTGACGGTCCTGCTCACCGTCGCGGCGTCGGTCACCCTGCTGCCCGCCCTGTTGTCGTACATCGGTCCCCGCGCCCTCAGCCGCCGCGAGCGGCGCAGGCTCGTCGAGCACGGGCCGCGCCCGGAGCTGCCCACCGGCTTCGCCGCCCGCTGGTCCGCGTTGGTCGAACGCCGCCCCAAGCTGCTCGGTTCGCTCGCCGTCGCCGTCATCGCCCTGCTCGCGCTGCCGACCCTCTCCCTCCACCTCGGCACCTCCGACCAGGGCAACGATCCCCGTACCTCCACCACCCGCAAGGCCTACGACCTGCTCGCCGAGGGCTTCGGACCGGGCGTCAACGGGCCGCTCACGCTGGTGACGCGGGTGGACGGCGCCGCCGACAGGCTCGCCCTGGACAACCTCGACACCACCCTGCGCGCCACCCCGGACGTCGCCTCCGTCACCCCGGCCACCTACGCCACCGGCGGTGGCACCGCCTACCTCACGGTCGTGCCCGACTCCGCGCCGCAGTCGCAGGACACCAGCGACCTCGTGGCGCGGCTGCGCACGAAGGTGCTGCCCCGGGCGGAGGCCGGCACCTCCCTCGACATCCAGGTCGGCGGAGTCACCGCCGGCTACGACGACTTCGCGGATGTGATCGTCGGCAAACTGCCCCTGTTCGTCGGCGCGGTCATCGGGCTCGGCTGTCTGCTGCTGCTCGTCGCGTTCCGCTCGCTCGGCATCCCGCTGAAGGCCGCCGTGATGAACATCGCCGCCGTGGCCGCCGCGTTCGGCATCGTCGTCGCCGTATTCCAGTGGGGCTGGGGCAGCGAACTGCTCGGCCTCGGCCGGGCCGGGCCCATCGAGCCGTTCCTGCCCGTGATCATGGTGTCGGTGCTCTTCGGGCTGTCCATGGACTACCAGGTCTTCCTGGTCAGCCGGATGTACGAGGAGTGGCTGGAGACCGGCGACAACCGGCGCGCCGTCCGCGTGGGCCTCGCCGAGACCAGCCGGGTCATCAACTCCGCCGCGATCATCATGATCTCGGTCTTCCTCGCCTTCGTGCTCAGCGGCGACCGGGTGATCGCCATGTTCGGCATAGCGCTGGCCTCGGCCGTCGCCGTGGACGCCTTCGTCCTGCGCACCCTGCTGGTGCCCGCGCTGATGCACCTGCTCGGGGCCGCCAACTGGTGGCTGCCCCCCTGGCTGGACCGCCGGCTGCCCCACGTCAGCATCGAGCCGCCCGAGTGCCGCACCGCGCATGAGAGGCTCGGCAGGGTCTCGGTCGAGGAACTGCGGAAGGAAGAGCAGCGCGATGTACGCGATATGCCTGGGTGACGACGGCGCCGAGCTGCGGCCCCTGGAGGTCTGGCACGCCGTGGAGCTCCTCGCCGACATCGACCGGGGGCGCGAGTTCATCGGCCGGCACATCGGGCTGCCGGACGTGATCACGGACCTGGACTCCGCCCGCGCCTACCTGAAGTCGTACGCAGACAAGCGCGGCGCCGACGCCGGCAGCCTGCACGGGATCTGGCTGGACGGCAAGCTCGTCGGCGGTCTGCTGTTCCGGGTGTGGGACACCGCGAGCGGGGTGTGCGAGGCCGGCTGCTGGCTGGAGCCCTCGGCGGCCGGGCGTGGGCTGGTCACGCGGGGCATGCGGGTGCTGCTGGAGTGGGCCTTCGAGGAGCGCGGCATGCACCGCGTGGAGTGGTTCGCGTCCACGGCCAACGAGCCCAGTATCGCCGTGGCCCGGCGGCTCGGCATGACCCGCGAGGGCGTGCTCCGCGAGAACTACCCGTACCGGGGCGTGCGCGCCAGCACCGAGGTCTGGTCGTTGCTCGCTCCCGAGTGGCGCGAGGCACGCGCGCGCAGCGCGCACAGCGATCATTAAGGGACCTCTCAGACAACGTCCGTACGGTGCCGGGCATGGCTACGAAGACAGAGGAAGGCGCCGAGGCCGGTACCGCGGCGCAGCGCGAGGACACGGCGGTGGAGGCCGCCACCACCGAGGAGGAGGCCGCGCAGGCGGAGGCTCTCGAGGAGGACCCCGGGCAGGGGGACACCGGCGATGAGGAGGCCACTGAGGAGGAGGCCGCGGAGCGGGAACCCGCACAGGAGAAGGTGCCCTCCGGGGTCGGTCAGGGCGCCGGGGCCGTGGTGTCCGCCGCACTGGGCCTCGTCTCGCTCAGCGGCGGCTGGATCGGCACCGTCGCCGGCGCCCGCGAGCAGCTCATCGGCCAGCTGCGGACCTCCTCCACCGCGAGCGTCGCCACGCAGATCAAGGCGGTGTACGGCAACGCCTGGCACAGCACCGCCCTGTGGGCCGGCCTGTTCGCGCTGGCCGCGCTGCTCACCGGCGTGGTCGTGCTCGCCCGGCCCGCCTTCGGCACTCCGGGCCGTGTCCAGGCCCCCTGGATCAAGTCCGTCGCCTGGGCGGGTGTCTCGCTCGGTGTCATCGGCCTGCTGCTGGCCGCCCTGAAGTACTCCGACGCCCTGCTCGCCCTGCCCTCGACCGGCTGAGAAAACCGCAGGTCCCAAGGGGCCTTAGGGAATCCATGAGCACCTTGCGGACTCCCTGAGGCCCCTTACGCGCGCGTGCGGCCCGTACGGCGCCCGAAGATGCGGAACTCTCCCGATGTGGCGCACCCCCCTGGGAGACGAAGGTGGAGGCATCGCGGAAAGCGACGCACGACACCGAATCTCCTCGAAGGGCACGCCGTGATCGAGATCGAGTACCACAAGATGCGCTCCGCCCAGCTGATCCTCGAGGCCGAGCAGCAGCGCCTGGCCCGTGAGGTCGCCCGGGCCCGCCGTGCCGCCCGCCAGGCGGAATCGGCCGGCCACGGCGGGGCGGCCGCGGAGTCCCATACCGACCGACCCCGCCGGCACCGGATTCCGCGCACCGCGTGAACACCGGACCGACGGAGAGGGCCGGGACGGAGGGCGGCCGTACGGGGGCCGGCCGCCCTCCGGGCCTTCCGGACCAGGGTCGTACGACTGCCCACCCCGGTCGTACGACCCTTCCGTCCGTTGCCACCACCCTCCCGGTCACCGGTGCGACGATCACACCGGGGCTGTGGAAAACCGGTGCCCCGCCATCGGGACCTCGTGCGATGCTCGGGCCCGTGGAGACCAGGTCCGTGAGTCCCGTGTTCGTCGGCCGCACCGACGAGCTGAACACCCTGAACGACGCGCTCGCCCGCGCCCGCGTCGGCGAGCCGCAGGCGCTGCTGCTCGGCGGCGAGGCCGGCGTGGGCAAGACGCGCCTCGTCGAGGAGTTCGCCGCGGCCGCCGGCCGGCACGCGGTCGTCGCCGTCGGCGGCTGTGTGGAGATCGGCGCCGACGGGCTGCCGTTCGCCCCCTTCTCCACCGCGCTGCGCGCGCTGCGCGACGCCCTGCCCGAGCAGTTCGCCGCCGCCGCGCGCGGACAGGAGGAAGAACTGGCCCGCCTCCTGCCCGACCTGGGCGAGGCCGGCGCCGGCGGGCACGACGAGCAGGGCATGGCCCGCCTCTTCGAACTCACCGCCCGGCTGCTGGAACAGATCGCCGCCGAGCGTCCGGTCGTGCTCGTGCTGGAGGACCTGCACTGGGCCGACGCCTCCACCCGTCACCTCCTCTCCTACCTCTTCCGCACCCTGCGCGCCGGCCGGCTCCTCGTCCTCGCCAGCTACCGCTCCGACGACATCCACCGCCGCCACCCGCTGCGCCCCCTGCTCGCCGAACTCGACCGGCTGCGCACCGTCCGCCGGGTCGAACTCGCCCGCTTCACCCGCGAGGAGGTCGCCCGCCAGATCGCCGGCATCCTCGCCGCCGAACCCGACCCCGCCCAGGTCGACGAGATCTTCGAACGCTCCGACGGCAACGCCTTCTTCGTCGAGGAACTCGCCGTCGCCTCCTGCGACGGCTGCCGCACCGGCCTCACCGACTCCCTGCGCGACGTGCTCCTGGTGCGGGTCGAGGCGCTGCCCGAGAGCGCCCAGCGGGTCGCCCGCATCGTCGCCGAGGGCGGCTCCACCGTGGAGTACCGGCTGATCGCCGCCGTGACCCGGCTCGGCGAGGACGATCTCATCGAGGCGCTGCGGGCCGCCGTCGGCGCCAACATCCTCACCGTCACCCCGGCCGGCGACGGCTACCGCTTCCGGCACTCCCTGGTCCGCGAGGCCGTCGCCGACGACCTGCTGCCCGGCGAACGCTCCCGGCTCAACCGCCGCTACGCCGAGGCCCTGGAGGCCGACCCCACGCTCGTCCCGGCCGACGCGCGCGTGATGCGCCTCGCCAGCTACTGGTACCACGCCCGCGACGCCGCCAAGGCCCTGCCCGCCGTCCTGGACGCCTCGGTCGTGGCCCGTCGCCGACACGCCTACACCGAGCAACTCGGGCTTCTGGAGCGGGCGATGGAGCTGTGGGACAGCGCCCCGGAGGGGGTGCGCTCCGCCCTGCGCCCGGTCGACTACACCGAGGTCTACCCGCCGTGCGGCTGCGACCCGGCCACCACGCCGCTGCGCTATCTCGACCTGATGGCGGAGGCCGCCGTGGCGGGCCGCTTCGGCGGTGAACGCGAACGCGCACTGAAGATCACCAAGCGGGCGCTGCGCCTCCTGGAGGACGAGCCGGACCCCGTACGCGCGGCCTGGTTCTGGGTGCAGCGCTCCCGGCTCGTCCAGGCCCAGGCCCGCGGCGACGGCCGACAGGAACTGGCCACCGCCCAGGACCTGGTGCGCGGACTGCCCCCGTCCGAGGTGCACGCCGAGGTGCTGGCCGTCGCCGCCAACTGGTCCATGCTGCACCGGCCCGGACCCGAGGCCTTCACCGCCGCCGAGCGCGCCGTGGAGTACGCGCGCATGGTCGGCGCCCGCCACATCGAACTGCACGCCCGCCTCACCCTCGCCTGTCTCGAGGTCGACTCCGGCGACACCGAGACAGGCCTGGCGGAGCTGCGGCAGGTGCTCCGGGACACCCTCGCGGAAGGTGTGCACCACGTCGCGGGCCGTGCCTATGTGAACCTCCCCTCCCAACTGCAGGGCCTCGGCCGTGACCGGGACGCCGTGCCCCTGCTGCGCGAGGGCGTCGCCTTCGCCCGCGCCCACGGGCTGCTGGACTCCGAGGCGTGGATACGGGGCAACCTGTCCGAGGCGCTGTACTCGCTCGGCGACTGGGCGGAGGCCGCCGAGACCGCCGCCCGCGCGACCCGGGTCGGCCACAGCGTCAAGGCCCGCGGCGCGGGCGCCCTGCGCCTGGCGCACCTCGCCCTGGCCCGCGGCGACCTCGCCGAGGCGGACCGGCAACTCGCCGCCGCCCGCGCCCACTACGGCACCCACGACCCCATGCCCCAGCACTCCCTGCCGCTGGCCCGGATCGCCCTCGGTGTCGCCGCCGAGGAGGGCCGCGTCGCCGACGAGCGCGCCGAACTGATCCGGGCGCTGGACGACGGATTCCCGCCCGGCACCCAGCGCTACGGCTGGCCGCTGCTGCGGGCCGCGGCCACTGCGGAGGCCGAGGCCCGCACCCTGCCCGCGGCCGCCCCCGGCCGTGCCGGGATCCTCGACCGCCTCACCGAGGCCGTACGGAACCTCACCACCGGCGCCCCGCTCTGGCGGGCCTACGAACAGTGGACCCGCGCCGAACTGCGCCGTGCACAGGGCACGGACACCGCCGACGACTGGTCACCGGTCATCTCCGCCTTCGAGTGCCTGGACCGCCCCTACGAGCTCGCCCGGGTCCGCCACCGCCTCGCCGGAGCCCTCCTGACCGAAGGCGGTGACGACGAACGCGAGCGCGCGGCGGAGCTGCTCCGGCTGGCCGGGGCGGTCGCCGCCCACCTCGGCGCGCACTCCCTCGCCGACGCCGTGGCCCGGCTCGCCCAGCGCGCCCGGCTCACCCTGAGCCGTGGACCCCGGCAGGCCCTCGCCGCCGACCCCGCGGCCGCGCTCGGCCTCACCAACCGGGAGCGGGACGTCCTGCGCCTGGTCTCGGCGGGCCGTACCAACCGTCAGATCGCCGAGGAGCTGTTCATCTCACCGAAGACCGCGAGCGTCCACGTGTCCAACATCCTGAGCAAGCTCGGCGTCGCCGGCCGGGGGGAGGCGGCGGCGGTGGCGCACCGGCTGGGGCTGTTCCCGGCCGCGACGCTCACTGCCGGAACGGCGGGCTGAGACCTACGCTGGAGAAAAGGCACAAGGGGGAGAAAGCGGGGGAGGGACGTGTTCGACGCCTTCGAGGAACTGTTCGCGCCCGGTCGCAAACACACCAGGGAGGAACAGAACCGCCTGGAACTGACCCGCGAGGACGTCGGTGACAACGACCCCGGCCGGGGGCCGATAGACCTGGCGTCCGGGAAGGCGGTGATACGCCTTCCCGGACCACCGCCCGCCGAGGCGGGGCCGGGGCAGCGGCCGGACGAGGGCGGCGAGGAGGGGTGAGCGGTCCGGCGGCCGCTACCTCACTTCCAGCTCCAGCACCCGGTCGTCCCCCTTCTCCGGCCGGCCCCGGCCGTCGGTGTTGCTCGTCACCAGCCACACCTTGTCGCCGCCCGCCGCGACCACCGTGCGCAGCCGGCCGTACCGGCCGGTGAGGAAGGCCTGGGGCGCCGCCGAGGCCTCGGTGCCCTTGAGCGGGATCCGCCACAGGCGCCGGCCCCTCAGGCCGGCCATCCAGATCACGCCCTTCACCCAGGCGATGCCGCTGGGGGAGGCGACGTCGGGGTGCCACTGGGCGATCGGGTTCTGGAAGGCGGCGTCGGAGGACCTGCCCTCGGCCCGCGGCCAGCCGTAGTTCCCGCCGGGCTTGATCGCGTTGAGCTCGTCCCAGGTGTCCTGGCCGAACTCCGAGGCGAACAGGCGCTGCCGGTCGTCCCAGGCCAGGCCCTCGACGTTGCGGTGGCCGTACGAGTACACGGGGGAGCCGGGGAAGGGATTGCCCGGAGCCGGCTCGCCCTCCGGGGTCAGCCGCAGGATCTTTCCGCCCAGCGACTTCTTGTCCTGGGCCAGTCCCCGCTCACCGCTCTCGCCGGTGCCCGCGTACAGCATGCCGTCCGGGCCGAACGCGATCCGGCCGCCGTTGTGGATGACGCCCTTCGGTATGCCCTTGAACACCGTGTCCGGCGCGCCCAGTTGCTCACCGGCCGGCTTGTGCTCGTCGTAGAGCACGCGGACGATGCGGTTGTCCGAGGCGGAGGTGAAGTAGGCGTAGATCATGTGGTCCGAGGCGTAGCCGGGAGAGAGGGCGATGCCCAGCAGACCGCCCTCGCCGGCCGGGAGGACCCCGGAGACCTTGCCCAGCACGGTCTTGCGGCCCGTCTTCCCGTCGATCCGGACGATCGTGCCGTCGTCGCGGGAGGAGACCAGCAGACCCCCGCCGGGCAGCGGCGCCAGCCCCCACGGTGTCTTCAGGCCCTCGGCCACGGTGCGCAGCACCGTCACCGATCCCCTGGCAGGCGGGGCCGGCTCGGTGGCCCGGCCGGCGGGGGCCGTGCCCGGCGCCGCCCCCGTGGACGTCCCGATGCCGCTCGGGGATCCGCCTCCCTCGGCGGAGCAGCCGGCCGTCAGCAGGAGGGCGGCCGCGGCCAACACGGCCGACACAGCTCGTCGTTGCACGATCATGATCCCTTCGAAGCGGCGATCCACCGGCATGTGCTACTTCTCCCCACACCGCCCGTCCCGCCCGGGTTCCCGATCCGCCGGAACCGACCCGGAAACCCCTCGGTCCCGCCGTCCCGGGCCGTCGGTCCGGTGCCGCTCCGCCGTCGGTCGGACCGTCCGGACGCCGCGCGACGTCAGTCCCACGACCCCTGCGCCGCCGGCAGCCCGGCCACCTCCGCCAGGTCCTGCTCGGTCAGCCGCAGGCCGGCCGCCGCAGCGTTCTCCACGGCCCAGCGTTGCCGCTTCGTGCCCGGGAGGGCGACGACATGGCGGCCCTGGGCCAGGACCCAGGCCAGCGCCACCTGGGCCGGGGTGACGTGCTCTCCGTGGCGGCGCGCGATCCGGCGCAGGCCCGCGACGATCGGTTGGTTGGCCGCCATCATCTCCGCCGTGAAGCGGGGGTGGCGGGCCCGGACGTCGTCCGGTTCGAAGCCTTCGCCCGGAGTCTGCGTGCCGGTCAGGAAGCCGTTGCCCAGCGGCATCGCCGCGAGGAAACCCACGCCCCGCGCCGCGCACCACGGCAGCAGCGCCCGCTGTGCCTCCGGCGACCACACCGACAGCTCGGCCTCCACCGCGGCCACCGGGAACACCTGCTGCACCCGCTGCAGCTGGCGCAGGGTCCCGTCGTGCAGTCCGGCCCCGGATCGGCGGCCGCCGCGCGCCCCCACCGCGCACAGGCCCAGCGCCCGCACCTTGCCGGCCTGCACCAGCTCCGCCATCGCGCCCCAGGTCTCCTCGACGGGGACCTCGGGGTCGGCGCGGTGCAGTTGGTAGAGGTCGATCACATCCGTCTGCAGGCGCCGCAGCGACGCGTCGCAGGCCCGCCTCACGTACCCGGGACGGCCGTTGGCCACGATGTGCTGCTCGCCCACCAGAAGCCCCACCTTCGTGGACACGAAGGCGTCCGCGCGCCGTTCCTTCAGCACCCGGCCCAGCAGCAGCTCGTTGGTGAAGGGGCCGTACATGTCCGCCGTGTCCAGGAGGTCGGAGCCCAGGTCCAGCGCCCGGTGCACGGTCCTGAGCGACTCGTCGCCCCGCTGCCGCGACCCGCTGTACGCCCAGCTCATCGGCATGCACCCGAGTCCGACGGCCCCCACCGCGAGCGCCCCCGCGCCGATCGTCCTGCGCTCCACCTGCTCGTGAACCTCCCTCTGCCCGGCCCCCAACCTAACCTCTGCACGCGCGCGTACCTGACATAGCCTCCATGCCATGAGTACTGATGTGTGGCTTCCCGTAGCGCCGGAAGAGATCGAAGGGCTGCCCGAGGGGCCCCGGTACCTGTTCTGGGACGGGGGCGAGGACGGTGACCAGCCCTTTCCCGGCGACCCGGCGGACTGCGTCGTGTACGTGGTGCCGTACATGAAGCCCCTGCCGGTGCGGGTGCGTCCGCTGGAGCAGCTGACCGGCGTTCAGGTCATCCAGACCCTCACGGCCGGCGTCGACGACGTCACGGCGCGGCTGTCCGACATCAGGCCGGGCGTGCGGCTGTGCAACGCGCGCGGGGTGCACGAGGCGAGCACGGCCGAGCTCGCGCTCACCCTGACCCTCGCCTCCCTGCGCGGTGTCCCCGGGTTCGTCCGCGCCCAGCAGCAGGAGCGCTGGCAGAGCGCGTTCCATCCCGCCCTCGCCGACAAGTCCGTCCTCATCGTCGGCTACGGCTCCATCGGCGCCGCCATCGAAGACCGGCTCGCGCCCTTCGAGGTTGCGCGGGTGGCGCGCGTCGCGCGCTCTGAGCGCACCACGGCGCGCGGTCCGGTGCACCCGCTCACCGAATTGCCCTCTCTGCTTCCGCACGCGGATGTCGTGATCCTCTCCACGCCTTTGACGGAGCAGACGCGGGGCCTGGTGGACGCCGAATTCCTGGCGCGGATGAGGGACGGGGCGCTGCTCGTGAACGTGGCGCGCGGGCCCGTGGTGGACACCAAGGCGCTGCTCGCGGAGCTGGAGAGCGGCCGGCTCGCCGCGGCCCTGGACGTCACCGATCCCGAGCCGCTGCCGCCCGGACACCCGCTCTGGCAGGCCCCCGGCGTGCTCATCAGCCCCCATGTGGGCGGGCCGAGCTCGGCCTTCCTGCCGCGCGCGAAGCGGCTGCTGGTCGACCAGCTGACCCGGTTCGTGAACCAGGAGCCCCTGCGCAACGTGATCCTGACGACGGGGGCGTGACCCTCCCCCGGCACCCTCCGCAACCCCCCGGACGCGGCGCGTATCCCCACCCCCGCCGCTCGTCACGGAGCGTAGAGAAGCTATGTCCCTGAGTGACGATCCTGGTGTATCGTCCCGACAGGGGCTGCGCCGCCGACCCGTTCGGCGCCGGGGATGGACATTTCAGATTTGTGAGGGGGGCGACGGGCGATGCACGGCCTATGGACGAACGATCCGACGCGGCGGAGCCGCCGACGGCGACCCTGGCGCACGGCCGCGCGCAGACGCGGCCACCACACCAGCCACCACAACCACCACCAGCGCAGGCACAGCGGCCGCAGGAGGCATGCACACCCAGCGCACCGGGACCGTCGGGACCCGGGAGCGACGCAGTCCGGGAGGCCCCGGTGAGTGCGCCGCCCTCGGTGACGACCGCCCTCGACGGAGCGGTGCGCGCACCGCATCCGCAGCAGGTGCCGCCGCCCCGTCGGCGGGCCGCCGGAGAGGGCACCCGCACGATGGAGCAACTCGTCCTCGCCCTGGTCTGCGCGGCCTACGCCGTCGGAGCCGCGTTCGACTGGGGTGCGAACGAAGTGGCGCTGTTCATGGGGGACTTCGGGCTGAGCGCCGCGGCGGGCGCCGCCGCCGTCTCCTGTTTCCTGTACGCCCGCAGTCCCTGCGTCCGCTTCCGCTCCGCATGGCTGCTGTTCGCCCTCTCCTCGGCGATGGCGGCACTCGGCAACGCGGTCTGGGGGTGGTACGAGGTGGTCCTCGGACGGCCCGTGCCCAGCCCCTCCTACGCCGACCTGTTCTTCCTGTGCTTCGCGCCACCCGCCATCGTGGGCCTGCTCGTGCTCGCCAAACGTCCCGTGACCAAGGCCGGCTGGATCTGTCTGGCGCTGGACGCCTGGCTGATCGGCGGCTCGCTGCTGACCCTGTCGTGGAGTCTCGCGCTCGCCCAGGCGGCCCGGTTCGACGGACCGAGCGTGGCGCACACCGCGCTGTCGCTGGCGTACCCGCTGCTCGACATCGCGCTCGTCAGCATGGTGCTCGCGCTGCACTTCCGCCGCACTCCGGGCAACCGCACCGCGGTGAACACGGCGATCGGCGCGCTCGCGCTCACCGTGATGTGCGACGCGCTGTTCACCTCGCCGCTGCTGCACAGCAGCTACCGGTCCGGCCAGCTGCTGGACGCCGGCTGGTTCGCCGGTTCGCTGCTGCTCGCCTACGCCCCCTGGGCCGCACCCCGGCGCAAGGGCGCGCAGGAGGCGCACGTACCCGACGGGCACACGCGCGTGGTCCACGAGCACCTGCCCGGACAGCGCGGCGCGAGCCATCACCACGTGCCCGTACCCGCCCCCGCGGGTGAGCACAGCCGGTACCCGGCCGGCCGGCCGCTCACCGGCTCCCTCGCCGCCCTCACCCCGTACCTCGCCGCCGCCGTGTGCACCCTGGGCATCCTGTACAACGTCCTCAACGGCCGCCGACCCGACCACGTCGTGCTGATCACCGCGGGCGCCGTCGTGCTCGCGCTCGTCATCCGCCAGGGCATCATGCTGCTGGACAACATCACCCTCACCCAGGAGCTGGCGCAGAAGGAGAACCACTTCCGCTCCCTGGTGCAGGGCTCCAGCGACGTGATCATGATCGCCGCGCCCAACGGCGTCCTGCGGTACGTCTCCCCGGCCGCCGCCGGGGTCTACGGCCGGCCCGCCGAGGACCTGGTGGGCAGCGAACTGGCCGGCCTCATCCACCCGGAGGACCTGGGCTGCGTGGTGCACGAGGTGCGCCGTTTCCTCGCCGCCAGCCCCCTGGAGGAACCCACCACCCGCATCGAGTGCCGCTTCCGCTCCGGCGGCGGCGGTTGGCTCAACGTGGAGTCGACCGTCAACCGTCACCACGGCGGCCTGATCTTCAACAGCCGGGACGTGACCGAGCGGGTGCGCCTGCAGGCGCAGCTGCAGCACAACGCCGAGCACGACCCGCTGACCGACCTGCCCAACCGCGCGCTGTTCACCCGGCGCGTGCAGCAGGCCCTCTCCGGCCGCCGCGCCACCGACCGGGGCGCCGCCCTGCTGGGCACGGCCGTGCTCTTCATCGACCTGGACGGCTTCAAGGCCGTCAACGACACGATCGGGCACCAGGCCGGGGACGAGCTGCTCGTCCAGGCCGCCCGCAGACTCCAGGACGCGGTCCGGCAGTCGGACACCGCGTCCCGGCTGGGCGGCGACGAGTTCGCGGCCCTGATCGTCGGGGACGGCACGCGCGACCGTGCCGCCCGGGAGCGGAACATCCTGGAGCTCGCCGACCGCCTCAGGGTGACCCTCTCCCAGCCGTACGCCATCGACGGCAGCGACGTCCGGGTCAACGCCTCCATCGGCGTCGCCTTCGCCGATCCGGGCCTCGGTGCGGGCGAGCTGCTGCGCAACGCCGACCTAGCCATGTACCGCGCGAAGGCGGCGGGCAAGGGCCGCGTCGAGCTGTACAAGCCGCAGATGCAGCAGGACGTCGTACGCAAGGCGGAGCTGGCCACCCGGCTGCGTGCCGCCCTGCACGACGGCGAGTTCGCGCTGCTGCACCAGCCGGTGGTGTCCCTGGACGGCGGCCGGATCACGGCGGTGTCGGCGCAGGCGCGCTGGCGCTCCTCGCAGGGGGTGCTGTTCACCCCGGCCGAGTTCCTGCGGATGGCCGAGGACGGCGACAAGACCGCCGAGCTGGACCGCTGGATCCTGCAGGAGGCCGTCCAGCAGGCCGCCGAGCGGGCCGCGACCGGGACCGTCGTGCCGGTGGCGGTGCGAATCGGCGCTCGTCGACTTCTGGACCGCTCGATGCCGCTCGGCCCGGTGGAGGCGCTGCTGACCCGGCACGGGCTGCCGCCCGGCGGGCTGGTCCTGGAGCTGTCCGACACCGATCCGCGGATCTCCCTGGACGAGCTGGAGCGGCGGCTGACCGCCCTGAGCCGGCTCGGGGTGCGCATCGCGCTGGACGGCTTCGGCAGCGGCTACGCGGCCATCACGGCGCTCAGACGGCTCCCCGTGGACATCCTGAAGCTCGACCGCACCCTGGTCGAGGGCGTCGTGGAGTCCGCGCGGCTGCACAAGATCACCAGCGGTCTGCTGCGGATCGCCGGCGATCTCGGGCTGCAGTCCGTGGCCGAGGGCGTGGACCTGCCGGAGCAGGTCGTCGCGCTGCGCGCGATGGGCTGCACGCACGGGCAGGGCATGGCGTTCGCGGGGGCGCTGGACGAGTACCGGCTGCGCCGGGCCCTCGGATCCGGCCACTACCCGGTGCCGCACGCCCCCGCCGAACCGGCGTTCGCGGGGAGTGTGAGCGAGTCCCAGGGGCGCTCAGGGGTGTACACAGGGGGTGTTACGGCTGTCTTCGGAGGCGGCGGTGCCCTTCGTTCACATTCTGAGACTCCCGTCCCACCTACTTGACACGTGGTGCGCGTCGGGGGGAGGGTCAGTGCCATGCGCACCCGAATTCTCGTACTTGGACAGCGCGTCGGCTGAGCTGGGACCCACCGGAGGAGATCCGGAATCCCCAGCGACCTCACCGGCGCGCTCCCCTCGCTTGCCTTGCGGCACGAGGGGTTTTTTGTTGCACGAGCGCCTTTCGTGCAGCGCTCGAACTCCGTACAAACCTCGCAAAAACCCTCAGCATCGAGAAGAGAATGCCGATGACCGAGCAGGCCACCGGGGCCCATCCGCAGCCGCGGCCCCGATCCGGAGGACAGCAGTCCGCCCCCGTCGAGCACGTCACGGGTGCGCAGTCCCTCATCCGCTCCCTCGAGGAGGTCGGCGCTGACACGGTATTCGGCATTCCCGGCGGCGCGATCCTGCCGGCGTACGACCCCCTGATGGACTCCACCCGGGTGCGCCACGTCCTCGTCCGGCACGAGCAGGGCGCCGGCCACGCGGCCACCGGCTACGCGCAGGCCACCGGCAAGGTCGGCGTCTGCATGGCGACGAGCGGCCCCGGTGCGACGAACCTGGTCACGCCGATCGCCGACGCGCACATGGACTCGGTGCCGCTGGTCGCGATCACCGGCCAGGTGGCCTCCAAGGCGATCGGCACGGACGCCTTCCAGGAGGCGGACATCGTCGGCATCACCATGCCGGTCACCAAGCACAACTTCCTGGTCACCAAGGCCGAGGACATCCCGCGGGTCATCGCGCAGGCGTTCCACATCGCCTCCACCGGCCGCCCGGGTCCGGTCCTGGTCGACATCGCCAAGGACGCGCTGCAGGCCAGGACGACCTTCACCTGGCCGCCCACCATGGACCTGCCGGGCTACCGCCCGGTGACCAAGCCGCACGCCAAGCAGATCCGCGAGGCGGCCAAGCTGATCACCTCCGCCAGGCGTCCCGTCCTCTACGTCGGCGGCGGCGTCATCAAGGCCGGGGCCACCGCCGAGCTGAAGGTCCTCGCCGAACTCACCGGAGCGCCCGTCACCACCACCCTGATGGCGCTCGGCGCGTTCCCCGACAGCCACCCGCTGCACGTGGGAATGCCGGGCATGCACGGTGCGGTCACCGCCGTCACCGCGCTGCAGAAGGCCGACCTGATCGTCGCCCTCGGAGCCCGTTTCGACGACCGAGTCACCGGCAAGCTGGACAGCTTCGCCCCGTACGCCAAGATCGTCCACGCCGACATCGACCCGGCCGAGATCGGCAAGAACCGCGCCGCCGACGTCCCGATCGTCGGCGACGCCCGCGAGGTCATCGCCGACCTGGTCCAGGCCGTGCAGAAGGAGCACAGCGAGGGTCACAAGGGCGACTACACCGCCTGGTGGAGCGACCTCAACCGCTGGCGCGAGACCTACCCGCTCGGCTACGACCTGCCGGACGACGGCTCGCTCTCCCCGCAGCAGGTCATCGAGCGCGTCGGTCAACTCGCGCCCGAGGGCACGATCTTCGCGGCGGGCGTCGGCCAGCACCAGATGTGGTCCGCGCACTTCATCCAGTACGAGAAGCCGGCCACCTGGCTGAACTCCGGCGGCGCCGGGACGATGGGCTACGCGGTCCCGGCCGCGATGGGCGCCAAGGCCGGCCGGCCGGACCGCACGGTCTGGGCGATCGACGGCGACGGCTGCTTCCAGATGACCAATCAGGAGCTCACCACCTGTGCCCTGAACAACATCCCGATCAAGGTCGCCATCATCAACAACGGCGCCCTCGGGATGGTCCGCCAGTGGCAGACCCTGTTCTACAACCAGCGCTACTCCAACACCGTGCTGCACAGCGGCCCGGACGACATCAACCCGGAGGCGAAGGGCACGCGCGTGCCGGACTTCGTGAAGCTCTCCGAGGCGATGGGCTGCGTGGGCCTGCGCTGCGAGCGCCCGGAGGACCTGGACAAGGTCATCGAAGAGGCGAACTCCATCAACGACCGCCCGGTCGTCGTCGACTTCATCGTCCACGAGGACGCGATGGTGTGGCCGATGGTCGCCGCCGGCACCTCCAACGACGAGATCATGGCCGCCCGGGACGTCCGCCCCGACTTCGGCGACAGCGAAGACGACTGAGCGAGGAAGAGCAGAGAAACATGTCCAAGCACACGCTCTCCGTCCTGGTGGAGAACACTCCGGGCATCCTGGCCCGGATCGCCGCCCTCTTCTCGCGGCGCGGCTTCAACATCGACTCCCTCGCGGTCGGTGTCACCGAGCACCCCGACATCTCCCGCATCACCATCGTGGTGGGCGTCGAGGACCTGCCGCTGGAACAGGTGACCAAGCAGCTCAACAAGCTCGTCAACGTGCTGAAGATCGTCGAGCTGGAGCCCGGCCAGGCCGTGCAGCGCGAACTCGTCCTGGTGAAGGTCCGCGCCGACAACGAGACCCGCTCCCAGATCGTGGAGATCGTCCAGCTCTTCCGGGCCAAGACCGTCGACGTCTCTCCCGAGGCCGTGACCATCGAGGCCACCGGATCCGGCGAGAAGCTGTCCGCCATGCTCAAGATGCTGGAGCCGTTCGGCATCAAGGAGCTGGTGCAGTCCGGCACGATCGCGATCGGCCGTGGCGCCCGTTCGATCACCGACCGTTCGCTGCGCGCTCTCGACCGATCCGCGTAAAGCTGAAGTGCGGCTGAATCCGGGCGGTCGGCGACACACCGTCCGCCCGGATGCCGAGACCCCGAGACTTCCCTTCCCCTCACCGGCATACGGTGGGACGCACAACCTGCACACCAAGGAGAGAACCCAAAGTGGCCGAGCTGTTCTACGACGCTGACGCCGACCTGTCCATCATCCAGGGCCGCAAGGTCGCGGTCATCGGCTACGGCAGCCAGGGCCACGCCCACGCGCTGTCGCTGCGCGACTCCGGTGTCGACGTCCGCGTCGGTCTGCACGAGGGCTCCAAGTCCAAGGCCAAGGCCGAGGAGCAGGGCCTGCGCGTGGTGACGCCGGCGGAGGCCGCCGCCGAGGCCGACGTCATCATGATCCTGGTCCCGGACCCGATCCAGGCCCAGGTCTACGAGGAGTCCATCGCCCCGAACCTGAAGGACGGCGACGCGCTGTTCTTCGGCCACGGCTTCAACATCCGCTTCGGCTTCATCAAGCCCCCGGCCGGCGTGGACGTCTGCATGGTCGCCCCGAAGGGCCCGGGCCACCTGGTCCGCCGCCAGTACGAGGAGGGCCGCGGCGTTCCGTGCATCGTCGCCGTCGAGCAGGACGCCTCCGGCAACGCCTTCGCGCTCGCGCTGTCCTACGCCAAGGGCATCGGCGGCACCCGCGCCGGCGTCATCAAGACGACCTTCACCGAGGAGACCGAGACCGACCTGTTCGGTGAGCAGGCCGTCCTCTGCGGTGGCACCGCCGCGCTGGTCAAGGCGGGCTTCGAGACCCTGACCGAGGCCGGTTACCAGCCGGAGATCGCCTACTTCGAGTGCCTGCACGAGCTGAAGCTGATCGTGGACCTCATGTACGAGGGCGGCCTGGAGAAGATGCGCTGGTCCATCTCCGAGACCGCCGAGTGGGGCGACTACGTCACCGGCCCGCGCATCATCACCGACGCCACCAAGGCCGAGATGAAGAAGGTCCTCGCCGAGATCCAGGACGGCTCCTTCGCCCAGAACTGGATGGACGAGTACCACGGCGGCCTGAAGAAGTACAACGAGTACAAGAAGCAGGACTCCGAGCACCTGCTGGAGACCACCGGCAAGCAGCTCCGCAAGCTGATGAGCTGGGTGAACGAGGAGGCGTAAGCCTCACGTCAGGGGGTCGGGGCAGGCTGCTCCGGCCCCCGTCGTCCATTTCGCGGGAAGCCTCCATACAAAATGGAGTTTCCCGTCCGGGTGATCCTTCCGCGGAGGCGCATGACGCCCTCCGTCTCGCCACTAGACTGCTGCACAACACGCGTCAGGCCCACAGCGTCGTGCGTCTTCCGCGGCTAGCCCCCTCCACCGCCTGCGGCCGTCGGGACGGCCGTCCGCATTGGACTTGTGAGGACTCACGTGAGCTCGAAACCCGTCGTACTCATCGCTGAAGAGCTGTCGCCCGCGACCGTCGACGCGCTCGGCCCGGACTTCGAGATCCGGCACACCAACGGAGCCGACCGAGCAGAACTGCTCCCCGCCATCGCCGACGTCGACGCGATCCTGATCCGCTCCGCCACCAAGGTCGACGCCGAGGCCATCGCCGCGGCCAGGAAGCTCAAGGTCGTCGCGCGCGCCGGCGTCGGCCTGGACAACGTCGACGTCTCCGCCGCCACCAAGGCCGGCGTGATGGTCGTCAACGCCCCGACCTCCAACATCGTGACCGCCGCCGAGCTGGCCTGCGGTCTGATCCTCGCCTCAGCCCGCAACATCCCGCAGGCCAACGCCGCGCTGAAGAACGGCGAGTGGAAGCGCAGCAAGTACACGGGTGTCGAGCTGGCCGAGAAGACCCTCGGCGTCGTCGGCCTCGGCCGCATCGGCGCCCTGGTCGCCCAGCGCATGTCCGCCTTCGGCATGAAGGTCGTCGCCTACGACCCCTACGTCCAGCCCGCCCGGGCCGCGCAGATGGGCGTCAAGGTGCTGTCCCTGGACGAGCTGCTGGAGGTCTCCGACTTCATCACCGTCCACCTGCCCAAGACCCCCGAGACCCTCGGCCTCATCGGCGACGAGGCGCTGCGCAAGGTGAAGCCGAGCGTGCGCATCGTCAACGCCGCGCGCGGCGGCATCGTGGACGAGGCGGCGCTGTACGCGGCGCTGAAGGAGGGCCGGGTCGCCGGCGCCGGCCTCGACGTGTACGCCAAGGAGCCGTGCACCGACTCGCCGCTGTTCGAGCTGGACCAGGTCGTGTGCACCCCGCACCTCGGCGCCTCCACGGACGAGGCCCAGGAGAAGGCGGGCATCGCGGTCGCCAAGTCGGTGCGCCTCGCGCTCGCCGGCGAGCTGGTGCCGGACGCGGTGAACGTCCAGGGCGGTGTCATCGCCGAGGACGTCAAGCCCGGTCTGCCGCTCGCCGAGCGCCTCGGCCGGATCTTCACCGCACTCGCCGGCGAGGTCGCGCACCGCCTCGACGTCGAGGTCTACGGCGAGATCACCCAGCACGACGTGAAGGTGCTGGAGCTGTCCGCGCTCAAGGGCGTCTTCGAGGACGTCGTCGACGAGACCGTGTCGTACGTCAACGCGCCGCTGTTCGCGCAGGAGCGTGGCGTCGAGGTCCGGCTGACCACCAGCTCCGAGTCGGCCGAGCACCGCAACGTCGTCACCGTGCGCGGCACGCTCGCGGACGGCGAGGAGGTGTCGGTCTCCGGCACGCTGGCCGGTCCGAAGCACGTCCAGAAGATCGTCGCGGTCGGCGACTACGACGTCGACCTCGCGCTCGCCGATCACATGGTCGTCCTGCGCTACGAGGACCGTCCCGGTGTCGTCGGCACCGTCGGCCGCATCCTCGGCGAGGCGGGCATCAACATCGCCGGCATGCAGGTCGCTCGCGCGGCGCAGGGCGGCGAGGCGCTGGCGGTGCTGACCGTCGACGACACGGTGACCGCCGGCGTGCTGGCCGAGGTGGCCGCCGAGATCGGGGCGACGTCCGCCCGCTCGGTGAACCTGGTCTGAGAACATCCGGGAACGCCGGACGGGCCGACGAAAGTCGGCCCGTCCGGCGTTCTTCGTGCTGCCCTACTTCTCGTCCGTGACCTCGATCTTCCGCAGGCTCACCGCCGCGCCCACCGCCGCCAGGGCGACCAGTGCCGCCCCGGCGATCGCGGCGCCCTGGAACCCGCTGGTGAAAGCCTCCCGGGCCGTGGCGAGGAGGGACTCACCGGCCGGGCCGGGCAGGTGCGCGGCCGTGGCGAGGGCGTCGCCCAGGGTCTCGCGGGCCGCGGCGGGAGCGTCGGCCGGCATCTCGTGGCGGTAGATCGCCGTGCCGATGGAGCCGAGAACGGCCATGCCGAGCGCGCCGCCGAACTCGGTGCCGGTCTCCAGCAGAGAGGAGGCCGTGCCCGCCCGCTCCACCGGAGCGCTGCTCATGGCCAGGTCGACCAGCTGGGACGTGATCGCGACCATCCCGCAGGCCAGGACACCGGCCCCGGCCAGGGCCAGCCACAGCGAGTCGGTGCCGACGAGGGCGAGCATCGAGAATCCGGCCGCCATGGCCGCGAAGCCGCCGGCGACCACATAGCCGCGGTTCGCGCCGCGCTGGACGAGCTGGGCGGTGACCGGACCGGCGAGGCCGATGAACACCGAGGGAAGCAGGCTCCACAGGGCCGCCGCCAGCGGGCCCTTGCCGAGGACCGACTGCAGGTACTGAGTGGTGAAGATGGCCGAGCCCAGCATGGCGAGGGCGGCGACGAGGTTCAGGACCAGTGCCGGGGCGAAGCCGCGGCCCTTCAGCAGGGCCGGCGGGATGAACGGGGAGGCGCTGGTGCGCTGGCGGTGGACGAAGAGGGCCGCGAAGAGCAGGCCGACCGCGATCGAGACGACGTACAGCGGGTGCCAGCCCTCAGACGGGATCTCCTTCAGACCGTAGATCACGGGGAACACGGCGGCCATCGACAGCGGGACGCTCACCCAGTCGAAGCGGCCCGGGTCCGGGTCCTTCGACTCCGGCAGCAGCACCGGGCCGAGGAGCAGGAGCAGGACCATCGCGGGCAGGTTGACCAGGAAGACCGAGCCCCACCAGAAGTGCTCGACCAGGAGCCCGCTCATCACCGAGCCGAGCGCGATGCCGCCGGTCATCACGCCGGACCACAGGCCGATCGCCTTCGTCCGCTGGCCGGGGTCGGTGAACATCGTGCGCACCAGCGCCATCGTGGACGGCATCAGGGTCGCGCCGCCGATACCGAGGACCGCGCGGGCCGCGATCAGGGTCTCGGCGCTGCCCGCGTATGCCGCGAGGAGCGAGGCGCCGCCGAAGGCCGCGGCACCCATCAGGAGCAGCTTGCGGCGGCCGATGCGGTCGCCGAGCGAGCCCATCGTCATCAGCAGGCCGGCCAGGACGAAGCCGTAGACGTCGAAGATCCACAGCTGCTGGGTGCCGCTCGGGTGCAGGTCTGCGCTGATCGCGGGGGTCGCGAAGTACAGGACGGAGACGTCCATGGAGACCAGCAGCAGCGGCAGCATCAGCACGCCGAGAGCGGTCCACTCGCGTCGCCCCGCGCGGGCGGGGCCGGTGCTTCCGGCGCCGACGGAGGCGGTCGTGCTCGTCGAGTTCGTCATGCCAGTGACTGTACGGGCGTATTAAACGTCTGTCTAGAACGCATGTATAATTCATCCGTCTAGGACGTTCGTATGGATCGGCGGTAGGCTGGCCGGCATGGGACACCGTGAGGATCTGCTCGAAGGCGCCAAGCGCTGCCTGCTGGAGAAGGGGTTCGCGCGTACGACGGCGCGTGACATCGTCAAGGCCTCTGGCACCAACCTGGCCTCGATCGGCTACCACTACGGCTCGAAGGACGCGCTGCTGGCGCAGGCGTACATCGGACTGGTGGAGAACATGTCGGACTCCTTCGACGGAAGCGACGGGTCCCGGATCGAGGGTGCGCCCGGTTCGCTGGAGCGCTTCCGCTGGGTGTGGTCGAACATCGTCGCCACCATGCGGGAGCCGGGCTCCGTCTGGCGGCTCAGCATGGAGGTCATGACCATCGAACTGCCCGAGGTGCGCGAGCACCTGGGGCGTGCGCAGCGGGAGGGCGCGCGTGGTCTCGTGGCCCTCCTGCAGGGCGTGCCGGAGGAGGAGATCTCCGACGAGACGGCGGACACCCTCGGCCGCTTCTACATGACGCTGATGACCGGGCTCATCGCCCAGTGGTCGTTCGATCCCGGCAACGCTCCGGACGGCGACGCGCTCACCGAGGGGCTCCGGCAGATCGTCGAGGCGGCCAAGGTCGTCAGAACGGGCTGACCGAGCGGTTCCCTGGAGCATCGTCCAGCCCACGCGGAGGCGGCGGGCCGAGGTCTGTGTGGTTCACCCGAAGCGGCCGGGGGTGTGATCGGCGAGTATCTGCTCGCCCCGCAGCCCGCGTTCGGAGAGGCACGACTGATGAAGAAGAGACGCGGCAACTCGCCGTGGGAGAGCCCCTGTTCATCGCCGCCACACTCGCCCTGACGGCCCCCGGCGCCGCGTACGCGAACACCGCCGCGGTCACCGTGCGGACCCCCGGCGCCACGGCCGGCCCGGCCGCCACCTTCTCCGAGCCGAGTCGTCGAAGGTGGGGAAGCTCGCGATCGACTTGAGGCTGCCGATGCTCGCGGGCGTGCTGCGGGCGCCGCCGCCGAGCAGCCGGGTGCCCGCGGGGCAGGTCGCGGTGACCAGGCCGACCGTGGCGCTGCTGGTCGGACCGGCGAGCTTGTTCATCACCACCTGGGTGTGGTTGATGACGCCGCTGGTGAGGCAGAGGGCGTACGGGGTGCTGGAGAAGGAGGAGTTGACCGCTCCCCCGCTGCCGCCGATGCCGAGCCAGTGGGTGACGCCGGTGCCGACCACGCCGGTGGAGCCGGTGTACTCGGTGCTGCCGTCGGGGCTGGGTGAGGTGCCGTTGACGTGGTTGCCGTGCGGCCGACGGCGAGACCGACCCCGACTCCTGGAGCGCGGTCGGCTGGAACGGCGGTGGCGGCGACAGCGGCAACACCACCTACGCCTACGCCGTCTGTTCCGGCTCCGGCGTCGACGTCGGCGGTGCGACCGTCAAGGTGCGCTTCGGCGACGTCAGCGGGCCCACCTCAGCCACCAGCGGGCAGACCGCGACCGTCGGCTGCGGCGGCGGTGACGGCACGCTCGTCGGCGGTGGCGCCGCGATCAGCGGGGGCGGCGTCACCACCACCGACTTCACCGGGCCGGGCAGCGGCGGCGACCACCTCGTCGGCAGCTACCCCAGCGGCTCCGGCGGCACCCCCGTCGCGGACGGCACCACCACGGCCGCGTACTGGACCGCCGTCGGCCACACCGGCGGCGCCGAAAGGTCACTGTGCGGCCCGGCGGATCGCTCGCCGTCTCGGAGGCCCGGATCACCGGCACCCTCACCGCCGGCGGAGCCCTCGCCCTCGCCGTGTGCGGATCGACGCTCACCGGTCCCGTCGGCGTCAGCCGCGCCGGCGGCTGCCTGAGTATCGGCGGCGACCCGGCGACCTGCCCGGGCAACACCGTCCGGGGCCCGCTGACCCTGACCGCCGGAACCGGCGGCCTCCGCGCCGACGGCAACGCGGTGACCGGGCCCGTGCGGATCACCGGCAACAGCGGCAGCGGCCTGCCGCCCGGCGAGGCCACACCCGCCTTTCAGGGCAACCGGGTCGAGGGACCGCTGTCCTGCGACGGCAACGAACCGGAGCTGCGGCAGGGCGGCACCACCGTGAGCGGGCCCCGGTCCGGACAGTGCGCGTGACTCGCCGACGCCGCCGGGGACTTGGCCCCGGCGGCGGTCAGCGGGGTTCCTCGGTGTGCAGGGGAACCCGGCGGTTTTCCGGGCGCCGGCCCTCCTGCGCCCGACGGTCGCGCACCGCCGGTCCCCACGCGCCCAGCATCAGCACAGCTGTGAGCGCGAACCCCCACGCGTACCCCGTGTGCGCCGTGAGGAGGCCGTAGCCCGCGGCCCCCACGCCCATGCCCCCGTCGTAGGCGAGGTTCCACAGCGCGGTGACCGTGCCGTACGACGGGCGGGAGACGCGGCTGTACAGCAGGGCGAGGGTGGCGTTCTGGGTGACGCCGAACCCGGTGCCGAAGACCGCCGCACCCGCCAGTACGGCCACCGGCCGCGAGGTCGCCGCCATGGCCGACAGCCCGGCCGCCGACGCCAGCAGCCCCGGCGCGACCAGCCGCGAGGAGCCCCGGCGGTCGCCGTACCGCCCCGCCGCCCAGCGCGCCGCGGTCGCGGCGGCGCTCTGCACCAGCAGCGCCACCGTCACGACACCGGCCGACGCCCGCGGCACCGCCAGCGGCAGAAACGTGACCAGGATCCCGGCGGCGAGCGCGGTGGCGGCGAACACCACCGTGGGGCGCCGCAGCCCCGCGTCACGCATGGCCGCCACCATGCCGAGGGCACGCCCCTCGCTGCCGGGGTCCTGCGCTCCGCCGCCGAGGGCCCGTGTCCCGCCGTCGGTGGCCCGGTCGCG
This sequence comes from Streptomyces sp. NPDC052109, assembly GCF_040680195.1. Taxonomy (NCBI): domain Bacteria; kingdom Bacillati; phylum Actinomycetota; class Actinomycetes; order Kitasatosporales; family Streptomycetaceae; genus Streptomyces; species Streptomyces sp. NPDC052109. The sequence goes on along the minus strand of NZ_JBFAWF010000007.1, from coordinate 260,864 downwards.
GTCACCGGTCGCGGTCGCCGGGTCTCCGGACATCTCCTCGCGGACCCCGGTCACCTCCCACGCACCGGCGGGCTGTCCCGCACCGCCACCGGACACCCCCTGCTCCCGGAGCCCCGGCACGGTCGGGATCGTCGCCAGGGCCGCCAGGCCCGCGGCCACGGTGACCGGGGTGTAGCCGATGGTGCCGGTCAGCCAGACGCCCAGGGGCAGGGCGACCAGTGAGGGCACGCCTCCGGCCACGCCGACGAGGGCCAGGCCCTCGGCCCTGCGCTCCGGTGGGATCAGGGCCGCGGTCAGGGCGCCACCGGCGACGAGCGTGAGGGCGAAGCCCAGACCGCGTGCCAGGCACATCGCCGCCGTCCAGGCCGGGGCGCCGGAGACCGGCAGCGCGAGCGCGGGCGCGCCCAGCAGGAACAGGCCGGCCGCCAGCGGGCCCCGGTTGCCGTACCGGGCGAGGATCCGGGGGCCGGACAGTTCGCCGAGCACCGTGGACAGCATCAGCGCCCCCGTCGCGAGGCCCGCCCCGCCCGGGCCGGCGTGCGCGGGCACCGCCGACAGCAGCAGGAAGAAGCTCACCGACGCGCCCACCATGCTCACGAACCGCAGCAGCAGAGCGCGGTTCAGCAGGGGCGGTCGAGGAGCGGAAGGGGCCGACGGCCGTGGGGAGTCCATGCCTCGACGCTAGGGAGCCACCGGCCCCCCGGTAAGCTCCAATTCCATGGCTGTGCAGTGGGCCGGTCTGTCCCCCGAACTGCTGCTGACCGTCGACCGCAGCAGCGGCGAACTGCTGCGCGCCCAGCTGGAACGCCAGCTGCGGGACGCGATCCGCACCGGACGGCTGCGAGCCGGCGAACGCCTCCCCTCCTCCCGCGAACTGGCCCGCTCGCTCGGCCTGTCCCGCGGCCTGGTCCAGGACTGCTACGCCCAGTTGCAGGCCGAGGGCTACCTGGTCACCCGCGTCGGCTCGGCCACCCGCGTGGCCCCCTGCGCGCCCACCGCCCCGGCCGGGCCGCCGGCGGAGCGGACCCCCGAAGCCCCGCGGCTGATCGCCGACTTCCGGCACGGCGTGCCCGACCTGGCCTCCTTTCCGCGCGCCGACTGGCTGTGGGCGGTCCGGGAGGCGGCTCACCGGATGCCGACCGCCGACCTCGGCTACGGCGACCCGCGCGGCAGCCGGGACCTGCGCACGGTCCTCGCCGCCTATCTGCGCCGCATCCGCGCGGCCGCCGCCGACCCGGACCACACCCTCGTCTGCTCCGGCTACGCCCAGGGGCTCGCCCTCACCCTCCAGGCCCTGGCGAGCGCCGGTGTCCGGGCCGTCGCCCACGAGGATCCCGGCAGCCCCGCCACCGCGACCGGGTCGATCCGCGGGGCGGGCCTCACCCCGGTGCCCGTCCCGGTCGACGCGCACGGCATCGACGTGGCGGCCCTGGAGGGGACCGGCGCCCGCGCGGTGATCGTCACCCCCGCCCACCAGTGGCCCACCGGGGTCCTCCTCGCCCCCGAACGCCGGCACGCGCTGCTCGCCTGGGCGCGGCGAACGGGCGCGTACGTCATCGAGGACGACTACGACGCCGAGTTCCGCTACGACAGGGAGCCGGTCGGCGCGCTCCAGGGCCTCGCGGCCGACCGTGTCGTGTCGATCGGCACGGTCAGCAAGTCCCTGGCCCCCGCCCTGCGCATCGGCTGGCTGCTCAGCCCGCCCGCGCTCACGGCACAGCTCACCGAGCTGAAACGGATCGCCGACCGAGGCACCCCCACGCTCGACCAGCTGGCCCTCGCCCTGCTGATCGAGTCCGGCCGGCACGACCGCCATCTGCGCCGGATGCGCACCCTGTACGCGGCCCGCTGCAAGGCGCTGCGCGCGGCCCTCGCCGAGCACGCCCCGGCGCTACGGCTGACCGGTCTCGCGGCCGGATTCCACGCCGTGGTCCACCTGCCGGAGGGGGCGGACGAACAGGCGGTGATCGTCGGGGCGCGCGCCCGTCGCGTCGGTCTCTACGGCATGAGCGCGTTGCGCGCCTCACGCGCCACGGAGCCGCCCCAACTCGTCCTCGGTTTCGGCGATGTGGCGGAGCGGGCGATCTCGCAGGGGATCGCGGCGGTGGGCGAGGTGCTGCAGCGGTGACGTGCTGATCGTCCTTAGGGGTCCCACGGCGGCGGTGCGTGGCCGGCCGGGCTCACCGCTCGAGCGCTGCCGGCACGCCGGGGCGTGCGGGCCCTGTTGGCGGAGAAGCACCGGGAGCCGTCACCGTTCCCCCGGTCCCGTCTGGTCAACGTCCGCACGACGGAGATACTTCGCCTTGTTCACCGCGGACCCCGCGGCCGGGACGCAGGACGGCGCCGTACCCGTGCCGCTGCGCATCGAACCCCTGCCCGGCGAGCACACCGGGCCGTACGGCCTCGGCCCGCACGGCGCCCCGCTGGTCCGGCCCGGCGGCCACATCGCCGCCCGCACCGACCGCCCCGGCCCCCCGAAGCCCCCGGCGGCCACATCGCCGCCCGCACCGACCGCCCCGGCCCCCCGAAGCCCTGAGCACCCTCACCGGCCGCCCCTGACACCGGGCACGGCTCCCACCTCGCCCGCTCCGGCGCGCGGACCGGAGGGTCGTCGGGGCCCGCTACAACCGTGCCCGCTTCAGCGCCATGTGCAGCAGCAGCCGGTCCTCGCCGTCGTCCAGGTCCAGCCCCGTCAGTTTCTCGACCCGGGACAGGCGGTAGTAGAGGGTCTGCCGGTGGATGCCCAGCTCGGCGGCCGTGCGGCCGGCCTGGCCCGCGCAGTCCAGGTAGACCTCGGCGGTGTGGGCCAGTTCGCGCTGGGCGGGGGTGAGGAGCGCGCCGACCACGGGGTCGTGCGCGGCCTGCGACGGCAGCGCGGTCAGCAGCCGGTACGGTCCGATGCCCGCCCATTGCGCCACCGGTCCGAGCCGCGGCTCGGCCAGCGCGGCGCGCGCGGCGGCGGAGGCCTCCTGCCAGACCGTGCCCAGTTCGGCGAGGCCGGTGCGGGGATCGCCGACCCCGGCGGCGCATCCGGCGCCCGAGGCGGCGGCCCGGGCCGCTCCGGCGAGGCCCGCGGCGGCCGCCGCCGCCACCCGGGCCCCGGCCCCGCGTGCCGCGCCTCCCCGGGCGCCGCGCACCCCCTCGGCCTCCTTCAGCAGCCGCGCGGCCGCCGCCAGTGCGGGCGTGTCGACCTCCGTGGTCCGCAGCCGTATCAGCAGCGCGAGGCTCTGTCCCGACGCGCCCCACGCAAGCGTGCACAGCGCCGCGGCGTGGGGGATCGTACGGGCGGCGGGGGCGTCGTCCGGGTCGGCCGACGGCCAGGGGGCGACGCACACCAGGGTGAGGGGGCCGTCGGCGCGGGGACCGAGGGCGGTGCGCAGCTCGGCCACCGCCATGTCCCGCTGCCAGCCGCGTTCGGCGGTGAGCACCGCGCGCAGCTCCCGGCTCAGCCCGGCCCCGGCCTCCGCCTCGTCCGCGAGCAGCGCGCCGATCCGGCCGGCCACCTCCATCGCGGCGGCGAGCTGCGCGTCCGTCGGCCCGGGGTCGCCGTCCAGCAACCAGACGTAGCCGAGGACGACACCCCGATGGCGTACCGGCAGACAGATCCGGCCGCGGTAGACCCCCGCCTCCGGGCTCGGAGGGATCCGGACCGGGCCGGTCGCGCGGGTGATGCCGAAGCCCTCGAACCACGAGCGGACCGTGGCCGTGGAGCGCCGGGTCAGGATCGAGCGGGTGCGCACCGGGTCCAGCGCCGAGGGATCCAGCTCCTCGTCGCTGTCGTACGCGCCGAAGGCGATCAGCTCGAAGTCGCGGTTCTCCAGGGTCGCCGGGACGCCCAGCAGCTCCGAGATCTCGTCGACCAGCTCCTGGTAGTCGCCCTTGAAAGCCTTGAAATCCGCCGCCACTCGGGCATTCTCTCTCATTTTCCGGATGCCTTCATACATCTGTCTGAGATCCAGTGCACGGATGCGTGACAGCTGTCGATGGCCCACGATCGGAGAGATCCTTAGGTTTCACGGTGGTTCTCCGTGCCGTACCCGAATCGTTGGGTGATGGCCGATTTGGTGCTTGTCTGTGGAGGTGCCCCGTGCTGGGTCCCGTGATTCTCGCCGCGTCGCGCAGCGACCGGATGCGACGCCTGATCTCGGCGGCCCCGGTGACCAAGCAGGTCGTCGACCGCTTCATCCCCGGCGAGACCGTCGACGACATCGTGCCGATCGTCAAGGACCTGACGGACAAGGGCCTGGAGCTGACGATGGACGTCGTCGGCGAGGACATCACCACCCCCGAGCAGGCCACCGCCGCCCGGGACGCGTACCTGAAGCTGATCGACCACCTCGAGGAGCTGCGGCTCGGCGCGAAGGTCGAGATGTCGGTCAAGCTGTCCATGTTCGGCCAGGCCCTCCCCGGCGGCCACGAGCTGGCGCTCGCCAACGTCCGCCCGGTCGTCGAGGCCGCCGCGGCCATCGGGACGACCGTGACGCTGGACGCCGAGGACCACACCACCCTCGACTCGATGTTCGCCATCCACGAGGAGCTGCGGAAGGACTTCCCGCAGACCGGCTGTGTCATCCAGGCCTACCTCTTCCGCACCGAGGCCGACGCCCGCCGCCTGGCCGCGTCCGGCAGCCGCGTCCGCCTCGTCAAGGGCGCCTACAAGGAGCCCGCCGAGGTCGCCTACCAGCAGAAGCACGAGATCGACAAGGCGTACGTCCGGGTCCTGCGGATCCTGATGGAGGGCGAGGGCTACCCGATGATCGGGTCGCACGACCCGCGTCTGATCGCCATCGCCCAGGAGCTGGCCCACAAGGCCGGCCGCAAGCTGGACGAGTACGAGTTCCAGATGCTGTACGGCATCCGCGGCGACGAGCACCTGCGGCTGGCCGCCGAGGGCCACCGCATGCGCGTCTACACCGCCTACGGCACCGACTGGTACGGCTACTTCATGCGGAGGCTGGCCGAGAAGCCGGCGAACCTCCGGTTCTTCCTCCGCAGCATGGTCAGCAAGGGCTGAGCCCGCAACACCCGCTCACGTACAAGGAGTTCGGATCTCATGGACGCTGTGACCCAGGTCCCCACCCCCGTCAACGAGCCGGTGCACGGCTACGCCCCCGGCTCGCCCGAGCGCGCCCGGCTGGAGGCCAAGCTCAAGGAGCTGGCCGAGAACCCGATCGAGCTGCCGATGACCATCGGCGGCGAGAAGCGGCTGGGCGGCGGCGAGCCGTTCGAGGTCGTGCAGCCGCACAACCACAAGGCCGTCATCGGCACCGGCCGCCACGCCACCCAGCAGGACGCCAAGGACGCCATCGACGCGGCCCTCGCCGCCGCGCCCGCCTGGCGCGCCATGTCCTTCGACGACCGCGCCGCGATCATTCTGCGCGCCGCCGAGCTGCTGTCCGGCCCGTGGCGCGAGACGATCGCCGCCTCCACCATGCTGGGCCAGTCCAAGACCGCCCAGCAGGCCGAGATCGACAGCCCCTGTGAGCTGGTCGACTTCTGGCGCTTCAACGTCCACTACGCCCGCCAGATCCTCGCCGAGCAGCCCCCGGCGAACTCCCCGGGTGTGTGGAACCGCATGGACCACCGCCCGCTGGAGGGCTTCGTCTACGCGATCACGCCGTTCAACTTCAGCGCGATCGCCGCGAACCTCCCCACCGCCCCCGCCCTGATGGGCAACGTGGTGGTCTGGAAGCCTTCCCCGACGCAGACCCACGCGGCCGTCCTCCTCATGCAGCTGCTGGAGGAGGCGGGTCTGCCCAAGGGCGTCATCAACCTCGTCACCGGCGACGGCATCGAGGTGTCCCAGGTCGCCCTGGAGCACCGGGACCTCGCGGGCATCCACTTCACCGGCTCCACCAAGACCTTCCAGTACCTGTGGAAGACGGTCGGCAACAACATCGAGAAGTACCGCTCCTACCCGCGTCTGGTCGGCGAGACCGGCGGCAAGGACTTCCTCGTCGCCCACCCGAGCGCCGACCGCGCGGTCCTGAAGACCGCCCTCACCCGGGGCGCCTTCGAGTACCAGGGCCAGAAGTGCAGCGCCACCTCCCGCGCCTACATCCCGGCCTCCATCTGGAACTCGGGCTTCAAGGAGGAGTTCGCGGCCGAGGTCGACTACCTCACCATGGGTGACGTCACCGACCTGTCGAACTTCATCGGCGCCGTGATCGACGACCGTGCCTTCGCCAAGAACAAGGCCGCCATCGACCGCGCCAAGCAGGACCCGGCCTGCACGATCGTCGCGGGCGGCACCTACGACGACTCGGTCGGCTACTTCGTCCGCCCGACCGTCGTCGAGTGCTCCGACCCGGAGAACGAGGTCTTCACCACCGAGTACTTCGGGCCCTTCCTCGCCGTGTACGTCTACGAGGACGACCAGTACGACGAGATGCTGACCCAGATGGAGTCGGTGGCCGACTACGCGCTGACCGGTTCGGTCATCGCGAACGACCGCGCCGCGGCCGCGTACACGATGGAGAAGCTGCGCTACGCGGCCGGCAACTTCTACATCAACGACAAGTCGACCGGCGCCGTCGTCGGCCAGCAGCCCTTCGGCGGCGGCCGCGCCTCCGGCACCAACGACAAGGCCGGCGCCCCGCAGAACCTGCTGCGCTGGACCCTGACCCGCGCCATCAAGGAGACGCTGGTCCCGCCGACCGACTACACCTACCCGCACATGGGCTGATCAGCCCCCATGAGCGACGGGCCGGGAAGCCTGACACCGAGCAGGCTTCCCGGCCCGTTTCCAATCCTGCGGCTCCCCTCGGGCACACCGGCTCCAAGACGGTGACGACAGACGACGTCGTACGGCTGTGGGCGGCCCGCTCCGGTGGCGCGGGCGACCCGCTGGTGCTGTGTCACGGCGGACCGGGCCTGTGGGACATGTTCGGCGACGTCGGCGAGCCGCTGACCGGTGTCACCCCGGTCGTGCGCTGGGACCAGCACGGCTGCGGCCGCTCCGAGCGCTGCGACGGCCCCTGGACGACCCGGCGTTCCGTGGCCGATCTCGACGCCGTACGCCGGCACTTCGGGCTCGGCAGGATGGCCCTGCTCGGCCACTCCTGGGGCGCGCGGCTCGCGTAGGGCTACGCGCCGGCCCACCCGGACCGGGTGAGCACGCTGGTCTACGTCTCCGGCACGGGCGTCGGTCCGGATGCCGACTGGCGCCCCGGCTTCCTCGCGAACCTCCACGCGCGGCTCGGCGAGACACCCGAACGGCTCGCCCGCCGGCGGGAGCCGAGTGGCGACCCGGACGTGGAGCGTGAGTGTGCCGTGCTCCAGTGGTCGGCCGAGTTCGAGGACCGCGAGCACGCCCTGGACCACGCCGGACGGATGGCCGAGCCCTGGTTCGGGATCGACCAGGCCTGCAGCAGGGCCCTGAACGACGAGCGTGAGCGGACTTGGGGCACGCCGGACCTGCGGGCCGCCTGTGCGGCCCTCGACGTTCCCGTCCTGATCATCGACGGCGCCCGTGACCTGCGCCCCCGCACGGCCGTCGACTCCCTCGCCGAGGCGCTGCCACGCGTCCGCCGGGTGATCCTGCCGGAGGCCGGGCACCTGCCGTGGGCGGAGGATCCGGACGGATTTCGGGAGGCGATCGCGGGCTGGGTCGCGCGATAGTGGTCCCCATGGCCGTCCGACTGCGTCTCGCCCACACCGCCGACCTCGAACCAGCCGAACTCCGCCGCGCCCGAGCCCTCTTGGACGCGGCCTTCGACGGCGACTTCTCCGCAGAGGACTGGGATCACGGGCTCGGGGGGATCCATGTGCTGCTCCAGGACGGGGCCGGCCTCGCCGCGCACGGCTCCGTGGTGATGCGGCGGATCCGGCACCGGGGGCGCTGGCTGCGCACCGGGTACGTCGAGGCCGTCGCCGTCCGTGCCGATGCGCGGCGCACCGGGCTGGGTGGCCGGGTGATGGCCGAGCTGGAGCGGGTGATCGACCGGGCCTACGACCTCGGCGCGCTGGCCGCGAGCGACGAGGGCGCCCTGCTGTACGCCGCCCGGGGCTGGCAGCGGTGGGGCGGGCAGGTGCACGCCCTGTCCCCGGACGGCGTCGTACGGCTGCCGGAGGCGGAAGGAGGCGTCTGGCTGCGCCCCGGGCTCGCCGGCCCCCTCGACCCGGCCCGCGAGCTGGTCTTCGACTGGCGGGAAGGCGACGTGACCTGACGGTGGCTCAGGCCGCTCGCACCAGCGTCTTGCCGGTGTTGCCGCCGCGCAGCATCATCAGGAACGCCGCCACGATCCGCTCGAACCCGTCGACCACCGTCTCGTCCGCCGTCAGCGCCCCGCTGCGCAGATGCGGTACGGCGAAGTCGTACAACTCGTCCTGCACGTCCCGGTAGTGCTTCACCAGGAAGCCCTCGATGCGCAGGCTCTTCTCCACGACGGCCGCGTGGTCGAAGAGGACGGGTGGAGCGGCCGGGGTGTTGTACTGGCTGATCGTGCCCACCCGCACCGCCCGGCCCCGCTCGCGCAGGGCGCCGATCGCCGCGCCGAGGTGGTCACCACCGACGTTGTCCACGAAGACGTCGATGCCGGTGGGCGCCGCCTCGCCCAGCAGGCCGGCGACCGGGCCGGCGCGGTAGTCGAAGGCGGTGTCGAAACCGGCCTGTCCCGTCAGGTACTTCACCTTCTCCTCGGTGCCCGTGCTGCCGATCACGCGCCCCGCGCCGAGCAGCCGGGCGAAGCGGCCGGTGGCCGTGCCGACCCCGCCCGCCGCCCCGGAGACGAACACGTCCTCGCCCTCGCGCAGCCGCGCGACGCGGGTCAGGGCGATGTACGCCGTCAGGCCCGTGCCGCCCAGCACGCTCAGGTACGCCGACAACGGCACCCCCGGGTGGTGCGGGAGCCGCCGGACCTCCGCCGGGCCCACCACGGCGTGGGTGCGCCAGCCCCGGCGGTGGAAGACGATCTCACCCTCGGGCAGCTCCGGCGTGCGGGAGGCGACGACCCGGCCGAGGGCGCGGCCCTCCAGCGGGGCGTTCAGCGCGAAGTCGCCGTCCATCATCTCGCGGTGGTACGGGTCCACGGACCACAAGAGGTTCTCCACCAGCGCCGTGCCGGACTCGGGTACGGGCACCGGGGACTCGGCGAAGCGGAAGTGGTCCGCGGTGGGGAAGCCGGTGGGGCGGGCGGTCTGCTGCACGGTGAGCGCGATCTCGGTCATGGCAGGGGACGCTAGGAGGGAATGCACCACGCGGGCAGGGGGTTGGGCTCATGGAACGCGCCGGTCCATGAAGCCGTCTCATACACGCAGGTGGGAGCCCTCGAGTGAGCGCAGTCGACCTTGCCCCGCAGGAGCTCAGGATCCTGGTCGCCGTGGCCGACGAGGGCGGGTTCTCCGCCGCGGCCGCCCGACTCGGGACCACCCAGTCCGCGGTCTCCCACGCCGTGCGCGGCATCGAGGGCAAGCTGGGTGCGGTTCTCTTCGAGCGCGGCCGGTTCGGGGCCCGGCCGACGGCCGCCGGGGAGCGTGCCGCCGCCCATGCGCGGCGGGTGCTGCGCATGCTCCGGGCCCTCGCCGCCGATGTCCGCGGCGCCGGCGCCGGCGAGGTGTCGGGACCCCTCAGGATCGCCGCGTTCCGCAGTGCCGCCCTGCATCTGCTGCCGCCCGCCCTGCAACGGCTCGCCGCCCGGCACCCCGGCATCGAGGTGAGCGTCACCGTCGTACGGGAACTGGGCGCCGGCACCGCGGGAGAGGTCGCCGCCGGGCGGGCCGACCTCGGGATCGCCACCCTGAGCGGGCCGCCGCCGGCCGGGCTGGTCGGCGGGGTGCTGCTGGAGGAGCCGTACTCCCTGGTGCATCCGGCGGGACACCCGGACCCGCGCGCGCTGCCCCTCGTCGACTGGGCGGAGAACTGCGGCTCCTACACCCGCAGCTGGTGGGCCGCCCAGGACTGGATCCCGGCGGCGACCGTCAGCGCCGAGGACGACGGGGCGGTGCTGTCCATGGTGGGCAGCGGGCTCGGCATGGCCATCATGCCCGCGCTCTCCCTCACCGGGGCGCCGCCCGCCGTCGGGATCACCGACCTCGGGCCCGAACGGCCGTACCGCCGCGTCGGTTACGTCACCACCCCGGAACTGGCCGCCACCACCGCCGTACGGGCCCTGATCCGCACCCTGCGTTCCCTCGGACAGTCCACCCCCGAACGCACGAATGCCCAGCTCAGAACGGTGTGAGGCGGCTCGCCGTCTCAGATAGTAGGAAGTCCGAGTAATTGTGCAGACAGAAGCGGGCCGCTCCCTTAGTTTTGTAGGAGCCGAACGTTCTCGCTCGATCCAGCGAACGGCGGTCGTGAGCCGGGCCCCGTGCAGGCAACCCCTGCGGCCCAGCGCTCCCCGCCCCTTCCGGCGTCTCGCAATCCGTCATTGCCGTACTCCACGTTGGATGAAGGAGTCGATTCCCATGGCCGAGACGACCGTCCGCCGCCGAGTCCGCCACGTGTCCCGCGCGAGCGAGTCCGACCGCAAGAACGCCGCCGACGCGCTGCAGCGCGCCCTCGACCGCCGCGACAACGGCGGCGAGACCGGCCACTGAGCCGGCGCCCGTCGCGCACACCCGTCCGGGTGTCCGTATGGCGGACGCGTCATGTCATTCCCTGGGACGAGGAGTAGGGTGCCCGCATGTCTCGCAGCATCGATCTCGCAGTGATTCCCGGGGACGGCATCGGGCAGGAAGTCGTGTCCGAGGGTCTCAAGGTCCTCTCCGCCGTCCTGCCGCAGGATGTGAAGCTGGAGACCAAGGAGTACGACTTCGGCGCCAGGCGCTACCACGTCACCGGTGAGACCCTCACCGACGACGACCTCGAGGCGCTCAAGCAGCACGACGCGATCCTGCTCGGCGCCATCGGCGACCCGTCGGTGCCGTCCGGCGTCCTGGAGCGCGGCTTCCTGCTCAAGCTCCGCTTCGCCTTCGACCACCACGTCAACCTGCGCCCCTCCAAGCTCCTGCCCGGCGTCGCCACCCCGCTCGCCGGCCAGCCGGAGATCGACTTCGTCGTCGTCCGCGAGGGCACCGAGGGCCCGTACACCGGCAACGGCGGCACGATCCGCAAGGGCACCGAGCACGAGGTCGCCACCGAGGTCTCCGTCAACACCGCCTTCGGCGTCGAGCGCGTGGTCCGCGACGCCTTCGCCCGCGCCCAGGCCCGCCCGCGCAAGAAGCTCACGCTGGTCCACAAGAACAACGTGCTGACCTTCGCCGGTCACCTGTGGACGAACATCTTCACCAAGGTGGCCCAGGAGTTCCCCGAGGTCACCACCGACTACATCCACGTCGACGCGGCCACCATCTACCTGGTCACCGACCCGGCCCGGTTCGACGTGATCGTCACCGACAACCTCTTCGGCGACATCATCACCGACCTCGCCGCGGCCGTCTCCGGCGGCATCGGCGTCGCCGCGAGCGGGAACATCAACCCCTCGCGCGAGTTCCCCTCGATGTTCGAGCCGGTCCACGGTTCCGCGCCCGACATCGCCGGACAGGGCAAGGCCGACCCCACCGCCACGGTCCTGTCCGTCGCCCTCCTGCTGCGCCACCTCGGCTACGACGGCGAGGCCGACCGCATCGACGCGGCCGTCGCCGCCGACCTGACCGAGCGCGCCGCGCTCGGGGCGCGCAGCACCGCGCAGATCGGCGACGCGCTCGCCGCCCGAGTAGCCGGCTGACCCGGCGCTCCACCACGAGAAGCCGCCGGGTCGGACGCCACCCGGCGGCTTTCGCATGTCCCCGCCGGGTGCCACCATCGACCCCTGGGCCGCTTTCACCCGCATTCCTTCCGCCGAGACCTCCGCGCGATAATCGAACGCGGAGCCGCGGTATGAGGGAAAGCTCGGACGTCCACGCACTGGCAAGCCGCAGTGCGGGGACATGAGCGCGGCCCGTCACGACAACCGGTGAAGGACACATCATCCATGACGACGCCCACGATCGAGCTCAAGCCCTCCGCCAGCCCCCTCGCCGCCGCCGAACGCGAGGCGATCCTGGCCAACCCCGGGTTCGGCCGCCACTTCACCGACCACATGGTGACGATCAAGTGGACCGAGGGACGCGGCTGGCACGACGCGCAGCTCGTCCCGTACGGCCCGATCTCCCTCGACCCCTCCACGCACGTCCTGCACTACGGCCAGGAGATCTTCGAGGGGCTGAAGGCCTACCGCCAGTCCGACGGCTCGATCGCGCTCTTCCGTCCCGAGGCGAACGCCCGCCGCTTCCGCAGCTCCGCCCGCCGCATGGCCATGGCCGAGCTGCCCGAGGAGCTGTTCATCGCCGCACTGGACGCGCTGCTCGCGCAGGACGCCGACTGGGTCCCCCCGCACGGCGGCGAGGAGTCCCTCTACCTGCGTCCGTTCATGTTCGCCTCGGAGACCGGGCTCGGCGTGCACCCGGCGAACGAGTACCTGTTCATGCTCATCGCCTCGCCCTCCGGCGCGTACTTCGCCGGCGGCGTGAAGCCGGTCACCATCTGGGTCTCCGAGGACCACGTCCGCGCCGTTCCCGGCGGCACCGGCGACGCCAAGACCGGCGGCAACTACGCCGCGTCCCTGCTGCCGCAGGCCGAGGCCGCCGCGCACGGCTGCGACCAGGTCGTCTACCTCGACGCGGTCACCCGCACCAAGGTCGAGGAGAGCGGCAGCATGAACGTCGCCTTCGTCTACGGCGACCGGATCGTCACCCCCGCCCTGACCGGCTCGATCCTGGAGGGCATCACCCGCGACTCCCTGCTCCAGGTCGCCCGCGACCTCGGCTACACCGCCGAGGAAGGCGTGATCACCCTGGAGCAGTGGCGTGCGGACGCGGCCTCCGGCGCCCTCACCGAGGTCTTCGCCTGCGGCACCGCCGCCGTGGTCACCCCGATCGGCCACGTCAAGACCAAGACCGACGCGTGGACCCACGGCGACGGCACCCCCGGCGAGGTCACTCTCCGCCTGCGCCAGGCTCTCCTCGACCTCCAGCGCGGTACGGCGGAGGACAAGCACGGCTGGATGCACAAGATCGGCTGAGGTCCGCTTCACCGGCTGTCCGACGGGAGTGAATGGTGCGCGCGTTCGAGGCGTACCACCACTCCCGCCCGGGTATCCACCCCTTCCGCGGGGGCGGGTGCCCCCTGCGGACACGCATCCGGGGGTGAGCACCCGACACGGGGGAGGGGCGCACGTGAACGCATGGTCGCCGGTGCCACGACTGCGCTGGTTATGGCGTGCCCTGCGCACCCCGCGCCGGCCGCAGAGCCTCACCGCGCTGCTGGCGCTGGCGGGCTGTGCCGGGCTGCTGCTGTGGCGGGCCTCCGGCATGGACGCCTACCAGCAGAACCTCTTCCTCAACCTGGGCACCGACCTGGTCGGCGTGGTCATCACCGTGTTCGTGATAGGCCCGCTGATCTCCCGGGCCCAGGAAGGCCGGGTCCGGGAGCACACCCGGCTCGACTACGAGTGGTTCGCCTCCCAGGTGCACGGGGCGACGGCCTGCGTGAAGGTGCTCGACACCTTCTCCAACCTGTTCGGGCCGCAGTTCTCCGAGCGGCTCTTCCGGGGAGTCAGAGCGGCCACCGCACACGGGGCACGGGTGCAGATCCTGCTGCTGGACCCCGACTCGCTCGCGGTGATCCTGCGCGGCCGTGAACTCGGCGAGCAGAGCGCCGACATCCGTCGCGACATCATGCGCAACCTGCGCACGCTGGACCGCTTCGCGCGCCGCCTTGACGACACCTCCCGGGCCCTGCTCGAGGTCCGGCTGTGCCAGACGTCCCCCGGTGTGACGCTCTACCGCTGGGACGAGCGCTGTCTGGTCTCCTTCCTCACGGTGGGCCGCCTCTCCGGCGAGGGTGTCCAGCTGGAGGTCGCCGTCCGCTCCCCGCTCGGCACCTTCGTCGAACAGCGCTTCGACGAGCTGTGGGGGCAGAGCAAGCCGATGGAGCACTTCGCCCGGCTGCCGCTCACCCTGGTCGACGCCACCGACGGCCGCCGGGACTTCCGCTGCGCCTTCGTGTCCGTCGAGGACCGCCTGTATGTCGCCGGGTCCGACCTGGTGTCGTACATGGCCCGGCACCGCCTCGACCAATTGTCCGCCTACAGCACGTCCTTGACCGTACCGGGTGCGCACGAGCTGATCGTGGTGGACGACGAAAGTCCACTGCACGCCTTGCTCATCCAGCACTTCGCCGAGAAGTACGATGCGTCGGCGACCGCCTTCGTGGAGTTGCGGCCGCCGGTCCTGGTCACGGAATAGCGGACCTGGCACAGAATAGAGGCACTGGCACAGATGAGTTCAGCGCTCCGCCCCGTTTCGCACGCGCAACCCCGGTATCGCGCCTTCACCCCCCGTGACCTGGACGGCCTGCTGGGCCGGGTGTCCCTGCCGCCCGCCGAACGGCTGGCCCTGCGGGCCGTCTCGGCGGTCCTGCCCTTCCGCACCAACTCCTATGTGGTGGACGAACTGATCGACTGGTCGGCCGTCCCCGAGGACCCGGTCTTCCGGCTGACCTTCCCGCAGAGCGGCATGCTTCCCGCGCACGACCTGCGCCGGATGGCGGACCTGCTGGCGCGGGACGCGCCCCAGTCCGAGGTCCGGCGCGCCGCCCACGAGATCCGGATGCGGCTCAACCCGCACCCCTCCGGCCAGCTCGACGCCAACGTCCCCGTGCACGAGGGCCGACGCCTGACGGGGCTTCAGCACAAGTACCCCGAGACGGTGCTGATCTTCCCGCGGCAGGGCCAGACCTGCCACGCCTACTGCACGTACTGTTTCCGCTGGCCGCAGTTCGTCGGCGAGTCCGAGCTGCGCATCGCCACCGACGACATCGCCACCACCGGCGCCTATCTGCGCGCTCACCCCGAGGTGAGCGGCACGCTCATCACCGGCGGCGACCCGCTGGTGATGAGCACCGAGGTGCTGCGCCGCTACGTGGAGCCGCTGCTGGAGATCGACACCGTCCGCGCGGTCCGGATCGGCACCAAGTCGCTCGCCTTCTGGCCGTACCGCTTCCTCACCGACCGGGACGCCGACGACCTTCTGCGGCTCTTCGAGAAGGTCGTCGCGAGCGGCCGCCACCTGGCGCTCATGGCCCATTTCACGCACCCGCGGGAACTGCGCCCGCCGGTGGTCCGGGAGGCGATGCGCCGAGTGCGGGACACCGGGGCGGTGATCCGCTGCCAGGGCCCGCTGGTCGCCGGGATCAACGACAGCGCCGAGGCGTGGGCCGAGCTGTGGGAGGAGACGACCGCGCTGGGGGCGGTGCCGTACTACCAGTTCGTGGAGCGGGACACCGGCCCGCAGGGCTACTTCGGGGTGCCGCTGGCGCGTGGCCACGCGATCTTCCGGGACGCCTACGCCCGGGTCTCCGGGCTCGCCCGTACCGTGCGCGGTCCGGTGATGTCGGCGATGCCGGGCAAGGTGTGCGTGGACGGCGTCGCCGAGGTGGCGGGCGAGAAGGTCTTCGTGCTGCACCTCATCCAGGCCCGCGACCCCGAGCTGGTCGACCGGCCGTTCTTCGCCGCGTACGACGAGGGCGCGACCTGGTTCACCGACCTGAAGCCGGCGTTCGGCGCCGACCGTTTCCTGCCGGGACTGGAGGTGGGGTGAAGTCATGGCGCGACGACGAGGGATCCCGTCGTGAGGCGCGACGTCTGCTGACGGCCAGGGCCCGAGCGGTGGCCCTCGCCGTCGAGCCCAGCGCGGTCCGGACGCACCTGTACGTGCCGTACCAGCCGGCTCGTCCCCTCACCTCGCACCGCCACACGCTCAGGAGCACCGCGGGATCGGGGACATGCCGCTGCCGGGACGATCGCCGCACGGCGGCACGGCGTGCGGCCTCCGACCAGCCGACTGCCGCAAAGGCGTGACCGGGTGCACCTAGAGCCGGCTCTCGGCGCCGACCGGTTCCCGTTCGGGCTCGGCGTGCGCCGGTGCCGGGCGGAGGGTGAGGAGCAGGTGGGTCAGGCCGCCCACCGCCCCCGACAGCAGGAAGCTGCAGTCCACCCCGCCGGTCAGGTGCAGCAGGGGTCCCTGGTACGACGGCAGGGACACCGCCAGCAGACCGACCCCGGCGCCGAGAGCCCAGGAGACGGTCGCCCGTACGTTCCAGCCGGCCCGGTACCAGTAGATCCCGCCACGAGAACGGCGGTTGAAGACCTGCAGGGCGTCGGCGTCGTACACGCCGCGGCAGCGGGCGAAGCCGATGAGGGTGATCACCGCCCACGGGGTGCCGATGGCGGTGAGCAGCAGCACGAAGGACGTCATCGCGGACTGCGCGTTCCACGCGTAGTGGCCGACGAAGACACAGACCGTGGCCACGATCGCGACCGTGTAGGTGGCGCGGGCGCGGGACGCCCTGGGCAGGATCGCGTCCAGGTCCAGACCCATCGAGTACAGCATCAGACCGGCGTTGCCGACCGACCCGGCCGAGGCGGACAGCAGCAGCGGGATCAGGTACCAGGCGGGGGAGGCCGCCACCAGGGACCCGGCGTAGTCGAGTGCCGCGTGGGCGCCGTACGCCGTGAACGTGCCGAACAGTTGCGGCACCAGCAGGCCCAGGATCAGGCCCGCCCAGGTGGCCCGCAGGACCCGGCGGTCGGAGTGGCGGGCGGGGGAGATGTAGCGGGTGTAGTCGCCGAGCAGGGTGATGAAGGCGACGGGACCGGACAGGCCCGCGGCCACGGCGGACAGGAACCAGGTCGGCCAGAACGAGCCCAGCAGATAGCCGCCCGTCTGGGGCATCGCCGCGGTGCCGAAGTGCGGGGCGTAGGCGAAGACGCCGAGGACCAGCAGGACGGTCATGCCGATGGCCAGGACCTTGGACATGTTCAGCAGCACCCGGTAGCCGTACACCGCGCCCGCGACCGTGGCGCCGGCGAGCACCGCGTAGACGACGGCGTACGACACCCCGTCGGCGGGCAGTCCGAACATCCGGCCGAGCACACCGATCATCACGTCTCCGCCGATCCACACCGTCAGCGCGGTGTAGCCGAGGGCGAGGAGCAGGCCGACGACCGAGCCGACCAGCCGGCCCCGGACGCCGAACTGGGCGCCGGAGGAGGTGGAGAGGTTGGTGGCGGTGCGCAGCGAGATCAGTGCCAGCGGCGCCGTCACGGCCGTACCGACGAGGGTGCCCGCCACGATCGCGCTCACCGACGCCCACCAGCCGAGTCCGAAGGACGGCGGCAGCCAGCCGAAGATGATCACCCCGAGGCAGAGGTTGGAGCCGAGCAGGATCGAGACGAGGTCGCGCGGACCACTGGTCCGCTCCTCGTCCGGGATGGTGTCGACTCCGCGCTGTTCCATCGGCATGGCCAGGTCTCCTTCGACTATCGCCAGAGAGTTAGAGCGACGTTCAATGTCAAGGAAGCTTCGCCTGGAGTCAATGCTTCTGTTTCATGAATTCTGCGTTTAGAGTGATGCTCTAATCTCAGGATGGCAAGGAGGTGCCGCGAGGTGAGACTGACCCCCACGGAACGTGACCGGCTGCTGCTCTTCGGAGCCGCCGAGCTGGCCCGGGCCCGCCGGGCGCGCGGTCTGAGGCTGAACGTGCCGGAGGCGACCGCGCTGATCGCGGACACCGTCTGCGAAGCCGCCCGTGACGGCCGGCGGCTCGCCGAGGCCATCGAGGCGGCCCGCTCGGTGCTCGGCCCCGAGGACGTGCTGCCGGGCGTCGCCGACGTCGTCACCGAGGTGATGGTCGAGGCGGTCTTCGACGACGGCTCCCGGCTCGCGGTGGTCTCCGACCCCATCGGCGGGGGCCTCGGCGAGCGGGCCCCGGGCGCGCTGCTGCCCGGGCCCCAGCACACCGACCCCGAGCCGGCCGTCCGGGTCACGGTCACCAACACCGCGACCGTGCCGGTCTCCGTCACCTCCCACTTCCACTTCTTCGAGGCCAACCCGCGCCTCGACTTCGACCGCGCGGCCGCCTACGGCATGCGGCTCGCCGTGCCCGCCGGGTCCTCCGTCCGCTTCGGGCCGGGGGCGAGCGAGGAGGTCGGCCTGGTGCCGATCGGCGGCGAGCGGATCGCCATCGGCTTCGCCGGACTGGTCGACGGGCCGCTGGACGTGCCCGGAGCGAAGGAGGAGGCCCTGCGCCGGGCCGCCGCATGCGGCTACCTCGGCGTCACGAACGCCGTCACGAACGCCGTCACGCCGGAAGGAGGCGAGGACCGATGAGCCGCTCGAAGGGACGAGAGGTGAGCCGGGCGATCCACGTCGACCCGCACGCCTACGCCGCCACCCACGGTCCGCGCGCCGGCGACCGCATCCGCCTCGGCGACTGCGGTCTCACCGTCCGCGTGGAGTCCGACTCCCAGCGCTACGGCGACGAGTTCCTGGCGGGCTTCGGCAAGACCGCCCGCGACGGACTGCACCTGAAGGCCGCCGCCGTCCGCGAGACCTGCGACGTGGTCATCAGCAACGTCGTGGTGATCGACCCGGTGCAGGGGATCAGGAAGGTCTCCATCGGCATCCGGGAGGGCCGCATCTGCGCCGTCGGCCGGGCCGGCAACCCCGACACCCTCGACGGCGTGGACGTCGTCGTCGGCACGGGCACGTCGATCGTCTCCGGCGAGGGGCTCATCGCCACCGCCGGCGCCGTCGACACTCACGTCCACCTGCTGTCGCCGCGCATCATGGAGGCCTCCCTCGCCTCCGGCGTGACCACGATCATCGGGCAGGAGTTCGGCCCGGTGTGGGGCGTGGGCGTCAACTCGCCCTGGGCGCTGCGCCATGCCTTCAACGCCTTCGACGCCTGGCCGGTCAACATCGGGTTCCTGGGCCGGGGTTCGTCCTCCTCGGACGCCCCGCTGATCGAGGCGCTCGCCGAGGGCGGCGCGTCCGGCTTCAAGGTGCACGAGGACATGGGCGCCCACACCAGGGCCCTCGACACGGCGCTGCGGGTCGCCGAGGAGCACGACGTCCAGGTGGCCCTGCACAGCGACGGTCTGAACGAGTGCCTGTCGGTCGAGGACACCCTGCGTGTCCTGGAGGGCCGGACCATCCACGCCTTCCACATCGAAGGCTGCGGCGGCGGACACGTCCCCAACGTGCTGAAGATGGCCGGCGTCCCGAACGTCATCGGCTCCTCCACCAACCCCACCCTGCCCTTCGGCCGGGACGCGGTCGCCGAGCACTACGGCATGATCGTCTCCGTCCACGACCTCAAGCCCGACCTGCCCGGCGACGCCGCCATGGCCCGCGACCGCATCCGGGCCGGCACCATGGGCGCCGAGGACGTGCTGCACGACCTGGGCGCGATCGGCATCACCTCCTCCGACGCCCAGGGCATGGGCCGCGCCGGTGAGACCGTCCGCCGCACCTTCGCCATGGCCGGCAAGATGAAGGCCGAGCTCGGGCCGATGGAGGGCGACGGCGAGGGCGACGACAACGCGCGCGTCCTGCGCTACATGGCCAAGCTGACCATCAACCCGGCCATCGCGCACGGCCTCGCGCACGAGGTCGGCTCGATCGAGGCCGGCAAGCTCGCCGACATCGTGCTCTGGCGCCCGGAGTACTTCGGCGCCAAGCCGCAGCTGGTCCTCAAGGCCGGCTTCCCGGCGTACGGCGTGGTCGGCGACCCCAACGCGGCCACCGACACCTGCGAACCGCTCGTGCTGGGACCGCAGTTCGGCTCGTACGGCGCCACCGCGGCCGACCTCTCGGTCGCGTTCGTCGCCCGGGCCGCCGTCGACCAGGGGGGCGACCGCATGCCCTCGCGCCGGCGCCGGGTCGCCGTGCGCGGCACCCGCGGCATCGGCCCGGCCGACCTGCGGCTGAACGCCCGGATCGGCGCGGTCGACGTCGACCAGCGCACCGGCCTCGTGACCCTCGACGGCGACCCGCTGCGCTCCGAGCCCGCCGACTCCGTCTCCCTCAACCGCCTCTACTTCCTGTAAGGATCCGGGACTCCCATGACCACCCCCGCCGCCGACGGCTTCCGTATGCCCGCCGAGTGGGCCCCGCACGAGCGCACCTGGATGGCGTGGCCGGGCCCCAACCCCACCTTCGAGGACCCGGACGACCTCGCCGCCTCCCGGACCGCCTGGGCGACCGTGGCCCGCGCCGTCCGCCGCTTCGAGCCCGTGACCGTGGTCTGCGGCCCCGGCCAGTCCGCCGAGGCGCGGGCGCTGCTCGGCCCGGACGTCGACACCGTCGAGCGGGATCTGGACGACGCCTGGATGCGCGACATCGGCCCCACCTTCGTCACCGACGGCCGCGGGCGACTGGCCGCCGTGGACTGGACGTTCAACGGCTGGGGTGCCCAGGACTGGGCCCGCTGGGAGCACGACTCCAAGATCGCCGCACATGTTTCCGACCTCGCGGGCGCCAAGACGTACGCCTCGAAGCTGGTCAACGAGGGCGGCGCGATCCACGTCGACGGTGCGGGCACGGTCCTGCTGACGGAGACGGTGCAGCTCGGCCCCGAGCGCAACCCGCACTGGTCGAAGGAGGAGGTCGAGGCCGAGATCCACGCCCACCTCGGCACGGAGAAGGCGATCTGGCTGCCGCGCGGTCTCACCGGCGACTACCCTCCCTACGGTTTCGGCACGCTGGGCCACGTGGACATCGTGGCCGCCTTCGCCGGACCGGGCGTCGTCGTCGCCCACCACCAGCCGGACCCGGCCCACCCCGACCACGAGGTCACCCAGGAGGTCATCGGCATCCTGAGGTCGGCGACCGACGCCCGGGGCCGCAAGCTGGAGGTGGTCGAGGTCCCCGCGCCGACCGTCCTGGAGGCCGACGGCCACTGGGCCGACTACTCCTACATCAACCACTACATCTGCAACGGCGGACTGGTGCTGTGCGGCTTCGACGACCCGCGCGACGAGATCGCCGCAGGGATCTTCCGCCGACTCTTCCCCGAGCGCACGGTGACCCTGGTGGACGCGCGTCAGATCTTCGCGGGCGGGGGCGGCATCCACTGCATCACCCAGCAGCAGCCGAAGGTCCGGTGACGGCCCGCTTCCGGTAGAACATACGGGTGAACGTCCTCGTCTGCGCGGCCCGCGGCCGCCGTCTCAGCGAGCCGCTGCGTCTGCTGCCCGGGCTGCCCGAGCGCCCGGCGTACAGCGGGCTGAAGAACCCCGACGGCTCCCGGCACGCGCCGTCCACCGTGCCCCGGGGCGCGTCCGCGGTGGATCCGGCGCCGTCCGGGGCGCCGTTCGTGCCCCATCCGGACCCGGAGCGGATGGGGTACGCCATCCCCGGCGTGTGCCTCGGCGACGCCGACGGCCGGTCCCTGATGCCGGCCGGACCACATGACACATGGGTGGTCCATCCCGAGGACACCCGGGACTTCCTGGCCTCCAACGACGCCTGCCGGGAGACCGGGTGCTGCGGTGCCTCGGGAACGCACGGGCCGAACCTCGTGTGCCCGGGGTGCCGAGCCGAGGTGGCGACCCTGTTCGCCGACTGCTCCGGACCCTACGAGACCCACCTCCTCCCGGCAGCGGTACGGGCGGTTCCGGCATGACCGAGACACCGTCCCCCCGCCGCCGCACCCCCGCCCCGCCCCGCGAGGACGTCCTCGTCGCCGCCATGGACATGATCGCCGAGCGCGGTCTGGAGAAGCTCACCATGGCGGCGCTGGGCCGTGAGGTCGGCATGAGCAGCGGTCACCTGCTCTACTACTTCCGCTCCAAGGACGAGCTGCTGCTGCGGACCCTGGAGTGGAGCGAGGGGCGGCTCGGCGCCGAGCGCGGCCGGCTGCTCACCGGCCCCGGAACGGCGAGCGAGCGGTTGGCGGCCTACGTCGACCTCTACGTCCCCGACGGCCACCGCGATCCGCACTGGACGCTGTGGCTGGAGGTCTGGAACCGCTCGCAGAACGCCGACGACGACGCGCGTGCCCGGCAGGCCGCGATCGAGGGGGCGTGGCACCGCGACCTGGTCGCGCTGATCGCCGAGGGGATTTCGCGGGGCGAGTTCCGGCGGGTGGACGCGGACCGCTTCGCGGCGCGGCTGCGTGCGCTGCTCGACGGGTTCTCCATCCATGTGGCCATCGGGCTGCGCGGCACCGACCGAGAGCAAGTGCTCGCCCACGTAAGGGAGTTCATCAACGAGGCGCTGCTGCCGTGAGGGCCGGCCCCATGTACGACGTGCCCGGCGGCCTGACGCGACGAGCGCGGATGCTCGTCGCCACGCACGGCGCCAGGGTCGATGTCCGGCCTGTCGAGAGCCACAGACAGTACGACGGAGGACCCAGGCGGTAAAGGAATCGTTTCCTCCGCCACCGGGCATGTACCGGCCCATGGGACGACAACACTGGAAGAAGATCTGGGTCGGGTCCGCGGGCAACATGGTCGAGTGGTTCGACTGGTTCGTGTACGCGAGCTTCGCCACGTACTTCGCCGGCGCGTTCTTCCCGAGCGGGGACCCCACCGCCCAACTGATGAACACCGCCGGCATCTTCGCGGTCGGCTTCTTCATGCGCCCCGTGGGCGGCTGGCTGCTCGGCCGGGTCGGTGACCGCAGGGGCCGCAAGGCGGCGCTGACCCTGACCGTCACACTGATGTCGGCGTCGGCGATCCTCATCGCCGTCGCCCCGACCTACGCGGTCGCCGGCTACGGCGGCGCGGTCGTGCTGCTCGTCGCCCGCCTGCTGCAGGGCCTGTCGGTCGGCGGCGAGTACGCCGCCAGCGCCACGTATCTGACCGAGGCCTCGGACCCGAAGCGGCGCGGATTCGCCTCCAGCTTCCAGTACGTCTCCATGACCACCGGCCAGATCGCCGGCCTCGGCCTGCAGATCATCCTGCAGCGCACCATGTCCGACAGCGCGCTGCACAGCTACGGCTGGCGCATCCCCTTCGTCGTGGGTGCGCTCGGCGCGGCGATCATCTTCTACCTGCGCCGCAGCATGCTGGAGACCGAGGTGTACGAGGAGGACGCCTCCCACGCCGAGGAGCGCGGCACCCTGCGCGCCCTGTGGCAGCACAGGCGGGAGGCGTTCCTGGTGATCGCCCTCACCATGGGCGGCACGGTCGCGTACTACACGTACACCACCTATCTGACCAAGTACCTGTCCAACTCGGCGGGTCTGTCCAAGGAGACGGCGACGCTCGTCTCCTTCACCGCGCTGATCGTCTTCGCCTGCCTCCAGCCGCTCGCGGGCGCCCTCTCCGACCGCATCGGCCGTCGCCCCCTGCTGATCACCTTCGCGGTCGGCTCCACCGTCCTCACCGTGCCGATCATGACCCTGCTGCGGCACGCGGACGGCTACTGGCCGGCCCTCGGGCTCGCCCTGCTCGCGCTGGTCGTCGTCACCGGTTACACCTCGATCAACGCCTGTGTGAAGGCCGAGCTGTTCCCGACCGGCGTCCGCGCCCTCGGCGTGGCCCTCCCGTACGCCATCGGCAACGCCCTCTTCGGCGGGACGGCCGAATACGTCGCCCTGTGGTTCAAGAACGCCGGGATCGAGTCCGGCTTCTACTGGTACGTGGCCGGCTGTGCCGCCGTGTCCCTCGTTGTCTACGTCACCATGCGCGAGACGAAGGATCTGGATCTGGCCCGGGTGAAGGCCGTTCAGGGAGCCGGGGAGGGATCCGGGGAGTCCAGTCTGACGACCGCATCCTGAGACGGTCGGCGAGCCGGGGGCGGGTTTGTGCCAGACTGCCCCCGTGCTCTCGTTCGCCATGATTATTGGCAGCAGGCGCGCCGGTCCGCAGTGACCACCTCGTACGACCAGGTGCGGGTGGCCACCGTCGTCCTCGACCCGCGCGCAGACCTCTCGCACCCGCGAGGGGTTTTTTCGTTTTCCGGCCCACCTGCAGCCGGCGGCGATGCGCGAGGGACCATTGGGGGGACGGTGGAGCCGGTCATTCCGGTAAGACCGAAGATCCACAACAGGAGCCTTGAGACCATGACCGAGACGGCAACCAGCGAGCTCGACGACTCGTTCCACGTCTTCGACACCACGCTGCGCGACGGCGCGCAGCGCGAGGGCATCAACCTCACCGTCGCGGACAAGCTCGCCATCGCACGGCACCTGGACGACTTCGGCGTGGGCTTCATCGAGGGCGGCTGGCCCGGCGCGAACCCCCGCGACACCGAGTTCTTCGCCCGCGCGCAGGCGGAGATCGACTTCCGCCACGCGCAGCTGGTCGCTTTCGGCGCCACCCGCCGCGCAGGCGCGAAGGCAGCCGAGGACCCGCAGGTCAGAGCGCTCCTCGAGTCCGGAGCCCCGGTGATCACCCTGGTCGCCAAGTCGCACGACCGGCACGTGGAGCTGGCGCTGCGCACCACGCTGGACGAGAACCTGGAGATGGTCCGCGACACGGTGTCGTACCTGAAGGACCAGGGCCGCCGGGTCTTCGTCGACTGCGAGCACTTCTTCGACGGCTACCGCGCCAATCCCGAGTACGCCAAGGCCGTCGTCCGTACGGCCGCCGAGGCCGGCGCCGACGTCGTCGTGCTGTGCGACACCAACGGCGGCATGCTGCCCGCCCAGGTCCACGCGGTCGTCGCCACCGTCCTCGCCGACACCGGCGCCCGGCTCGGCATCCACGCCCAGGACGACACCGGCTGCGCGGTCGCCAACACGCTCGCCGCCGTCGACGCGGGCGTCACCCACGTCCAGTGCACGGCCAACGGCTACGGCGAGCGGGTCGGCAACGCCAACCTCTTCCCGGTCGTCGCCGCCCTGGAACTGAAGTACGGCAAGAAGGTGCTGCCCGAGGGCAGGCTCCGCGAGACCACCCGGATCTCGCACGCCATCGCCGAGGTGGTCAACCTCACGCCGTCCACCCACCAGCCGTACGTGGGTGTGTCGGCCTTCGCCCACAAGGCCGGCCTGCACGCCTCCGCGATCAAGGTCGACCCGGACCTGTACCAGCACATCGACCCCGAACTGGTCGGCAACACCATGCGCATGCTGGTCTCCGACATGGCGGGCCGCGCCTCCATCGAGCTGAAGGGCAAGGAGCTCGGCATCGACCTGGGCGGCGACCGCGAGCTGGTCGGCCGGGTGGTCGAGCGGGTGAAGGAGCGTGAGCTCAAGGGCTACACCTACGAGGCGGCCGACGCCTCCTTCGAACTGCTCCTGCGCGCCGAGGTCGAGGGCAGGCCGCTGCAGTACTTCGACGTGGAGTCCTGGCGGGCCATCGTCGAGGACCGCCCCGACGGCACCCACGCCAACGAGGCCACGGTGAAGCTGTGGGCCAAGAGCGAGCGGATCGTCGCCACGGCGGAGGGCAACGGCCCGGTCAACGCCCTCGACCGCGCGCTGCGCGTGGCCCTGGAGAAGATCTACCCGCAGCTCGCCAAGCTGGAACTGGTCGACTACAAGGTCCGCATCCTGGAGGGCAAGCACGGCACCCAGTCCACGACCCGGGTGCTGATCTCCACCTCGGACGGCTCCGGCGAGTGGTCCACGGTAGGCGTGGCGGACAACGTCATCGCCGCGTCCTGGCAGGCCCTGGAGGACGCGTACACCTACGGGCTGCTGCGGGCGGGCGTGGAGCCGGCGGAGTAGTCACAGTGGAGGCATGACCAACGCTGATGTGCTGTCCCGGGCCCGCGTGGCGCCCCGGCTGCCCGCCGGTGACCTGGAGCGGGCCCGGCGCTTCTACGCCGAGAAGCTCGGCCTGGAGCCCCTCGACGAGCGCCCCGGCGGGCTGCTGTACCGGTGCGGCGGAATCGACTTCGTCGTGTTCCGCTCCACCGGAGTCTCGCCCGGCACCTTCACCCAGATGGCGTTCGAGGTCGACGACCTGGAGTCGGTGGTGGCGGAGCTGAGGCGGCGCGGGGTGGTGTTCGAGGACGTGGACGCCCCCGGCTTCCGCACCCGGGACGGCATCGCCGATATCGAGGGCAACTACCCGAGCAGGGGAGCGCGCGGGGAGCGGGCCGCCTGGTTCCGGGACAGCGAGGGCAACCTCATGGGCATCGGCCAGCCGGTCCACTGAGGCTCAGGGCGCGCGCCAGATGTTGTCGAAGGCCACGTTCTCGATGCGGCGCCGCTCGCGCACGGCCACCAGTTCGGTCACCGCGTCACCGACCGCCACCAGGACGGTGACGACCGCCTCGTCCTCGGGCTCGGGTGGGGCCGGGCGGTCGTCCGGGACACCCAGGGTGGAGGCGAGCCCCGCCAGGACGGGTTCGTGGGACCACCACCGGTCGGCCGCGTGCCGGCGGGCAGGGGTGTCGGCCTTGGGGCCGTCCCGGTCGCGCAGTGCCAGCCAGTGCCGGCGCCTGCCGGTGAGCTGCCCGTCGGACTCCAGGACGTCCCGGTAGGCCGTGGCCAGCCCCTGCCCGCGCCGCCACAGCCAGTCCTCGACCGTCTCGTACGGCTCCTGGCGGACCAGCGCGGCGCCCGCCTCGTCCAGCAGCCGGTCGCCCGTGGTCAGCACCGGGCCCGGCACGATCCGCCCCTCCTCCAGGGTGAGCGCCCGGGCGCCGAGGAGGTCGATCAGCTCGGCCCCGGCCAGCGCCAGTGACAGATCCCCCTGCTCGACGGGCTGCTCGCGGGGAATGTCCAGGCTGACGAGGAACAGATCCTGCGGTGTGGTCATACCCCTACCATGGGCCGGTGAGCGCCGGAGCGCAGCACGGCGGCGCTCACCTTTGCGCGCTTTTCAGCCGGCTGAGCCGGTGGACGCCCACGCCCGGCCGGCCGAGCCGGTCCGCGCCCGCCCACCGGCCGAGCCGAGTCGCGTGGTGGGCGGGCGCCGGGGATCCAGGGGACGGAACCCCTGGCAGAGCGCCCTACCGAAGGTTCCACTTCTGGTTCGCGGCCCCGGTGCACGACCAGATCTGCGCCCGCGCCCCGTTCGCCGACGAGTTGTCCGTCACGTCCAGGCACTTGTCGGCCGCCGTGTTCACCACATCACCGGTCGAGGCGTTGTACGACCATTGCTGGGCCCCGGTTCCGTTGCAGTCGTACAACTGCACCTTGGCGCCGTCGGCGGTCGAACCCGACGTCACGTCCAGGCACTTGCCGAGCGCCTGGACGGATCCGTCGGTCTGGACGGTCCACTGCTGGGCGGAGCTGCCGTTGCAGTCGTAGAGCTGCACGGCGGTGCCGTTGGCGCTGGAACCGCCCGCGACGTCCAGGCACTTGCCGGCCAGGCCGACGAAGGAGCCGGTCTGCGCGCCGCCGCCGGACTGGGTGCCGGACCAGGTGAAGGTGGCCGAGGTCTTGCCGGGAAGTGAGTAGGTAGCGTGCTGCCCGCCCCAGTCGATGGTGACGGTCTGGGCCGAGGAGGAGCCGTTGTAGGCGATCAGCGCCTTGCTGCCGTCGGGGTTGCGCCAGGCCACGTTCGGCACGGTGGTGGACGCCGTGGAGGCGATCCGCTGGGCGCCCGGCCGGACGAACTTGGTCAGCTGGCCCATGTCGTAGTACTCGACGGTGTAGTCCACGGTGCCGCTCGCACCGTCCCCGTCGTGCACCGTGATCAGGCCGGTGCAGGTGCCGCAACCGCCGTTGTGCGGCCCGCCGTTCTGGTCCACGGCCAGCGACCACTTGGTCACCGACTTCGCCCAGTTGCGGGTGTAGTCGATGATGTTGGACATGTCCTCGTGCTGCTGGTCGGCGATCCACGTGCCGCCGGAGTGCTCGGTGCCGAAGGCGTCCAGCGAGGGGTACTGGTTGTGCACGGTGGTCTGCTTGGAGACGTCACCGCCGTAGCCGTGCCAGGCGATCCCGCCGAAGTTGGGGTGGTTGCGGATCGCCGCGTCGTCGACGCTCTGGGCCGCGTAGGAGTCGTAGGTGTCCCAGTTCCAGTCGTGCGCGAGGACCTTGGTGGAAAGCCCCGCCGACTGCAGCTGCGGCAGCAGGTCGTTCTTGAGGAAGTAGTCGAGACCGCTCGCGTTCCAGCTCATCGACGGGTAGCCGGAACAACAGGTGGGCTCGTTCTGCGGGGTGACGTAGGAGACGTTGATCCCCTGGTTCCTGTACGCCTGGAGGTACTTCACGAAGTAGGCGGCGTACGCCCCGTAGTCCTCGGCCTTCAGCCAGCCGCCGTTGAGCGAGCCGCTGTCCTTCATCCAGGCCGGAGCCGTCCATGGCGAGGCCATGACAGTCAGCGACGGGTTGAGCTGGAGCGCCTGCTTGGTGAGCGGCACGACGTCCGCGAGGTCGTGCGCGATGGAGAAGCTGTTCAGGTTCGGGTCCGTCTGCCCGGACGGCACGTCGTCGTACGTGTAGCCGTACCGCGCGAGGTCCGAGGCGCCCATCGGATTGCGCAGGAACGACAGCCCGATGCCGTCCGTCGGCGAGAACAGCTTCTTCATGGTCGCGTCCCGGGTGGCCTGCGACAGCGCTCCGCTGCTGTTCATCAGCCAGGCCGCGGTGTCCGTGAACGACGCGCCGCCGCCGGTGAAGGTCTGGTAGCGGGTGTTCTCGTCGACGGTGATGTTCTCGCCGCCGCCGCCCGTGCCGGACTGGAAGGCGAACGGCGTCTGTGCCTGCAGACCGCGTACGACATGCCGTCCGGCGGAGTCGTCGGTGGTGGTCAGCCAGGCCGTGACCTGCTCACCGGCCGCGTGCGCGGGGGGTACGGCGGCGGTGAAGCCGGCGGCGGAGAGCAGCCCGGCGAGCAGCAGCCGGACCGTGCGGGGGGTTCTCCTCATGGGGCGTCGCCCTTCCTCTCGGGTCGACAGAGCGGTTGTCGAAGGGGGTCGGCAACTGACGTGCCATCTTGACGGGTTGAAATGCCGTCAGTTAACTCACGGCGTGAGCTAAGTCATGAGTGAACCATGAGAGCCGAGGGAAGGTCTATGCCAAGAACCGCCCTGCTCGTCTCCGGGGCCCTGCTCGCCACCCTGGTGCCCCTGTCCGCCGCCGCCCACGCCGCCGACGACCCCGCTCCGACCCCCGTCGACCGCTTCGAGGGCGAGGTCCCCTTCGCCGCCCAGCCCGCCGACGGCATCTTCACCTGGGGAAGCGACTCCGACGACCCGCCCGCCCTCCACCTCGCCGACCGCGCCGACGCCCCCGAGGGCGCCAAGGTCCTCGCCGGCACCTACGACATCAGCGGCTACGGCGGCTTCACCCACGACTTCGCCGCCGGGCAACCCGCCCACGACTGGTCCGCCCACAAGGGCATCCGCTTCTGGTGGGAGGGGCGGGACAACGGCCGGAAGATCGCCTTCGAGATCAAGGACGGCGGCGGCAACGGGGAGGCGTCGGAACTCTGGACGACCTCCTTCACCGACGACTTCACCGGCTGGAAGCAGATCGAGATCCCCTTCACCGACTTCCAGTACCGCACGGACTACCAGCCGGTCGGCGGCATCGACCACGTCCTCGGGCTCACCCGGATGTGGGGGTACGCGGTCACGCTCCCGGCCGGCACCAAGGGCGACTTCGCCATGGACGACGTCGAGCTGTACGGAAAGGCCGACCAAGCCCTGCGCGCCTCCGTCACCACGGACGCGCCCGTGTACCCGGTCGAGCAGGGCCGCACCGCCAAGGTCGGGGTCACCCTGGCCACGACCGGCGACCGGCCCGTCGACGACCCCGTGACCGTCACCTACACGACGGAGGGCGGCACCGCCACCGCCGGCCAGGACTACACCCCCGTCTCCGGCACCCTCACCTTCCCGGCCGGCACCGCCTCGGGGACGACGCGGACCGTCGAGGTGCCCACGCGGGCGGTCAAGGCCGCCTCGTCCGCGAAGACCATCCCGCTCAAGCTCACGGTCACCGGCGCCAAGGCTCCCGCCGAGACCCCGCAGATCGTCATCGACGCGCACGGACTGCCGTACCTGAACGCCAAGTTGCCGGTGCGGAAGCGCGTCGCGGACCTGCTGTCCCGCATGTCCCTGCAGGAGAAGGCCGGGCAGATGACCCAGGCCGAGCGCGGGGCCGTCGGGGGCGGGGGCGACATCGCGGCCTACGGCCTCGGCTCGCTGCTCTCCGGCGGCGGCTCCACGCCCACGCCCAACACCCCCGAGGCCTGGGCGAAGATGATCGACGGCTTCCAGTTGCGGACGCAGGCGACCCGTCTCCAGATCCCGTTGATCTACGGCGTCGACGCGGTCCACGGCCACAACAACCTGGCCGGCGCCACGATCATGCCGCACAACATCGGCATCGGCGCGAGCCGGGACCCGCAACTCGCCTACGACACCGGCTCGGTGACGGCCGCCGAGGTCCGCGCCACCGGCATCCCGTGGGACTTCGCGCCCTGCCTGTGCGTGAGCCGTGACGAACGCTGGGGCCGCTCCTACGAGTCCTTCGGCGAGGATCCCGCCCTCGTCCAGTCCATGGAGACCATGATCCAGGGCCTCCAGGGCCGGGCCGACGGCCGGGACCTGAGCCGGAACGACAAGGTGCTCGCCACCGCCAAGCACTTCGTCGGCGACGGCGGTACGGCCTACGGCTCCTCCACCACCGGCACCTACACGACCGACCAGGGCGTCACCACCGTCACCCGGCAGCAGCTTCAGGACATCCACCTGGCGCCCTTCGAGACGGCCGTCCAACGGGGCATCGGCACGGTCATGCCGTCGTACTCCTCGCTCGACATCGTCGGCGACGGCAAGGGCGCCGTGAAGATGCACGCCCGCGGCGACATGATCAACGGCGAGCTGAAGGACCGGATGGGCTTCGACGGCTTCGTCATCAGCGACTGGAACGCCATCGACCAGCTCCCCGGCGACTACGCGACCCACGTCCGTACGGCCGTGAACGCCGGCGTCGACATGATGATGGTGCCGTACACCTACAAGGACTTCGGCTCCACGCTCGTCGACGAGGTCAAGGCCGGCCGGATCAGCGAGAAGCGGATCGACGACGCCGTCTCCCGCATTCTCACCCAGAAGTTCAGGCTGGGCCTCTTCGAGCACCCCTACGCCGACACCAGTGGCGCCGCCGCCATCGGCTCCCCGGCCCACCGCGCGGTCGCCCGCAAGGCCGCCGCCGAGTCGCAGGTGCTGCTGAAGAACAGCGGCGGGCTGCTGCCGCTGAAGAAGAGCGAGAAGGTGTACGTCGCCGGGTCCAACGCCGACGACCTCGGCAACCAGACCGGCGGCTGGACCATCACCTGGCAGGGCGCGTCCGGCACGCACACCCAGGGCACGACCATCCTGCAGGGCATGCGCGAGGCCGGCGGGGACGTCACCTACTCCAAGGACGCCTCCGCGCCGACCGACGGCTATGACGTCGGCGTGGTCGTCGTCGGTGAGACCCCGTACGCCGAGGGCGTCGGCGACGTGGGCAACGGCCACAGCCTCCAGTTGTCGGCGGCCGACCAGGCGGCCGTGGACAAGGTGTGCGCGGCCATGAAGTGCGCGGTGCTGATCGTCTCGGGGCGCCCGCAGCTCATCGGCGACCGGCTGGGCAAGATCGACGCGCTCGTGGCGTCCTGGCTGCCCGGCACCGAGGGCGAGGGCGTCGCCGACGTCCTCTACGGCAAGCGCCCCTTCACCGGACAGCTCCCCGTCACCTGGCCCACGTCCGAGTCCCAGCTCCCGATCAACGTCGGCGACGCGTCGTACGACCCCCAGTTCCCCTACGGCTGGGGTCTGACCACGCTCACCGATGTGCCGGGGGGCGGTACGGCCACCCTGCACGCCCTCGCCGTGGCGGCCGCCGCGGCCGAGCGGAAGGGCGCCGACCGGGCCGGGCGCGAACTGGTGGCCAAGGCGCGGCTGCTGGTCCAGGACCGGGTGGGGGAACGGATGACGCAGGCGGTGGCGAAGCCCTTCGCCGACGCCGACCACCTGCTGCTGACCGGCCGCTACGGGAAGGCGGTGGAGAAGCTGACGGAGGCGTACCGGGCCGCCTAGGTCCTGCCCGATGTCCGGGTATGGGAGGCTTCGGGTAGCTTCGAAGCATGAAGGCCGTCCCGCGGACCCGAAGCCTCCCCGCCCTGCTGCTGGCCGTCCTCGCGCTGGCCGTCGCGACCACGTTCGCGCCCAGGGCGAGCGCGGACACGAGCGTCTCCACCATCGCGCGGGCCCTCCGCAGCGGCCCGGTCTACGTCGACCCGGCCGCCTCGGCCCAACTGCCGAGAGCGGACGCCGACGCGCTCGCCAAACGCATCAAGGACGCGGACAAACCGCTGTTCATCGCCGTGCTCCCGGCCGGCTACCGCACCGCGAACCTCTTCTCCGACCTGCGCGCGGCCACCGGCATCACCGGCCTGTACGGCATCCGGCTCGGCGACCGCTTCGACGCCCGCGCCGACTCCTCCGTCATGTCGGCGACGGCCCGGCAGAACCTGGTGACGAGCGTCCAGGGGGAACCGGCCAAGGCCCAGCTCACCGACTTCACCGACCGCGCGCTGGCCGCCATGGGCGGCCATGCCCCCAAGAGCTGGGGCGGCTCGAGCGGCTCCAGCGGCGGGGCGCCCACGGCGGCGCTGATCGCGGTCGGCGCGTTGGTGGTGGCCGGCGGCGCGGGCGCGTACGCGCTGGTGCGCCGCAACCGACGTCGCCACGAGGAGGAACAGCGGGCCGCGCTGGACCGGCTGCGGGTGGTCGTGGACGACGACATCACCGCGTTCGGAGAGGAGCTGGACCGTCTCGACTTCCAGCCGGCCGAACCCGGCGCCGACGACGCGATGCGCGCCGACTACGAGCACGCCCTGGACGCCTACGAGACCGCCAAGCAGCGCATGGCCGCCGCGACCCGGCCGGAGGACGTCCGCGCGGTCACCGAGGCACTGGAGGACGGCCGCTTCTCCCTGGCGCGTCTCGCAGCCCGCCGCGGGGGCCGCCCCCTGCCCGAGCGCCGCCCGCCCTGCTTCTTCGACCCGCGCCACGGCCCCTCGGTGACCGACGCCGACTGGACGCCGCCCGGCGGCGCCCCGCGCCAGGTCCCCGTCTGCGCGGCCGACGCCACCCGTCTCGCCGACGGCCGCGACCCGGTGATCCGCGAGGTCGACACGGACCACGGCCGCCGCCCCTACTGGGACGCGGGTCCCGCCTACGGCCCCTGGGCGGGCGGTTACTTCGGCGGCGGCATCCTGCCCGGCCTGCTCGTCGGCACCCTCCTCGGCAGCATGATGGCCACCCCGTCGTACGCCGCCGACTACGGCACCGGGTACGGGGACTTCGGCCCCGGCCAGGGCGGTGACTTCGGGGGCGGCTACGAGGGCGGCGACGTCTCCGGCACGGACTTCGACCCAGGGGACTTCGGGGGCGGCTTCGGGGACGGCGGAGGGTTCGACGGGGGAGGCGGGGACGGCGGTGGCGGCGACTTCGGCGGGGGGTTCTGAGCGCCGGGCCTGCCCGTCCGTCAGCGGCGCTCGGCCTCGTCGTCCGTCTCCACCGAGCCCAGCCGCTCCATCACCCCGGCCGCCGGCCCCAGCACCCCGCGCTCCGTCTCGCCGAGAGCCCCGAGCGCCTCGGCGAGCCACGCGTCCCGCTCGGCCATGTCCCGCTCCAGCGCGCGTCGCCCGGAGCCGGTGAGCGACAGGACGGACTGGCGGCGTTCGCCTGCGGCCCGCTGCTCTTCGACGACCACTGGCCGTGGGCGGTGCTCACCGTGTACGTCGTGGCCGGTGGCAACCGGGGCCGAACGGACGTGCTGCGCAAGGAGTCGAGCGCTTCGCCGGGGCGACCGCGGGCACGCTCCCGGCCACCGGCGTGGCGGCCACCGGTATCACGGGCGAGGCGTCGGTCGCGGTGATGTTCGTCATCCTCACCGTCGCCCTGTGGCTGCGCCCGCTCAACTACGCCTACTGGGCGGCCGGCATGACCACGGCCCTGTCCCTGCTCCTCGGCTACTTCGGCCAGAACGCGACGGAACTGCTGCCGGCCCGCCTGGCCGGGACAGCCGTGGGGGCCGGCCGGTGTGCAGGCCGGGCCGCCACGGCGTCCGGGCGATCGTCCGGCGGCGTCCCGCGGACTCCCCGCTCCCGCGGTCAACCGACCAGCACCCGCCGGCCTCGGAACACCCCGGGACGTTCTCGTACGAGGCGACGCGGACCCGGTCGGTCCGTGCGCACTTCTCGTAGGCCGATGTCATGGGGCCGTCCCGGCAGGACGCGCGAGCGCCCGCCTCCCGTTCCCGGGGGCGGGCGCGCTCGTGGAAGGGCCGGCCTGCGCAGGCTCAGCCGTTCTTGATCGCCGAGATGTCGAAGTTCAGCTTGATCTTGTCGGAGACGAGCATTCCACCGGTCTCCAGCGCCGCGTTCCAGGTGAGGCCCCACTCGGAGCGCAGGATCTCGGCCTTGCCCTCGAATCCGACGCGCTCGTTGCCGAACGGGTCCTTGGCGGCGCCGTTGAACTCCAGGTCGATGGTGATCGACTTGGTCACGCCGAGGAGCGAGAGGTCGCCGGTGATGCGGTAGTCGTCGCCGCCCAGGGCCTCCGCCTTGGTGGAGCGGAAGGTCATGGTCGGGAACTCGTCGATCTTGAAGAAGTCGGAGGACTTCAGGTGACCGTCACGGTCCTCGCTGCCGGTGTCGATGCTCGACATCTTGACGTCGAGCGTGGCCGTGGAGCGGCTCGGGTCCGTGCCGTCCAGGTGCAGGGCGCCGGTGAAGTCGTGGAAGCTGCCCTTGACGTTGGTGACCATGGCGTGCCGGGCGGTGAAGCCGATCGTGGTGTGCGCGGGGTCGATGGTGTAGTCGCCGGAAAGCGCGGCCAGGTCGGGACCCGCGGTGGCGGTCGCGGGGGTGGTGTCCTTGCGGCTGAAGATGCCCATGTCCTGCTCCAGGAAAAGTGTCTGTTGAACGTTAAACGAACTCCGTACTCCGAAGGTAGACCCATACGGTTCAGTTTTCAACATCATCCGCAGCGTGTTTTCGTGATCGCACCGTGTAACGGTGTACGCCCTCTGGCGGACGCGCGTAGAGCTCGGGCACCATCTGGGTGCACCACCTGCACAGCCGTCCCACAGGAAACCCGGCCCACCGCAGGAAAGGTCCCCATGAAGCTCGCGAAAGCCGTGCGGCTCCGCTCCGTCCTGACCGCGCTCGCCCTCGTCGTCGCCCCCGGCGTCGCCGTCGTCGGCACCGCCACCGACGCCTTCGCCGTCACCAAGATCAGCCAGGCCACCGCCGAGTCGATGTTCCGGCAGGTCGGCATCACGTGGTCGTCGTCCGGCAACTGCACCGACCGGAACAACTCCACGTGTACGTCGTTCGACCAGCTCAACCTCGCCACCGCCCAGGGCGCCCAGACCCTGAAGCGGGCCAGCGGCTGCGCCCTGAACATCACCGGCGGCACCGAGACCGGCCACGCCTCCGGCACCTACTCGCACTGGAACGGCTACAAGCTCGACTACTCCAAGAACACCTGCGTGACGTCGTACATCAAGAACAACTTCTCCTACATCGGCCTGCGTGGTGACGGCTACCCGCAGTGGCAGTCCGCCTCCGGCAACGTCTACGCCGACGAGGGCAACCACTGGGACGCGCTGTACTACAACTGCGGCGGCTGCTGAGCCGCGGCACGGGAGGGCGGCGACCGGCCCGGCGGGCTGCCCTGCGCCGCCCTCCCCCCGGCCCCGCTGACCTGGGGCTGACCGGCGGCAACGCCGGGCGGGCCGGTACGGTGGGGCCTCGGCGGGCGCGAACCCGCTCCTCGCGTCAGGGGCAGTACGGCCGTCTCCGTGTCGGTGGGCCACCTGCGCGGGTGAATCGCCGGAGATCGTCCGCGACCGTCCGGCGCGGGCGGGGAGGTCCTGTCGGCGGACCGCCGTCCGAGGCTGTCTGTCACCCCGGGGTGGCATGGGCCGGCCACGAATGTGAGGCGGCTCTCAGGTGTCGTCTTTGTGGCGCCCCTACAACGCCGACGCCCATTGAGCAGTCGAAACGGCTGCACGCGGCCATGGTTCTGTTCACTGGTACCAGGAAAACGGGCCGGAGACTGTACGGAGTCAACGGCTCGCTTTCCTTGGTGTCCTTCGTAAGGTCGCTACATGACCGTTTTGGAAGAGACGACGGGTGAGCCGACCGGTGAGCCGACGGACGCGCGCGGACGGGTCGCCGAGCTGCACGGCATTCGTGCCCAGGCCGTGGCGGGCCCCAGCGAGAAGGCGACCGAGGCGCAGCACGCCAAGGGCAAGCTGACGGCGCGGGAGCGGATCGAGCTGCTCCTGGACCCCGGGTCCTTCCAGGAGGTCGAGCAGCTGCGCCGGCACCGCGCGCAGGGCTTCGGTCTGGAGGCGAAGAAGCCGTACACCGACGGTGTCATCACCGGCTGGGGCACGGTCGAGGGCCGCACGGTCTTCGTCTACGCGCACGACTTCCGGATCTTCGGCGGCGCGCTCGGCGAGGCCCACGCCACCAAGATCCACAAGATCATGGACATGGCCATCGCGGCCGGCGCGCCCCTGGTCTCCCTGAACGACGGCGCGGGCGCCCGCATCCAGGAGGGCGTCTCGGCCCTCGCCGGCTACGGCGGCATCTTCCAGCGCAACACCAAGGCGTCCGGGGTGATCCCGCAGATCTCGGTGATGCTCGGCCCGTGCGCGGGCGGTGCGGCCTACAGCCCCGCCCTGACGGACTTCGTCTTCATGGTCCGCGAGACCTCGCAGATGTTCATCACCGGCCCGGACGTGGTCAAGGCGGTCACCGGCGAGGAGATCACCCAGAACGGCCTGGGCGGCGCCGACGTCCACGCGGAGACCTCCGGCGTCTGCCACTTCGCGTACGACGACGAGGAGACCTGCATCGCCGAGGTGCGGTACCTGCTGTCGCTCCTCCCGCAGAACAACCGCGAGAACCCCCCGCGGGTCGACTCGTCCGACCCGGTGGACCGCCGCGGCGACGTCCTGCTCGACCTGGTCCCGGCCGACGGCAACCGGCCGTACGACATGGCCAAGGTCATCGAGGAGATCGTCGACGACGGCGAGTACCTGGAGGTCCACGAGCGCTGGGCGCGGAACATCATCTGCGCGCTGGCCCGCCTGGACGGCCAGGTGGTCGGCATCATCGCCAACCAGCCGCAGGTCCTCGCCGGCGTGCTGGACATCGAGGCCAGCGAAAAAGCTGCGCGCTTTGTCCAGATGTGTGACGCTTTCAATATCCCGATCGTCACCTTCCTGGACGTGCCGGGGTTCCTCCCCGGTGTCGACCAGGAGCACGGCGGAATCATCCGCCACGGCGCGAAGCTGCTGTACGCCTACTGCAACGCGACCGTGCCGAGGATTTCGCTGATCCTGCGCAAGGCGTACGGAGGTGCCTACATCGTCATGGACTCCCAGTCGATCGGCGCCGATCTCACCTACGCCTGGCCGACCAACGAGATCGCCGTGATGGGCGCCGAAGGCGCCGCGAACGTCATCTTCCGCCGGCAGATCGCCCAGGCGGAGGACCCCGAGGCCATGCGCCAGAAGATGGTCAAGGAGTACAAGGCCGAGCTGATGCACCCGTACTACGCGGCCGAACGCGGCCTCGTGGACGACGTCATCGACCCCGCCGAGACCCGCGAGGTCCTGGTCAAGTCCCTGGCGATGCTCCATTCCAAGCACGCCGACCTGCCCTCCCGCAAGCACGGCAACCCGCCGCAGTAACCCAGCGGACCCGCCGCGGCAACCCCGCGGACCTCTCTCTCACGGAGACTGACACCCATGAGCACTCCTGACATCCGCGTCGAGAAGGGCCACGCCGAGCCCGAGGAAGTCGCCGCCATCACGGCCGTCCTCCTGGCCCGCGCGGCCGCCCGCACCGAGCCCGCGCCCCAGACCCACCGCGGCCGTCCCAAGGCCGGCTGGCGCCGCCTCGAGCGCGAGGGCGGCTTCCGGGCACCGCACAGCTGGCACTGAGTTCTACCGCGTGAGCTACGGCCCCGCCGCTCCCTTGGGAGGGCGGGGCCGTGGTGTGCTCAGCGGACGGTGACGGTGACGCCGGGCAGATCCGGTGCGGTGAGCGGGCCTTCGCCGGCTTCGCAGCTCTCCAGTTCCAGCCGCCTCAGCCGGGGCAACGCGCGCAGGACGTCGAGTCCGTCGGACAGGAGGCAGTTGTACATGCTGAGATCGACGAGTTGGGGGCAGGCCGAGACGAGCCGCCGGGGCACGTCTGAGGCGTCGAAGTTGTACAGCGTCAGGCTGCGCAGGCCGGTCAGCGTGGACAGGGGGCCGAATTCGGGCAGGCGGCTGCGCCAGACGCCGACGAGATGCAGGTACTCGATACCGGCGTACGGGGCCACAAAGCCCAGCCTGGTGGCTTTCGTGACGCCGGAGAAGGACAGCAGGATGAGTTCAGGAAGGACCGGGAGTCCCTCGATACCGTCCGGGCCGGCGAGCGGCAGCTGCAGGAAGCGCAGTGCGGGCAGATCTGTCAGGGCTTCCGGATGCCGGAGCGACGCACCGCCGAACACCTGGAGGAATTCCAGTTCAGGGTGCTCCTTCAGCAGGGACAGGTCGGCCGTGCCCCTGACGGTGCACATCAGCTGCTGGAGCGGGGGGAGTTCCGTGAGAACGGACAGGTCCTGGAGCGCGAACCTGATTCTCAGTGTGGTCAGTGACCTCAGCCGCACCGCCGCCCGTAGCTGGGCCGAGTGCGTCAGGCCCACCCAGTGCCGCTCCAAGGGGAGCCCAGCCATCACCCGGTCGGCGTAAGCATCGGCGTCGAAGTACGCCCAGGCCTCGATGAGCGCGGCGACCACGTCAGAACGCTCGTCCCGCGCGTACCCCTCCAGCAGCCCCAACGCCTCCTCCCCGCCGATCAGCGCAGCGGTCCGCACCGTCTCCACCGCCGCCTTCGACGTCAGTTCGTCCAGTGAGCGGGGCAGTCTCCGCAGCAGGCTCGGGCCGACCGAGGCCAGCGCGGGCGGGTCCGTCCGCCGGCGCGGCGGCAGCAGCGCGGACACCGCCTCCTCCAGCCGCCCGGCGAGCCCGTCGGAGACCTCCGGCACCGTCTCCTGGCAAGCAGCCGCCAGCAGCCGGAGCTTGCGTGCGTACCGGGATTCCCCCCTCGCCCGGTCCAGGATGCCGCCCAGCAGTTCCTCCCGCTGCGGCCGGTTCGCATGGCCCGCCGCCATGATGATGGTCTCCCGCCACAGATCCAGATGAGCGCGCTCGACCAGGTTGCCGATGCGGTCCTCCTCCGTGGCCTCCTCGGCGGCCAGGTACTCCTGGAAGCTCCGGTGGACGAAGTCCAGGCGGCCCTCGGCCGGGGAGCGGAGGATCCCCGAGCGGTCGCGGAGCTGCTCCAGGACCTTTCCGCCGTCCTGCTCCTCCAGGTGCCGCATCCCGGCGAGCTTCTTGCCGAGGTGCACGGCCGCCTGCTCCAGCGTGATGTCACTGCGGTTGTTGTCGGACAGCCGCCAGGCCAGGTCCCGCAGCAGGACCAGCTTGTCGTTCAGGCTCAGCCGGCTGTCCACCGCGCTCGGCACGTTCCGGTCCGCGTCCCGTTCGTGGACCAGGGCGTGCAGGGCGTTGCGGTACAGCTCCATCCGGTCGCGCGGGAGCTGGCTGCCCCGGTTGAGGTGCATCGCGCACAGCATCGCCGCCAGCAGCGGGGTGCCCGCCAGCGACTGCAGGTGCGGGCGGTCCTTCAGGCTGGTCAGCAACGACTGTTCGTAGCGCGGCAGTTCCTCCGCCGTGCAGGGAAGGTCCTCGCCCAGTTCCCGTACCGCCTGGTGCCACTGCCGCACGAAGGCCGCCAGGTCGGGCGGGGCCATGCGGTCCAGGTGGAGCGCCGTGAACTCCTCGCGGCGCAGCCAGTCGGCACGTGCCGCGGCGGGACGCGACGTGACTACGACACGCACGGTGCCGTACGCCGTCAGCAGCTTGCGCAGCCACTCCCGTACCCCCCGCCGCTCGCTGTCCAACAGCTCGTCCACACCGTCGATCAGGAGCAGGGCGTTGCCCTCGGCGAGTTGGCGTTCCACCCACGCCTTGGGCATCACTCCGGTGAGGTGCCCGGCCACCGAGTCCAGCATCGCCTCCGGCCTCGGCAGTTCCCGCCCGCTGTACTCGCGCAGCTTGACGAACGCCGGAGTCAGGCCGTTCCAGGCGGCCAGTTCGCCGGTGAAGGCGCCTCGTGCCGCGGTGATCGCCAGCCAGCGCAGCAGCGTTGTCTTGCCCGAGCCCGCCTCGCCGCGCAGCAGCACCCGGGTGGCTCCGCCGAGGGCCGCCTCCACCCGCATGCCGGCGCTCTCGCCGGGCTCCTCCCAGTCGCTCATGTCGGGCCGGAGCACGGGCAGTGAGCGCGTCGGGCGGCGGCTCCCGTCGTCGCCCGTGGCACGCAGGCTCACGTACGCGACCGACAGCCGCACCTGCGCTCCCGCCCGGTCGGACGTGCGCCGGAACAGCTCCACCTCGTCCAGGCACGTGCTGACCAGTTCCAGATAGCGGCGCCGGAATTCGGCGTCCCGGTCCGTCCCCTCCGGCGCGAAGAGCGACCGGTCCGGCAGCCGCTCCAGCACCCGCGCGATCTCCGCGCCCAAGGACGTCGTACGGGCCAGCAACTCGCTCAGCGCCCGCTCCTCGAAGACCGGCAGGCCCTGCACGATCCGCACGTAGTACTCGACGCACTCCGCGAACAGCACCTCGTACAGCCGGCTCTCCGCCTCACCGAGGCCCACCGGCGGTCGTACCGCCCCGGTCACCCGCCGCACGATCTCCGCCGGTCGCGCATCCGCCGCCAGAATCGCCCCGTCCGACAGGTCCGCCGCCGCGAACGTGTCGCACACCCCGTCGATCACGGCCTGTCTGCCGCTCTCCTCCAGCCCCGGGAACTCCCGGTCCAGGAAGGGCGCCAGCCGGTCGTAGACCGCGTCCGCGATCTCCTCGAACTGGCGCTGCACGCCCCGCTGGTAGCGGAGCCCGGACACCCGCAGCCGGATCAGCTCGGACATGTCCATGCGGCGTTCCTGCTCCCGCCGCTTCCCCCCGAGCCATGTCTGGGCCGCCGCCTTCGCCACGGTCGTCCCCAGCCGTAATGCGGCCGCCTCAGCGCTCATGAAATGCCCCCTCGACGCGACGATCGAGGGCATTGTCACCCGGTGCGCCGGGCCTCGTCCCGCTTTCGCAGCCACAGGCCCATCGGGACGGACAGCGTCGGCACGACGACCGCCGGCCACAGCCCCGACGGCGGATCTCGATCACGACCATCCCCCGGTGCCTA
Source organism: Streptomyces sp. NPDC052109 (assembly GCF_040680195.1). NCBI lineage: Bacteria > Bacillati > Actinomycetota > Actinomycetes > Kitasatosporales > Streptomycetaceae > Streptomyces > Streptomyces sp. NPDC052109. The sequence continues at coordinate 219,918 of NZ_JBFAWF010000007.1, read as the reverse complement.
TGACAAAGGCTCCCGTCCCTCGGGAAGAGAGACAGGAGCCCACGTCGGTTGCCCGGAGCGGCAGCGTTACCGCAGGCGCGCCATCAGGGCGTGCTCCACCAGCGTGATCAGGGCCGACTTGGCGTCCGCGCGGTGGCGGGCGTCGGTGGTGATGATCGGGGTGTCGGGGCCGATCTGCAGCGCTTCGCGGACCTCGTCCGGGTTGTACGGCTGGTTGCCGTCGAAGCCGTTCAGGGCGATGACGAACGGCAGGCCGCTGTTCTCGAAGTAGTCGACCGCGGGGAAGCAGTCGGCGAGGCGCCGGGTGTCGACCAGGACGATCGCGCCGATCGCGCCGCGTACCAGGTCGTCCCACATGAACCAGAAGCGGTCCTGGCCGGGGGTGCCGAACAGGTACAGGATGAGGTCCTGGTCCAGGGTGATGCGGCCGAAGTCCATGGCCACCGTGGTGGTGGTCTTGTCTCCGGTGTGGGTGAGGTCGTCGATGCCGGCCGAAGCGGACGTCATGACGGCCTCTGTGCGCAGCGGGTTGATCTCCGAGACGGCGCCGACGAACGTGGTCTTGCCCACGCCGAAGCCGCCCGCCACCACGATCTTCGCGGAGGTGGTGGAGCGGGAAGGACCGCCGCTAGAGCTTGCGAAGTCCACTGAGCACCCTTTCGAGCAGTGTCACGTCTGGCTGGCCACCGGCGTTCTCGTCGCCGCCGGGCTGATGGATGGCGACCAGGCCCGCCTCCGCCAAGTCGGCGACGAGGATCCTGGCCACGCCGAGGGGGATTGTCAGGAGCGCGGAGATTTCGGCTACCGACTTGATCTCACGGCAGAGGTTGCAGATCCGCTGATGCTCGGGCAGCTGGCCCTGCATCTGGTGCGGAGCGGCGGTGGTGTGCACCAGCGCCTCGATGGCGAGCTGGTAGCGCGGGCGGGTCCGGCCGCCGGTCATGGCGTACGGACGCACCAAGGGGTTGTTCGACGCGGTCGCCGGCGCCGGCTCGGGGCGGCGCTGCGGCTGCACCGGCTGGATCCGCGGGGCCGGCGGCTGGTCGTACGGCGACGGGCCCGGGCCCTGCGGCGCGTACGGCTGCCGGTGGCTCGGGGCGGAGGGGAAGTTGTACCGGTTCGCCGAACCGTCGCCCTGACCCTGGGCAGGGCCGTACGACCAGTTACCCGAAGACGAACCGCTTGGGGGTGTTGCCACTCTCTTCTCCTCCTCCGACTGCGCCGGGCGCCCATCCCTGTGGAGCCGCGTCCCGAAACCTTACGGCCCCGGGACGCGAATACGCATCGTCCCTTGATTAGTTGAGAAGGCTTCCCTGGAGCTCCGCACGGAGATCCGGAGTGAGGACCGTGCCCGCGCGGTCCACCAGAAGGGCCATCTCGTACCCGATGAGGCCGATGTCCGCTTCCGGGTGGGCCAGAACGGCGAGCGAGGAACCGTCGGAGATGGACATGATGAAGAGGAATCCCCGCTCCATCTCCACAACCGTCTGGTTCACGCTGCCCCCCTCGAAGATGCGGGAGGCGCCTGCCGTCAGAGACGTCAGACCGGAGGCGACGGCCGCGAGCTGGTCGGCGCGGTCGCGGGGGAAGCCTTCGGACATCGCCAGAAGGAGTCCGTCGGCGGAGACCACCACCGTGTGGGACACCCCCGGGGTGTTGTCCACGAAGTTGGTGATCAACCAGTTCAGGTTCTGTGCCGCCTGGCTCATCGGGCTCACACTAACGCTCCTGGTTGTAGGTGCTGTCAGGACCGAAGCCCTGGCCGTTCGTTTCACTGCCTGCGCTGCGTCCGCGCTGGACGCCCCGACGCAGGTTGCTCAGCCTGCCCCGGACGTCCTCCGGGGCGCGGGAGACCTGTGGGCCTCCCTGAGGGGTGGTTTCGGCGGAACCCGAGACCAGATTGGCCTTGGGCACCCGCCGCGGCAGGCCCGAGGCGGTGACCCCGCCTGCCTTGGGCTTCCGGAGCTGCGACGCCTGCTGCCAGCGCTCGTCGTTCTGCGAACGCCAGCCGCTGTCGCCGCCCGTCGCCGGGGTGTTGCCCGGTGCCGGCGTTTCCTGCTGCACGCGCGCCGTGCCGCCCGCGGGACCGGAGCCGTTGGCGCCGCTCGCGACGGATCCGCGGCGGGGCAGCCCGGCGTCGGTCATCTCGTGTGCGGCGGGAGAGGCCGCTCCCGGACGGTCGAAGCCTACGCGGTTCCCCTCACTCGCGTCAGCGGCCTGCGGGGATTCCGTTTCCGGAGCGTAATGGGCCGGGTAGCCGTTCTGGAACGCGTCCTGCTGGGGCTGCTGCGGCCAGTCGTCCTGGTACGACGGGTTCGCCGCCGGCTCCGTGTACGCGGGTTCCGGGTAACCGCCGGTGGGGGAGAAGCCGTCGTGCTGCGGCAGCTCGCCGTTCGGTGCGTAGTACTGCTCGTCGTACGGCTTCTCGTACGAGGCGGAGGGCGACTCCGAGTAGGTCTCCTGGTACGGCTCCTGGTACGCGGCCTGCTGCTCCTCGTACCCGCGCTGCTGTTCCTGGTAGGCGGGCTGCCCGGTGAAGAGCGGGTCCTCGTACGCCGGAGTCTCGGCGGTCTCCCGCTGTGCCTCGGCGGGCTGCTGGCCGTGGCTCTGCGCCTCCAGGGCCGCCCGGCGCTCCTCACGCATCAGGGAGCGGCCGACGGGGTCCAGCTCGCGGATGTCGTCGGGGACCTCCGGGTACTGGCTGTCGTCGAAGCCCAGCTCGGCAGCGGTGCGCATCGGCTGCACCTGCTGGAAGCTCTCGCCCTGGAACTGCTGCTCCGGGATGATCTGCGAGACGGTGAACTCCTCGCGGTCCAGCGGCGCCTCGCCGCCACCGCCGTGCGTGATCGCGTCCGGCAGCATGACCAGGGAGGTCGTACCGGCCTGCTCGCCCGAGGGCCGCAGCTGGACGCGGATGCCGTGCCGGTCGGACAGCCGGCCGACCACGAACAGGCCCATGCGCTGGGAGATCGCGGCGTCCACGGTCGGCGGGTTGGCCAGCTTGTGGTTGATGTCCGCGAAGTCCTCGGCCGTCAGGCCGATGCCCTTGTCGTGGATCTCGATCATGACGCGGCCGTCGGGGAGACGGGTCGCGGTGACGCGGACCTTGGTCTGCGGGGAGGAGAACGTCGTCGCGTTCTCCAGCAGCTCGGCGAGCAGGTGCACGAGGTCGGTGACCGCGCGGCCGTGGATCTCGGCCTCCGGGACGCCGGACAGCTCGATGCGCTCGTACTGCTCCACCTCGGAGGAGGCGGCGCGCAGCACGTCGACCAGCGGGACCGGCTGGTCCCAGCGGCGGCCGGGCTCCTCGCCGGCGAGGACCAGGAGGTTCTCGCCGTTGCGGCGCATACGGGTGGCCAGGTGGTCCAGCTTGAAGAGGTTCTCCAGCTGGTCCGGGTCGGCCTCGTTGTTCTCCAGGTCGGTGATCAGGGTCAGCTGGCCCTCGATCAGCGACTGGTTGCGGCGCGAGAGGTTGGTGAAGATCGCGTTGATGTTGCCCCGCAGCAGGGCCTGCTCGGAGGCGAGCCGGACCGCCTCGCGGTGGACCTGGTCGAAGGCGCGGGCGACCTCGCCGATCTCGTCCTTGGTGGTGATCGGGATCGGGGCGACCCGGGTGTCGACCCGGCCGGGGTCGGTGCGCGAGAGCTGGTCGACCAGCATCGGCAGGCGCTGCTCGGCGATGCCGAAGGCGGCGTTGCGCAGCTGGCGCATCGAGCGGCTCATCTGGCGGGCCACGGCACCGGCCAGGATGAACGCGAGCAGCAGGGCGACCACGACGACGGCACCGGTGATGAAGGCCGAGGTCTTGGCGTTGTCGGCGATGTCCGAGGCCTCGCTCACCGCCTTGTCGGCCATGTCCGACTCGATCTGGCGGTAGGCCTTGTACTTCAGCGTGTTGACCGCGAACCAGTTGTCGGCGGTGATGCCCCTCAGCGCGAGCCCCTGGCGGGTGAGCGCGCTGGTGTCCCTCATGGTGGAGAGCGCCGCGACGATGTCCTTGGGGTCGGACAGGAACTGCGGGTTGCTCGCCTTGGCCTTCGCCGCCTGGGCGGAGACCTCCGCCTTGATCTGGTCCTCGAGGCCGCTCAGCTTCTGCGCGTCGGCCTCGGTGCCACCGCCGATGTACTCCTCCCGGGCAATGCCCTCCAGGTAGGCGTACGAGGACAGGGCCACCCGCTGGGTCGCCAGGTTGGGGGCGTCCGGACCGGGCTTGACCAGCAGATGGGTGCCGATCGACCGCTCCAGCGACAGCGCAGCCTTGGTCAGCGAGATGGCGTAGACGGTACGGCCGTAGGAGGTGATGTTGCCGGTGCCCAGACCCAGCTCGTTGGCGAACTCCATCAGGGGGTGGCTGACGGCGACGTAGCCCTCTTCGGTCTCTACGCCGTGCTCCCTGGAGGTGTACGCGATCTGCCGCAGCTGGCCCAGCTTGGGCTCCGCCTCACGGAACAGCTTCAGCCGGCGCACCAGGCCCGACTTCTGCGGCATGTTCTGCGCCGCCTGGTCGAAGGCGTCGGCGGCGTCGTCCGTGGCCTTGCGGGCCCCGTCCACGATCGCCTTGCTCTTGCTGTCCGTCTTGTGCAGCAGCAAGGGCTCCGCGGTGACGTCACGTTCGTTGTCGAGCGCGTCGGCGTAGGTGAGGGCGGCACGCACCAGGCGGGCGGTGTTCTCGGCGTCCCGGGCCTGCTGCCAGGTGTCGATCGAGCTCTTCACCTGGAAGCCGCCCATGACGAGGCCGACCGCCACGGGTATCAGCAGGATCGCGTTCAGCCTGGTCGGCACGCGCCAGTTTCTCGGCGAGAAACGGCCGCCGCTCGGCGCGGGAGTGGCCGCCGGCTCCGCACCGGGTACGGGGGTGGGCGCCGCAGCGCGCGGCGGCGGGGTGAAGTTGCCCCGCGCCGACGGCTCGGGACCGTTCTTGCTTCGCCTCACTCGACCAACAACCTCTCGGCGGTCGGCACCTACGTCGTGCCGCAGTCTCTCAGAGCCCCGTTCGTCATCGACTGATGAGTACGTCTTCGACTATTGGGCAGTTCAGGCATTCCAGCACGTGGACCAGTGCTCTTCCAAACAGCGGAAACCCCTGAGGGGCACGCTTGTAAGCCCCAGATAAAACGGTCATAAAGAGCGAGCCCCGTCAAAAGGCGGGGCGTTTGTGAGCGCAGCGGTACTGCGTGACCGCGTCGCGTGGTGATGTCAGGGGATTCCTCTGCCGAACTGTTATGAACACCGGAGCCGACCGTGTCAAAGGCCACAGTCGGCTCCAGTGTGTTTACGACAACTGCCGTACCGGACGTCGTACTTGGGTGCGTACGTACGTCCGTGCTACTTGAGGCGCGCCATCAGGGCGTGTTCGACCAGGGTGATCAGGGCGCTCTTGGCGTCGGCCCGGTGCCGGGCGTCGGTCGTGATGATCGGCGTGTCCGGCCCGATCTGCAGCGCCTCCCGCACTTCCTCGGGGGCGTAGGGCTGCTGGCCGTCGAAGCCGTTGAGCGCGACGACGAACGGCAGGCCGCTGTTCTCGAAGTAGTCGACGGCCGGGAAGCAGTCGGCGAGGCGCCGGGTGTCCACGAGCACCACCGCGCCGATCGCGCCGCGTACCAGGTCGTCCCACATGAACCAGAAGCGGTCCTGGCCGGGGGTGCCGAACAGGTACAGGATGAGGTCCTGGTCCAGGGTGATGCGGCCGAAGTCCATGGCCACCGTGGTGGTGGTCTTGTCTCCGGTGTGGGTGAGGTCGTCGATGCCGGCCGAAGCGGACGTCATGACGGCCTCTGTGCGCAGCGGGTTGATCTCCGAGACGGCGCCGACGAACGTGGTCTTGCCCACGCCGAAGCCGCCCGCCACCACGATCTTCGCGGAAGTGGTGGCCCGGCCCGCGTCAGAGCTTGCGAAGTCCACTGAGCACCCTTTCGAGCAGCGTCACGTCCGGAGCGCCGCCGTTGTTCTCGTCGCCACCCGGCTGGTGGATGGCGACCAGGCCGGCCTCGGCGAGGTCGGCGACCAGGATCCGGGCCACTCCGAGCGGCATGGCCAGCAGCGCGGAGACCTCCGCGACCGACTTGACCTCTCGGCACAGGTGGCAGATGCGCTGGTGCTCCGGGAGCAGTCCCATCAGGGCTGCCGGGTCGGCCGTGGTGCTGATCAGCGCCTCTATCGCGAGCTGATACCGCGGCCGGGTCCGGCCGCCGGTCATCGCGTACGGACGGACCAGCGGCTGGTCGCCCTCGTCCCCGTACGGTTCCGCGTACGGATCGTGATGGGCGGTGGGCGGGGTCATGAATCCTCCGGGCGGGACAGCAAGTCGGTCGGTCAAACCGTCTGTCGGGGGCCGGTGGGGGGATTGTGTCGGCCGGACGGTGGTTTGGTGAGGTGGGTGGTGCCGGGGGCGGTCAGTGGAGCAGACTTCCTTGGAGTTCGGCGCGAAGGTCCGGGGTGAGTACCGCACCCGCGCGGTCGACGAGCAGCGCCATCTCGTAGCCGACGAGACCGATGTCGCACTCGGGGTGGGCCAGGACCGCGAGGGACGATCCGTCCGAGACGGACATCAGGAAGAGAAACCCGCGCTCCATCTCGACGACCGTCTGTGCCACGTCGCCGCCCTCGAAGATCCGGGACGCCCCGGCCGTCAGCGAGGTCAGCCCGGAGGCGACGGCCGCCAGCTGGTCGGCGCGGTCCCGCGGGAACCCTTCGGACATCGCCAGCAGAAGGCCGTCGGCGGAGACCACCACCGTGTGCGACACCCCGGGGGTGTTGTCCACGAAGTTGGTGATCAACCAGTTCAGGTTCTGTGCCGCCTGGCTCATCGGACTCAACTAACGCTCCTGCTGGTGAGTGGGGCTCGGGTAGCTGCCGGTCTGGCCGCTGCCGGCCTGACGGCCCTGAGCGATGCCCCGACGGAGATTGGTCAGCCGTCCGCGCACGTCGTCAGGCGCACGCGAGACCTGCGGACCGGCTTGGTGCTGTTGCTGCTGAGCCGTGCCCGGGACGAGGTTCGCCCGGGGCACCCGGCGCGGCAGGCCGGAGGTGGTGACACCGCCCGCGGCGGGCTGCCGGACGCGCTCCGCCTGCCGGACGAGTTCGTCGTTCGGCGAGGTGCGCCAGGAACCGGTGGTGGAGCCGTTGCCGTTGCCGCCCACGGGGCGCTGCGGAGCCGGGGCCGGTGCCTGGGGCTGCTGCGGCGCGGACTCCTGCTGCGGACCGCCGTGGAACCAGTTGGTCTCCAGCGTGTCGTACAGCGGGGTGCGGCCGTCGACCGGACCGCTGGCCGGCGGCAGCGCCTCCGGCTCACGGTGCACCGGACGCTGCTGCTGCGGGGCCGGCGGGCGCGGGGCGCCGAAGTCGCCGCGACCGGCCGGCTGCGGGCGCTCGAACTGACCGGTGTGGGCGGGGTTCTGGCGCCCGGGCAGCGCGTGCCGGCCGGTGGAGCTGCCGTCGTAGCCGCCGTCGAAGTTCTGCGGCGCCGGGAACTGACCGATGTCCTGGCCCGTGTTCCGCGCGGCGTCGTCCTGCCGGGGCGCCGGCGTGCCGAAGACGTCCGAGCGGACGAACGGGCCGGAGCCCTGACGGTCGCCGGGCTGCTCGAAACGGCCGGACGGCTCGGGCGCCTCGGGACGCTGGAACTGGCCGGTCTGCTGGGGGTTGTCGGGACGCGCGAACTGGCCGGTCTGCTGAGGGTTGTCGGGACGCTGGAACTGGCCGGTCTGCTGCGGGTTGTCCGGGCGGGCGAACTGGCCCGTGTTCTGCGGGTCGCCCAGGCCGTTCGGATCGCGGCGCGGGAACTCGCCCGTGGCGGCCGGTCCGTGGGTGTCGATCCGGGGCATCTCCGCGGTCGAGCCCGGGCCCTGCCGGTCGTCGATGCGCGGCATGCGCCCGGTGTGCGCCGGGTCCTGCTCGTCGTGGCCGCGCGGGATGTCCAGCGAGGCACGCGACAGCGGGGCCTGGGTGTCGCCCCAGTCCGGGGTGCGAGGCTGCCGGCCGTCGCCGCCGGGCAGTTCGGCCCGCGGGCCGCCGCGCGGCGGCAGCTGGGGCTGGCGTCCCTGGTCGGAGGCGGCGCCGGGCCGCTGCGGGCCGCGACCGCCGAAGGCGTCCTGCTGCGGTCCGCCCGGATTCGTGGCCTGCGGCCCCTGCGAGGCGCCGGGCGCCTGACCGCCGAAGCCACCCGCACCGGAACCCGCGGGCGCCGGCCGGCCCTGCTGCGGGCCACCGAGGCCACCGGGACCGCCCTGGGGGCCACGCGCACCTGGGCGGCCGCCCTGGCCGGTACCGGGCAGCGCGGCCCGGGGACCCTGGCCGGCGCCGACCTGGCCGCGCGGAGCGGGACCGGCACCGAGCAGACCGCCGCCGGCCGGAGCGCCGCCGAGGGCACCGCCCTGGCCGTTGCCGCCGTTCGCGCGACGGGCCGCGGCCGCACCGGCGGCCGCCTGCGCGGCGGCGGGGCCGCCGGTGCCACCGGGCGCGCCCGGCTTGCCCGGAGCGGGCTTCTTGCCGCCCTGGGCCACGTCCACGGGCAGCATGACCAGCGCGGTCGTACCACCGGAGTCGGACGGGCGCAGCTGGATGCGGATGCCGTGCCGCTGGGACAGACGGCCGACCACGAAGAGGCCCATGCGGCGGGAGACGGAGACGTCCACGGTGGGCGGCGAGGCGAGCCGCTCGTTGATCGCCGCGAGGTCCTCCGGGGAGAGGCCGATACCGGTGTCGTGGATCTCGATCAGCACCCGGCCGTCGGGCAGTGCGTGACCGGTGACCTTGACCTTGGTCTGCGGCGAGGAGAACGACGTCGCGTTCTCCAGCAGCTCGGCGAGCAGGTGCACGAGGTCGTTGACCACGCGGCCGGCGACCTCGGTGGTCGGCACGGAGGCCAGCTCGATGCGCTCGTACTGCTCCACCTCGGACGCGGCGGCGCGGAGCACGTCGACCAGCGGGACCGGGCGGGTCCAGCGGCGGCCGGGCTCCTCACCGGCGAGGACGAGGAGGTTCTCACCGTTACGGCGCATACGCGTCGCGAGGTGGTCGAGCTTGAAGAGCGAGGACAGCTGGTCCGGGTCGGCCTCGCGGGACTCCAGTTCGGAGATGAGCGACAGCTGCCGCTGGATGAGGCCCTGGGAGCGGCGCGAGAGGTTGGTGAACATCGCGTTGACGTTGCCCCGCAGCAGGGCCTGCTCGGCGGCGAGGCGGACCGCCTCGCGGTGCACGTCGTCGAAGGCCGCGGCCACCTGGCCGATCTCGTCCCGGGAGTGCACACCGACCGACTCCACGGAGGTGTCCACGTCCTGCGGGTCGGACTCCGACAGCTGCTTGACCAGGTCGGGCAGGCGGTCCTGAGCGACCTTGGTGGCGGTCTCCTGGAGCCGGCGCAGCGAGCGGATCATGGAGCGGGCCACGACGAAGGCGCCGACCAGCGACACGCCGAGCACGAGCAGGATCAGCGCACCGGAGATGATCGCGTCCTGCTGGGTGGCGCTCTTCAGCTCGCGGGCCTTCTGCTCCATGTCCTCGAGCAGCGTGTGCTCGATCTTCTTCATCTGCTCGATCTTGGTCGAGCTGTCGTCCACCCAGTCCTTGTACGAGCGGGCGTTCAGGCTCTGGAGGCCGTCGGGAGAGTCGAAGACGCGCTTGGCGTAGGTGTCCGCGGACTCGATCGTCGGGTTGCCCTCGTCGATCGGCTTGAGGAGTTCCTCGGCGTTGTTGCTGGCGTAGATCTTCCGGAAGATCGCGATCTCGGAGTTCTCGCTCTCGTACGCCGACTGGCCGTAGAGGCGGTCGTTCGTCGAGAGGTCGCCCTTGGTGGAAGTGGTCGCGGGCAGTGCGGCGGCGATCGTGGCGCGCTGCACGGAGGCGTACTCCTTGGCGGTGGAGAAGGCCGCCAGGGCGCGGGTGCGCGAGATCATCTCCGGGTTGCTGGACGCCTGGGCCATGTCCTGGGACAGGTCGATCAGCTGGGTGATGAGCCGGTGGTAGGCCTCGATCGTCTGGGTCGAGTTGCCCTTCGAGTCATAGGCGCTCTTGCGGATCTTCGCCAGCTGGTCGAGCTGGTTGAAGATGCCGACGAGGTTGTCGCGGACGCCCTGGAGGTTGCCCTCCTTGCTCGCGGCGTCGATCTCCTCGGTGGCGTTCTGGAAGTTCAGCAGGGCGCGGTCGGTCTTGTCCCGGTAGCCCTTGATCGAGTAGTCGCTCGCCGTCAGACCGTGGGACATCGGACCGGCGGACTGGTCGCGCTCCTCCTGGAGCGCGGCTGCCAGCTCGGTGGCCTGCTTGGTCATGTCCGTCAGCAGCTTCATGTTGTCGAGCTGCTGGATGTCGGTGATGTTCTGGTCGATGCGCAGCGCGCCCAGCGAGGTCGCCGCGACCACGGGCAGCGCCAGCAGCGAGACCAGGCGCGTGGAGATGCGCCAGTTGCGCAGGGCCATGCGCGAGCCGGGGCCGGTGGGTCCCTTGACGGGCTTCACGGCCGGCGCGGGGGTGGCGCCGGAGTTGCCGGTCCCGATGGAGGCCGACGAGGCCGACACGCCGGGGCGTCCGCCGCGCTCACCGCCGTCCCCGGACGGGGCCGGGCCCGGGTTCTGGGCGTGCTGGGGCGAGGAGCTGCCCTTCATGGGACCAGTCCCGTCGTGCGACTCCGGCTCCGCCGAAGCGCTGCCATCCCTCTTGAAACGTCCCTGCACTAGTGTCGCAACCTCTGGACCAGGCGCCCCTCCGCGCGAACGGAGGGACACGGTGTCGGCGTTCTGGAGAGCGTCCTGAACACGCCCCCCGGTGGTCTTGAGTGACCGGCGCTGGTTCCCCCCTGTCTCGCCGCCGCTCGGCGCTGCTTCGCGCCCTGTGCGCCGGCTCGATCCCGCGGCGGTCCGTGGAATTCCAGCACAGTGCCGGATCTCCAACAAGAGCCGTGCCCCGAGCTGTGACCTCCGTGACGGGCTGTGAGTGGCGCGTCACCAGCCGTGGACGATGATCCCGAACATAACGGGCGTATCGCTGCGAGTCGTTGCTCGGTGCCAGGTGTCTGAGTCGCCATGATCAGGAGCGGAATGATGGCTTCAGGGAGTCAATGTCCGTTTCATCGGGGCGAGTTGGGGATGCGATTTGACCGAATTGTCCGCGAGGTCGTGAGCAAACTCACACGCGCCGCCTCGGCAGTTGGCGCCATCGGCGGGGAATCGGATGTTTAGCCTGACGCTTTACAAGAGGGACGACTCTGCAAACCCACTCGACCAGAGGGCACAGGACCACAACGGTGAAGACGACGATGATGTTCCACAAGATCGCCAACCCGCGACGCACGACCCTGGCGCATCTGAAGGACGCCGGCGAACTGCAGACGCCCGAGCCGCCGGAGGGCTCCGTCGATCTCCCCGCCCAGACGGCCAACCCCCGGCGCACGATCCTGGAGGTCGTCCCGGCAGGCGCGGCGGCCGCAGAGTAGCCGACCGGCACTCACCTATTCCGCTGAATTTCCGGGATCGCGTTTTCGTACGAGCCCCGGCCCGGTGGTGACGCACCCGCCTGAATTCTCCCGGACCGCATTTCCGGGTGCCTCGGCGATCATCCCGAACGCACCGGCGGCCGCGCTCCCGCGGCCGTCGGCGCAGCGTTCGGCCCAGGTCACGGCGGTGCGGCCGCACACCGAACCCCGCGAACCCGCAATTCCGGCGCCCCCCATTCCCGCACCGGAAAAGCGCTGCCGCCGAACCTGTCCGGGCCCGACCGGTTAACCTGGGGCGTCAGTACGCCGGTTCTCAGTAAGGGGCGCAAGGATCCCGTGCGCATCGCCAGGTTCTCCATCGACGGGAACGTAGCCTTCGGCGCGGTCGAGGGCGACAAGCAGGACGGACTCGTCCTCGACATCATCAAGGGCATCCCGTTCGCGGACTACGAGCTGTCCGGTACGAAGGTGCCGCTGAGCAAGGTCAGACTGCTCCCGCCGGTCCTCCCCAACAAGGTCGTGGCGTTCGGCCGCAACTACGCCGACCACGCGCGCGAGCTGGGCAACGAGGTGCCCGAGGCGCCGTTCGCCTTCTTCAAGCCCTCCACCTCGGTGATCGGGCCCGGCGACGACATCCAGTACCCCTCCTTCTCCGAGGAACTGCACCACGAGGCCGAGCTGGCCGTCGTGATCGGCCGCATGTGCCGCGAGGTGCCGCGCGAGCGCGTCAAGGACGTGATCTTCGGCTACACCTGCGCCAACGACGTCACCGCCCGCGACGTGCAGAAGCGCGAGAAGCAGTGGGCCAGGGCCAAGGGCTTCGACACCTCCTGCCCGCTCGGCCCCTGGGTGGAGACCGACCTGGACCTCGAGCGCGCGAACGACCTGACCGTGCAGCTCACGGTCAACGGCCGGCAGCGCCAGCTGGGCCGCACCAGCGAGATGATCCACCCCATCGAGGACCTGATCGTCAACATCTCCGAGGCCATGACCCTGCTGCCCGGCGACGTCATCCTCACCGGCACCCCCGCGGGGGTCGGCCCCCTGAACGTCGGCGACGAGGTCGCCGTCACCATCGAAGGCATCGGCACTCTCACCAACAAGGTTGTCAAGCGTGGCTAGCGCACCCGGCTCACCCGTACGCGTCCGTTTCTGCCCCTCGCCCACCGGTAACCCCCACGTGGGCCTGGTCCGCACCGCCCTGTTCAACTGGGCGTTCGCCCGGCACCACCAGGGCACCCTGGTCTTCCGCATCGAGGACACCGACGCGGCCCGCGACTCGGAGGAGTCGTACGACCAGCTGCTCGACGCGATGCGCTGGCTCGGCTTCGACTGGGACGAGGGCCCCGAGGTCGGCGGTCCGCACGCGCCGTACCGGCAGTCGCAGCGCATGGACATCTACGCCGACGTCGCGCAGAAGCTCCTCGACGCCGGCCACGCCTACCACTGCTACTGCTCCCAGGAGGAGCTGGACACCCGCCGCGAGGCCGCCCGCGCCGCCGGCAGGCCCTCCGGCTACGACGGCCACTGCCGTGACCTGAGCGCCGAGCAGGTCGAGGAGTACAAGGCCCAGGGCCGCACCCCGATCGTCCGCTTCCGGATGCCGGACGAGACGATCACCTTCACCGACCTGGTCCGCGGGGAGCTGACGTTCACGCCCGAGAACGTGCCGGACTACGGCATCGTCCGCGCGAACGGCGCCCCGCTGTACACGCTGGTCAACCCGGTCGACGACGCCCTGATGGAGATCACCCACGTCCTGCGCGGCGAGGACCTGCTCTCCTCCACCCCGCGCCAGATCGCGCTGTACAAGGCGCTGACGGAGCTGGGCATCGCCAAGCAGACCCCGCGGTTCGGCCACCTGCCGTACGTGATGGGCGAGGGCAACAAGAAGCTCTCCAAGCGTGACCCGCAGTCCTCGCTGAACCTCTACCGCGAGCGTGGCTTCCTGCCCGAGGGCCTGCTCAACTACCTCTCCCTGCTGGGCTGGTCGCTCTCCGCCGACCAGGACATCTTCACGCTCGACGAGATGGTCGCCGCCTTCGACATCTCCGACGTGAACCCCAACCCGGCGCGCTTCGACCTGAAGAAGTGCGAGGCGATCAACGGCGACCACATCCGCATGCTGGATGTGAAGGAGTTCACCGAGCGCTGCCGCCCGTGGCTGAAGGCCCCGTTCGCGCCCTGGGCGCCCGAGGACTTCGACGAGGCCAAGTGGCAGGCGATCGCCCCGCAGGCACAGACCCGCCTGAAGGTCCTGTCGGAGATCACCGACAACGTCGACTTCCTGTTCCTGGCCGAGCCGGTCTTCGACGAGGCCTCGTGGGCCAAGGCGATGAAGGAGGGCTCCGACGCCCTGCTCCGCACGGCCCGCGAGAAGCTGGAGTCGGCGGACTGGACGTCCCCCGAGTCCCTGAAGGGGGCCGTCCTGGCCGCCGGCGAGGCCCATGGCCTCAAGCTCGGCAAGGCCCAGGCCCCGGTCCGCGTCGCCGTCACCGGCCGCACGGTCGGCCTGCCCCTCTTCGAGTCCCTTGAGGTCCTGGGCAAGGAGAAGGCGCTGGCCCGGATCGACGCGGCGCTTGCGAGGCTGGCGGCCTGACACACCCGGCCGCGCAGGGGGCGGTGACGGCCACGGGCTGTCGCCGCCCCCGTGTCACAGGATCGGCTTGGAGTGTCTATGGGGGATTCATGGGGGAGATTTTTCTCCACGGAACTCCGGACGCGGTCTGGTCGGCCCCCTGCGACGGCTCCCTCGTGACCCGGAACCGGCACCGGGGCGGTGGGTCTGGCGGGGCGGGCACGACTGACCTGTTTCCGGGACGCGGTCTCGGGGCCGGGGTTACCGTCGCACCATGAGCATCCGCGCCGTGGTCTGGGACGTCGACGACACGCTTTTCGACTACACGTCGGCGGACCGCGAGGGCATGCGCGCCCACCTCGTGGCCGAGGGCCTGCTCGACGGGTACACATCAGCGGGACAGGCCCTCGCACGGTGGCGCGAGATCACCGATCTGCAGTGGGCGCGGTTCTCGGCCGGGGAGGCGACCTTCGAGGGGCAGCGGCGCGACCGGGTACGGATCTTCCTCGGTGCGGAGCTGACCGACGAGGAGGCCGACGCCTGGTTCCGGCGGTACCTGGGGCACTACGAGGCCGCATGGAGTGTCTTCCCGGACGTCCTGCCCGCTCTGGAGGCCCTCTCCGCCAGCCACCGGCACGCGGTGCTGTCCAACTCCAGCATCGCGGTCCAGGAGCACAAGCTGCGCACCCTCGGCCTGCTCGACCGCTTCGAGGCCGTGCTGTGCGCCGCCGAGCTCGGCGTCTCCAAGCCCGAGGCCGGCGCCTTCCTGGCCGCCTGCGAGGCGCTGGGCCTGCCACCGCACGAGGTGGCGTACGTCGGCGACCACCCGGAGATCGACGGCCGGGGCGCCGCCGAGGCCGGGTTGCTGTCCGTGTGGATCGACCGCGGAACGGCCTCGGTCCGGGCCGTCGGAGAGGTCGTCGCGCACCGGATCGCGACCCTCGCCGAACTCCCCGCGCTCGTCCGCGCGGATACCCGTTTTGGAGCCCCGTCCACCTTCGGGTAATGTTCTTCCTGCGCCGAGGGGAGCGGGCCGGAAGGCCTGAGCCCCGAGGAGCGAACTAGAACGAGAACCCCGCAGGGGCTTGAGTTCCAGTGGCCTATGGTGTAATTGGCAGCACGACTGATTCTGGTTCAGTTAGTCTTGGTTCGAGTCCAGGTAGGCCAGCTCGCAGAGCTTATCTGCAAAGCCCCCGTTGTGTAGCGGCCTAGCACGCTGCCCTCTCAAGGCAGTAGCGCCGGTTCGAATCCGGTCGGGGGTACGGATCCTGATGTTGTCGGGATCGCTAGGGCCCCCGTTGTGTAGCGGCCTAGCACGCCGCCCTCTCAAGGCGGTAGCGCCGGTTCGAATCCGGTCGGGGGTACTGACTGGTCTAAACCATCATTGGTCTATGGTGTAATTGGCAGCACGACTGATTCTGGTTCAGTTAGTCTTGGTTCGAGTCCAGGTAGACCAGCTCGGACCTGCGGAAACGCAGTGTCCACGCCCCCGTTGTGTAGCGGCCTAGCACGCCGCCCTCTCAAGGCGGTAGCGCCGGTTCGAATCCGGTCGGGGGTACGCACAGGAAGGCCCTTCGCTTCGGCGGAGGGCCTTCGTCATGCCCGGCGCCGGCTACTCGAAGCCGTACCGCCGCGTCGACTCCTCCTCCTGGGCCAGCCGGTGCAGCGCCCGCAGCAGCGGCTCGTTGAGGATCGCCCCCAGGACCGCGAACTCGATCCGCTCCGCCTCCGACGGGTGCGTCTCCATGTTGTCCAGGTCGAGGACGGCGGTCCGGTGCATCAACTCGGCGTACGGCGCGACCTGTTCGGCCCCCCAGTCGTAGCCGAGCCGGCGGAACGCGGCCACCGCCACCACCAGCGAGCGGTACGCGGGGGAGATGGATGTGAGCCGCTTCGCGTTCTGCCAGCCGAGCCGGTCCAGGAGCGTGGCGACCTCCTGGTGGGCGGCCTGGACGTACTCGTCGTCCTCGTCCGGCTCCGGCACCTGCGGCAGCGCCCACAGCGCCGCGCCCAGGCGGATCGAGCGGCCCAGGGAGTCGTCGTCCACGTGCCCGAGCACCTCGCGCACCTTGGCCACCGGCACCCGGCCCACCTGGATCATCGCCCGCACCAGCCGCAGCCGGCGCAGATGCCCCTCGTCGTACTCCGCCGTCGTGGCGTTGATCTGGCGGCCGGGTGGCAACAGCCCTTCGCGCAGGTAGTACTTGATCGTCGCGGTGGACACACCGCTGCGTCTGCTGAGTTCGGCCAGCCGCATGTCTTGCGCTCCTTATCGGATAACGGCACTATCCAAGCATCGCTACTCGGATAGCGCTGCTCACCAACGAGGGGGACGTGGGTCATGGTGTCCCGTACGACCGCCGACGCGAGGGGCGAGGTCGTCGTCCTGCTGATCGGCATGCGCATCAACCGCCTCTGGGCCGTGCACCTGTGGCTGCCGGTGATGCTCGCGATGTTCCGCATGCTCCGGGAGCTGGTGAAGGACCCGGGGCGTGGACTGCTCGGCAAGGTCCTGCTGACCGCCTCGCCGCGGTCGTACTACGTCGTGCAGTACTGGGAGTCCAAGGACAAGCTGTACGCCTATGCGACCGCGCCGGACGCGTTCCATCACCGGGCGTGGGCCGTGATCAACCGCAAGGAGCGCAGCGGGAAGCTGCGGGGGCAGGTGGGGATCTGGCACGAGACGTACGTCGTGCCGGAGGGGTCGTACGAGGCGATCTACGGCGACATGCCGGCGTTCGGGCTGGCCGCCGCGCACGGGCAGGTGCCGCTGGAGAAGCGGGGGCGGTACGCGAAGGACCGGTTCGCCCATCGGTCCAGGACGGCACCCGCGGCCGAGAAGGCCGGCTGACGGGGGGGGCGGGGAGGGCCTGCCGCGGCGTTGAGGCGGGCCCTCCCCGGTGTTCCCGGAAGGCTTCCTCTCAGCCCGAGCGGCGCAGGGCCTCCGACAGGCGGGCGGCGGCGTCGATGACGGCCTGGGCGTGCATGCGGCCGGGGTGGCGCGTCAGGCGCTCGATCGGGCCGGAGACGGACACGGCGGCCACCACGCGGTTGGAGGGGCCGCGGACGGGGGCGGAGACGGACGCGACGCCCGGCTCGCGCTCGCCGATGGACTGGGCCCAGCCGCGCCGCCGTACACCCGACAGGGCCGTCGCCGTGAAGCGGGCGCCCTGCAGGCCCCGGTGCAGACGCTCGGGCTCCTCCCAGGCCATGAGGATCTGCGCCGAGGAGCCGGCCTTCATCGTGAGCGTGGAGCCGACCGGCACCGTGTCTCGCAGACCGGACAGGCGCTCGGCCGCGGCGACACAGATGCGCATGTCACCCTGGCGCCGGTAGAGCTGCGCACTCTCGCCGGTGACGTCGCGGAGGTGGGTGAGCACCGGGCCGGCCGTCGCCAGCAGGCGGTCCTCGCCCGCGGCCGCGGCCAGCTCCGCGAGGCGCGGGCCGAGGATGAAACGGCCCTGCATGTCGCGTGCCACCATGCGGTGGTGTTCCAAGGCCACGGCCAGGCGGTGAGCCGTGGGTCGTGCCAGTCCGGTGGCCCCGACCAGACCCGCGAGGGTGGCCGGACCGGACTCCAGAGCGCTCAGGACGAGGGCCGCCTTGTCCAGAACGCCGACGCCGCTACTGTTGTCCATGCAACGATACTCGCGTCTCACTCTGTGAAACGCAAGTTCAATTTTCCGTGGAACGCGCCACCCTGGAATCACACAGCGGCCCGCAGACCAACGGGCCCGGTGGTGGACGCCCGGACACGACACCTGGGGCGCGGGCGTCTCCTCCTCAAGATCTCTAGTTGGGCCGGTGCACGCTTGCCGGCCGGAGGGAAAGCGATGGGTAGGACACTCGCGGAGAAGGTCTGGGACGACCACGTCGTCCGGCGCGCCGAGGGCGAGCCCGATCTCCTCTTCATCGATCTGCACCTGCTGCACGAGGTGACCAGCCCGCAGGCCTTCGACGGGCTGCGCAAGAACGGCCGGCAGGTGCGCCGTCTCGACCTCACCATCGCCACCGAGGACCACAACACCCCGACCCTCGACATCGACAAGCCCATCGCCGACCCGGTCTCCCGCGCCCAGCTGGAGACGCTGCGCAAGAACTGCGCCGAGTTCGGGGTGCGGCTGCACCCGCTCGGTGACGTCGAGCAGGGTGTCGTCCACGTCGTGGGGCCGCAGCTGGGTCTGACCCAGCCGGGCACCACCGTGGTCTGCGGTGACTCGCACACCTCCACCCACGGCGCGTTCGGCGCGCTGGCGTTCGGCATCGGCACCTCCCAGGTCGAGCACGTGCTGGCCACCCAGACGCTGCCGATGGCCCGCCCCAAGACCATGGCCATCACGGTCGACGGCGAGCTGCCCGAGGGCGTCACCGCCAAGGACCTGATCCTGGCGATCATCGCGAAGATCGGCACCGGCGGCGGCCAGGGCTACGTCCTGGAGTACCGCGGCTCCGCCATCGAGAAGCTCTCGATGGAGGCCCGGATGACCATCTGCAACATGTCGATCGAGGCCGGTGCCCGCGCCGGCATGATCGCCCCCGACGAGACCACCTTCGCGTACCTCGAGGGCCGCCCGCACGCCCCCGAGGGCGCCGACTGGGACGCGGCCGTCGCGTACTGGAAGACGCTGCGCACCGACGACGACGCCGAGTTCGACGCCGAGGTCGTGATCCACGCCGACGAGCTGTCGCCGTTCGTCACCTGGGGCACCAATCCCGGCCAGGGCGCGCCGCTTTCGGCAGCCGTCCCCGACCCGGCTTCGTACGAAGACGCTTCGGAGCGCTTCGCCGCCGAAAAGGCCCTGGAGTACATGGGGTTGGAGGCCGGGCAGCCGCTGCGCTCCATCAAGGTGGACACCGTCTTCGTAGGCTCCTGCACCAACGGCCGCATCGAGGACCTGCGCGCCGCCGCGGACCTGCTGCGGGGCCGCAAAGTCGCCGACGGCGTACGGATGCTGGTCGTCCCGGGCTCCGCGCGGGTCGGTCTGCAGGCCGTCTCCGAGGGCCTGGACGTGGTCTTCAAGGAGGCCGGCGCCGAATGGCGGCACGCGGGCTGCTCGATGTGCCTGGGCATGAACCCCGACCAGCTGGCCCCGGGCGAGCGCTCCGCCTCCACCTCCAACCGCAACTTCGAGGGCCGGCAGGGCAAGGGCGGTCGTACGCACCTGGTGTCGCCGCAGGTCGCGGCCGCCACCGCCGTCCTGGGCCACCTGGCCTCCCCCGCCGACCTGTCCGACGCCCTCGCGCCCGCTGGAGTCTGAGAACCATGGAAGCCTTCACCACCCACACCGGCCGGGCCGTCCCGCTGCGCCGCAGCAACGTCGACACCGACCAGATCATCCCTGCTCACTGGCTCAAGAAGGTCACGCGTGACGGCTTCGAGGACGGGCTGTTCGAGGCCTGGCGCAAGGACCCGGAGTTCGTCCTCAACCGTCCCGAGCGGCAGGGCGCCACGGTGCTGGTCGCCGGCCCCGACTTCGGCACCGGCTCCTCCCGTGAGCACGCCGTCTGGGCGCTGCAGAATTACGGCTTCAAGGCCGTGATCTCCTCCCGCTTCGCGGACATCTTCCGGGGCAACTCGCTGAAGAACGGCCTGCTCACGGTCGTGCTGGACCAGAAGATCGTGGACGCGCTGTGGGAGCTGACGGAACAGGACCCCACTGCTGAGGTCACTGTGGACCTTGAGGCTCGTGAGGTTCGCGCGGAGGGCATCACCGCCTCCTTCGAGCTGGACGAGAACTCCCGCTGGCGGCTGCTGAACGGCCTGGACGACATCTCCATCACGCTCCAGAGCGAGGCGGACATCGCTGCGTACGAGGCCAAGCGGCCCACCTACAAGCCGCGCACCCTCCAGGCCTGATCCGCACCCCCTGAGCGGGGCGGGTTTCGGCCACGCCAACACCCCGTCTGTACCCCCGATCGCCACGATCGGGGGTACAGCCGTGTCTGCGCCCGAACAGCCCCGCACGCTCGGCAGATCCTGCTCAACTTCCCACGTTAAGAAGGGTGTTGCCTGGGTACGTGAGTGCTGGGATCGCGGCCTCCGCAAGTGCCTGGAAGGCCATTCGAGGCGGCAGTTGCCCCCTGCGCAGGCGACAACTCGCCCCAGATGGCACAATCTGTGCATGGAACACGACGGCCAACTCCAGCTCTATACGGCGGTCGCGAACCAGCTGAAGGAAGCGCACGCAAGGGTGCGCGCACTGCAAGTCCCGGAGGGCGTACGGATGGCGCTGACCCGGAAGCTGCTGGTCATTACGGCCGCGGCCAAGCACGATCTCGCCGCTGCGGCAAGGCGGCTCGAGCAGTTCAACGCGGACCTCAACGAGGGTCGGATCCCCGACGAGGACCGCTGAACAGCCCGAGATCACCGAGTCCGTTGCGGCACAAGGGTGATTAGCCCGTTTCGTGTTTGATTTGCGGTATATATCTGCCTAACGTGCGAAAAAGCTTGAACACTTTCGTTCTGGCGATGTCTCCGAAGGGGAAGACGTGAACAAGGCGCAGCTCGTAGAAGCGATTGCCGACAAGGTGGGTGGCCGCCAGCAGGCCGCCGAGGCTGTCGATCATGTCCTGGACGCCATCGTCCGCGCGGTCGTCGCGGGCGAGCGGGTCTCGGTCACCGGCTTCGGGTCCTTCGAGAAGGTGGACCGCCCCGCCCGTTACGCCCGCAACCCTCAGACGGGCGAGCGGGTTCGGGTCAAGAAGACCTCCGTGCCGCGCTTCCGTGCCGGTCAGGGCTTCAAGGACCTGGTGAGCGGCTCGAAGAAGCTCCCGCGCGGTGGCGAGGTCTCGGTCAAGAAGGCGCCCAAGGGCAGCCTGACCGGCGGTGCCGCGGCGACGGTCAAGAAGGCCGCCGCGAAGAAGACCACCAAGGCGGCCGCGAAGAAGACCACGGCCAAGAAGGCGGCGCCGGCGAAGAAGACGACCGCCGCCGCGAAGAAGACCACGGCGAAGAAGGCGCCCGCCAAGAAGACCACGGCGACCGCCAAGACCACCGCGGCGAAGAAGACCACCGCCAAGAAGGCGACGGCCAAGAAGGCCCCGGCGAAGAAGGTCACCGCGAAGAAGGCCCCGGCCAAGAAGTCGACGGCCCGCAAGACCACCGCCAAGAAGGCCACCGCCCGCAAGGCGACCGCGTAAGGACGCCATGGCACTCACGCGCCGGGCCGGACTCCCCTGGGAGCCCGGCCCGCGGCGTGTGTAAGGGCAGTTACAGGGTTTGAAGGGTTACGAGGGTGATGCGCAGCCCCTCGCCCCGCCCCTCGGTCTCGATCCGCACGCGCTGCCCGGGGCGCAACAGCAACAGGCCTCCGGCGTCGAACGCGGCGGTGTCGAAGGACACGGGGGTGCCGTCGTCGAGGAGCACCTGTCCGCTGCGGGTTTCGGGGTCGTAGGTGTATGCCGTGGCCTGCATGGCGCCAGCCTAGTGTTCGCCGTTGCGGGACGCGTCGCAGGGCCGCGGGCGCTCTGTGGGGTGCGGGCCCGCCGTGGCCGGGCGCGCGGTTTCCCCGCGCCCCGTCGGGACACCGGGCACCCTCACGACCCCGGGATCAGCAACTTCGCCGACGCCGCGGCCGTGAACGGCCCGACCCCCAACGCCAGGGCCGCCCGCAGATCGCTGCCGGTGTCCACGTCCTGCCGTACCGAATCCACGCCCGCCAGCCGGAGTTCTTCCGCCCCGGACGCGCGGTGACGGGAACGGGAGTCCTCGCCGAACTCCGGCCGCAGTTCCCCCTCCGGCCCCGCCGCCAGCAACGTCGTGCCCAGCTCGGCCGCGTCCGCGAGAAACGCCCTGGAGAACTCCTCCGCCGCCCCCAGTACGACCGCCAGTTCCGCCGGGCGCAGTGCGGGCAGATCGGCGTTCAGGGCCGCAACCGGTGTGCGCGGGCGCATGTCGCGTACGACGGCCGCACCATGCGCCAGAGCGGCGTTCAGGCCACCTGCCGGCGCGTCCGCGACGATCCGGGCCCCCAGCGCCGCCAGCTCGCGCGCCGCCAGCTCGTCGTCCGTGACGACCACCACATCCGCCACCGTTGTACAGGCCACCGCCGCGGCCACCGTGTCCTGCGCGAACGCGAGCGCCAGCCCCGGGCGCAGGCCGTCGCCCGCGGTGTCCGAGAGCCTGCTCTTGGCCCGGGACAGAGGCTTCAGCGGGATGACCAAGGTCCATTGCACCGGCGTACCGTCCCTCTCTCGTCGCGATCATTGTCCCCGTGCCATCTGGCGCCACCTGTGGCGGGGCGTACGGTGTTCTCGACAGACCGGCGGCTCGGAGCGACACTTGTGCGGCCCCCGCCGGGATGACAGCCCTAGAGGAAGGTGTCCTTGTGCCCCGCCGCAGAATCGGCTTCTGGTACCGCTTCGCCGCGGTGATCTGCAAACCGCCGCTGGTGGTTCTGATCAAGCGGGACTGGCGTGGAATGGAGCACATTCCGGCCGAGGGCGGATTTATCACCGCGGTGAACCACAATTCCCACGTGGACCCCTTCGCGTACGCGCACTATCAGTACAACACCGGGCGGGTTCCGCGATTCCTGGCGAAGAGCGGACTTTTCAAGAAGGGGTTCGTCGGCGCCGCCATGCGCGGCACCGGGCAGATCCCCGTGTACCGCGAGTCCACGGACGCGCTCAGCGCCTTCCGGGCCGCGATCGACGCCGTGGAACGCGGCGAGTGCGTCGCCTTCTATCCCGAGGGCACCCTCACCCGCGACCCGAACGGCTGGCCCATGACCGGCAAGACCGGCGCCGCCCGTGTCGCCCTGCAGACCAAGTGCCCGGTCATCCCCATCGCCCAGTGGGGCGCCAACGAACTGCTGCCGCCGTACGCCAAGAAGCCGAACCTCTTCCCGCGCAAGACCCATCACGTGCTCGCGGGCCCGCCCGTGGACCTGTCCCGCTTCTACGACAAGGAGATGACCCCGGACCTGCTGAAGGAGGCCACCGAGGTCATCATGGCGGCGATCACCCGCCACCTCGAGGAGATCCGCGGCGAGAAGGCGCCCGAGACGCCCTACGACCCGCGCCGCGAGCGGATCGAACAGCGGCGCCGCACCCAGGCGCAGACCACGGGCAGGGAACCGGAGGGGCAGACCAAGTGAGCAAGGCGGTTAAGGCGGCGGTCTTCAGCGCCGGTTCGTGGGGCACGGCCTTCTCCATGGTGCTCGCGGACGCCGGGTGCGAGGTCACCCTGTGGGCCCGGCGCGCGGAGGTCGCGGAGGCGATCAACACCACCCGCACCAACCCGGACTACCTGCCGGGCGTCGAACTCCCCGAGAACATGCGGGCGACCACCGACCCCGCCGAGGCCCTGGCCGACGCCGACTTCACCGTGCTGTCCGTCCCGTCCCAGACCCTGCGCGCCAACCTCGCCGAGTGGGCCCCGATGCTCGCCCCGGACACCGTGCTCGTCTCCCTGATGAAGGGCGTCGAACTCGGCTCCACCATGCGGATGAGCGAGGTCCTCGAGGACGTCACCAAGGTCGGCCCGGACCGCATCGCCGTCGTCACCGGGCCCAACCTGGCCCGTGAGATCGCCGCCCGCATGCCCGCCGCCGCCGTCGTCGCCTGCACCGACGAGGCCGTCGCCCAGCGCCTCCAGGCCGCCTGCCACACGCCGTACTTCCGGCCGTACACGGAAACCGACGTCGTCGGCTGCGAGCTGGGCGGTGCGGTGAAGAACGTCATCGGGCTCGCCGTCGGCATCGCGGACGGCATGGGGCTCGGCGACAACGCCAAGGGCTCGCTCATCACCCGGGGCCTCGCCGAGACCGCGCGGCTCGGAGTCGCGCTCGGCGCCGACCCGCTGACCTTCTCCGGACTCGCGGGCCTCGGTGACCTGGTGGCCACCTGCTCCTCGCCGCTGTCCCGCAACCACACCTTCGGCACCAACCTCGGCAAGGGCATGACCCTCGAGGAGACCATCGCCGTCACCAGGCAGACCGCCGAGGGCGTCAAGTCCTGCGAGTCGGTGGCGGATCTGGCCCGCCGGCACGGTGTGGAGATGCCCATCACCGAGACGGTCGTGGACATCGTGCACGAGGGCAAGCCGCCGGTGGTCGCGCTCAAGGAACTGATGTCGCGCAGCGCCAAGCCCGAGAGGCGCTGAATCTCCCTCGCGCGACGCTGAGCGACCGTTGGAGGGACGCTGAGTCACGGCGTCCCGGCGGGCGCTGACTCGGGGGATACCAACGGGTACTCTCAACGCGATATGAGCACCGAGAACCTTCCCCAGAGCCCTGAGCAGCCGTCGCGCAAGCCGCGCGTGGCCGTCGTGTTCGGCGGACGCAGCTCCGAACACGGGATCTCCATGGTCACCGCAGGCGCGGTCCTCAAGGCCATCGACCGGACGAAGTACGACGTCCTGCCGATCGGCATCACGCGGGAGGGCCGCTGGGTGCTCACCGCCGACGAGCCGGAGCGGATGGCCATCACCGACCGCCGTCTGCCCGCCGTCGAGGAGCTGGCGGAGTCGCACGAGGGCGGCGTGGTGCTCCCCGTCGACCCGGCCAGCCGCGAGGTCGTCTACAGCGAGCCCGGCTCGGTGCCCAAGGCGCTCGGCGAGGTCGACGTGGTCTTCCCGGTGCTCCACGGACCGTACGGCGAGGACGGCACCCTGCAGGGGCTCCTGGAGCTGTCCGGGGTGCCGTACGTGGGCGCCGGTGTGCTCGCCTCGGCCGTCGGCCAGGACAAGGAGTACATGAAGCGGATCTTCACCTCCTTCGGGCTCAAGGTCGGCCCGTACGTGCTGATCCGGCCCCGCGAGTGGGAGCAGGACGAGTCCGCCGCCCGCAAGAAGATCATCGACTTCGCCGGTGACCACGGCTGGCCGCTGTTCGTGAAGCCCGCGCGCGCGGGCTCGTCGATCGGCATCACCAAGGTCGACGACCTGTCCGGCCTGGACGAGGCGATCGCCACCGCGCAGGCACACGACCCGAAGATCCTCGTCGAAGCCGCCGTGCGCGGCCGTGAGATCGAGTGCGGGGTGCTGGAGTTCGAGGACGGTCCGCGCGCCTCGGTGCCGGCCGAGATCCCGCCGCCGGACGCGCACGCGTACTACGACTTCGACGCCAAGTACATCGACTCCACTCCCGGCGTCGTCCCGGCGCCGCTCACCGTGGAGCAGACGGCCGAGGTGCGGCGGCTCGCGGTGGAGGCGTTCGAGGCGGTCTCCTGCGAGGGCCTGGTCCGCGCGGACTTCTTCCTCACCGAGGACGGCGAGTTCGTGATCAACGAGGTCAACACCCTGCCCGGCTTCACGCCGATCTCGATGTATCCGCAGATGTGGCAGGCCAGCGGCGTCAGCTATTCCGAGCTGATCGACCGCCTGGTGCAGGCGGCGCTGCGCCGCTCGACCGGGCTGCGCTGAGCCTGCTGCTCACTTCATGGAGGCGATCCCCTCGGGGATCGCCTTCTTCACGGCCGGAGCCAGGTCCGTGAGGATCCCCGTGCCGTCCTCCTGCGCGGACATCCCCTTGGGCAGGCTGATCTGCACATAGGCCGTGCGGTTGGCCGTGGTGAACCGCCAGGTGCCGTCACCCTGCTTCTCCATGAGCCAGTCCACGCCGTTCACCCCGCCCGCGATGGCGTCGGGGTCCCCGCCCTCGGCCACCTTCGGATCGATCATCTTCGGCGGCCGTACGACACCGCAGCGCAGTATGATCGCCGGGTTTCCCCAGCCCGCCGTGTAGGCGGACCGGGGTTCGGGGTCGTTGCGGCTTCGTCCGTCGAGCTTGGACGGCAGCACCCGGTGCAGCTCCCGGCACACCGCCGCCGTCTTCGCGTCGGGACGGGGAACCGCCACGGTGGCGCTGTCGTCTGCGGAGGAGCAGCCCGCGACCGCGATCAGCAGCGCGGGCGCGAGCAGGCCGAGGGGCCGGTGACGGAAGATGTCCACCGGCCAAGGGTAGACGGGGGCTACAGATGCACGACCGGACAGGTCAGGGTGCGGGTGATCCCGTCCACTTGCTGGACCTTCGCGACCACCATGCGGCCGAGGTCGTCGACCGTGTCGGACTGGGCTCGCACGATGACGTCGTACGGTCCCGTCACGTCCTCGGCCTGGATCACTCCAGGGATCTTGCTGATCGTCTCGGCGACGGTCGACGCCTTGCCGACCTCCGTCTGGATCAGGATGTACGCCTGTACCACGGAACCTCCAGGGCGGCCACGAGGATCATGTGGGGAAAAGGAACGCCACGGTATCGCGTTGCCGCTCCCCGCGGGGAGACCTGCGGGAACCGGGCTTGCGCGCCAGGGTGCAGGCACGACGGAAGTTGACGGTCGCAAGACCGTTCCTACGGTCATCCGGACCGTATCGACGGTCACCTCGACCGTATCGGGGACACTGATGACGCGCGAGTGGGCACGGCAAGGCAGAGAAGGGGAGCAAGGTCGATGAAGGGCACTGTTGGTGAGCTCGGGGAGTTCGGGCTCATCAGGGAGCTCACCTCCCGTCTCACCACCACACCGGCGGTCCGGATCGGTCCCGGCGACGACGCCGCGGTGGTCGCCGCGCCCGACCGGCGGGTGGTGGCGAGCACCGACATCCTGCTGGAGGGGCGGCACTTCCGCCGCGACTGGTCCACGGCGTACGACGTCGGGCGGAAGGCGGCGGCGCAGAACCTCGCCGACATCGCCGCGATGGGCGCCGTACCTACCGCCCTGCTGCTCGGCCTGGTCGTGCCGGCCGAGCTCCCGGTGACCTGGCCGAGCGAGCTGATGGACGGCCTGCGCGACGAGTGCCAGGTCGCGGGGGCCTCCGTGGTCGGCGGGGACGTCGTACGCGGCGACACGATCATGGTGTCGATCACCGCGCTCGGCGATCTGCGCAACCAGGAGCCCGTCACGCGCGCCGGAGCGCAGCCCGGCGACCTGGTGGCCGTGACGGGCTGGCTGGGCTGGTCCGCGGCGGGCTACGCGGTCCTCTCCCGCGGTTTCCGCTCTCCGCGCGCCTTCGTCGAGGCCCACCGCCGCCCCGAGCCGCCGTACCACGCGGGCCCGGCCGCCGCCGCGCTCGGCGCGACCGCGATGTGCGACGTGAGCGACGGTCTGATCGCCGACCTCGGGCACATCGCCGAGGCCAGCAAGGTCCGCATCGACATCCGCTCCGGTGCGATCGACATCCCGACCCAGATGAACGACATCGGGCAGGCCGTGGGCGTCGACCCGATGCAGTGGGTGCTGACCGGGGGAGAGGACCACGCGATCGTCGCGACCTTCCCGCCGGACACCAAGCTGCCGGCCCGCTGGAAGGTCATCGGCGAGGTCCTCAACCCCTCCGCGCTGCCCCAGGTGACCGTCGACGGGGCGCCATGGACCAGCAAGGGCGGCTGGGACCACTTCGGGGACATCGAGTCGTGATCCCGCGTGTGCTGACCGTGGCGGGGTCGGACTCCGGCGGCGGGGCCGGCGTCCAGGCCGACCTGAAGACGATGCTGGCGCTCGGCGTGCACGGGATGAGCGTGATCACGGCGGTGACCGCGCAGAACTCGCTCGGCGTGCAGGGCACCTGGGAACTGCCCGTGGAGGCGGTCCGCGCCCAGTACCGCAGCGTCGTGGACGACATCGGCGTCCAGGCCGTGAAGACCGGCATGCTGGCCTCGGCGGAACTGGTCGAGGCGGTCGCCGAGTTGATCTCCGGCACGGACGCGCCGGCCGTGGTGGACCCGGTGGGCGTCTCCAAGCACGGCGATCCGCTGCTGGCCGCCTCCGCGCTGGACTCCCTACGGACGAAGCTGCTCCCGGTGGCGACCGTGGCGACCCCGAACCTCGACGAGGTGGCGCAACTCACCGGGGTGCGGGTGGAGTCGGAGGGCGACCTGCGACGGGCGGCGGCGGCCGTGCTGGAGTACGGGCCGCGGTGGGTGCTGATCAAGGGCGGACATCTCTCCGGGGACGCCGTCGACCTGCTCACGGACGGTTCCGGGGAGTGCTGGCTGCGGGCTCCGCGCCACGACAACCGGCACACGCACGGCACGGGCTGCACGCTGGCGTCCGCCATCGCGTCGGGGCTGGCGAGGGGACTCTCCGTGCCGGAGGCGGTCACGGCGGCCAAGGAGTACGTCACGGGGGCCATCGCGGCCGGATTCGCGCTGGGGGCGGGGATCGGGCCGGTGGATCACGGGTGGCGGTTCAGGGCCTGAGCCCGGGTACGGCAAAAAGCCGGCCCACCCTCGGGTGGACCGGCTCAGTGCAGCGAACCAGGCAGTGGCCGCGCGCTCAGCTGTAGCGTCAGCGCGAGACCTTGCCGGCCTTGATGCACGAGGTGCAAGCGTTCACGCGCTTCGGCGTCCCGCCGACCACGGTACGCACACGCTGGATGTTCGGGTTCCAGCGGCGGGACGTACGGCGGTGCGAGTGCGAGATGTTGTTGCCGAAGCCCGGCCCCTTGCCGCAGACGTCGCAGTTGGCAGCCACGGGTCACTCCAAAGACTTCAGATGCACTTACGGTTAATCCCGGCATGCCGGGATCGAGATCCTAAAACCTGAGATCTTGAGTGGCGTTGCCAGGGGAACGGCCCGATCGGATCGGGCAACCGGAGCAGCATACAACGGCTGCGCCCGTGCAACGAAACTACCATGGCAGCTCAGGGCCCCGCTCCCGGCCCTCTTCCGGTGGACAGGGTTCCTGGGTCTACGCTGCGACCACGTCCAGCCAGCTCAGGGAGGCGCAGGTGGCGCAGGTGCCGCAGACATTCTTCGATGCTCTCGCGGTGCGCACCTGGTGCGGTCTGGCGCTCGGCGCGCTGGGCCGTGCGCGTGAGGAGATCGACGCCATCAACGTCTATCCGGTGGCCGACGGCGACACCGGAACGAACCTCTACCTCACCCTGGAATCGGCGGCGACAGCCGTGGAGGCGGTGTTCGCCGGCTATGGGACGGGCGCCGGGGAGCCGTCCCTGGCCGACGCCGTGCACGCGATGGCCCACGGTGCGCTCATCGGGGCCCGCGGCAACTCCGGGACGATCCTGGCGCAGCTGCTACGGGGCATGTCACAGGTGCTCGCTCAGGGCGGTGACGCCTCCCACATCGACGGCGCGGGGCTGCGGCTGGCGCTGCGGCGGGCCGCCGACTCCGCCCGGCAGGCCGTGGCCCACCCGGTCGAGGGCACGGTGCTGACCGTCGCCTCGGCCGCCGCCGAGGCCGCCGAGGAGACCGAGGGTGACTGCGGGGCCGTCGCGCGGGCGGCCTACGAGGGAGCCCGTAAGGCTCTGGCGGCCACTCCCGGGCAGCTGGCCGTGCTCGGCCGGGCCGGCGTGGTCGACGCGGGCGGACGCGGCCTCGTGGCCGTCCTGGGGGCGCTGGTGGAGGCGTTCACGGGCGAGGCGGTACAGGAGGCTCCGGCCGCGCGGGCGGGCCTCGCGGCACCGCAGGCCATGGTCGTCGGCGAGGCCCCGGACGCCGTTTCCGGCGGGCACGCGCGCGTGGCGGCCGTGTGCGACGCGGACCTGTGCGCCGACGGCACCGGGGCCGGCGGGCCCGCCTACGAGGTGATCTATCTCCTGGAGGCCGGCGACACGGCCGTGGCCCGGCTCCGGGAACGCCTCGACGCGCTCGGCGACTCCCTGGTCGTGGTCGGCGGCGACGGGCTGTGGAACGTCCATGTGCACGTCGACGACGCGGGCGCCGCGGTGGAGGCGGGCGTGGAGGCCGGGCGGCCGTACCGGATCCGGATCACCCACTTCGGGATCGGGGACGTGCACACCGGCGGCGAGCGGCCCCCGCGCGAGCGCGCCGAGCGGGCGGTCGTCGCCGTCGTACCGGGCGAGGGCCTGGCCGGGCTGTACGCCGAGGCGGGCGCCACGACCGTCCTCGCGCGCCCCGGGGAGCCGCCCGCCAGCGGAGAGCTGGTGCAGGCGGTACGGCGCGCCCACGCGCGCGAGGTCGTCCTGCTGCCCAACGACGCCGAGCTGCGCCACACGGCCGCCGCCGCCGCCGAACAGGCCCGCACCGAGGGCATCCGGGTGGCCCTGATCCCGACCCGCTCGGCGGTCCAGGGCATCGCCGCGCTGGCCGTGCACGAGCCGGGGCGCCGGTTCGACGAGGACGTCGTCCAGATGACGGCGGCGGCGGGCGCCACCCGGTACGCCGAGGTCGTGGTCGCCGAACGCCAGTCCTGGACGACCGCCGGCATCTGCCAGGCCGGGGACGTGCTCGGGCTGATCGACGGCGACGTGGCGGTGATCGGCCCGGACGTCACCGCCACCGCCGCGACCGTCCTGGACCGCATGCTCCAGGCCGGCGGCGAACTCGTCACCCTCGTCGTCGGCGACGGGGCCCCCGAGGCCGTCGCCGAGCACCTGGAGGCCCGGGTACGGGAGTCCTACCTGGCCGTGGACACGATGGTGTACCGGGGCGGCCGGCAGGGGACGCTGCTGCTCATCGGCGTGGAGTGAGGGCGGGGGGCCAGGGCCACTGAGGCGAAGGCCCGGTGTGAGCCGGCCTCACGCCTCCTGTCCGAGCATCCGGGCTGCCTCCGCCCGCCGCGCCCGCACGGTCTCGTCCGCGCCGTCGTCACCCTCGTAGGCCGCGAGTACGGCACGCGCGCGTGCCGCCGCCTCGGCAGGCCGGCCGAGGTCCGCCGCCAGCCGGCCCGCGGCGAGTTCGGCGCCCGTACGGTCGTGCAGCCCGGCCGCGCCCAGCGTGCCGAACAGCACGGCCGCCCGGTCCATCTGGACCAGCGCCGCCTCGAACGCTCCCCGGATCGCCGCGTCTTCGGCCTCCTCGGCCGCCGAACGGACCAGCAGGTCACCGAACTGGCGGTGGGTGTGGGCCAGTTCGTCCGTGAGCTGTTCCCGCACCACCGGGCCGGCCACCGCGTCCAGTGCCTCTTCGCACTCCCGCACCGCCCGCGCCATCAGCTCTCGCGCATCCTCCGCCGCGCCCTCCCCGCGCAGCGCCAGCCAGCCGCGGGCGCGCAGCGAGCGGACGAGGAAGGCCCAGTTGCCCAGCGCCCGCCACAGCTCGCCCGCACGCGCGTAGGCCTGATCGGCCTCCTCCAGCAGACCGGCCCTGCTCAGCGACTCGGCGGCGAGGTGGGCGAGCGTGGCGTGGTCCTGCTGCTCGGGCCAGTGCCGGGCGATCTCCGCCGCCCGCAGCCGGTGTTCCGCTGCCGCGCGGTGGTCACCCAGCTCGCTCAGGCAGTCGCCGAGCCACCACTGCGCCTGTACGACGGCGCCGTCGCCGTGCGTCTCGGCGGACAGGTCGGCCAGCGCCGACTCCAGCACCTCGGCGGCCTCCGCGCAGCGGCCCCGGCGGAGCAGCAGCCCGCCCAGCTGCTGCCGCGCCCAGGCGCCCAGCGTGCCGCTCTCGCCGGCCTCGTCGGCCCAGTGCGCGGCCTCCAGCGCATGCTCGGCGGCCTCGTCGACCTCACCGCGGCCGCCGATCACCTCGGCGAGCTGCAGATGCAGCTGGGCCCGCCCGACCGGCTCCACATACGGGCCGCCGTGCTCCAGCGCGGACCGCAGCGCCCGCTCGGCCCCGGCCTGGTCGCCGGCCTCGTGGGCCAGTGCGGCGACCTGCACCTCGTACTCCACGGCGAACCACGGAACCCCGGCGCTCACATACGCGTGGGCCGCCTGCCCGAACAGCTCCGCGGCCCGCCCGGCGTCCCCGCTCAGCCCGGCCAGCTCGGCCAGCATCGCCCGCGCCTCCGCGGCCCGCGCCGCGATCCGCACGTCGTCGCCGGCCCGCCCACCGACGAGCGCCAGCACTTCCCGCACGGCCTGCTCGGCCTGCGTGAGCGCCTCCTGCGCCCGCCCGGGCACCGGCACCCCGGAGGCCGGCCCGTCCGGCGCCCGGTCCTCCCGCACCGGCGCTTCCGCGTGCACCCGCCGCATCAGAACGCGCGCCCGGCTCATCACCACCGACGCCGTCTGCCGTACCCCGGTGGCCTCGTCGGCGTACAGGGCGAGTGCGTCGTCGTACAGCCCGGTGACCGTCTCCAGCGCCGCGTCCACCTCGCCCGCGAGGGCGCGGACGTACGCTCCCCGCGCGCGTGCCGCCAGTGCCTCGCCGGGGTCGCCCGCCTCCGCGTACAGCTCCGCCGCCCGCTCGAACAGCTCGACGCCCTCGGGACCGCGGGCCATCGCCTCGTGGTCGGCGATCTCCGCGCGGTCGCGCGGCTCCAGCTCCGTGCCGCGCGCGGCCCGCGCGACCGCCGCCCAGGCCTCGAGCGCATGCGGTCGCAGCGTGTCCGACAGCCGCCGCGCCTCGGCGAGCAGGGCCGCCAGGTCGGGCTCCTCGTCGTGCACCTGCGGTGACGGGGGCGCGGCCACCGGTGCCGGCGCCGGGCGCACCGTGCGCACGCCCAGCGGCAGGCGGTCCACCAGCGGCCGCTGGGCCATACGCGCGCGTGCCCGGTCGCCGACGCACGACGTGCCGTTGCGCCGGTCGAACCGCTCGGCCAGTTCGAGTGCCTCCACGCGCGCGTGGGCGGCGAGTTCCCCCGCGGTCCAGGTCCGCCCGGCCGGTCCCGGCACCCGCTGTCCGGCGAGCCCCAGCTCGGTCAGCCGGTTCATCAGCAGCGCCACCACGGCCAGGAACTCCAGCCGGCTGCGCGGATGCCCGTTGTCCGTGAAGTACGCCGGGCGCTCGGCGAGCAGTTCCAGCGCACGCGCCTCGTTCCCGGTCAGCGCGCAGAACTCCACGTGGTCGGCGTAGGCGGCGCGCATGCTCTCCATGGGCCGCACCAGCCGGAAGCCGCGCAGATGGTTCGCGCGGGCCTCGTCCACCCGGCCCAGGCGCAGCAGCGGCCCCAGCGACGACGCCAGCACGGTGTGCGGCTCGTGCGCACAGGTGAACTCGCCCCGGAGCACCGGCTGCCAGAGCTCCAGCGCCTCCTCGTCCCGGCCGCGCGTGACCTGCCAGGTGCCCTGCCCGTGCAGCTCGCAGGCGTGGCAGTCGGCCATCGCGTCCCGGTCCGCGGCGAGCCACGCCGCGTACGCCCGCTCCGCCCGCGGCAGGTCCCCGATGTGCTCGGCCACGCTGAACTCGGCGCCGCGCACGGCCCGTTCGGAGTGCCCGGCGAGCCGGTAGCGGTGCTCCATCTCGCCGAGCCACTTCTCGATCGAGGCGAGCGGGATGTGCGGCTGGTCCAGCAGACCCGCCGACATCCACTTGAAGACCCAGTGCAGCGAGTGCGTCTCGTACTCGTCGAAGTCCTCGGGCCGTTCGTCCCACATGCGCAGCAGCCGCGCGAACGGGACGAACATCTTGTCCTTCTCGGAGCTGTAGTTGTAGACCTTCAGCTGGTGCCCGAGCGCCTCGATCACGGCGAGCGGGATGTCCAGCCGCTCGGCCTCGGCCAGCAGCCGCTCCGCGCGCGCGTTGCGGGCCGGGCCCTCCGGCTGCTCGGAGTTCTCCGCCATCGCCCGGCGCAGCGCGTCGAAGTCCGTGATCTCCGCCATCAGTGACCGTTCTCCCCGTGTGTGGCCCACTCCAGCAGGCCGATGAACGCGCGGTTGAGCAGCGCCGAGTCGGCGGGCCGCAGCGGGCGCTGGGCCATCAGCAGCGCCTGTCCGTACAGCGACTCGGTGGCGGTGCCGATCAGTTCCGGGTCCTTGAGCGAACCGATGCGCCGCACCAGCGGGTTGAGATGGTTGAGCACCAGACGCGCGCGCGGGGCGCTGCCGCGCAGCGAGCCGAGGATGCCCGCCCACAGGTCGTCGGCCTGCTCCTCGGCCGCCGCGCGCGCCTGCTCGTGCCGGGCGGCCCGGTCGTCCAGGTGCAGCGCGGGCACCGACAGCGGATGGAAGGCCCGCAGGACGACGTCACAGCCGAGCGGGTCGAGTTTCGCCCGTGCGGCGGCCAGGAAGCCGGACAGGGCCAGCTCCTCGCCCGGGTCGACCGCGTCCAGGTGCGCGGTGACGGTGTCCGCGTCCAGCTCGGCGACCACTGTCCCCGGCCGCACCGACGGCAGCGCCTCGACCAGGTCGCTGTCGTACGTGTAGCCGCCGTTGACGACCCCGACGCCCTGCGCCGAGGCGATCGGCGCGACCTGCCGGTACTCCTCCACGGTCCGCGTGAAGTGCACCACCGGGTGCCGCTGAGCGAACTCCTCCAGGGACAGCTGCCCGTCGGTCGTCTCGAACGGCAGCCAGGGCAGCATCGTGCGCAGCATCTCCCGATCGTGCCGGGCGAGCGACTTCACCCCCAGGTGGTGCACGGCGAGGAAGTCCGTCAGCCGCTCCGGGTCACCGGCGGCGAGACCCGTGAGCCAGGAACGCATCCTTTCGCCGAGCGCCTCCCGTACGGCGGCCAGCGTCTCGTCCTCGTACAGCGATTCCCGCGAGGCCGTGGGCCGCAGGCTGTCGGTGTCGAGCACACAGCGCACGAAGAACGCCCAGTCGGGCAGCAGCTGTTCGGCCCGCTCGGTCAGCAGCATGCCCTTGAGATGCACCCGGTGGGTCGCCCGCTGGGCGGGGCTCACGGCCGACGGCAGGACGTAAGCCACCCCGCGGATCCCGGCCAGCGGCACGTCCAGGTCGATCGCGTCCAGGGGTGTGAACCCGAACAGCTCGTGGCAGTGCCGGGCCAGCGCCACCCTTCGGCGGGAAGGGCTCGGATACGGTCGGTCCCAGGGCGCGGGCAGTTCGGTGACCGGCTCCTCGCCCACCCGGACGTCGTACGGCAGCAGCGAACCGAAGTCCCGGGCCAGCCGCAGGACCCGCTCGGGCGCCAGCCACTCGGCCGCCCCCGCCCGCGCCGTCAGGTACACGGTCGTACCCGGCTCGGGCCGGTCGGCGTCCGGCAGCGTACGCACGGTGTACGAGCCGTCGTCGCGCGCCGTCCACTCCACCGGTGGCGCGCCGGGCGTACGGGCGCTGCGGCTGACCACCCGGATCCGCTCGGCGACCACGAAGCAGGCGAGCAGGCCGATGCCGAACTGGCCGAGGAAGTCCGAGCGGGCCTCCTGCAGGCCCTCGGCCCGCTTGGAACTGCGCCCGATGGTGGCCAGCAGGTCGTGTACGTCCGCCTCGGTGAGCCCGATGCCGCTGTCCTCCACCCGCAGGCCGCCGTCCGCCGGATGCAGCCGGACCAGCGCCGGGGCATCCGGGTCCGCGGCCCGTCGGGCGGTGACGGCGTCCACCGCGTTCTGCAGCAGCTCGCGCAGGTAGACCTTGGGACTGGAGTAGAGGTGATGGGAGAGCAGGTCCACCAGACCGCGCAGGTCGACCTGGAACGTGTGAGGTGTGTGAGGTGACTGGGATGCCTGTGAGGTCTGGGAGTCCATCGTCACTGCGCCGGAGGGGGGAGTGCGTGCGGCGCGGGGTCGGGCGGTCCCGGACGAGCGGTGACCGCGAAGGATGGCCGGAGCGCGCCATCCTAGAGCCGAAAGAGCGCACCTGACCAGGGGTTTCCGGATTCGTCCGGCATTGCGCGAAGAATCCGCGTGCCGCAGTCCCGGGCGCATCCGCAGGGCAGCGCTACGGCATTGTCAGTGCCGTGGTGTGCAATGGATCTCGTGCCCGCACTGCAAGAACCACTGAAGCAGCCACTGAAGTCGGTGCTCGGCCCCGCCACCGCGAAGGTGATGGCCGAGCACCTCGGCCTGCACACCGTCGGCGACCTCCTCCACCACTACCCGCGCAGATACGAGGAGCGCGGCCAGCTCACCCACCTCGCCGACCTCCCCATGGACGAGCACGTCACGGTCGTCGCCCAGGTCGCCGACGCCCGGCTGCACACCTTCGCCTCCGCGAAGGCCCCTCGCGGCAAGGGCCAGCGCCTGGAGGTCACGATCACCGACGGCAGCGGCCGGCTCCAGCTGGTCTTCTTCGGCAACGGCGTGCACAAGCCCCACAAGGAGCTGCTGCCGGGCACGCGCGCGATGTTCGCCGGCAAGGTCTCGGTCTTCAACCGCCGCCTCCAACTGGCCCATCCCGCGTACGAGTTGCTGCGCGGCGACAGCGACGAGACGGTCGAGGACTGGGCCGGCGCGCTGATCCCCCTCTATCCGGCCACCGCCAAACTGGAGTCCTGGAAGATCGGCAAGGCGATCCAGACGGTGCTGCCCACCGCCCAGGAAGCCCTCGACCCGCTGCCGCCCTCCCTGCGCGAGGGCCGCGGCCTGCTTCCGCTCCCCGAGGCCCTCCTCAAGATCCACCGCCCGCACACCAAGGCCGACATCGCCGGCGCCCGCGCCCGCCTGAAGTGGGACGAGGCCTTCGTCCTCCAGGTCGCCCTGGCCCGCCGCTGCCACGCGGACACCCAGCTCCCCGCCGTCCCCCGCACCCCCGAGCCGGACGGCATCCTCACGGCCTTCGACGACCGCCTGCCCTTCACCCTCACCGACGGCCAGCAGAAGGTCTCCAAGGAGATCTTCGACGATCTGGCCACGGAACACCCGATGCACCGCCTGCTGCAGGGGGAGGTGGGTTCGGGCAAGACCCTGGTCGCCCTGCGCGCCATGCTCGCCGTGGTCGACTCGGGCGGCCAGGCGGCCATGCTGGCGCCCACCGAGGTCCTCGCCCAGCAGCACCACCGTTCGATCACCGAGATGATGGGCGAGCTGGCCGAGGGAGGCATGCTGGGCGGCGCCGAGCACGCCACCAAGGTGGTGCTGCTCACCGGTTCCATGGGCGCCGCCGCCCGCCGCCAGGCCCTGCTCGACCTGGTCACCGGTGAGGCCGGCCTCGTCATCGGCACCCACGCCCTGATCGAGGACAAGGTGCAGTTCCACGACCTCGGCCTGGTCGTGGTCGACGAGCAGCACCGCTTCGGCGTGGAGCAGCGCGACGCCCTGCGCGGCAAGGGCAAACAGCCCCCGCACCTGCTGGTCATGACGGCCACCCCGATCCCGCGCACGGTCGCCATGACGGTCTTCGGCGACCTGGAGACCTCCGTCCTCGACCAGCTCCCCGCCGGCCGCTCCCCGATCGCCAGCCACGTCGTCCCCGCCGCCGACAAGCCCCACTTCCTGGCCCGCGCCTGGGAGCGGGTCCGCGAGGAGGTGGCCGACGGCCACCAGGCGTACGTCGTCTGTCCCCGCATCGGCGACGAGGAGGACGACCCCAAGAAGGCCGGCCAGAAGACGTCACCCGAGGACGAGGCGGAGAAGCGCCCGCCGCTCGCGGTCCTGGACGTCGCCGACCAGCTGAGCCGCGGCCCCCTCCAAGGCTTGCGGGTGGAGGTCCTCCACGGCCGCATGCACCCGGACGACAAGGACGCGGTGATGCGCCGCTTCGCGGCCGGCGAGACGGACGTCCTCGTCGCCACCACGGTCATCGAGGTCGGCGTGAACGTCCCCAACGCCACGGCGATGGTCATCATGGACGCCGATCGCTTCGGCGTCTCCCAGCTCCACCAGCTCCGCGGCCGCGTCGGCCGGGGCTCGGCCCCGGGCCTGTGCCTCCTGGTCACCGAGATGCCCGAGGCCGGCGCGGCCCGCCAGCGGCTGAACGCCGTCGCCGCCACCCTCGACGGCTTCGAGCTCTCCCGCATCGACCTCGAACAGCGCCGCGAGGGCGACGTCCTCGGCCAGGCCCAGTCCGGCGCCCGCTCCTCCTTGCGCGTTCTCGCGGTCATCGAGGACGAGGAGGTCATCGCGGAGGCGCGGGAGGAGGCGACGGCGCTGGTGGCGGCCGACCCCGAGCTGGAGCGTCTGCCGGGCCTTCGTACGGCCCTGGACGCCCTTGTGGACGAGGAGAGGGAGCAGTACCTGGAAAAGGGGTGAAGGAGGCGTACCCAGGGGCGCGGGGAACCGCGCCACCAGCCACAATGAACCGTAATGCCGCCCACGAAGAAGGACCCCACATGACCCGCGTGATCGCCGGTACGGCAGGCGGACGGCGCCTCTCGGTACCGCCCGGCACCGGAACCCGGCCGACATCCGACCGCGCACGCGAGGGCCTCTTCTCCACCTGGCAGTCCCTCCTCGGCGGCCCGCTGGACGGCGAACGGGTCCTCGACCTCTACGCCGGCTCGGGCGCCGTGGGCCTGGAAGCCCTCTCCCGGGGCGCGAGCCACACGCTCCTCGTCGAGGCGGACGCCCGCGCCGCGAGGATCGTCCGCGAGAACGTGAAGAACCTGGGGCTCCCGGGCGCCGAGGTCAGAGCAGGCAGAGCGGAACAGATCATCAGGCAACCGGCCCCGGAAAAACCGTACGACCTCGTCTTCCTCGACCCCCCGTACGCCGTCACGGACGACGATCTTCGCGAGATTCTGCTCACACTCCACTCGGAAGGCTGGCTCGCTGAGCAAGCGCTGGTCACCGTGGAGCGCAGCACCAGAGGCGGCGAATTCCAGTGGCCGGACGGCTTCGAGGCGATCCGGTCCCGTCGCTACGGCGAGGGAACGTTTTGGTACGGTCGCGCCGCCTCTACGTGCGAAGACGCACGATGACCGGACCGGAGAGCGAGGGATCACAAGTGCGCCGCGCCGTCTGTCCCGGGTCGTTCGACCCGATCACCAACGGACACCTCGACATCATTGCCCGAGCCTCCCGTCTGTACGACGAGGTGTACGTCGCGGTGATGATCAACAAGTCCAAGAAGGGCCTGTTCGAGATCGAGGAGCGGATCGAGCTGATCCGCGAGGTCACCGCCGACTACTCCAACGTCCGGGTCGAGGCCTTCCACGGCCTCCTCGTCGACTTCTGCAAGCAGCGCGACATCCCCGCCATCGTCAAGGGCCTGCGGGCCGTCAGCGACTTCGACTACGAGCTGCAGATGGCCCAGATGAACATCGGCCTCACCGGCGTCGAAACGCTGTTCGTGCCCACCAACCCCACCTACAGCTTCCTCTCCTCCTCGCTGGTCAAGGAGGTCGCGGCCTGGGGCGGCGACGTCTCCCACCTGGTGCCCGCCCCGGTGCTCCAGGCCCTGAACAAGCGTCTGCGCAAGGATTGATGGGGCTACAGTCGTCCCGTCCGTCTCCAACCCGGCTGTAGAGAGTGGCGAGCACAGGTGGACGTGCAGAAGAAGCTCGACGAGATCGTCTCCACGGTCTCCGGCGCCCGGTCCATGCCCATGTCGGCGTCGTGCGTGGTCAACCGCGCCGAGCTGCTCGCGATGCTCGAAGAGCTGCGCCAGGCGCTGCCCGGCTCCCTCGCACAGGCGCAGGAGCTGATCGGCGGCCGTGAGCAGATGGTCGAGCAGGCCCGGCAGGAGGCCGAGCGGATCATCGAGACCGCGCACGCCGAGCGCGGCTCGCTGATCTCCGACACCGAGATCGCCCGCCGCTCCCAGGCCGAGGCCGACCGGATCCTCGCCGAGGCCCGCCAGGAGGCCGAGGAGATCCGCGCCGACGCCGACGACTACGTCGACTCCAAGCTCGCCAACTTCGAGGTGGTCCTCACCAAGACCCTCGGCTCGGTCGGCCGCGGCCGCGAGAAGCTCCTCGGCACCGGCCCCGGTCTGGACGAGAACGGCTACGAGGACGAGGACGCCCCCGAGCGCAGCCACGACCCGGAGACCCTGCGCCACAACGCCGACCAGTACGTCGACGTCAAGCTCGGCGCCTTCGAGGCGGTCCTCGCCAAGACCCTGGAGGCGGTGGGCCGCGGCCGGCAGAAGCTGCACGGCCGGATCGCCACCGACGACCTCGGCGCCCTGGCCGACGACACCACGACCTTCCAGCACTCCAGCGACGCCGACTACCTCGCCGACCTCGCGGCCCTCGCCGACCAGGACACCCAGGCCGAGCGCGCGGCCCAGCAGCCCCAGCAGCCCCAGCAGCCGGCGTACGAGCCGCAGCCCGCCTATGGGTACGACCAGCAGCAGCCGGACCCCTACGGCGGTTTCCCGCAGCAGCCCACCTACGCCCAGCAGGACCCGTACGGCTACCAGCAGGCCGATCCGTACGCCTACCAGGGCTACGACCAGCAGCAGGCCGCCTACGACCCCCAGCAGGTCCAGCAGCAGGCCGCTCAGCACCAGTCGCAGCAGGGCTACGCCCTCGACGAGACCAGTCTCTTCGACACCGGCATGATCAGCGCGGAGCAGCTGAGGGCGTACGAGCAGGGCCGGGGGCTGTAGGGCCGGGGACGCGCCGCGCGACCGCCCTCCGACCACCGGATTGGGTCGAGAGCGAAAGGTCCAGTATCCTGGCTCTTCGGTCGCACGTACGTCCGCGATCTCCGCTGCCCTGAGCACCGACGGGCGGCG
The DNA here is from genome assembly GCF_040680195.1 of Streptomyces sp. NPDC052109. Classification (NCBI taxonomy): domain Bacteria; kingdom Bacillati; phylum Actinomycetota; class Actinomycetes; order Kitasatosporales; family Streptomycetaceae; genus Streptomyces; species Streptomyces sp. NPDC052109. The sequence continues at coordinate 179,810 of NZ_JBFAWF010000007.1, read as the reverse complement.
GCCCTCCGAGCTCGAAGATCGAAAGCAGGAATGGCTTCCAACGCCCGCCTCGACCACCGCAACCCCCTTGTGTTCGACACGCACGAGCTGGGTCGGCGTCCTGGCGCGCTGCAGCGCCTGACCCGCACGATCGACGCTCCCGCAGATCTCGGCATCCAAGGGGTCATCGGAGTGCCGGAAGGCGCCCCGGTGGAGCTCGAACTCCGGCTCGAGTCGGTCATGGAAGGGGTGCTCGTCACAGGCACCGCCCGTGCACAGGCCGAGGGGGAGTGCGTAAGGTGTCTGGAGCCGGTCGGGCTGGAGCTCGAAGCGGACTTCCAGGAACTGTTCTCGTACCCTGACGCCGACGACCGGGGCCGCGTGATCGCGGAGCCGGGCGACGACGCCGAGGACGACGAGGACCGGTTCTTCCTCGAGGACGGACTGTTCGACCTCGAACCTCTGCTGCGCGATGCGGTGGTGCTCGCACTGCCGATGCAGCCGGTGTGCCAGGAAGACTGCCCGGGCCTGTGCTCCGAGTGCGGAGCGCGGCTCGCGGACGACCGGGACCACCACCACGACGCCGTCGACATCCGTTGGGCGGCTTTGCAGGGACTCGCCGGTTCACTCGAAGACGGCGAGAAGGACGAGATGAGCGGCGCCGAAGCGGGCGTCGACGAGAAGCAGGAGAAGTAGCCGTGGCTGTTCCGAAGCGGAAGATGTCGCGCAGCAACACGCGCCACCGCCGGTCGCAGTGGAAGGCTGCGGTCCCCACCCTGGTTGCGTGCGAGCGCTGCCACGAGCCCAAGCAGCAGCACATCGCGTGCCCGTCTTGTGGCACCTACAACAAGCGCCAGGTCCTCGAAGTCTGAGCGGGCTGGTGAGAGGCACTGTGTCCAGTCCCAAGAAGGCGGAAGACGCCAAGGCGGACGCACCCGCCAAGAAGAAGGCGGACAACACGGCCTCGTCCCACACGCTTCTGGAAGGGCGGCTCGGCTACCAGGTCGAGTCCGCCCTTCTGGTGCGCGCGCTGACCCACCGTTCCTACGCGTACGAGAACGGCGGTCTGCCGACGAACGAGCGGCTGGAGTTCCTCGGTGACTCCGTCCTCGGTCTCGTCGTCACGGACACGCTGTACCGCACCCACCCCGACCTGCCCGAGGGCCAGCTGGCCAAGCTGCGGGCCGCGGTGGTCAACTCGCGTGCGCTGGCGGAGGTGGGGCGCGGCCTCGACCTGGGCTCCTTCATCCGGCTCGGCCGCGGTGAAGAGGGAACGGGCGGCCGGGACAAGGCGTCCATCCTCGCCGACACCCTGGAAGCGGTGATCGGCGCGGTCTATCTCGATCAGGGCCTCGATTCGGCGTCCGAGCTGGTGCACCGGCTCTTCGACCCGTTGATCGAGAAGTCCTCGAACCTCGGCGCCGGCCTGGACTGGAAGACCAGTCTCCAGGAGCTGACCGCGACCGAAGGGCTCGGCGTGCCCGAGTACCTGGTCACGGAGACCGGTCCCGACCACGAGAAGACCTTCACTGCTGCCGCCCGCGTCGGAGGCGTCTCGTACGGCACCGGCACCGGCCGCAGCAAGAAGGAGGCGGAGCAGCAGGCCGCCGAGTCCGCCTGGCGGTCCATCCGGGCCGCTGCGGACGAGCGTGCCAAGGCGGCCAAGGAAGCCAAGCAGGCCGCCGAGGAGGCCAAGGCGCTCGCCGCCAACGACGGCGACCCGTCGTCCGCTTCCGCCTGACCCACAGCAGTACCGAGCGCCCGCCGCCGTCTCCGACGGGGCGGGCGTTCGGCTCGTCCACCGCTCAGTACGGGGGTCCCGATGCCCGAGTTGCCCGAGGTCGAGGTCGTCCGGCGCGGCCTGGAGCGCTGGGTCGCCCACCGCACCGTCGCCGAGGTCGAGGTGCTGCACCCGCGCGCCGTACGCCGGCACGTCGCGGGCGCCGACGACTTCGCGCACCGGCTCAAGGGCCACCACATCGGCACTCCCAGCCGCCGCGGCAAGTACCTGTGGCTGCCGCTGGAGGAGACCAACCAGTCCGTCCTCGCCCACCTGGGCATGAGCGGCCAGCTGCTGGTGCAGCCGCACCAGGCGGCGGACGAGAGGCACCTGCGCATCCGGGTGCGGTTCGCCGACTCCCTCGGCACCGAACTGCGGTTCGTCGACCAACGCACCTTCGGCGGGCTGTCGTTGCACGACAACACCCCCGACGGGCTCCCGGACGTCATCGCGCACATCGCGCGCGACCCCCTCGACGAACTGTTCGACGACGAGGCCTTCCACCGGTCGCTGCGGCGCAAGCGGACCACCATCAAGCGGGCCCTGCTGGATCAGTCGCTGATCAGCGGCGTCGGCAACATCTACGCGGACGAGGCGCTGTGGCGCGCCCGCATCCACTACGAGCGCCCGACGGCGAACCTCACCCGCCCGGTCACCACCGAACTCCTCGGCCACGTCCGGGATGTGATGCACGCGGCCCTCGCGGTCGGCGGCACCAGCTTCGACAGCCTGTACGTCAACGTCAACGGCGAGTCGGGCTACTTCGACCGGTCCCTGGACGCGTACGGCCGCGAGGGCGAGCCCTGCAACCGGTGCGGTACGCCGATCCGCCGCCGGGCGTGGATGAACCGCTCCAGCTACTTCTGCCCGAAGTGTCAGAGGGCGCCGCGCGTCTCGTCGTAGCGCGCGCGTGCCGCGAGGACGTCGTCCATGGCGCCTTCCACGTAGTGGATGAGCGCCAGCAGCCGCTCCGCGACCTGTCGGCCCAAGGGGGTCAGTTCGTAGTCCACCCGCGGCGGGTTGGTCGGCTGTGCCTCGCGGTGCACCAGGCCGTCGCGCTCCAGCGCGTGCAGCGTCTGGGACAGCATCTTCTCGCTCACGCCGTCGACGCGGCGGCGCAGCTCGTTGAAGCGCAGCGAACCCTCGTACAGCGCGCCGAGCGTCAGGCCGCCCCAGCGTCCCGTGACGTGCTCCAGCGTGCCGCGGGACGGGCAGGCCTTGGCGAAGACGTTGTAGGCGAGGTCGTCGTGGTCCTCGGCGGTGACGCTCATACCGGCACTCATACTCCAAGGGTACCTGCGCATAGCGCTAACCGCGAGGTTGCACTAACCAGAAGTTAGTGCTTTCCTGTGGTCACTGCTTTTGAGCTGCCCACTCCGTCTTTTGGGCCGTCAATCCGAGGAGTTCGTGTGACCACCCCTGTCGTTTCCATCGCCTACCACTCCGGCTACGGCCACACCGCCGTGCTCGCCGAGGCCGTCCGTACCGGTGCCGCCGACGCGGGTGCCGAGGTGCACGTGATCAAGGTCGACGAGATCACCGACGAGCAGTGGGAGACGCTGGACCGCTCCGACGCGATCGTCTTCGGCTCGCCCACCTACATGGGCACCGCCTCCGGCGCCTTCCACGTCTTCGCGGAGGCGACCTCCAAGCGCTGGTTCGGCCAGGACTGGAAGGACAAGCTGGCCGCGGGCTTCACCAACTCGGCCTCCAAGAGCGGCGACAAGCTGCACACCCTGCAGTTCTTCCAGACGCTCGCCGCCCAGCACGGCATGACCTGGGTCAACCTCGGTCTGCTCCCCGGCTGGAACTCCAGCACCGCCTCCGAGAACGACCTCAACCGCCTCGGCTTCTTCGCCGGCGCCGCCGCCCAGACCAACAGCGACGAGGGCCCCGAGGCCGTCCACAAGGCCGACGTGGCCACGGCCGAGCATCTGGGGCGCCGGGTCGCGGAGACGGCGCGGACGTTCGCCCTGGGGCGGGCGGCCTAGCGGCTCACGGACGGTTCAGGGCCCGCCAGGCGTCCGTCACCGAGAGGTGACGGCGCCGCACCGGCGGGGATCCGCCGGATCACCCCAGGTCGTGGGAGCCTGGAGGAGCGCAGGGAACTCGGCGCGGGGGACGGGGACGGGTGCCCCGGGCGGCACCCTCCTGGCCGTCGGGCGCGGTGCACGGCTCTCTGCGGTGCACCTCGACCCAACCGCGATCGTCCAGGCGTAGCACGGCCCGCGCGAGGTCGGCGGGATTGCCGTCGGCGGCGTGGGCGAGCACGCCCCAGGGCTCGACGGCGGAGACGATCGGAAACGGCCCACGGGCCTGTGGGGCCCCAGCTGACGCACACGTCTTCAGCGATCCAGCACATGGCTGGCGCTCAGCCGGTGAGCTGTCGGCTTCGGGCGGTGCTGTGCGCCCGGCGCAAGCTCCGTGCTGGGAGCCTGGAGCACCGGTTCGGAAGAGTGCCGCCCGCGGGGGAGAACTCTTACCTGAAGCACACCATAACGCTTCTGTAACACCACTACGATCTTGGCATGGGCATTCTGATACCTGGATCCGCACAGACGATCGTCGGCGTGGTGACCTTCGCTGTGGTCTTCCTCTGTATGACCAAGGTTCTCCTTCCGCGTATCAACAAGGTGCTCGACGAACGGAAGGACGCGATCGAGGGCCAGGTGGAACGTGCTGAACAGTTGGCGACGGAAGCCGGTGAAGTCCTCGCCGCGTATCGCGAGGAGCTGGCCGAGGCCCGACACGAGGCAGCCCGCCTGCGTCAGGAGGCTTCGGAGCAGGGCGCGCAACTGATCGCCGAGATTCGAGCCGAGGGCCTCCGGGAGCGCGAGGCGATGATTGTGGAAGCTCAGGCGCGGCTCGCGGCCGATCGGGTCATCGCGGAGACGGAGCTCCGGGGAGACATCGCGTCATTGGCCACGGAGCTGGCCGGTCGGGTGGTCGGCGAGCCCCTCGAAGGTGTCGCCGACAGCGAGATCGTGGACCGTTTCTTCTCAGACCTGGATGCCCGGAGCTCGGCGGGCTTGCACTAGGTGTTCTGTCCGGGGAAGTCGTGGAGGCCGGCAGGGCTGCCGCTGGATTCGGAACCGCTTCAACGACCGCGTACGGCGCCGGCGCTGTCGACGCCCGCGGCCCCACGATTGACGGCCCGGACACGCCCCATGAGGTGCATGGCCGTCTGACCTGTGGTTGTCTCAGTACCCGAAGTCCTGGGTCCACCAAGGCCCGCCCGGGCCGAAGTGGACGCCGACGCCGAGGGTCTTGAAGTCGCAGTTCAGGATGTTGGCGCGGTGGCCGGGACTGTTCATCCAGGCCTGCATCACGGCCGCCGCGTCGGCCTGGCCGCGGGCTATGTTCTCGCCGCCGAGGTCGGTGATGCCGGCCGCCGCGGCCCGGTCCCACGGCGTCTTGCCGTCCGGGTCGGTGTGGTCGAAGAAGTCCCGCGCTGCCATGTCGTCGCTGAACGAATCGGCCAGCTTGGTCAGCGAGGAGTTCGCGGCCAGAGCGCTGCACCCGACCTTCGCCCGCTCCTCGTTGACGAGCTTGAGCACCTCCGCCTCGGCCGCGTTCGCCGCCGACACCGTCATCGGCGCGGCACTCGCCTTCGGCGCCTTGGACGCCGTGGCCGACGGAGTGCCCTGCGGCTTGCCGGCCGGCGTCGCCCGCGGCGTCGGCTTCGCGGTCGCCGTCTTCGACGGGGTGGGCGTGGGGGAGGCGGACCGCGATGCCGACGTGGACGGGGAGGCGGACGGGGAGACGGACCGGCTCGGGGACTGCGGACGCGTGGGGGTCCGGCTGGTGACGGCGCCGCCGTCGCGGCCGGCGGCGCTGCCCGAGGTGCCGCCCTGCTCGGCGGCCGTGTTGCTCGGCGCGGCCGCCGCCTGCACGCGCTCCCCACCGGTGGTGTGCGTATCACCGCCGAGCCTGTAGTTCTGCAGGCCGGGCACCACGCCCGAGGCCACCGCTGCCGTACCGAGGGCGACGGCGGCGGACACGCCGATCAAACCCGCGCGCACCGGCCGCGCGCCCTTCTTGCGGCGCCGGTGACCGGGGGAGGGATCACCGTCCGAGGTGAGGCCACCGCCTCCGGGGCCGCCCGGACCCTCGCCGTCCGCCGCGAACAGATAGGCGTGCGCCCTGGCGGTCGCGTCGGCGTAGGCCAGCGGCTGCAGACCGGTCGCCGGCCTGTGCGCCTCCGGGTTCAGATAGGGCGCGATGCCCCGGGGCGCCTGTTCCCGGCGGACGATCTCCCCCGGGTACGCGTGCCGCCGTACCTCACCGGTGTACGAGTCCTCCCAGGGCTCACCCTCGTAGGGGCCAGGCCGGCTCCCGCCCGCGTACGCGTCCTGCCAGGGCTCACCCGAGTACGAGTGCTGCGGGGCGTCGCCTCCGGTGAGGGAGCGCTGTGTGTGGGTGACCCCCGTGGCGCGGCCCGTGGCGGCGCGGCCGGCGGCGGAGCGTCGGTGGCGTCCCATGTCCTTGCCCTCTTCCTCGTCTCGCGGTCGACCGGTTGCCTGCGGGCGCCTGCGCGGCGAATGAGTCCCTCTGGCCAACCCGGCTCACTCGATCGAGTGAGTTTCATATGAGATGCATCGGGGGCGGACGCTACCGCATGCCGCTGAAGGGCGATGTGTCCCGAGCGACATCGGCCGGTTAGGTTGCCCCCATGAGCGAGGAAGTACGACTGGTCGCATGGGTGCGTGGACGCGTGCAAGGCGTGGGTTTCCGCTGGTTCACGCGCGCCAAGGCGCTGGAGATCGGCGGCCTGAGTGGTTTTGCTCTCAATTTGGCCGACGGTCGCGTCCAGGTGGTCGCGGAGGGCTCGCGTGAGGGCTGCGAAGGCCTGCTGGACTGGCTCCAGGGCCACGACACGCCCGGACACGTGGACGGAGTCACCGAGATCTGGGACACACCGCGCGGCGGCTATGACGGCTTCGCCATCCGCTGAGCGGGTTGTGTAAAGGCGCGCAGGCCGGCGCACGGGGAGCTGCCGGGGGCACATGCGCACAGCAGAAACGACCTGGTGGTTGCCAAGAACGGCCCGGCATGGCAGGCTCCGCTGGTACAGCTGATCGTCACGCCCTGAGGGCCCCGGATGAGTCGCAGCGCCGCCGCTTTCCCGGCCGCGCGCCCTGGGGTGCCCACCAATACAGGGCGTGATCGTGTTGACCGTCAAACTTTTTGGTGAGACGCTGAAAGCCCCGCGCACCTTAGCTGTTTGGCATGGAGCAACAGTAGAGCAACACCCGGATGTGCCAAGCACCGCGGGTGCAAATCCCTCACGACCCACACCGCATCGGTCGGTCACTCAGTGTGGAGGACCATCCATCATGGCAAAGGCGCTTCTCGGTTACGTCGGCGGCTCCGACCCTCGACTCCTCGCCGAGATGCGACGGCTGCAGCAGCGCGTCCAGGACCTGGAGTCCGAGCTCGTACGGATCCAGGCGGAGAACGAAGCGCTGTCGGCTGCCGCTTCTCAGGACAGGATCATGGAGAGCATCGACGCACACCAGGCGGAGCCTGCGCTCACCTGATCACTGCATCGCTCCACAAAAAGCAGTCGCAGCGATCGGGCTGCCGTAATCAACCGCTCAGTTGATGGGGCGGCTGCAATCCAGCCGTCAGAGTTGCAAGGGACGCTTCGGCGTCCCTTCGTTCTTCCCCCGCGCATCCTTTCACCTTCTTTAACGTACGGTCTGCCCTGCATGTTCACTGGCGAAACCGCGCGGTTGCGAGGGTTCATGGAGTGAGATAGCGGCTCCGGGTAGAGTCCAGCGGCGTGCACCTCAAGGCCCTGACCCTCCGCGGGTTCAAGTCGTTCGCCTCGGCGACCACGCTCCGGTTCGAACCGGGCATCACGTGTGTCGTCGGACCGAACGGCTCGGGCAAGTCCAACGTCGTGGACGCGCTCAGCTGGGTCATGGGCGAACAGGGCGCCAAGTCGCTGCGCGGCGGCAAGATGGAGGACGTCATCTTCGCCGGCACCACCGGCCGCCCCCCGCTGGGCCGCGCCGAGGTGTCCCTGACCATCGACAACTCCGACGGCGCGCTGCCGATCGAGTACGCCGAGGTCACCATCACGCGGATCATGTTCCGCAACGGCGGCAGCGAGTACCAGATCAACGGTGACACCTGCCGCCTCCTCGACATCCAGGACCTCCTCTCCGACTCCGGCATCGGCCGCGAGATGCACGTCATCGTCGGCCAGGGCCAGCTCGACTCCGTCCTGCACGCCGATCCCATGGGCCGCCGGGCCTTCATCGAGGAGGCCGCGGGTGTCCTCAAGCACCGCAAGCGCAAGGAGAAGGCCCTGCGCAAGCTGGACGCGATGCAGGCCAACCTCGCGCGCGTGCAGGACCTGACCGACGAGCTCCGCCGCCAGCTCAAGCCGCTCGGCCGCCAGGCGGCGGTGGCGAGAAGGGCCGCCGTCATCCAGGCGGATCTGCGCGATGCCCGCCTGCGACTGCTGGCCGACGATCTCGTACGACTGCGCGAGGCGCTGAAGACCGAGATCGCCGACGAGGCGGCCCTGAAGGAGCGCAAGGAAGCCGCCGAACAGGAGCTGAAGAAGGCGCTCCAGCGCGAGGCCCTGCTGGAGGACGAGGTGCGCCGCCTCGCGCCCCGCCTCCAGAACGCCCAGCAGACCTGGTACGAGCTGTCCCAGCTGGCCGAACGCGTCCGCGGCACGGTCTCGCTGGCCGACGCCCGGGTCAAGAGCGCCACCTCCGCGCCCCCCGAGGAACGGCGCGGCCGCGACCCCGAGGACCTGGAGCGCGAGGCCGCCCGCGTCCGCGAGCAGGAGGCCGAGCTGGAGGCGGCCCTGGAGGCGGCCCAGCACGCCCTCGACGACACCGTCGCCCACCGCGCCGAACTGGAGCGGGAGCTGGCCGTCGAGGAACGCCGGCTGAGGGACGTGGCCCGCGCCATCGCCGACCGTCGTGAGGGACTGGCCCGCCTGACCGGCCAGGTCAACGCGGCCCGCTCCCGAGCGGCTTCCGCACAGGCCGAGATCGACCGCCTGGCCACGGCCCGCGACGAGGCGCAGGAGCGCGCCGTACGGGCCCAGGAGGAGTACGAGACGCTCAAGGCCGAGGTCGACGGCCTCGACGCCGACGACGCGGACCTCGCCGAGCGGCACGAGGACGCCAAGCGCCTGCTCGCCGAGGCGGAGACCGCCCTGAGCACGGCCCGCGAGGCACTCACCACGGCCGAACGCAGCCGCGCCGCGACCCAGGCCCGCCACGAGGCCCTGGCCCTGGGCCTGCGCCGCAAGGACGGCACCGGAATACTCCTCGGCGCCCGCGACCGCCTCACCGGAGTCCTGGGCCCGGCGGCGGAACTGCTGACGGTCACCCCGGGCTACGAGGTCCCCCTCGCCGCGGCCTTCGGAGCGGCGGCGGACGCGATCGCGGTCGCGACCACCACGGCGGCGGCGGAGGCGATCCGCCTGCTGCGCAAGCAGGACGGCGGCAGGGCGGCCCTGCTCCTCGCAGCCACCCCGGAGCACGAGCCCGCCCCCGACGACGGCGGCCCGGTGCCCCGGGGGGCGGCGGGCGACGGCGCGCTCGGCCACGACGAAGCGGTGTCCGACGGCGGCGGCCCGATGTCCCAAAGGGCCGCGGGGAACGGCGGGACCAGCCACGGCGGACCCGCGGTCGACCGACAGACCGGCACCCCCCTCCTCGCCGCGGACCTCGTCCGCGGCCCCGCCCACCTCATGCCCGCCGTCCGCCGCCTGCTGCGAGGAGCCGTGGTCGTCGGCACCCTGGAGGACGCCGAGGACCTCGTCTGCGCGCACCCGGAACTCACCGCCGTGACCGCCGAGGGCGACCTCCTGGGCGCCCACTTCGCACACGGCGGCTCCGCCGGGGCGCCGAGTCTGCTGGAGGTGCAGGCCTCGGTCGACGAGGCCGCCGCCGAGCTGGCCGAGCTGGCGGTCCGCTGCGAGGAACTGGCCGAGGCACAGCACACGGCGGCCGAGCGGCGCAGGCAGACCGCCGCACTGGTCGAGGACATCGGAGAGCGGCGCCGGGCCGCCGACCGGGAGAAGTCGGCCGTGGCCCAGCAGCTCGGCCGGCTGGCCGGGCAGGCCCGCGGGGCCGCCGGAGAGGCGGAGCGCTCAGCTGCCGCGGCCGCACGCGCGCAGGAGGCGCTGGAGAAGGCCGTACAGGAGGCCGAGGAGCTGGCCGAGCGACTGGTGGTCGCCGAGGAGATGCCGGTCGAGGAGGAGCCGGACACCTCGGTCCGGGACCGCCTCGCCGCCGACGGGGCCAACGCCCGGCAGACCGAGATGGAGGCCCGGCTGCAGGTCCGTACCCATGAGGAGCGGGTCAAGGGGCTCGCCGGACGGGCCGACTCCCTCGACCGGGCCGCCCGCGCGGAACGTGAGGCACGCGCGCGTGCCGAGCAGCGCCGCGCCCGGCTGCGTCATGAGGCCGCCGTCGCCGAGGCGGTCGCCTCCGGCGCCCGCCAGCTGCTCGCGCACATCGAGGTCTCCCTCGCCCGCGCCGAACGGGAACGCGCCGCCGCCGAGGCCGCCAAGGCCCGGCGCGAGCAGGAACTGACCGCCGCGCGCACCGCCGGACGCGAACTCAAGGCCGAGCTCGACAAGTTGACGGATTCGGTGCACCGCGGCGAGGTACTCGGCGCCGAGAAGCGGCTGCGGATCGAGCAGCTGGAGACCAAGGCGCTGGAGGAGCTGGGTGTCGAACCGGCCGGGCTGGTGGCGGAGTACGGCCCGCACCAGCCCGTGCCGCCCTCGCTCCCCGCCGAGGGCGAGGTGCTGCCCGAGGACCCCGAGCACCCGCGCAACCAGCCCAAGCCCTTCCACCGGGCCGAGCAGGAGCGCCGGCTCAAGGCCGCCGAGCGGGCGTACCAGCAGCTGGGCAAGGTCAACCCGCTGGCGCTGGAGGAGTTCGCGGCGCTGGAGGAACGGCACAAGTTCCTCAGCGAGCAGCTGGAGGACCTGAAGAAGACCCGCGCCGACCTGCTCCAGGTGGTGAAGGAGGTCGACGAGCGCGTCGAGCAGGTCTTCACCGAGGCCTACTGGGACACAGCCCGCGAGTTCGAGGGCGTCTTCGGCCGGCTCTTCCCGGGCGGTGAGGGGCGGCTGGTGCTCACCGACCCCGACAACATGCTCACCACGGGCGTGGACGTCGAGGCGCGCCCGCCGGGCAAGAAGGTCAAGCGGCTGTCCCTGCTCTCCGGTGGCGAGCGCTCGCTGACGGCCGTCGCCCTGCTGGTGTCGATCTTCAAGGCCCGGCCGAGCCCCTTCTACGTCATGGACGAGGTCGAGGCGGCCCTGGACGACACCAACCTCCAGCGGCTGATCCGGATCATGCAGGAGCTGCAGGAGGCCTCGCAGTTGATCGTGATCACGCACCAGAAGCGCACGATGGAGGTCGCCGACGCGCTCTACGGCGTGTCCATGCAGGGCGACGGCGTGTCCAAGGTGATCTCCCAGCGGCTCCGCTAGACCTGAAGATCCACTAGAAGATCAACTACGCCGACGTTCACTTCTTGAACACGAGACCAACGGGCCCATCGAAAAACTCACAGTCGTTGAACTATTGACTTCGAAACTTGAAGGCATAGTCTCTGCAACGTTGCTTTTACCTTCAGGTGTGAGCGGCGCGAAGTTGTGCGCCACTGGAACCACCAAGGATCCGCCCACGCCAGGAAGGGCTCGCCCCCCACCCCGGCAGCGTTGCCGTGGCCCGAGGAGATACACGTGACCAGCACAGCGCAGGCACCTCAGTCAGGAGCCGGTACGGCTCATCCCGAACATCTCGGGCACGTCATCTTCATCGCAGCGGCCGCCGCCATGGGCGGTTTCCTCTTCGGTTACGACAGCTCCGTGATCAACGGCGCGGTCGAGGCCATCCGCAGCAAGTACGACATCGGTTCCGCGGCCCTCGCCCAGGTCATCGCGATCGCCCTGATCGGCTGTGCCATCGGCGCCGCGACGGCCGGCCGCATAGCCGACCGCATCGGCCGTATCCGCTGTATGCAGATAGCCGCGGTCCTCTTCACCATCAGCGCCGTCGGCTCCGCGCTGCCCTTCGCGCTGTGGGACCTCGCCCTTTGGCGGATCGTCGGCGGTTTCGCCATCGGCATGGCCTCCGTCATCGGCCCGGCCTACATCGCCGAGGTCGCCCCGCCCGCCTACCGCGGCCGGCTCGGCTCCTTCCAGCAGGCCGCGATCGTCGTCGGCATCGCCATCTCGCAGCTGGTCAACTGGGGCCTGCTGAACGCCGCCGGCGGCAACCAGCGCGGCCACCTGATGGGCCTGGAGGCCTGGCAGGTCATGCTCGGCGTCATGGTCGTCCCGGCCGTCCTCTACGGTCTGCTCTCCTTCGCGATCCCCGAGTCCCCGCGCTTCCTGCTCTCCGTCGGCAAGCGTGAGCGTGCCAAGGAGATCCTCGCCGAGGTCGAGGGCAAGGGCGTGAACCTGGACGCCCGCGTCGCCGAGATCGAGCACGCGATGAAGAGCGAGCACAAGTCCACCTTCAAGGACCTGCTCGGCGGCGGCTTCTTCTTCAAGCCGATCGTCTGGATCGGTATCGGCCTGTCGGTCTTCCAGCAGTTCGTCGGCATCAACGTCGCCTTCTACTACTCCTCGACGCTGTGGCAGTCGGTCGGTGTCGACCCGACGGACTCGTTCTTCTACTCCTTCACGACGTCGATCATCAACATCATCGGCACCGTGATCGCGATGATCTTCGTGGACCGCATCGGCCGCAAGCCGCTCGCCCTCATCGGCTCGGTCGGCATGGTCGTCGGTCTCGCGCTGGAGGCCTGGGCGTTCAGCTCCCACCTGGTCGACGGCAAGCTGCCGGCCACCCAGGGCTGGGTCGCCCTGATCGCCGCCCACGTGTTCGTCCTCTTCTTCGCCCTGTCCTGGGGCGTGGTGGTCTGGGTCTTCCTCGGCGAGATGTTCCCGAACAGGATCCGCGCCGCCGCCCTGGGTGTGGCCGCCTCGGCGCAGTGGATCGCCAACTGGGCCATCACCGCGAGCTTCCCGTCGCTGGCCGACTGGAACCTCTCCGGCACGTACGTCATCTACACCGTCTTCGCGGCGCTCTCCATCCCGTTCGTCCTGAAGTTCGTCAAGGAGACGAAGGGCAAGGCGCTGGAGGAGATGGGCTGATCCTGCCGGAGAAGCCCCCGAGACCGAGGAGCAGGGGCCAAGACCCCGCTGCCCCTCTCCTCGTACCCCCCGCCGCCCCCGTACCGGCCACTGCCCGGTCCGGGGGCGGCGGTCTGTTCCCGCCGACGGGCGCCTCGTGCAGGTTCCGGTCTCGTCGGCGTGGACGCGGCGTCCGCGACGGCGTGCGGCGGCTCCGCGGGAGGAGGGGCCCGGCCGGGAAGCCAGGCGGCACAGCGACTTCGCGGCTGTCGTCGATCCACAGGCTGGGCGACAGCGTGTGACCCCGAGGTCCTCCGGGCTCCGGACTCAACCGCCCACCCTCGGCACCACGTGCTCCGCGAACAACCGCAGGCTCCGCCAGCCCTCCTCGACCGGCATCCCGCCCACCAGCGGATGCAGGACGAGGCTGTCCAGTCCCGCGCCCGCGCACTCCTCCGGGGTGAGGACGCGGTACACGCCCTCCGTGCGCAGCTCCTCCACCGTCGTGGCCGCCGAGCGCACCGCCGAGCGGATCTGACCGGACTGCCAGGAGGCGTACGTCCGGGCCTCGTGCAGGAAGTGCTCGCCGTACCGCGCCCACGTCCGGTCCGGGTCGTCGGCGATGTGCAGCAGAGGGGTCTCGGCCGCGGGCATCATGACCCAGCCCTCGGTGCCGTACGCGGCGAGCTTCTCCTTGTAGTAGGACTCCAGTTCCGGCAGGTGCGCGCTCGGGAAGAACGGCAGGCCGAGCCGGGCGGCGCGGCGGGCGGCGGCCCTGGAGGAGCCGCCGACCAGCACGAGGGGGTGCGGATCGGTGAAGGGGCGCGGGGTGAGCCGCACCGTACGGCCCCGGTACGCGAACTCCTCGCCGGACCACGCCTTCAGCAGGGTCTCCAGCAGCTCGTCCTGCAGTCGGCCGCGGGCATTCCAGTCGACGTCGAACAGGGCGTACTCCTCGGGCCGGTAACCGATCCCGGCCACCGTCACCAGCCGGCCGCCGCTCAGCAGGTCCAGCACGGCTATCTCCTCGGCCAGCCGCAGCGGGTCGTGCAGGGGGCCGATCACCGCCGAGACGGTCACCGCGATCCGGCGGGTCGCCCCGAACACCGCGCCCGCGAAGGCGAACGGCGACGGCAGCCAGTTGTTCTCGGCGCCGTGGTGTTCCTCGGTCTGCACGGTGCTGATCCCGTGCTCGTCCGCGTACGCGGCCATCTCCAGGGCGGTCCGATAGCGGGCGGAGAGGGCGGCGCGGCCGGCGCCGGGAGCGACGAGGTTGAAACGGACGACCGTGACGGGCATGGGGAGTCCCCCTCCGGTACGACTCGGTGGAGGGGGACGGTAGCTGACGTGGCGTCAGATGGCTATGCAAGGGCAGGAGGTAGGCTCGCGGGATGACCGACGCCGTACCCACGGATCCGCGGACGGAGGCCGGCCGGGGCCGGATCGCCCTCTGGCTCGACCCGGACGACCTGCGGTGGCTCGCCCGGTACTGCTGCTGTCCGGACGACGCCGACCAGCAGACGAAGGACCGCTGCTCCCGCCTCCGCTTCCGCGCGAGCACCGCCCTGTACAAGAGCCGCCGGGGCGGCTGACGCGCGTCAGGCGTCGACGGTCGCCCGCTCCCCGGCCGGCTCGGCGGCCTCCGCCGGCTCCTTCGGTGCCGGCTTGGGCAGAACGAGGTACAGCAGACCCGAGATCACGATCGTGGCGACCCAGCCGAGGCCGTACTCGCCGATGACGTTGTTCTTCGCCAGCGGGCCGGTGAACCAGTCCGAGGTCGTGAACATCAGACCCGAGACCAGGCCGATCGCCCAGGAGGCCACGGCGGCGGGGGAGAAGCCGCCCTTGTACCAGTAGGCGCTGGTGCGGGTGGTGTCGGTCATCGCCTCGCCGTCGTACTCGGTGCGGCGCAGCATGTCCGCGCCGAAGACGCCGACCCAGGCGGAGAAGGCCACCGCCAGCAGCGAGAGGAAGGCGATGAACGAGCCCATGAAGCTCGTCGCCACCAGCATCAGCACCCCGCCGAAGGCCAGCGAGATCACGGCGTTCACCGAGACCGCCCAGTGCCGCGGCACCTTGAAGCCCAGGGTCTGCGCGGTGAAGCCCGCCGAGTACATCGACATCGAGTTGATCAGCAGCATGCCGATCAGCGCGATGAACAGGTACGGCACCGCGATCCACGTCGGCAGGATCTCGCCGAGGAAGGACACGGGGTCGGTCGCCGAGGCCAGGTCCGGCGTGGACACCGCCATCACGGCGCCCATCAGGACCATGGGCAGCACGACGATGCCGGCGCCGCCGACCGCCGTGCCCACGATCGCCTTCGAGGACGCCGTGCGGGGCAGATAGCGCGTGAAGTCCGGCGCCGTCGGGATCCAGCTGACGCCGCCCGCCGCGATCATGCCGACGCCGGTGATCACCGCGGCCGTGGAGCCGCCGCCGTGGTGCAGCACCTTCGACCAGTCGGTGTTCGCGACCAGGTAGACCAGGACCAGCACCGAGAAGACGCCGAAGAGGTAGGTCGCGTACTTGTTGCACTTCTGCACGGCGTTGATGCCGAGCCCGGAGATCGCGAAGGTCGCGACGACGAACACCAGCAGCGTCACCATGTCCAGCACGCTGTTCGCCTTGATGCCGAGCAGGATGTCCAGGATGGTGAGCATCGCGTAGGCGCCCGTGACCGCGTTGATCGTCTCCCAGCCCCAGCGCGCGACCCAGATCAGCGAGCCGGGCAGCAGGTTGCCGCGCTGGCCGAAGACCGCCCGCGAGAGCGCCATGCCGGGCGCGCCGCCGCGCTTGCCGGCGATGCCGATCAGGCCGACCAGGCCGTACGACACGACCGGGGCGGCCACCGCGACGACGAGTGCCTGCCAGATGTTCAGGTGGTACGCCACGACGAGGCTCGCGCCCATCGTCAGCAGCAGCACGCTGATGTTGGCACCGACCCAGGTGGGGAACAGCTCACGGGTCTTCGCGGTGCGCTCGTGATCCGGGACCTGCTCGATGCCTCGGGTCTCGAGAGCGCCTTCGGTCTCGACGGTTTTGCTCATGGAAAAGGGGCCAGACGTGGGAGGACAGGGGACGGTGGGGACTCTACGCGCGTCAATAGAGCCGCCACCATCGTACTTTGCTCCGACTCCTTGCTTTAAGTGGCGTTTGTCTCTCGGAGGAAGCCACAAACGGCCTTCCGTCGTAACCCATGGCTGATACTGGAGCCGTTATGGAAATCGTCATCCTTGCTGTAGTCATCGCCGTGGTCGTGTTCGGCGCGCTCGGTGGGCTGATCGTGGGCAGCCGGCGCCGGAAGCCGCTGCCTCCGCCGCCCCCGAAGGCGCCCGACATCACCGCGCCCCCGGCCGAGCCGCACGTCGGCGACGAGGCCGAGACGCCGCGCGACGAACCGCGCCGCACGATCGAGGAGGTGGATCTCCCCGGCGGCCCCGCGGTCGTCGTCGAAGAGCCCCCCACCGGCCCCGCCGTCGAGGTTCCCGAGCTCGAGATCCCGGAGCCCACCGCCGGGCGGCTGGTCCGCCTGCGCGCCCGTCTGTCCCGCTCCCAGAACGCCCTGGGCAAGGGCCTGCTCACGCTGCTCTCGCGCGAGCACCTGGACGACGAGACCTGGGAGGAGATCGAGGACACGCTGCTCACCGCCGACGTCGGCGTGCAGCCCACCCAGGAGCTGGTCGAGGGCCTGCGCGAGCGCGTGAAGGTGCTCGGCACCCGCACCCCCGAGGAGCTGCGCGGCCTGCTGCGCGAGGAGCTGCTCAAGCTGGTCGGCACCGACGTCGACCGCACGGTGAAGACCGAGCCCGAGGACCGCAAGCCCGGCATCGTGATGGTCGTCGGGGTCAACGGCACCGGCAAGACCACCACCACCGGCAAGCTCGCGCGCGTGCTCGTGGCCGACGGCCGCACGGTCGTCCTGGGCGCCGCCGACACCTTCCGCGCCGCCGCCGCCGACCAGCTGCAGACCTGGGGCGAGCGGGTCGGCGCCTACACCGTGCGCGGCCCCGAGGCAGGCGACCCCGCCTCCGTGGCCTTCGACGCGGTCAAGGAGGGCAAGGAGATGGGGGTCGACGTCGTCCTCATCGACACCGCCGGCCGTCTGCACACCAAGACCGGCCTCATGGACGAGCTCGGCAAGGTCAAGCGGGTCGTGGAGAAGCACGCGCCGCTCGACGAGGTGCTGCTCGTCCTGGACGCCACCACCGGCCAGAACGGCCTGGTGCAGGCCCGCGTGTTCGCGGAGGTCGTGGACATCACCGGCATCGTGCTGACCAAGCTGGACGGCACCGCCAAGGGCGGCATCGTCGTCGCGGTCCAGCGCGAGCTGGGCGTGCCGGTCAAGCTGATCGGCCTCGGCGAGGGCGCCGACGATCTCGCGCCGTTCGAGCCGGAGGCGTTCGTGGACGCGCTGATCGGTGACTGACCGGTCACCGACCGCGGCACTGACAAGAAGCGCCCGCCCCAAGGTGCAGTTGGGGACGGGCGCTTCGCCTTGCGCGGCGGCGCGTGCGCCGATCAGGCCCGCGCCCGCGACCGGTGTGCCACGTACGCCAGCGTGCCCAGCAGCAGCCGGGCCGCCGGAGGCCGCGTCGCCGAGTCCAGCGCGGGCGGCCGCAGCCAGCGCACCGGGCCCAGACCACCCCGGTCGGAGGGCGGCGCGGTGATGTGCGTACCGGGGCCGAGGCCGCGCAGGTCGAGGGCCGAGGGGGCGTCCCAGCCCATGCGGTAGAGCAGCCGGGGGAGGTCGGCGGCGGCGCCGGGCGCGACGAAGAAGTGGGCGCGGCCGTCCGGGGTCGCGGTCACCGGACCGAGGGGCAGCCCCATCCGCTCCAGGCGGACCAGGGCACGGCGGCCGGCGCCCTCGGCGACCTCGATGACGTCGAACGCCTGGCCCACCGGCAGCATCACCGCGGCGCCCGGGACCTCGGACCAGGCCTTGGTCACCTCGTCCAGCGTGGCCCCGGCCGGCACCCGCGCCGCGAAGTCCAGGGGATGGGCGCCCGGCGCCGTGCAGTCGGCGCGGCCGCACGAGCAGACGCCTGCCGCGGCGCGCGCCCCCGGCACCACGTCCCAGCCCCACAGCCCGGTGAACTCGGCGACGGCGGTGCACTCCGACGAACGGCCGCGCCGGCGTGTGCCGGAGCGGATCTCGCGAATGCCGCCGATCGTGAAGCCCATGCCCCCTCCAACGGGTCCGGCGCGCCGGTGGTTACGACGCGGAACGAGACGGAAGCGGAACGTAACGCTACGGCTCCGCCTCCCCGCCCTCGGGCGAGGCCAAGGCGGCGCCTTGAAGCGCATCGGGTGGCGCATCGGGGGGTTCGCGCCCCCGAGTGCATCACTCCGTCCACTTCCGGCCGTCCTATGTCAAGTGAATCGCGTGCGGGCGCCCGTGAGTTCATTCGAAGGGGTGGCGAATGGTGGCGTTTCAGGGATCCCCGTGGCTGAGCGGGTGATCGTAGGATTACTGTGAGTGTGCGAGTCCGGGAGGCATATGCATCCATGGGTTGCCGGAGGCGAGTCGTCAACCCGTTCGAAGGGTGAGAACCGGCGGACGGGAGGCCGTATTTACCGGCATTCTGATAGGGCTTGGCGCACTCGACGACAGGTGGTCTCAGGGATGGGGGCGTTCCAGTGAGCGGCAACAGCGGTAGTGGGACGAACGCCGACAGGCGCCCCAACGAGCTGCTCGGCTCTTGGTTCGTGCGCAGCGGCTGGTCCAAGGGCGAGCTCGCTCGCCAAGTGAACCGCAGGGCACGCCAGTTGGGGGCCAACCACATCTCCACCGACACCTCGCGCGTGCGCCGCTGGCTGGACGGGGAGAACCCGCGCGAGCCGATCCCGCGCATCCTCTCCGAGCTGTTCTCCGAGCGCTTCGGCTGTGTGGTCTCCATCGAGGACCTCGGCCTGCGCGCCGCCCGCCAGTCGCCCTCCGCCTCCGGGGTCGACCTGCCCTGGACGGCCCCCCAGACGGTCGCCCTGCTCAGCGAGTTCTCGCGCAGCGACCTGATGCTCGCCCGGCGCGGCTTCCTCGGCACCTCGCTGGCGCTGTCGGCCGGCCCCACGCTCATCGAGCCCATGCAGCGCTGGCTCGTCCCGAGCCCCACCACCGCCCCGGTCCCCCCCGAGCCCGAGTTCGTCCTCGACTCCCGCAGGCCCGGCCGGCTGTCCAAGCCCGAGCTGGACCTGCTGGAGTCCACCACGCGGATGTTCCGCCAGTGGGACGCCCAGTGCGGCGGCGGCCTGCGCCGCAAGGCGGTCGTCGGCCAGCTGCACGAGGTCACCGACCTGCTCCAGGAGCCCCAGCCCGAGGCCACCACCCGCAAGCTCTTCAAGGTCGCGGCCGAGCTCGCCGAACTGGCGGGCTGGATGAGTTACGACGTCGGTCTGCAGCCCACCGCGCAGAAGTACTTCGTCCTCGCCCTGCACGCGGCCAAGGAGGCCGGCGACAAGCCCCTCGGCTCGTACATCCTGTCCAGCATGAGCCGCCAGATGATCCACCTGGGCCGGCCCGACGACGCCCTGGAGCTGATCCACCTCGCCCAGTACGGCAGCCGCGACTGCGCGAGTCCGCGCACCCAGTCCATGCTGTATGCGATGGAGGCCCGCGCCTACGCGAACATGGGCCAGCCCGGCAAGACCAAGCGTGCGGTCCGCATGGCCGAGGACACCTTCGCCGAGGCCGACGAGTGGGACGAGCCGGACCCCGACTGGATCCGCTTCTTCTCCGAGGCCGAGCTGTACGGCGAGAACTCCCACTCCTTCCGCGACCTCGCCTACGTCGCCGGACGCAGCCCGACCTACGCCTCCCTCGCCGATCCGCTCATGCAGCGGGCGGTGGAGCTGTTCGCCAAGGATTCCGAGCACCAGCGGTCCTACGCGCTGAACCTGATCGGCAAGGCCACCGTGCACCTGCTCCAGCGCGAGCCCGAACGGAGCGCGGACTACGCCTCACAAGCCATGGAGATCGCCAAGAAGGTCCGCTCGGAGCGTGTGAACACTCGTATCCGAAAGACGGTCGACGCGGCCGTACGGGACTACGGCGAGCTCACGACCGTGGTCGATCTCACCGACCAGCTCGCCGTCGACCTGCCGGAGACCGCCGAAGCGGTCTGACGCGCCCGGCTCCCACGCCCCGGCCGCGGCCGGTCCTCCCGAACAGCCCGACTCGGCTCCCCCGCGCCAGGTCATCGAGAGGCCCACCGCGGCCGGCCTGTTTCTCCGGGCGGACCCGCCCGGAGAAGGTTGCGCCACGATAACGATCGCGCCGCCGGACATCTCGCATTTCATCCACGCGTAACACACAGGGCGCCTTCGTCACCCCGGCGAAACAACCAGGGGCTTCCACCGAAACCGCGCTGCGCCAGTCTCATGGCGCATAACCGGCCCGCCCCCACAACCCGCCGGACCGCCCAGGCACCGCCCGCACGGGGCCGTACCAACCGACGAGGAGACGCCGATGGCACCAGCCTTCACGCTTGCCGCGGAGGCACCGAAGCTGTCTGCCGCGAACACAGGCTTCATGCTCATAGCTTCCGCCCTGGTACTGATCATGACGCCGGGTCTGGCCTTCTTCTACGGGGGCATGGTCCGCGTCAAGAGCACCCTGAACATGCTGATGATGAGCTTCATCAGCATGGGCATCATCACCATTCTGTGGGTGCTCTACGGCTTCTCCCTCGCCTTCGGCACACACAACAGCCTCATCGGCTGGGACTCCGACTGGTTCGGCCTCCGCAAGATCGGACTGACGGAGCTCTGGCCCGGCTACACGATCCCGATCTTCGTGTTCATGGTCTTCCAGATGATGTTCGCGATCATCACGCCGGCCCTGATAAGCGGCGCCCTCGCGGACCGCGTCAAGTTTTCGGCCTGGTCGCTCTTCATCGCCCTGTGGCTCACGATCGTCTACGTCCCGGTCGCCCACTGGGTCTGGGGCGCCGACGGCTGGGCCTACAAGCTGGGCGTGATCGACTTCGCGGGCGGTACGGCGGTCCACATCAACGCGGGTGCGGCGGCCCTCGGTGTCATCCTCGTCATCGGCAAGCGCGTCGGCTTCAAGAAGGACCCGATGCGCCCGCACAGCCTCCCGCTGGTCATGCTCGGCGCGGGCCTGCTGTGGTTCGGCTGGTTCGGTTTCAACGCGGGCTCCTGGCTCGGCAACGACGACGGCGTCGGCGCGCTGATGTTCGTCAACACGCAGGTCGCGACGGCCGCCGCCATGCTGGCCTGGCTCGCCTACGAGAAGATCCGGCACGGCGCGTTCACCACGCTGGGCGCCGCCTCCGGCGCGGTCGCCGGTCTGGTCGCGATCACCCCGTCCGGCGGCGCGGTCTCCCCGCTCGGCGCGATCGCCGTCGGCGCCATCGCCGGTGTCGCCTGCGCCGCGGCCGTCGGCCTGAAGTTCAGGTTCGGCTACGACGACTCCCTCGACGTCGTCGGCGTGCACATGGTCGGCGGCATCATCGGCTCCCTGCTCATCGGCTTCTTCGCCACCGGCAAGGGTCAGTCCACCGCCACGGGCGTCTTCTACGGCGACCACAGCTTCACCCAGTTGTGGAAGCAGTGCGCCGGCGTCGGCGCGGTCCTCGCCTACTCGCTGGTCGTCTCCGCCGTCCTCGCCTTCCTGCTCGACAAGACCATCGGGATGCGGGTCACCGAGGACGAGGAGATCTCCGGCATCGACCAGGCCGAGCACGCCGAGACCGCATACGACTTCAGCGGCGCCGGCGGCGGCGTCCTCGGCTCCGCCGGCCACTCCCCGGTCCTGGCCGGCACGCAGACCAAGAAGGTGGACGCATGAAGCTCATCACCGCCGTCGTCAAGCCCCACCGGCTGGACGAGATCAAGGAGGCGCTTCAGGCGTTCGGCGTCCACGGCCTGACGGTCACCGAGGCCAGCGGTTACGGTCGTCAGCGGGGCCACACCGAGGTCTACCGCGGCGCCGAGTACACCGTCGACCTGGTCCCCAAGATCCGTATCGAGGTCCTGGCCGAGGACGACGACGCCGAGCAGCTGATCGAGGTCATCGTCAAGGCGGCCCGCACCGGCAAGATCGGTGACGGCAAGGTCTGGTCCCTGCCGGTCGAGACGGCCGTACGGGTTCGCACCGGCGAGCGCGGCCCGGACGCGCTCTGAGCACCACTTTCGAGAACGGGAGTCGCTGGGTGACGGGAACGGACGTGCGCACGGAAGCAGAGGGCTCGGGACCCAGCGGCTACGCGGCGGCCCGGCTGCGCCTCCTCACCGAGGGGGCGCGGTCCGGGCCGCCGCGCCGTGCGGCCCTCGCGGACCTGACCGACGACTGGCTCGCCGGACTGTTCACGGCGGCGGCCCAGGAGCTCAAGGGCGTCTCCCTGGTCGCCGTCGGTGGCTACGGCCGCGGCGAGCTGTCCCCGCGCAGCGACCTCGACCTCCTGCTGCTGCACGACGGTTCCGACCCGAAAGCGGTCGCCGCCCTGGCGGACCGCCTCTGGTATCCCGTCTGGGACCTCGGGCTCGCCCTCGACCACTCCGTGCGCACGCCGGGAGAGGCCCGCAGGACCGCCGGAGAGGATCTGAAAGTCCACCTCGGCCTCCTGGACGCCCGCCACCTCGCCGGCGACCTCGGCCTCACCGCCGGCCTGCGGACGGCCGTCCTCGCCGACTGGCGCAACCAGGCCCCCAAACGCCTCCCCGAACTCCAGGAACTCTGCGCCGGCCGCGCCGAGCGCCAGGGCGAGCTGCAGTACCTGCTGGAGCCCGACCTGAAGGAGGCGCGCGGTGGGTTGCGGGACGCCACCGCCCTGCGCGCCGTCGCCGCCTCCTGGCTCGCCGACGCCCCGCGCGAGGGCCTCGCGGACGCCCGCCGGCGCCTGCTCGACGTGCGGGACGCGCTGCACCTGGTGACGGGCCGCGCCACCGACCGGCTCGCGCTGCAGGAACAGGACCAGGTGGCGGCCGAGCTGGAGCTGCTGGACGCGGACACGCTGCTGCGGCAGGTATACGAGGCGGCGCGGGTCATCTCGTACGCCAGTGACGTCACCTGGCGCGAGGTGGGGCGCGTGTTGCGTTCGCGCGCTGTCCGGCCGCGCCTGCGCGCCATGCTGGGCGGCGCCAAGTCGGTACCGGAGCGCTCGCCCCTCGCCGAGGGGGTGGTCGAGCAGGACGGCGAGGTGGTGCTCGCCCGCGCCGCGCGCCCCGAGCGTGACCCCGTGCTCCCGTTGCGTGCCGCGGCCGCCGCCGCGCAGGCCGGCCTTCCGCTCTCCCTGCACGCCGTACGGCGCATGGCCGCAACCGTGCGCCAGCTGCCCACGCCCTGGCCCGCCGAGGCCCGCGAACAGCTGGTGACCCTGCTCGGCTCCGGCCGCCCGACCGTCGACGTCTGGGAGGCGCTGGAGGCGGAGGGCCTGATCAGCCGCCTGCTGCCGGACTGGGAACGGGTCCGCTGCCGCCCCCAGCGCAATGCCGTCCACATCTGGACGGTCGACCGGCACCTGATCGAGACAGCCGTCCGCGCCTCCGCACTCACCCGCCGTGTCAGCCGCCCCGACCTGCTCCTGGTCGCCGCCCTGCTGCACGACATCGGCAAGGGCTGGCCCGGCGACCACTCGGTGGCCGGAGAGATCATCGCCAAGGACGTGGCCGCGCGGATCGGCTTCGACCGCGCGGACGTGGCCGTGCTGTCCCTCCTGGTCCGCCACCACCTGCTGCTCATCGAGACGGCCACCCGCCGCGACCTGGACGACCCGGCCACGGTCCGCTCGGTCGCCGAGGCGGTCGGCAGCCAGGGCACCCTGGAGCTGCTGCACGCGCTGACCGAGGCCGACGCCCTCGCCACCGGACCGGCGGCCTGGTCCTCCTGGCGCGGTTCCCTCGTCGCCGATCTGGTACAGCGGGTCTCCGCCGTGCTCGCCGGAGACGCCCCCGACGAGCCGGAGCCCGCCGCACCGACGGCCGAGCAGGAGCGGCTGGCGATCGAGGCGTTCCGCACCGGCGGCCCGGTCCTCGCCCTGCGCGCCCAGACAGAACCGGTCACCGGTGAGGAGCCGCCCGGCGAACCTCTCGGCGTGGAGCTGCTCATCGCCGTACCCGACCAGCCCGCCGTGCTCCCCGCGGTCGCCGGTGTCCTCGCCGTCCACCGCCTCACCGTCCGCACGGCGGAGCTCAGCGCCCTGCGCCTGCCGGACGACGTCGACGACGGCGCGGTGCTGCTGCTCAACTGGCGGGTGGCCGCCGAGTACGGCTCCCTGCCGCAGGCCACCCGGCTGCGCGCCGACCTCGTCCGCGCCCTGGACGGCTCGCTCGACATCGCCGGCCGCCTCGCCGAACGGGACGCGGCCTACCCCCGCCGGCGCGGCTGGGTCGCCCCGCCGCCCCGCGTGACGGTGGCCCCGGCGGCCTCCCACCACGCCACGGTGATCGAGGTCCGCGCCCAGGACGGCCCGGGCCTGCTGCACCGGATCGGCATGGCCCTGGAGAAGGCGGGGGTGCGGGTGCGCAGCATGCACGTGTCGACGCTGGGTTCCAACGCGGTGGACGCCTTCTACGTCACGACCGGCGCGGGGGAGCCCCTGCCGGGAGAGGACGCGGGGTCGCTGGCGCGGGTGCTGGAGGAGACGCTGCGGGAGTGACCTTCCGGCCATACGACGCCTTCACCGGACACGGTTCCCCCCGACACGGTTCCCGCCGACACGGTCCCCGTTGACGTGGGGGCCGAGGCTGTCGTCGGGCGCGTCGGCGTCGCCGACGTGTGCCCCGCCGCACCGCGGTTTCGTCCCCGTTCGCTCATTCGAGCGAGCGGCCGAGGACGAATAGCTTGCGGGGCCGGATACCCTGGAGGGCAGCCCGAACCGACTCCGACCTCGAGGACCGACGCCACCGTGTTCGATACCCTCTCCGACCGCCTCAGCGCGACTTTCAAGAATCTCCGCGGCAAGGGGCGCCTCAGCGAGGCGGACATCGACGCCACGGCGCGCGAGATCCGCATCGCGCTCCTCGAAGCCGACGTCGCCCTGCCGGTCGTCCGCACGTTCATCAAGAATGTCAAGGAAAGGGCACTCGGCGCCGAGGTCTCGCGCGCGCTGAACCCGGCCCAGCAGGTCCTGAAGATCGTCAACGACGAGCTCGTCACCATCCTCGGCGGCGAGACCCGGCGCCTGCGCTTCGCCAAGCAGCCGCCCACCGTGATCATGCTGGCCGGTCTGCAGGGTGCCGGTAAGACCACCCTCGCGGGCAAGCTCGGCCGCTGGCTGAAGGAGCAGGGCCACTCCCCGCTGCTGGTCGCCGCCGACCTCCAGCGCCCGAACGCCGTCAACCAGCTGAGCGTCGTCGCCGAGCGCGCCGGTGTCGCCGTCTACGCGCCCGAGCCCGGCAACGGCGTCGGTGATCCGGTGAAGGTCGCCAAGGACTCCATCGAACACGCGAAGTCCAAGGTCCACGACATCGTGATCGTGGACACCGCCGGCCGCCTCGGTATCGACGCCGACATGATGCAGCAGGCCGCGGACATCAGGGACGCGGTCAGCCCCGACGAGATCCTCTTCGTTGTCGACGCGATGATCGGTCAGGACGCCGTCAACACCGCGGAGGCCTTCCGCGACGGCGTCGGCTTCGACGGCGTGGTGCTCTCCAAGCTCGACGGTGACGCCCGCGGTGGTGCCGCCCTGTCGATCCGGCAGATCACCGGCAAGCCGATCATGTTCGCGTCGAACGGCGAGAAGCTGGACGACTTCGACGCGTTCCACCCGGACCGCATGGCGTCCCGCATCCTCGACATGGGTGACCTGCTCACCCTGATCGAGCAGGCGGAGAAGACCTTCAGCCAGGAAGAGGCCGCCAAGATGGCCTCGAAGCTGGCGTCGAAGAAGGGCCAGGACTTCACCCTGGACGACTTCCTGGCCCAGATGGAGCAGGTCAGGAAGATGGGCTCCATCTCCAAGCTGCTCGGCATGCTCCCCGGCATGGGCCAGATCAAGGACCAGATCCAGAACATCGACGAGCGCGACGTCGACCGCACGGCCGCGATCATCAAGTCGATGACCCCGGGCGAGCGCCAGGACCCGACGATCATCAACGGCTCGCGCCGTGCCCGTATCGCCAAGGGTTCCGGTGTCGAGGTCGGCGCGGTGAAGAACCTGGTCGAGCGGTTCTTCGAGGCCCGCAAGATGATGTCCCGCATGGCCCAGGGCGGCGGAATGCCGGGCATGCCGGGGATCCCTGGCATGGGCGGCGGCCCCGGCCGGCAGAAGAAGCAGGCGAAGAAGGCCAAGGGCAAGCAGCGCTCCGGCAACCCGATGAAGCGCAAGCAGCAGGAGCTGGAGGACGCCCAGCGCCGCGAGGCCGCCGCACAGGGCGGAAACGCCTTCGGGCTCCCGCAGCAGGGCGGTCAGGACTTCGAGCTGCCGGACGAGTTCAAGAAGTTCATGGGCTGAGTCCCCCCGGGTTCCCTTTGCGTGTGCCAGGGGTTGGCCGTTGTCGTACCGTCCGCATATGACCAACCCCGCGCCGCCACGCAAGTCGCCCGAGCAGCCCTGGCGTACCGAGGGTGCCCCCGACGAGCCGCCGCAGCAGCCGCCCGGCGGCCGTCGGATGCGGGGCGGCTGGTGGCGGCTGATCATCACCGCGCTGATCGTGTACCTGATCGCCAACCTGGTGCTGTCCTACTTCGACCAGGCCAACGAGCCGACGATCTCGTACACCGAGTTCAGCAAGCAGGTGAACGACGGCAATGTCGCCAAGATCTACGCCAAGGGCGACTCGATCCAGGGTCAGCTGAGGAAGGGGCGGAAGAACCCCGAGGGCGGCGGGAACTACACCAAGTTCAACACCGAGCGGCCGTCCTTCGCGCACGACGACCTCTGGGCCAACCTGACCAAGCACAACGTGACGGTCACCGCCGAACCGGTCGTCCAGCACCGCAGCTTCCTGGCCAACCTGCTGATCTCCCTGGCGCCGATGCTGATCATCGTCGCCCTGTGGATCTTCGTCGCGCGACGGATGAGGGCCGGGCTCGGCGGCGCGGGCGGCATGCTGGGGCGCAAGGCGCCGCCGAGGCCGGTCGAGCTGGTGCCGGGCCAGAAGCGCACCACCTTCGCCGACGTGGCCGGCATCGACGAGGTCGAGGGCGAGCTCAACGACGTCGTCGACTTCCTGAAGAACCCCGACGCCTACCGCCGCATGGGTGCCAAGATGCCCCGCGGCGTGCTCCTCGCGGGCCCGCCCGGCACCGGCAAGACGCTGCTCGCGCGCGCGGTCGCCGGTGAGGCGGGCGTGGCGTTCTTCTCCGCGTCCGCGTCCGAGTTCATCGAGATGATCGTGGGCGTGGGCGCCTCGCGCGTGCGGGAGCTGTTCGCGGAGGCCCGCAAGGTCGCCCCGTCGATCATCTTCATCGACGAGATCGACACCATCGGCCGGGCCCGCGGCGGCGGCGCCTCGATGGGCGGCCACGACGAGCGGGAGCAGACCCTCAACCAGATCCTCACCGAGATGGACGGCTTCTCCGGCGCCGAGGGCGTCATCGTCATCGCGGCCACCAACCGCGCCGACATCCTCGACCCGGCCCTGACCCGCCCCGGCCGCTTCGACCGGGTGGTCCAGGTCTCGCCCCCGGACCGCGGCGGCCGCGAGGCGATCCTGGAGATCCACACCCGCGACATCCCGATGGCCCCGGACGTCGACCTCGCCCAGGTCGCCCGTACGACCCCGGGAATGACCGGCGCGGATCTGGCCAACCTCGCCAACGAGGCCGCCCTGCTCGCGGTGAAACGCAAACAGGAGCGCGTGACCCAGTCCGACCTGTCCGACGCCCTGGAGAAGGTCCAGCTCGGCGCGGAACGGCCGCTGGTGATGCCCGAGGAGGAGCGCCGGCGCACCGCCCACCACGAGAGCGGGCACGCCCTGCTCGGCATGCTCCAGCCGGGCGCCGACCCGGTCCGCAAGATCACCATCGTGCCGCGCGGCCGCGCCCTCGGCGTCACCCTGTCCACCCCGGACGCGGACAGGTACGCGTACACCGAGGAGTACCTGCGCGGCCGGATCATCGGCGCCCTGGGCGGGATGGCGGCCGAGCAGGTCGTCTACGGCGTCATCACCACCGGTTCCGAGAGCGACCTGGAACAGGTCACCAACATCGCGCGCGGGATGGTGTCCCGCTGGGGCATGAGCCGGGAGGTCGGCCGTCTGTCCGCGCTCCCGAACGACGCCCAGCAGGCCTACGGGCTCGCCGCCGCCCCGCAGACCCTCGACGTGATCGACACCGAGATGCGCCGGATCGTGGACGAGTGCTACGAGGAGGCGTGCCGCAAACTCCGCGACCACCGCGGCCAGTTGGACGCCCTCGCCGAGGCTCTGCTGGCCAACGAGACGCTGGAGGAGGCGGACGCGTACCGGATCGCCGGGATCACGCGCCTGACCAAGGACACCGAGGTATGAGCGTGGGGTGCGGCCCCGAAGGGGCGCGGGACCGCGCGACCGGCCATGACGGCGCCGCGGACGAGGCACCCACCGAAGCGTCCGCGCTGTCGGCGGAGCGCTACCGCACGCGCGCGACCAGATACCGGAAGACGTTCGGCATCCACACGGTCCCGTCCGGGCGCCGGTGCGGGTGCAGGGCCTCCGTCAGCTCCTTGTCGACCTGCTTGGCGTCCGTCGCCGCGATCGCCGCGTCGAACAGCCCGGTCGACAGCAGCCCGCGTACGGCGCTGTCGACGTCGGCGTACCCGAAGGGACAGGTCACCCGCCCCGAGCCGTCCGGTTTCAGCCCGGCACGCTGGGCGACCTCCTCCAGGTCGTCGCGCCGGGCGGGCCGCCAGCTGCGCGCGCTGCGCAGGGGATCGGCCAGTTTCGTCGCCACCCGCAGTACGGAGGAGGTGGCGCAGCGCTCGGGCGGGCCCCAGCCGGCCAGCACCACGGCCGCCCCGCGCGCGGCCCGCGGCAGCGCCTTCGCCAGCAGCTCGCCGAGCCCCTCGGAGTCGCCCGCCAGGCAGCCGATCGGCTCGAAGACGGTCACCAGGGTGTACCCGTCCGTCTCGTCGCCGACCGCGTCGCGGGGCGCGCCGTCGACGGACCGAGACGTGCTGCCGACGGGCCGCGCGGCCGCATGCGCGGGTGTGCCGCTTCTTCCGCCGCGCGTGGCGCGCCCGCCGGGGACGCCGCCGCTCGCGCCGTGCGGGACGTGTGCCGACAGGCGTTCGCGGGCGAGGGCGAGCCGCTCGGGGGACGAGTCGTCGGAACCGGTGACCGTGGCACCTCTGCCGGCCGCCAGCAGCAGCGCCAGCCCCGAGCCGCAGCGCAGGCCCAGCAGCCGGGTGGCGGGACCCACTTCGAGGCGTTCGTAGACGGCTTCGTAGAGCGGCACCAGCATCCGCTCCTGGATCTCGGACCAGTCACGCGCGCGTGCGCACCGGTCGACGCGGGGTGCGGAATCCGCGTGAGACCGGTGCTGCCGCACGAGCGTAGGTGTCATAGGTAAGCGCCCCAATCCGCCGACAGTTCGCCGCTGTGCCCGGTTGCGTGGCCCCCGTGCCGTGCGCGCGCACTTCCCACGTATGCCAGGTAACTCCCGGCTCGCGGCCCCGTCCAGTGGTCGTGGGGCCCCGCTTGGGGTCCGGACGCGACTGTGGCGAGATTTCACATCCCGGCAATCTGGGGGGCCATAAGGTGTCCGCTTCCGGGGAACGGCCCGGTACCGGGCGGTCGGACAGCGCGCGGTAACGCCACGGCCGTCACGGACGCTGACCAAGGTGGGGCGTCGTGACGAGAGCGGCCGAAACGTCTCTTGCGCAATCGCCGATCACTTCCGCACCGGGGTCTACGCGAGGGGTCGTACGGCGGACTACGCACCGGCTTGGTATGAGCTGTGAAGCTTCTCCGCAGATCAGCGCACCCGCCCTCGTCCGGACGCATCAGCGGCAACTGACGGGTACGTGCAAAATATTTGGGATGCCCCGGAATAGGAACACAGCGGCACCCCCGCTCGTTGTCATTACGTGAGCACGACACAGACACCACCTGTTCTCGCCGCAGAGCTGGCGCAGGCGTGGGCCGACATTCAGCGGTACCACCCCGAGCTGCCGGACCTCGCCGCGCCAGAGTCCCTGATCGGAGAGTCGTCGTCCGCGTGCGGACACGAGCTCTCCTTCGAGCGACTGCTTCATGAGGCAGTCCACGGCATCGCCGCCGCCCGCGGAATCCGCGACACCTCGCGCGCCGGCCGGTACCACAACCGCCGTTTCCTCGCGATCGCCGAGGAACTGGGCCTCGACCACCCGGAGGAGCCGCATCCGAGCAGCGGTTTCTCCCTGGTCACGCTCAACCCCGAGGCCAAGCGGCGCTACCGCCCGACCATGGAGCGACTCCAGCGCGCACTGAAGGCGCACACGGCAGCCACCTCCTCGGACACCTCCCGTACCTTCCGCGGCCCCGCCGCGCGGCACGGCTCCTCCGGCGGTGGTGTTCGCGTCAAGGCGGTCTGTGACTGCGGCCGCAA
Organism: Streptomyces sp. NPDC052109; assembly: GCF_040680195.1. Classification (NCBI taxonomy): domain Bacteria; kingdom Bacillati; phylum Actinomycetota; class Actinomycetes; order Kitasatosporales; family Streptomycetaceae; genus Streptomyces; species Streptomyces sp. NPDC052109. The sequence goes on along the minus strand of NZ_JBFAWF010000007.1, from coordinate 149,444 downwards.
CGTCCGCGTGGTTCCCTCGGTCCTGGCCCAGGCCCCCATCGTCTGCGGCGGCTGCGGCAAGCCGTTCAGAATCCCGGAGGTCGCGGGAGCGGCGTGACGCGGGCCGCGCGAAACACCGGCATCTCGTGGGTGCCGGAAGTGGCCGGCAACCGCACAGCACCGGGCGGCGCACCCGACGTGACCTCACCTCCACGCCGGGTGCCTCCCAGGCGTGCCCAGCCCAGCTCACACTCCCTCGGCCCAAAGCGACCGGCGGGGTATGGCACAATGGCTAGCTGTACTCGACAGCCGCACAGGACCCCTCTCTCCTCCGGCTGACGCGTCCATCGGGCACTCGGGTACCGCAACCCCACGCGGCAGCTCGCCGTGCCCAACCACGTCAATCCAGGAGAACCCACTCCCGTGGCAGTCAAGATCAAGCTGAAGCGTCTGGGCAAGATCCGTTCGCCTCACTACCGCATCGTCGTCGCCGACTCCCGTACCCGCCGTGACGGCCGGGCCATCGAGGAGATCGGCAAGTACCACCCGACCTACAACCCGTCGGTCATCGAGGTGGACGCCGAGCGCGTGGCGTACTGGCTGGGTGTCGGCGCGCAGCCGACCGAGCCCGTCCTCGCCATTCTGAAGAAGACCGGCGACTGGCAGAAGTTCAAGGGCGAGCCGGCTCCCGCGCCGCTGCTCGTCGCCGAGCCGAAGCCGGCCCGCCCGTCGTTCGAGGCTCTCGGCGGTGACGACGAGGGCAAGGGTGAGGCGATCACCCAGAAGAAGAAGGCTGAGAAGAAGGACGAGGCCGCGGCTGAGTCCGAGTCGACCGAGGCCTGAGCAGCATGCTCGAAGAGGCGCTTGAGCACCTCGTGAAGGGCATCGTCGACAACCCTGACGATGTGCAGGTCGCCTCGCGCAACCTGCGTCGCGGACGCGTGCTCGAGGTCCGGGTCCACCCGGACGACCTCGGCAAGGTGATCGGCCGCAACGGCCGTACCGCGCGCGCTCTGCGCACCGTCGTGGGCGCCATCGGCGGCCGCGGCGTCCGTGTCGACCTCGTCGACGTGGACCACGTCCGCTGACGCTTCATCGCAACCGGCTCGGGCCGGGGAGGGCCACTGGGCCGTCCCCGGCCCGCAGTCGTATGACAGGAGATTTGGACAGGTGCAGCTGGTAGTCGCACGGATCGGCCGTGCCCATGGCATCAAGGGCGAGGTCACCGTCGAGGTACGTACCGACGAGCCGGAACTCAGACTCGGGCCCGGCGCCGTACTCGCCACGGATCCCGCCTCCACGGGACCGCTGACCATCGAGACGGGGCGCGTCCACAGCGGCCGCCTCCTCCTGCGCTTCGAGGGCGTCACCGACCGCAACGCGGCCGAGGCCCTGCGCAACACCCTCCTGATCGCCGAGGTCGACCCGGAGGAGTTGCCCGAGGGCGAGGACGAGTACTACGACCACCAGCTCATCGACCTCGACGTGGTCACCGAGGACGGCACGGAGGTCGGCCGGATCACCGAGATCTCGCACCTGCCCTCCCAGGACCTGTTCATCGTGGAGCGCCCCGACGGCAGCGAGGTCCTGATCCCCTTCGTGGAGGAGATCGTCACCGAGATCGACCTCGAGGAGCAGAGGGCGGTCATCGCCCCGCCGCCGGGCCTGATCGACGACCGCGCCGAGATCGCGTCGTCCAGGGAAGAGACCGGGGAAGACAGCGAATGAGGCTCGACGTCGTCACGATCTTCCCCGAGTACCTGGAACCCCTGAACGTCTCCCTGGTCGGCAAGGCACGCGCGCGTGGGCAGCTGAACGTCCACGTGCACGACCTGCGCTCCTGGACGTACGACCGGCACAACACCGTCGACGACACCCCGTACGGCGGCGGCCCCGGCATGGTCATGAAGACCGACCCCTGGGGCGACGCCCTGGACACCGTCCTCGCCGACGGCTACGAGACGGGTGCCCAGGCCCCCGCGCTGATCGTTCCCACGCCCAGCGGCCGCCCCTTCACCCAGGAACTCGCGGTGGAACTCGCCGAGCGCCCCTGGCTGATCTTCACCCCGGCCCGCTACGAGGGCATCGACCGGCGCGTCATGGACGAGTACGCCACGCGCGTGCCCGTCTACGAGGTGTCCATCGGCGACTACGTCCTCGCCGGCGGCGAGGCGGCAGTACTCGTCGTCACGGAGGCCGTCGCCCGGCTGCTGCCCGGCGTCCTCGGCAACGCCGAGTCCCACCGGGACGACTCCTTCGCACCCGGCGCCATGGCCGGCCTCCTGGAAGGCCCCGTCTACACCAAGCCGCCCGTCTGGCGCGGCCGGGACATCCCGGAGGTGCTGCTCAGCGGCCACCACGGCAGGATCGCCCGCTGGCGCCGCGACGAGGCCCTCAGACGTACGACCACCAACCGGCCCGACCTCATCGAGCGCTGCGATCCCAAGGCCTTCGACAAGAAGGACCGCGAGATGCTGTCCATCCTGGGCTGGGAGCCGGACCCCGAGGGACACCCGTACGGCCGATTTTGGCGGCGGGCCGAGGGCATGGAAGAATAGACCGCTGTTGTGCGTCCACCCGGCGTGCGCCCCTGCCACAGGGGGACACGACGCCCGCCCCGACCGCACGGCACTCCTGTAAAACCTAGCTCCCGTTGATGACCTGTGGCATCAGCGAAGAAAGCAGACGAAATGTCTCACCTGCTCGACACCGTCGACGCCGCGTCGCTGCGCAGCGACATCCCGGCCTTCCGCCCGGGTGACACCGTCAACGTCCACGTCCGCGTCATCGAGGGCAACCGCTCCCGTGTGCAGCAGTTCAAGGGCGTTGTGATCCGCCGCCAGGGCTCTGGTGTCCGCGAGACCTTCACGGTCCGCAAGGTCTCGTTCTCCGTCGGCGTCGAGCGCACCTTCCCGGTGCACACCCCGATCGTCGAGAAGATCGAGCTGGTCACCCGTGGTGACGTCCGCCGCGCCAAGCTGTACTACCTCCGTGAGCTGCGCGGCAAGGCCGCGAAGATCAAGGAGAAGCGCGAGAGCTGAGTGCCTCCCCGGTGTCTCGGCCCTCACCGGGGTCATAGCGGAGCCGGATAACATCTGGCTCCGATGGACACCGAAGCACAGCCGACGCAACGCGACCGTTCCTCCCACCCGGGTTCCCCGGGCTCGGAGGGACGGTCGCGTTTCGCGTTGCTGGAGCGGGTCACCGACTGGGTGCCCGGCGGCCGGATCACCCTCACCCTCTTCGCCTGCCTGGTGTTTTTGCTGGTCCTCAACGCTTTCGTGGTGCAACCGTTCCAGATTCCGAGCGGATCCATGGAACAGGGCTTGAGGATCGGGGACCGCGTTCTCGTAAATAAGTTGGCGTACCGTTTCGGTGCCGAGCCGCGCCGCGGCGACGTGATCGTGTTCGACGGCACCGGGTACTTCGGGGACGCTGACTACGTCAAGCGCGTGGTCGGGGTGGGGGGAGACCATGTCGTCTGCTGCGACAAGAAGGGGAGGATCGAGGTGAACGGCCGCGCGGTCGACGAGTCGGCGTTCCTCTATCCGGGGGACAGTGCCTCCAGCGTCCCCTTCGACGTCGCCGTGCCCGCCGGGCGCCTGTTCGTCCTCGGCGACCACCGCAGCGACTCCAGCGACTCCCGGGACCATCTGGGCTCGCCCGGCGGCGGCATGATCCCGGTCGGTGACGTCATCGGCCGCGCCGACTGGATCGTGTGGCCGTACGGCCACTGGACGCACCTGACCCGCCCTGCCGCGTACGGGCGCGTGCCGGCGCCGCGGCCGTCGGCGGGGGCGGGCGCCCATGGGTAACCGCGGCAAACCGCGCGGGGTGCCGAGCGACCCCGCCGACAACCTGCTGCCCACCGGAGCCCGGCGGACCTCCTCCGCGCCCGGCGGCGGCCGTACGCGCGCGGAACGGCGAAAACTCCAGCGCAAGGTCAAACGCAAGCGCCGCCGTTCAGCCGTTCGGGAGATCCCCCTTCTGGTCGGTGTCGCCGTGCTGATAGCGCTGGTCCTGAAGACCTTCCTGGTCCAGGCCTTCGTGATCCCGTCCGGCTCGATGGAGCAGACGATCCGGATCGGCGACCGCGTCCTGGTCGACAAGCTCACCCCGTGGTTCGGCTCGAAGCCGCAGCGCGGGGACGTCGTCGTCTTCCACGACCCGGGCGGCTGGCTGGCCGACGAGCAGACGGCCAAGAAACACGACCCGGTCGTCGTCAAGCAGCTCAAGGAAGGCCTCACCTTCATCGGCCTGCTGCCCTCGGACAACGAGAAGGACCTGATCAAGCGGGTCATCGGGGTCGGCGGCGATCACGTCAAGTGCTGTGACGCGCAGGGCCGGGTCACCGTCAACGGCGCACCGCTGACCGAAGGCGACTACCTCTACCCGGGGAACGCGCCCTCCTCCCAGCCCTTCGACATCACCGTGCCCAAGGGCCGGCTGTGGGTGATGGGCGACCACCGGGACGACTCCGCCGACTCCCGCGCTCACCAGAACACCCCGTACGGCGGAACGGTCGCGGAGAGTTCCGTCGTCGGGCGGGCCGTCGTGATCGGCTGGCCGATCGGCCACTGGACACGGCTGAACGAACCTAAAACCTTCGCAAGCGTGGCCGACGCCGCGTCGGGTGCGACCGCTGGTCCCATGCTGTCGCATAGGGTTGCCTCCGAGAATCCGAACGCGATGACCCAGCTCCCGACCCCTGCGGAACTCCCGCTCGTTATGGGAGTGGTGGGCCTGCGCCGTACGTGGGGCAGGCAGCGGCACAGAGTAAGGAGTTGGCGTGGGGGATGTGGCGGTTGGCGCACGGTCGGGGCACGACGGCGAGGAGCACCGCGGGCACCCCGTGGAAGCGAACGCCCCCGTGCCGGACGGCGCCATGACCTCAGGGAATGAAGCGGCGGGCGACCAGGGCGCGCCGGACGACGAGCAGCGGCCCCAGGCCGGGGACTCGGGAGCGGGCGAGACCGGCCGCCGCCCGGCGAAGCCACGCTCCTTCTGGAAGGAGCTGCCGATCCTCGTCGTGATCGCGCTGGTCCTGGCGCTGTTGATCAAGACGTTCCTGGTGCAGGCGTTCTCGATCCCGTCCGCCTCGATGCAGAACACCCTCCAGGTGGGTGACCGTGTCCTGGTCGACAAGCTCACCCCGTGGTTCGGCTCCAAGCCCGAGCGCGGCGAGGTCGTCGTCTTCCACGACCCGGACAACTGGCTGGCGGGCGAACCGGCGCCGACCCCGAACGCCGTGCAGCAGGTCCTCAGCTGGATCGGCCTGATGCCTTCGGCGAACGAGAAGGACCTCATCAAGCGCGTGATCGGCGTCGGCGGCGACACGGTCCAGTGCAAGGGCACCGGCCCGCTGCTGGTCAACGGCAAGCCCCTGAACGAGCCGTATGTGTACGCAGGCAACACGCCGTGCACCGATGACGACCTCGGCGGCCAGTTCAAGGTGACGGTCCCCAAGGGGTTCATCTGGGTGATGGGCGACCACCGCCAGAACTCCCGCGACTCGCGCTACAACCAGTCCGACAAGAACCACGGCATGGTGCCCGTCGACAAGGTCGTCGGCCGCGCGATCGTCAAGGCCTGGCCGATCAACCACTGGGGCACCCTGCCCGTCCCGGACACCTTCGACCAGCCCGGCATCAACGACCAGTCCTCGGCGTCCGTGGCCCTGACGGCGGCCCCACAGGGCGTGGCGGTCGCGGCGGTGCTGCCGGTGGCGCTGTGGCGGCGCCGGCGCGTGAACCGGCTGGAGTCCAAGGCCGAGCAGAGGACGTCCTCGGGCAGCCGGTGACCCGGGAGCGCCCCGGCGCTCCCGACGGGTGGACGGTGGACCGCCTGCGCGCTCACCCGCGGCCGGCGGAGCCGTCCTCGCACAGGGCGGGCCGTCTGCGGGGCGGACCTGGGAGAGGCGATCCGGAACCTGTGAGTCCGACGCCTGCCATGCCTTTGCCCCCGGTCGCGGAACAGGGGCTGCCCCTGCCCGGTACTGCCGGGTAGGGTGCGGGTCCATGGGTGGCGAGAGCACGACGCGTACGGCCCCGCACAGCGGCGGGACAGGCACGACACAGCCCGGCGGCAGCCAGCTCGGACAACGGTTGTCCGGAGTGGCCGTGGCCCTGGGTCTGGTGCTGTTCCTCGGCGGATTCGCCTGGGCGGCGGTGACCTACCGGCCGTACACCGTGCCCACCAGCTCCATGACGCCCACGATCGACGCGGGTGACCGGGTGCTGGCGCAGAAGGTCGACGGCGGCGAGGTGCGGCGCGGTGACGTCGTCGTCTTCGCGGACAAGTCCTGGGTGACCAACGCCAAGGTGGTCAAGCGTGTGGTCGCGGTGGGTGGCGACACCGTCTCCTGCTGCACGAACGGCAAGCTGACCGTCAACGGCAAGCAGATCGACGAGCCCTATCTGCCCAAGGGCAGCCTGGCCGAGATCAAGAACTTCCCGACGGTGACCGTCCCCAAGGGCCGGCTGTTCCTCCTCGGTGACGAGCGTCAGGGGTCCCTGGACTCCACGGCCCACCTCACCGACGCCGCCAAGGGCACGGTGTCCCGCGACGCCGTGACCGCCCGGGTGGACGCAGTGATCTGGCCCTGGAAGGGCCCGCTCCAGCGCCCCACCGGCTTCGAGGCCCTCGGCACCCTCTCGCAACCCGGCCCGCTGCCCACGATCGAGCTGCTGATCGTCGCCGGCGCCGTCCTGGTCCTGGCGGGCGGCGCCTACGGTCCGATCGCGAGCCGCCTGGGCCGCTCCCGGGCCCGTACGGCCCGCCCGGAGGCGGCCGGTGTCCGCTGAGTCCGCGCGGACCGGCGAGGAGCCGTACGACGGCGGACTGCGGAAGGTGGCCCGGGTGGTCCTCCTCGACCCGGAGGACCGCATCCTGCTCCTGCACGGCCACGAGCCGGACGATCCGGCCGACGACTGGTGGTTCACCCCCGGCGGCGGTCTGGAGGGCGCGGAGACGCGCGAGGAGGCCGCGCTCAGGGAACTCGTGGAGGAGACCGGCATCACGGACGTCGAACTCGGCCCGGTGCTGTGGCGGCGCGTGTGCTCCTTCCCGTTCGCGGGCCGTCGCTGGGACCAGGACGAGTGGTACTACCTGGCCCGTACGGCGCAGACGGCCACCGCGGCGCAGGGGCTGACGGAGCTGGAGCGGCGCAGTGTCGCCGGAGCACGCTGGTGGACGTGTCAGGAACTGACCCGGGCACATGAGACGGTGTATCCGACCAGACTCGCCGAGCTGCTGCGTACGCTGCTCGACGAAGGTCCCCCGGCCAGTCCCGTGACCCTCGACGCGGAAATCGTCTGAGGGCCCGTCGGACTGGCGCACAATGGTGGGATCGCACGGCTGAAGGGGAACATGCCATGAGCGCCGAGGACCTCGAGAAGTACGAGACCGAGATGGAGCTGAAGCTCTACCGGGAGTACCGAGATGTCGTCGGTCTGTTCAAATACGTGATCGAGACCGAGCGGCGTTTCTACCTCACCAATGACTACGAGATGCAGGTGCACTCGGTCCAGGGCGAGGTGTTCTTCGAGGTGTCGATGGCTGACGCCTGGGTCTGGGACATGTACCGGCCGGCGCGCTTCGTGAAGCAAGTCCGGGTCCTCACGTTCAAGGACGTGAACATCGAGGAGCTGAACAAGAGCGACCTGGAGCTTCCGGGCGGGTGATGACCCTTGTGCTCGTGGGGGTGACCGAGTTTTCCACAACCGCTGAGTAGCACACCAAGATCAACAACTTGGCCGGGAACGCGTGACGGTTGGCGCCGGAGGTGGTGCCGACATGAGCAACGCACGCAGTGCACTTGGCAGGTACGGCGAGGATCTGGCCGCCCGGCGGCTCGCCGAGGCCGGGATGACGGTCCTGCAGCGCAACTGGCGCTGGGGCCGCTCCGGCGAGATCGACATCGTGGCCCAGGACGGGAACACGCTGGTCGTCTGCGAGGTGAAGACCCGCAGGGGCGGCGGCTACGAACACCCGATGGCCGCGGTGACCCCCGAGAAGGCGGCCAGGCTGCGCGCCCTCGCCGAACACTGGATCCAGACCCACGGAGGGGCACCGCCGGGCGGTGTCCGCATCGATCTGGTGGGCGTCCTGCTGCCCCACCGCGGCGCCCCGTCCGTCGAGCACGCGCGGGGGGTGGCCTGAATGGGATTCGCCCGCACATGTTCCGTGGCCCTCGTCGGCGTGGAGGGTGTGGTCGTCGAGGTCCAGGCCGACCTGGAGCCCGGCGTCGCGGCCTTCACCCTGGTCGGCCTCCCGGACAAGAGCCTGACGGAAAGCCGGGACCGGGTCCGGGCGGCGGTGGTGAACTCGGGCGCGGCATGGCCGTCGAAGAAGCTCACCGTCGGACTGAGCCCGGCGTCGGTGCCCAAAGCCGGCTCCGGTTTCGACCTGGCCGTCGCCTGCGCGGTGCTGGGTGCCGCCGAACGGATCGATCCGCGGGTCCTCGCGGACATCGTCATGATCGGGGAGCTGGGCCTGGACGGACGGGTCCGACCGGTCCGCGGCATCCTTCCGGCCGTACTCGCCGCGGCCGACGCCGGCTACGAGCAAGTGGTCGTGCCCGAGTGCGCCGCCGCCGAGGCCTCGCTGGTGCCCGGCGTCTCGGTCCTCGGGGTGCGCAGCCTGCGGCAGCTCATCGCGGTCCTCACCGAGGAGCCCGTCCCCGAGGAGGAACCCGACGGGCAAGGGCGTCCGGACCCGCTGCTCGCCGGACTGCGCGTGCCAGGCACGGGCGCGGCCACCGGCATGCACAGCGTCGGCGCCGCCCAGCACGAACACGAGCACGACCTCGCGGACGTCGTCGGCCAGACCTCTGCCCGCACGGCTGTGGAGGTGGCCGCCGCCGGCGGGCACCACCTGTTCCTCGAAGGGCCGCCCGGAGCGGGCAAGACCATGCTCGCCGAGCGCCTGCCCGCCGTCCTGCCCCCGCTCACCCGGGCGGAGTCACTGGAGGTCACCGCGGTGCACTCGGTCGCCGGACTGCTGCCGCCGGGCAAACCGCTCATCAACGTCGCTCCCTACTGCGCACCGCACCACTCCGCCACGATGCAGTCGCTCGTCGGCGGAGGCCCCGGGATCGCCCGGCCCGGCGCGGTCTCCCTCGCGCATCGAGGCGTGCTGTTCCTGGACGAGGCGCCGGAGTTCCACAGCCAGACCCTGGACGCCCTGCGACAGCCCCTGGAGTCGGGACACGTCGTGATCGCGCGCAGCGCGGGTGTCGTCCGGTTCCCGGCACGCTTCCTGATGGTGCTGGCAGCCAACCCCTGCCCCTGCGGACGCTTCTCGCAACGCGACTTCCTGTGCGACTGCCCGCCGTCGGCGATCCGCCGCTACCAGTCCCGGCTCTCCGGCCCACTGCTGGACCGGGTGGACCTGCGTGTCGAGGTCGATCCGGTCACCAGGGCCCAGCTCACCGACCCCGACGCCCGCGGCGAGCCCACGGCGACCGTCGCCGAGCGGGTCCGGCAGGCCCGCGAGCGAACGACAGCCCGCCTGGCCGGAACCCCCTGGCGTACCAACGGCGAGGTCCCCGGGCGGGAACTGCGCAGCCGTTACCACCCCGTGGCCGGCGCGATGGACGAGGCCGAACGCAACCTCGAGCGGGGCGTCCTCACCGCCCGCGGTATCGACCGGGTCCTGCGCGTCGCCTGGACGGTCGCCGACCTCACCGGGCATGACCGCCCGGACGCGACCGACGTCGCCCTGGCCCTGCAACTGCGCACCGGAGTCCCCCGAGGGGTGCCGATGGCCATCGGGGCGCTGACGTGACCGGGGGCGAGGACTGCGGAGACGAGCTGCTCGGACGGGTCTTTCTCTGCCGGGTGATCGAGCCGGGGGACGAAGTCGGTGGGCGGTGGGTTCGGGAGTTCGGGGTGGCGGAGGTGGTGCGGAGATTGAGGGACGGGGCCGAAGCGCTGCCGGGGGTGAGCGAGGCGCGGTGGGGCGGGCTCGTCGCGCGGGCCCGGCGGGCCGAGCCGGAGCGGGATCTCGCGACGGCCGGGAAGGCCGGGGCGCGGTTCGTGGGACCCGGGGATGCCGAGTGGCCCGGGCAGCTCGACGACCTCGGGGATGCGCGGCCCCTGGGACTGTGGGTGCGCGGCCGGCCCAGCCTGCGGATGTGGGCGCTCAGGTCGGTGGCCGTGGTGGGCGCCCGGGCCTGCACCGAGTACGGCGCCCATGTCGCCGGCACCTTCGCCGCAGGACTCGCCGAGCGGGGCTGGGTGGTGGTGTCGGGCGGCGCCTACGGCGTCGACGGCGCCGCCCACAGAGGCGCCCTCGCCGCCCGCGGAGCCACCGTCGCCGTCCTGGCGTGCGGCGTCGACCGGCCCTACCCCCGCGGCCACGCCGCTCTGATCGGCAGGATCGCGGAACAGGGACTGGTGGTGGGCGAGTTGCCCCCGGGCGACCATCCGACACCCAGCCGCTTCATCCTCCGCAACCGCGTCATCGCCGCCCTGACCCGGGGAACAGTCGTCGTGGAGGCCGCCTGCCGCAGCGGCTCCCTGGCCACCGCGCGGGCCGCGGGGCGCCTCGGGCGGTTCACCATGGGCGTACCCGGCCCCGTCACCAGCGCACTCTCCGCCGGCGTGCACGAACTGCTGCGGGGAGAGGCGACTGTGGTCACCGATGCGGCGGAAGTCGTCGAACTGGTGGGTGACATGGGTGAGCTGGCGCCGGCCCGCCGGGGCCCTGTCCTCCCGCGTGACCTGCTGGAACCCGACGCACGGGCCGTGCTCGCCGCCCTGCCCGGCAACCGTACGGCCACCGTCCAGGAGATCGCTCTCGGCGCGCCGACCACTCCGGACCAGGCGATCGCGAAACTGTACGAACTCCGAGCACTTGGTTACGTCGAACGACACGGCGACGGCTGGAAGTTGACACGCCAGGCCATGATGTCGGTCCGCACCGGTCACGGTCCGTGCTGACCGAGCGTGTTCGGCCGTCCGGGGGAACGCCCGACGCCCTTGATGTTTCCCGGAGTTGACGCTTCGGCCGGTCACGCAGAGCGAGCCGCGGAACCCGCGCGCGAGCCCGGCCGGAGCGCCCCGCGCACGGGTGGAGCCTCGGTGTTCGCACACCGCGACACCTCAGTCACGCTACGCTCACGAAGACGTCGACGCAGAATGCGCCAACTCGACACCAGACCGACAGCTCACCCAGGTAGCCCACTTCACCCCACGAACCCCAGCCCCCCTCACCTCGCAGTACTTCACAGCACTTCACAGCACTTCACGGCAGAACGGCACAAGGCGACGAATGCCCCAGCACACCTCCGGGTCCGACCGGGCGGCGATCCCCCCAGCCGCCCGCGACGGTGGCAGCGTGCGGCCGCCCGCTCCCTCGACGCTCGACGAGCTGTGGCGGTCGTACAAGGCGACGGGGGACGACCGGCTGCGGGAGCAGCTGATCCTGCACTACTCGCCGCTCGTGAAATACGTCGCGGGCCGGGTCAGCGTCGGTCTGCCGCCCAACGTGGACCAGGCCGACTTCGTCTCCTCCGGCGTCTTCGGGCTGATCGACGCGATCGAGAAGTTCGACATCGACCGGGAGATCAAGTTCGAGACGTACGCGATCACCCGGATCCGGGGCGCGATGATCGACGAGCTGCGGGCGCTGGACTGGATCCCGCGGTCGGTCCGGCAGAAGGCGCGGAACGTGGAGCGGGCCTACGCCACGCTCGAGGCGCGGCTGAGGCGCACCCCGACCGAGAGCGAGGTCGCCGTCGAGCTGGGCATGGAGGTCGACGAACTCCATGCGGTGTTCAGTCAGTTGTCGCTGGCCAACGTGGTCGCGCTGGAGGAGCTGCTGCATGTCGGCAGCGAGGGCGGGGACCGGCTCAGCCTCATGGACACCCTGGAGGACACCGCCGCGGACAATCCGGTGGAGGTGGCCGAGGACAGAGAGCTGCGAAGATTTCTCGCCCGGGCGATCAACACGCTGCCCGAGCGGGAGAAGACCGTGGTCACGCTGTACTACTACGAAGGGCTCACTCTCGCCGAGATCGGCAACGTCCTCGGGGTCACCGAGAGCCGGGTCAGCCAGATCCACACGAAGTCGGTGCTGCAGCTGCGGGCCAAGCTGGCGAGCTTCGGGCGCTGACGGGCGGCGGTGCGGGGCCGCGACGGTGAGGCGGCGTCGTGGTGAGACGGCACGGTGGGCGAGTGGCTCCCGTTCGGGTGGGGGCGTCCGTAAAGTGGTTGACGTGCCAAGGATTCGAGCGGCCTCCGTGGCCGAGCACCGGTCGATGCAGCGAGCCGCCCTGCTGGACGCGGCTCGGTCTCTGCTGTCCGAGGGCGGGACCGAAGCGCTGACGTTTCCCGCACTGGCCGAGCGGACCGGGCTGGCCCGGTCGTCCGTGTACGAGTACTTCCGTTCGCGGGCCGCCGTGGTCGAGGAACTCTGCGAGGTCGACTTTCCGCTCTGGGCGGCGGAGGTGGCCGCCGCGATGGAGCGGGCCGGGTCCGCCGACGACAAGGTCGAGGCGTATGTGCGGCAGCAGCTGGCGCTGGTCGGGGACCGCCGGCACCGGGCGGTCGTCGCCATCTCCGCCAGTGAGCTGGACGCCGGGGCGCGGGAGAAGATCCGCGCGGCGCACGGCGGGCTGGTCGCGATGGTCGTCGAGGCGCTCGGGGAGATGGGCCATGAGCAGCCCCGGCTGGCGGCGATGCTGCTGCAGGGGGTCGTGGATGCGGCGGTGCGCCGCATCGAGCTGGGGGCGGCGGAGGATCCTGCGGTGGTGACGGACGCCGCTGTGGCCATGGCGCTGCGGGGTGTGAAGGGCTGACCGCCGGCTCTGGCGCGGCGGCGCGGGCGCTGCTCGCCGGACGGTGCCACCGCGGTGCCGCGAAGCCGGCGACACCGCGGTTCCCCAGGGCCGTGCCGGACTGCGCGACCAGCCCGGTGTGTCCCCAGCCTGAGTCCTTCCGCGGCTACCCCGGCATCGGTACCCCGAGCACCGGCAGCAGCCTCGGCGGCCCCCTGTGCAGGAGCCAGGGCGGGAGCAGGGACAGCGGGTCCAGGTAGGCCTTCCCCCGGCGCAGGCCCCAGTGGAGGCAGGTGACGGGGCAGTGGAACCTCGTCGGCTCCAGCGTCCCCACCACCTCCCCGGTCTTCACCTCGGCACCTCTGCGCACCGACGGACGCACCGGCTCGTACGTCGTACGAAGATCCGTGCCCGTCAGCTCGACCGAGACGACTCCGTGCCCCGCCACGCGGCCCGCGAAGGACACCCGGCCCGGGGCGACCGCCCGTACCGGGGAACCGGCCGGCGCTGCCAGGTCCGCGCCCCGGTGCGCCGGGCCGTACACCGTCGCCGGTGGCTCCCAGCCCCGTGTCACCCATGGCCGGATACCCACCGGCCAGGTGCGCGCGACGGCCGGGACCAGGACCTGAGCGGGGGGTGCGGGGACCGGGGGAGGGTCCGCCCAGGCCCACGGGGCCACCAGGGCGAGCAGGGGCAGTAGCGTCACCGCCAGAGTCGGCAGCAGGACCAGGCACACCGGGGCGTATCGCATCGCTCGTCGCATGTGGCAACCGTCCCGCACCCCCACCGATCAGGGCGGGAGTCTGTGGACCACGGCCCGGTTGTGGACAGCGGCGTCACCCGGTGCCCCGGCCGTCCCGTACACTTCTTCTGGCGATCCGGGTCACCGGGTCGACTTCGCACGCCCCGACACCGGTCCGTCAAGCGGTCGGTGTCAGCGCCTCTCGGTCCTTCGCGGCAAGGCGCGTCGCGGGCGTCAGGCGCGGGAGCCGTCCGGCATCCGCGGCACAACCGAGACACTCAAGGAGATACGGCCATGGCCGTCGTCACGATGCGGGAGCTGCTGGAGAGCGGCGTCCACTTCGGTCACCAGACCCGTCGCTGGAACCCGAAGATGAAGCGCTTCATCTTCACCGAGCGCAACGGCATCTACATCATCGACCTGCTCCAGTCGCTGTCGTACATCGACCGCGCCTACGAGTTCGTCAAGGAGACCGTGGCCCACGGCGGCACGGTCATGTTCGTCGGCACGAAGAAGCAGGCGCAGGAGGCCATCGCCGAGCAGGCCACCCGCGTCGGCATGCCCTACGTCAACCAGCGCTGGCTGGGCGGCATGCTCACCAACTTCTCGACCGTCTACAAGCGCCTGCAGCGCCTGAAGGAGCTCGAGCAGATCGACTTCGAGGACGTCGCCGCGTCCGGTCTGACCAAGAAGGAGCTTCTCGTGCTCTCGCGCGAGAAGGCCAAGCTGGAGAAGACCCTCGGTGGTATCCGCGAGATGCAGAAGGTGCCGAGCGCCGTCTGGATCGTGGACACCAAGAAGGAGCACATCGCCGTCGGCGAGGCCCGGAAGCTGAACATCCCGGTCGTCGCGATCCTCGACACCAACTGCGACCCCGACGAGGTCGACTACAAGATCCCGGGCAACGACGACGCGATCCGCTCCGTCACCCTGCTCACCCGTGTGATCGCCGACGCCGTCGCCGAGGGCCTCATCTCCCGCTCCCGCGTCGCCACCGGTGACAAGGGCGAGAAGGCCGCGGGCGAGCCGCTCGCCGAGTGGGAGCGCGACCTGCTCGAGGGTGAGAAGAAGGACGAGGCCCCGGCCGCCGAGGCCGCTCCGGCTGCTGAGGCCGCTCCGGCTGCTGAGGCCGCTCCGGCCGCCGAGGCCGCTCCGGCCGAGGAGAAGGCCGCCGAGGGCGAGCAGGCCTGACGCCGGTCCGTCAGCGTTCGACGGCGGGGGCGGTGCTGAGCCGCCGGCACCTCCGCGCGGTGAAGTCCGCCCCCGCCGTTCACCCGTAGGTCGGCGCGCCGTGGGCGCCCTGCGTTCACATGTGGGGAGCGCACACCGTGCTGATCTGAAGATCTTCCAGACTTCGAGAAAGACTCACAGACTCATGGCGAACTACACCGCCGCCGACGTCAAGAAGCTCCGTGAGCTCACCGGCGCCGGCATGATGGACTGCAAGAAGGCGCTGGACGAGGCCGAGGGCAACGTCGAGAAGGCCGTCGAGGCGCTGCGCATCAAGGGCCAGAAGGGCGTCGCCAAGCGCGAGGGCCGCTCCGCCGAGAACGGCGCCGTGGTCTCCATCATCGCCGACGACAACTCCTCCGGCGTCCTGGTCGAGCTGAAGTGCGAGACCGACTTCGTCGCCAAGGGCGAGAAGTTCCAGGCCGTCGCCAACAAGATCGCCGAGCACGTCGCGGCGACCTCCCCGGCCGACCTCGACGCCCTGCTCGCCTCCGAGATCGAGCCCGGCAAGACCGTCCAGGCGTTCGTGGACGAGGCCAACGCCAACCTCGGCGAGAAGATCGTCCTGGACCGCTTCGCGCAGTTCGCCGACGGCTTCGTGCTCGCCTACATGCACCGCACCATGCCCGACCTGCCCCCGCAGATCGGTGTCCTGGTCGAGCTCGACAAGCCGAACGCCGAGGTCGCCAAGGGCGTCGCCCAGCACATCGCCGCCTTCGCGCCGAAGTACCTCGCCAAGGAGGACGTCCCGGCCGAGGTCGTCGAGTCCGAGCGCCGCATCGCCGAGGAGACCACCCGCGCCGAGGGCAAGCCCGAGGCCGCGATCGCCAAGATCGTCGAGGGTCGCCTCAACGGCTTCTTCAAGGACGCCACGCTGCTCGGCCAGCCGTACGCGCTGGACAACAAGAAGTCGGTCCAGAAGGTGCTGGACGAGGCCGGTGTCACCCTGAAGCGCTTCTCGCGCATCAAGGTCGGCATCTGAGCCGGTATCGCGATCGACGCGCGACCCGCGGAGAAATCCCGATAGGGTCGACAGCAGTCGTCCGCGCACACCGCCACACCCGGGTGTGGGGCGGACGGCAGCAGATCTGACGAGGAGGCCATTGCCGCGCATGGGAGCGAAAAGCGACCCCACCGGCAATGGCCTTCTTCGTATGTGCAACACGTGAAAGAGGCGGGATCCATGACCACCAAGGCCCAGAAGAGCGACGACGGCAAAGTACGCGGCCGGTTTCTGCTGAAGCTGTCCGGAGAGGCGTTCTCCGGTGGCGGGGGCCTGGGCGTGGACCCGGACGTGGTGCACAAGATCGCCCGCGAGATCGCGGCCGTCGTCCGTGACGGGGCGCAGGTCGCGGTCGTCATCGGCGGCGGCAACTTCTTCCGCGGCGCCGAACTGCAGCAGCGCGGCATGGACCGCGCCCGCTCCGACTACATGGGCATGCTCGGCACCGTGATGAACTGCCTCGCCCTCCAGGACTTCCTGGAGAAGGAGGGCATCGACAGCCGGGTGCAGACCGCCATCACCATGGGCCAGGTCGCGGAGCCGTACATCCCGCTGCGCGCCGTGCGCCACCTGGAGAAGGGCCGTGTGGTCATCTTCGGCGCCGGTATGGGCATGCCGTACTTCTCCACCGACACCACCGCCGCCCAGCGCGCCCTGGAGATCGACGCCGAGGCGCTGCTCATGGGCAAGAACGGCGTGGACGGGGTCTACGACTCCGACCCGAAGGCCAACCCGGACGCCGTGAAGTTCGACGCCCTGGGCTACGGCGAGGTCATCACCCGCGACCTCAAGGTCGCCGACGCCACCGCCATCACGCTGTGCCGTGACAACAAGCTTCCGATCCTCGTCTTCGAGCTTCTCGCGGAGGGCAATATCGCCCGCGCGGTCAAGGGTGAGAAGATCGGCACGCTGGTGGGTGACCAGGCCGGCCGGGGCTGACCCGGCAGCAACCCGGCCGGTGCTGTGCGGCCCTGTGAGGGGGCCGGACCCTGGCCGGGGGATGGACAATGTCCTGCCGGTCGGGAACCGTGCAGGAATAAGACGCGACGCAGCCGGCCGCCGACCGACTTCAGGAACCGCAGCCGGGCCTTACTCAAGACACGCAGGAGCAAGTGGTGATCGAAGAGACCCTCCTCGAGGCCGAGGAGAAGATGGAGAAGGCCGTCGTGGTCGCCAAGGAGGACTTCGCCGCGATCCGCACCGGCCGTGCGCACCCGGCGATGTTCAACAAGATCGTGGCCGACTACTACGGTGCCCCGACGCCGATCAACCAGCTGGCCTCGTTCTCCGTGCCGGAGCCGCGCATGGCGGTCGTGACCCCGTTCGACAAGAGCGCGCTGCGCAACATCGAGCAGGCCATCCGCGACTCCGACCTGGGCGTCAACCCCAGCAACGACGGCAACATCATCCGGGTGGTGTTCCCCGAGCTCACCGAGGAGCGCCGCCGCGACTACATCAAGGTCGCCAAGGGCAAGGCCGAGGACGCGCGGGTGTCCATCCGCTCCGTGCGCCGCAAGGCCAAGGACAGCATCGACAAGCTGATCAAGGACGGTGAGGTCGGCGAGGACGAGGGCCGCCGTGCGGAGAAGGAGCTGGACGACACCACGGCGAAGTACGTCGCTCAGGTGGACGAGCTCCTGAAGCACAAGGAAGCGGAACTGCTCGAAGTCTGATGAGCGACTCTTCCTGGGGGGCGCCGCCCACGGCGGGGCAGGCCGGCTACTGGGGGCCCACCGCGGGTGGGCCTGCCCCGGCGGGTCCCGCGTACGATGCGCCTGAGGCGCAGCACACTCGCCCCATGCCCATCGTGCCCGACGCACCCGCGTACGGCGGAGACCAGGACGGCGACCGGGGGACCGCTCGGCCGAGTGGCGCCCTGTTCCAGGACGAGTTCCGCCCCGGGCCCCCGCCGGCCCGCACAGTCCCGGCCGAGAACCAGAATCCGGAGCCCATGCCCGACGCCCAGCAGCCGGCGCCAGCGCCGCAGAAGAAGAGCGCGGGCCGTGACCTGAGCGCGGCCATAGGCGTCGGCATCGGGCTCGGTGTGGTGATCATCGCGTCCCTGTTCATCGAGAAGGCCGTCTTCGTCGGCGTGGTCGCGGTGGCCGTCGTCGTGGGCCTGTGGGAGCTGACCAGCCGGCTGCGGGAGCGCAAGGGCATCAGGGCACCGCTGGTGCCGCTCGCGGTCGGCGGTGCGGCGATGGTGGTCGCCGGTTACGTCAGGGGCGCCGAGGGCGCCTGGGTCGCCATGGCGTTGACGGCGCTGGCGGCCCTGGTGTGGCGGATGACGGAGTCACCGGAGGGCTATCTCAGGGACGTCACGGCGGGCGTCTTCGCGGCGTTCTACGTGCCGTTCCTGGCCACGTTCGTCGCGATGATGCTGACGGCGCAGGACGGTCCGTGGCGTGTCCTGACGTTCCTCCTCCTGACGGTCGTCAGCGACACCGGCGCGTACGCGGTCGGCTGGCGTTTCGGCAGGCACAAGCTGGCCCCGCGGATCAGCCCCGGCAAGACCCGTGAGGGCCTGGTGGGCGCGGTGCTGTTCGCGATGGCCGCGGGCGCGCTGTGCATGCAGTTCCTGATCGACGACGGCAGTTGGTGGCAGGGCCTGCTGCTGGGCCTCGCGGTCGCGGCCAGCGCCACGCTGGGCGACCTCGGCGAGTCCATGATCAAGCGCGACCTCGGCATCAAGGACATGGGCACCTTGCTCCCCGGCCACGGCGGCATCATGGACCGCCTGGACTCCCTGCTCCCGACGGCTCCGGTGGTCTGGCTGCTGCTGGTGGTGTTCGTCGGCTCCGCGTGAGTGGCGTCTCGCACCGCTCGCGGCCCTTGTCCCGGCCCGGGGCGGGGGCCGTCGGCATGTGGTCGTGCGGTCGCCGCGGTGGGACGATTCTGGAGGTAAGCCCTCTGTCCGGAAAAGGAGGGCGTCATGTCCGCCTTCCACGAAGTGATCGAGGTCGACCGGAGCCCCGGTGAGGTCTGGGCGTACCTCAGCGACCCCGCTCATCTGCCGGAGTGGCAGAGGAGCGCGGTCTCCGTCGAGGAGATGGACGACGGCCCCTTCGGGCTCGGCTCCCGGATCAGGGTCACGCGGATCGTCCGCGGGCGGGACATGCCGATGGTCATGCAGGTCACCGAGTTCGAGCCGCCGCACGCCTGGAGCGTACGCGGAATCGACGGCGCCGTGCGCGGCCGGGTGCACGGCGAGGTCACCCCGCTCCCGGACGGCCGCACCCGCGTCACCGTGGACCTGGACTTCGAGGCCCACGGCATCGGCAGGCTGCTGCTGCCGCTCGTCGTACGCCCCCAGGTCCGCAGGGAACTGCCGGAGAACGAGCGGCTGCTCAAGGAGCGGCTGGAGCACGCCACCGCGTAGCCATGCCACGCGTAGCCATGCCACGCGCAGGCACGTCAGCGCCCGGCCGGCGGCGGGCCTCAGGTGGCCCGGATCGCCGCGATGTCGAACTGGAGCCGGACCGTCTCGCTCACCATGGCCCCGCCCTGGGCCAGCCGGGCGTCGTAGCTCAGCCCCCACTCGGAGCGGTTGATGGTGGTGGTGCCGTCGAAGCCGACCCGCTCGTCGCCGAACGCGTCGGTGACATGACCGATGTAGGTGAGCTCCAGGACGACCGGGCGGGTGGTGTCCTTGATGGTGAGATCGCCGGTCATCCGGTAGACGTCCTTGCCCGCCAGGTCCACGGCGGTGCTGGTGAAGGTCATCCGCGGGTGTGCCCCGGCGTCCAGGAACTGACGTCCGATCAGGTGGGCGTCGCGCTGCTCGACGCCGGTGTCGACGCTTGCGGTGTACAGCACGATGTCGGCCCGGGAGCCGGCCGGGTCGCGGCCGTCGAAGTACAGGCGGCTCTCGTACTCCGTGAAGGCGCCGCGCACCGTCGTCACCATCGCGTGCCGTACGGAGAACCCGATCCTGCTGTGCGCGGGATCGATCAGCCACTCGCCGGTGAGGCCCGCCAGCTCGGGATCGGGCAGGACGGCGGTGGCGGTGGCACGGGTACGGGCCACCGGGGCGGCGCTCGCCACGGGAGCGGCGGACTGCGGCCCGCGCCGGTGGAAGGAGTTGCGGCCGAAAAGGTTCATGGATCATGTGGTTACGGCAGGGTCACGGGCCGGGACAAGGGCCGACCAGGAAACCCGACCGTTCGTCAGCAGGTCTTCACAGCTGACCGACCGCCCACGGATCTGCGGCGGTGGCAGGACCCGGCGCGGGCCGAGGTGCTCAGCGACGGCCACGCGGGTCCTCGTGGCCGGTGAGGCGGCCCACCACGACGAGCAGGCCGAGAATCCCCGGGCCGAAGGTGCCGAGGACGGTCCGGATCCCCTTGCTATGAGGAGCGACGGCGCTGCCCCCGATCAGCTTCACCTGCCGGACCACCCGAACGATGCTGCCGTCGAAGTCGAGCGCATCCTCAGTCAGACCCACGATCGGTGCTGCACGGACCGCGAGAACCCGGGCGGGCAGCCACGGCACGACACGGCGTTGCTCGGCGGCCGGCCGGCGGGCGGACGGACTTCGCGGAGCACGGGTTTCGGGGCAGCAGCCCGTCGGCCGCCGCACTGCTGCCACCTCACGTTCGCGGTACGCCCTCACTGCCGTGAACGCACCCGCAGATGCGTCGAGGCGGGTTTCTACCCGACGACGCCTTCGGCCACGAGCTGCTTCGCGGCGGCCAGCATGCAGTCGCGCGGCACGATGACGGCCAGCTCGTCGGTGCCGATGGAGGCACCGAGCCGGCGCAGCTCCTCGGCGTCCGGCGCCTGGTCCGCCATGACGACCTTGCCGATGACGAAGTAGTCGCCGTCCTCCATCTCGAAGACGTCGGGGCAGTTGTTCGCTCCGACCGACCCGCGCTCGGCGGGCGTCGATCCGATGCGGCGCATGAGGCTCCTTGCGGTGACAGGATTGGTGTTATGAACACCAATACGGACTGGGCGTACCGGGTGTTCGAGCCGCACGGCTCCGAGGGCTGGCGCCCCTACGGCAGCGACCCCGACCGGTGGCAGGGCGCGATCGTCGCACCCGACTCGGCCGAGGGAGCCAAGCACGCCATCGGTCGCATCGTCGCCGACCTGATGACCGAGTGGGAGAGGACCGGCCTCCACCACGCGATGCACGTGCGGCTCTTCCTCTGGCACGACGAGGAGGGCGACCTCAAGGACGCGGACTTCGTCGTGGACGTCCGGCCCCGGTCGGACTTCGACGCGGCGTGACGGTTCGGGCGGTCCGGCGGCTCGAATCCGCGTCGACAGCGTTAGCCATCCCGGTGGGCATCCCGGTCGAGCACCCGACGTACCCGGCCCCCATCCTGCCCGCCGTCGACCCGGGCGGAGCCGGGCAGACGTCGCCCCTGGCGTCCAGGAGTACGGCTCAGCCCAGGTAGAAGTCCTTGCGGGCGGCCACGAACGCCTCGATCGACTGTGCGGGGACGCCCGTCACGCGCTCGACGTCGTCGGCCGTACGGTCGTAGCGGTTGGCCCGGTGCAGCCGGGCCATGGTGGCGACGTGCTGTTGAAGGTGCGGTGGCATCCCCAGCTTCGGGAGCTGGGCCTCCCACCGCTCCAGCGGCACGTCCACGTAGGACACCGGACGGCCCAGCGCCGAAGAGAATTCTGCGGCCAGCTCCGTCATGTCGACCGAGCGCGGCCCGGTCAGCTCGTAGACCCGTCCGACGTGCGGAGCCGGATCGCGCAGCACGGTCGCGATGACCCGGGCGACGTCGTCCACGGCGACCGGAGAGGTGCGTCCGGTGCCGAACGGCAGCGCGATCGTGCCGCTCTCCTGAATCGAACGCGCGGCCATCGTGGTGAAGAGGGGAGTGTCCAGGAACGCCGTCGGCCGGATGTGCACGACGGGCAGGCCCGACCAATCGAAGACCTGCTCGGCCAGCCAGTGCAGGCGCTGCTGGTGCGACTCCTCGGTACTGGTGGCGGTCATCTGTGACACCGTCATCTGCGACAGGTCGACCAGGGCCTCCAGCTTCCCGTACTCCTTGGCGACGGAGGCCACCACGGTCGCCGCCAGCAGGTGGTCCGGCGACACGCGCATCGCGAAGTACATGCGCGTCACGCCCTGCAGCGCGGCCGCTACCGTCTCGGGCCGGGTCAGGTCGCCGATGACGACCTCCGCACCGAGTGCCCGCAGCTCAGCCGAGCGCTCGTCCTCGCGGCGGACCATGAAACGCACCGGCACATCCCGAGCGTGCAGCTGTTCGAAGACCGTGCGGCCCACGCCGCCGGCACCGGGGATGAGAACAAGGTTGTCGGCAATCATCAGTCGATCTCTCTTGGAGCAATGGAATAGCTGGTTGAGGTGTGGTCGGAGCGTCAGTGGAGCTGTCGGCGAGCGGCCGCAGCGCGGACTCGATGACGCGGTGTCCACGGCGGCGCCGCTGCGGGGACGTCCCCGCCGGGCGGTCGTCTCCGGTGTGTCGCGGGACGGTTCGTGATCACCGGGGGCCTCAGACGGTCTGGCGCCGGGACTTCCCGCCGCCTGCGGCCACTGCGGCGCCCTTGCCCGGCAGGAAGAGCAGCACGACGGCCGCGCCGACCAGGGCGACGGCCGCCGACCCCACGGCGGTGATGTGCATGGCGTGGATGAAGGCGTCGTGCGCGGGCTGCACCAGCGCCCTGCCGGCCGGTCCCAGCTTCTCGGCGACGGCAAGGGTCGCCTGGACGGATTCACCTGCGGCGTGCCGGTCGGTGGCGGGTAGTACGCCCAGGTGGCCGCTGATGCCGTTGCGGTAGGTGGTGGACAGCAGCGACCCCAGTACGGCGACGCCCATGGCCCCGCCGACCTGCCGGAAGGTGTTGTTGACCGCGGATCCCGAGCCGGCCTTCTCCCGCGGCAGCGACGACATGATCATGACGGTGGCGGGTGGCATCACATGGGCCATCCCCGCGCCCATCAGGAAGAACAGCACTTCCAGCACCCAGATGGGGGTGTCCTGGCCGAGCAGCAAGAAGCCGGCGAAGGCCACTGCGGTCAGGACGAGGCCGGCGGCGCAGACGGCGCGGGCACCGAAGCGGTTGACGACCAGCCGGGCCCGCGGGGCGAGGAACATCTGGGAGGTGGCCAGGGGCAGCACGAGCAGACCGGACTGCAGGACGCTGTAGCCGCGCACGCTCTGGTTGTAGAAGACGGAGAAGAACGTGACGCCCATGAGGGCGAAGAAGACCAGGCCGATGGCGGCGACGGAGGCGGAGAACCGCCGGGTGCGGAAGTAGGTGACGTCGAGGGCCGGATGGTCGCTGCGGGCCTCGTACACCACGAAACCGGCGAGGACCGCCAGGCCGCCCAGGATCGTCGCCCACGCCTCGGGCCGGGTGAAGTCGCCCAGCTGGCCGCCCTTGATGATGCCGTAGACCAGCACCGCCAGACCGACGATCGACAGCAGCACGCCGACCGGGTCGAGCCTGCCGGGCCTGGGGTCCTTGGAGTCGGGGACGATCGCCGCCATCGCGACCACCGCGGCGACCACGATCGGCACGTTGACCAGGAAGACCGAGCCCCACCAGAAGTGCTCCAGCAGTACGCCGCCCGCGATGGGGCCGGCGGCTATGGCGAATCCGACCACACCGGTCCAGATGCCGATGGCCTTGGGCTGCTCCGCGGGCTCGAAGACGTTCATGATGATCGCGAGGGTGGCGGGCAGGATGAAGGCGCCGCCGAAGCCCATCACGGCGCGGAAGGTGATGAGCTGCCCTGAGGAGTCCGACAGCGCGGAGAGCACGGATCCCACACCGAACACGGCCATGCCGAAGAGCAGCACCTTCTTGCGGCCGAGGCGGTCACCGAGCAGCCCGGCGGTGAAGAGCAGTCCGGCGAAGACCAGCGTGTAGGAGTTGACCGCCCACTCCAGCTGGCTCTGGGTGGAGCCGAGTCCGGTGGGAGCAGGCTGGGCGATGGTCTTCATCGCCACGTTGAGGATCGAGTTGTCCAGCATCACCACCAGGAGGCTGCACGCAAGCACGGTCAGGATGACCCAGCGTCGGCGGTGGACCGCTTCGGAGACCATCCGTCGCTGGGCAGGCAGCGTGGACGCAGCGGAAGTCGAGGAATCGGTGGGTGGTGATGCCACAGGGGGCCTCCAGTGATGTCGGTGGTTCTGCGAGGGCGAGGGGGAGGCCGTCGGCCTCGATGGCGGGAGGAAGCGCAAGGCCCCGCTTGATCCACCGGGAGACCTCGCCGACGCGAAATAGATGTCGCTGCCAATCTAAACGGGGCCTAGGATAGATGGCAAGTGACATCCATTCGAGGAGAGTGATTCCATGGGCCGCGTGTCCCAGGCGCAAGCACAGGAAAACCGGCAGCGCGTCGTAGCCACCGCCTCCCGGATGTTCCGTGAGAAAGGCACTGCGGTCAGCGTCGCCGACCTGATGAAGGCCGCCGGACTCACCCACGGCGGGTTCTACAAGCAGTTCGCCTCCAAGGAGGACCTGGTCGACGAGGCCATCGCCCACGCCTTCGCCGAGCAGGCGGCACACTCGGCGGTGGCACTCGAGGAGCACGATGCGGAGCGCGAGGCCGCCCGCCGGACGCTGATCGAGGACTACCTCTCGGTCTGGCACCGCGATCACGCCGGGGAGGGCTGCCCCGTCTCCGGATTCGCCGCTGACCTCGGGCGCGAGCCCGACCAGGTCGCACGCGCCCGCCACGCGTACATCAACGGCGTGCGGAACCGGGCCGCTCGGCTGGCCACCGGGGACAACGACGGCATGGCCCAGCTGTGCACCATGGTCGGTGCCCTTGTCCTCGCCCGCGCCACCCGGGGCAACCCGATCTCCGAAGAACTGCTGCAGGCCGCGCGCACGGCTCTCACCGGGAGTGGCACCGGGCGGCCCGAACCTCAGCAGCGCACGGACTGACCCAGAGCCAGCCGGCGTCCACCTCACGAAACCGACGCCGCCATCCTCGGCACGAGCGCGGACCCCGACGTCACTGGCGACGGCTGCTGCACCAGCCGCCCCCCCCGGCGACAGCGGCGGAAACGGGCTGGGAACGGCGGCAACACCGGCGCTCCGGCCCCGGTCGGAAGCGTCCCGGGTCGGCAGCCGGCGTGCGCCCATGGAGGCAACGGGTCAACACCACCTCGCGGGAGGCGTCGGTAACGGACGGCCGAGGTCCCGCGCGCCCTGCGAGGAGGCGCTGGTCGATCCATGGTTCCAGATCTGCTCAGGCCTGAGTGACCGCCTCGACGCCTTCGGCGGCGGCGCCCGAGTGGACGGACTGGGCCGTCCCTGGGCCGTCCGAGGCCGCTCAGCGACGACCACTGACGACTGCTGACGACAGCGGTAGCGAGTCACGGCCGCAGGTCACCCATTTGGATCTGCGACACTGGTAACGCCATGCCTAAGCCCGGAGAACTCACTTTCGTCGCGCCGCGCGGAGCCAAGAAGCCGCCGCGGCACCTTGCCGATCTCACGCCCGCCGAGCGCAAGGACGCGGTGGCCGAGGCCGGTGAGAAGCCGTTCCGCGCCAAGCAGCTCTCGCAGCACTACTTCGCGCGGTACGCGCACGACCCCGAGCAGTGGACCGACATCCCCGCCGGGTCGCGCGGCAAGCTGCGCGAGGCGCTGTTCCCGGAGCTGATGACCGTCGTCCGCCATCTGTCGACGGACGAGGGGACCACCCGCAAGACGCTGTGGCGGCTGTTCGACGGGACACTCGTCGAGTCCGTGCTGATGCGGTATCCGGACCGGGTCACCATGTGCATCAGCTCACAGGCCGGCTGCGGCATGAACTGTCCTTTCTGCGCCACCGGACAGGCCGGGCTCGACCGGAATCTGTCCACCGCCGAGATCGTCCACCAGATCGTGGACGGGATGCGCGCGCTGAGGGACGGGGAGGTGCCCGGGGGACCGGCCCGGCTGTCCAACATCGTCTTCATGGGCATGGGCGAGCCGCTGGCCAACTACAAGCGGGTCGTGGGTGCGATCCGGGCGCTGACCGACCCCGCTCCCGACGGGCTGGGGCTGTCGCAGCGCGGGATCACCGTGTCGACCGTCGGACTCGTGCCGGCCATCCACCGGTTCGCCGACGAGGGCTTCAAGTGCCGGCTGGCGATCTCCCTGCACGCTCCCGACGACGAGCTGCGCGACACCCTCGTCCCCGTGAACACGCGGTGGAAGGTGCGCGAGGTGCTCGACGCCGGGTTCGAGTACGCCGAGAAGAGCGGGCGTCGGCTCTCGATCGAGTACGCGCTCATCCGCGACATCAATGACCAGGCCTGGCGCGGGGATCGGCTCGGGCGGCTGCTCAAGGGCAAGCCCGTGCACGTCAATCTCATTCCGCTGAACCCGACTCCCGGCTCCAAGTGGACCGCCTCGCGGCCCGAGGACGAGAAGGCGTTCGTCGAAGCCATCGCCGCGCATGGTGTACCCGTCACCATCCGGGACACCCGTGGCCAGGAGATCGACGGAGCCTGTGGTCAGCTCGCGGCCACCGAGCGGTAATCTGGCCACGTCCACACATCTTCATATTCCGACAGGGGAGCGCCACAGCGCTGAGAGTGCGGCGGACAGGGCCGCAGACCCTCTGAACCTCGCCCAGGTCATTCTGGGTAGGGAGTTCGGTCATCACTCAAGCTGTTGCGCCCTGCCCGGGTTCTTCCCACCGAAGTCCCGGGCAGGGCCGCGTCTCTTCCTGGCCAACCCCAGGAGGACATCCAGTGCAGAACAAGACCTTCGTGGCCGTGGCGGTCGGGCTCGGCCTGATCGGCCTGTCCGCGTGCGGTTCCGGCGGTGCGAAGCCGGCCGCGGACTCCAAGACCGTGACCCTCGTCAGCCACGACTCGTGGGCCGTCTCCAAGAACGTGCTCCAGGACTTCGAGAAGCAGACCGGGTACAAGGTCAGGGTCCTCAAGGACGGCGATGCCGGACAGGCCGTCAACAAGGCGATCCTGACCAAGGACGACCCGCAGGGGGACGTCTTCTTCGGCGTCGACAACACCCTGCTGTCCCGCGCCCTCGACAACGGCCTGTTCCAGCCGTACTCGGCCAAGGGCCTCGACAAGGTCGGCGCCCCGTACCAGCTCGACCAGGACAGGCACCGGGTCACGCCCGTCGACTACGGCGACATCTGCGTCAACTACGACAAGGCCTACTTCAGCAAGCACAAGCTGACCCCGCCGCGGTCCTTCGCGGACCTCGCCAAGCCCCAGTACAGGAACCTGCTGGTCACCGAGAACGCGGCCACCTCCTCGCCGGGACTCGGCTTCCTGCTGGGCAGCGCAGCCCAGTTCGGCGACACCGGCTGGCAGGACTACTGGAAGAAGCTCAAGGCCAACGGCGTGAAGGTCGTCGACGGCTGGGAGCAGGCCTACTACCAGGAGTTCTCGGGCTCCTCCGAGGGCAAGAAGGCGGGCGGTGACCGGCCGCTGGTCGTGTCGTACGCCTCCTCGCCGCCCGCCGAGGTGATCTACGCCAAGAAGCGGCCCAGCACCGCCCCGACGGGCGTGGCCGACGGCACCTGCTTCCGGCAGATCGAGTTCGCCGGGCTGCTCAGCAACGCGAAGAACCCCAAGGGCGCCAAGGCGTTCATCGACTTCCTGGTCTCCAGGGAGTTCCAGGAGGACATGCCGCTGAACATGTTCGTCTACCCGGTGGTGCAGGGCGCCAAGGTGCCCACCGAGTTCACCGAGTACGGGCCGGCCGCCCAGCACCCCGAGACCATGGCCCCCGGCAAGATCGCCGCCAACCGTGACCAGTGGGTCAGGTCGTGGACCTCGCTCGTACTGAAGTAGCCCGGACCCGGCGGGGAAACGCGGCGCGGCTCGGGCTGATGGCCCTGCCCGTCGCGTTCTTCGCGGCGTTCTTCGCCTGGCCCGTGGCCGCGATCGTCGGACGCGGGCTGAAGGTGGACGGCGCCTGGCGGTTCGGGCGGATCGCGGACGTGGTCACGCAGCCGGACATCCGGCACGTGCTGTGGTTCACCATGTGGCAGGCGTTCGCCTCGACCGCGCTCACGCTGCTGCTCGCGCTGCCCGCCGCCCATGTCTTCGCCAGGCTCGACTTCCCGGGCAAGCAGCTGCTCCGCGCCGTCGTCACCGTCCCGTTCGTGCTGCCGACCGTCGTCGCCGGCAGCGCGTTCCTCGCCCTCGTCGGGCACGGCGGGCTGCTCGACGAACTGTGGGGCGTACGGCTGGACACCACCGTGTGGGCGATCCTGCTGGCCCACGTCTTCTTCAACTACGCGGTCGTCGTACGGACCGTGGGCGGGCTGTGGTCCCAGCTCGACCCCCGGCAGGAGGAGGCCGCCCGGATGCTGGGCGCCTCGCCGTTCCAGGCCTGGCGGAAAGTCACCCTTCCCGCTCTCGCACCCGCCGTCGCCGCCGCCGCGCTGATGGTGTTCCTGTTCACCTTCACCTCCTTCGGCGTCGTCCAGATCCTCGGCGGCCCCACCTTCTCGACCCTCGAAGTGGAGATCTACCGGCAGACCTCCGAGGTCTTCGACCTCTCCACGGCGGCCGTCCTCACCCTCGTGCAGTTCGTAGCCGTCGGCGCGATCCTCGTCGTGCACGCCTGGACGGTACGGCGGCGGGAGACCGCCCTCAGGCTCGTCGACCCGAAGGTGACCGCCCGCCGCCCGCGCGGCGCCGGACAGTGGACCCTGCTCGCCGGCGTTCTCGCCACCATCGCGCTGCTCCTCGTCCTGCCGCTCGCGGTCCTCGTCCGCCGCTCCCTGGACGCGCCCGGCTTCGGCTACTACCGGGCGCTCGCCGACTCCGACGGCGGTACGTTCCTGGTGGCGCCCGTGCACGCCGTGTGGACGTCGCTGCAGTACGCCGTCGCCGCCACCGCCATCGCCGTCGTGATCGGCGGACTGGCCGCCGCCGCGCTGGCCCGCCGGGACGCGGGCCGGCTGGTGCGCGGCTTCGACGCGCTGCTGATGCTGCCCCTCGGCGTGTCCGCCGTGACCGTCGGCTTCGGCTTCCTGATCGCCCTGGACGAGCCGCCACTGGACCTCCGGCAGTCCTGGATCCTGGTGCCGCTCGCCCAGGCGCTGGTCGGCGCCCCCTTCGTCGTACGGACCATGCTGCCCGTACTGCGTGCCGTGGACGCACGTCTCAGGGAGGCGGCGGCCGTGCTCGGGGCCTCGCCGTGGCGGGTGTGGCGGGAGGTGGATCTGCCGCTGGTGCGGCGGGCGCTGCTGGTCGCGGCCGGGTTCGCGTTCGCCGTCTCGCTCGGCGAGTTCGGGGCGACCGTCTTCATCGCCCGCCCCGACAATCCGACGCTCCCGGTCGCCGTGGCCCGGCTGCTCAGCCGCCCCGGGGACCTCAACTACGGCCAGGCGATGGCCCTTTCCACCATTCTGCTGGTGGTGTGCGCCGCCGCGCTCATGATCCTGGAGCGGCTGCGCACCGACCGGACGGGAGAGTTCTAGATGCTGCTGAGCCTCGACGCCGCGACCGTCCGCTTCGGCGGGCGGCCCGTGCTCGACGCCGTTGACCTGGACGTCGCCGAGCACGAGGTCGTGTGTGTGCTCGGGCCCAGCGGCAGCGGAAAGTCGACCCTGCTGCGGGCGGTCGCCGGGCTGCAGCCGCTGTCCGGCGGCCGGATCGTGCTCGACGGCCGCGACCAGTCCGGCGTGCCCGCCCATCGGCGGGGCGTCGGCCTGATGTTCCAGGACCACCAGCTCTTTCCGCAGCGGGACGTCGGCGCGAACGTGGCGTTCGGGCTGCGCATGCACGGCGTCGCCAGGGGCGAACGGGACGCCGAGGTCGGGCAGTTGCTCGAGCTGGTCGGACTGCCGGGGGCAGCCCGGCGGGCCGTGGCCTCGCTCTCCGGTGGCGAGCAGCAGCGCGTGGCCCTCGCCCGCGCGCTCGCGCCCCGGCCCCGGCTGCTGATGCTGGACGAGCCGCTCGGCCAGCTCGACCGCTCGCTGCGGGAACGCCTGGTGGTCGAACTCAGGGAACTGTTCGGGCGGTTGGGCACGACCGTGCTCGCCGTGACCCACGACCAGGGCGAGGCGTTCGCGCTGGCCGACCGGGTGGTGGTGATGCGGGACGGGCGGATCGCGCAGTCCGGTACGCCCCTGCAGGTCTGGCAGCGGCCCGCCGACGCGTTCGTGGCACGCTTCCTGGGCTTCGACAACGTGGCCGAGGCGACCGTCGCGGGGACGGCCGCCGACAGCCCCTGGGGCAAGCTGCCGGTGCCCGACGGCTCCCCGCAGGGCGCGCGCACCCTGCTGGTCCGGCCCGCCGGGGTGCGGCTCGTGGCGGCCGACGCCGGGCTGCCCTGCACGGTGACCGCGCGCACCTTCAGGGGCACCCATGTGGCCGTCCACCTCCAGCCCGCGGACGGGCCGCGCCTGGAGGCGGCCTGCGCGCTGCGGGACGCGCCCGAGGTCGGGGACGGGGTCGGCGTCGAGTTCGACGCGGCCGAAACCGTTGTGCTCGGTTGATCACCGGGCCCCCTAGGGTGAGGGCATGACCTTGCTCGCACACGATCGCTACTGCGACGAAATCGCCCTTCAGCTCGGCCGGTTGAGGACGTTGGTGACCTCGGGCGCCGATCTGTCGGCCACCGTGCCGACCTGCCCCGAGTGGACGCTGGAACGGCTTGTACGGCACCTGGGCGGCTCCCTTCGCTGGGTGGCCACGCTGGTGCGGCTTCGGGCCCGGGAGATGGTGCCGCGCGAGCAGGTGCCGCTCGGTGAGGGACCGGAGGCCGAGGGGGACGCGGCGGCCCTCGACGCCTGGCTCGCGGAGACGGGCGAGCTGGTCGTCGGGGCGCTGCGCGAGGCCGGTCCCGAGGCGAAGGTGTGGTCCTGGACCGGCATCGCCACGAGCGGGTTCTGGGCGCGCCGGATGACCCATGAGATCACCGTTCACCGCGCGGACGCCGCGCTCACCGTCGGGGCGCCCTACGAGGTCGCGCCCGAGGTCGCCGCCGACGCGGTGGACGAGTGGCTGCAGATCGTGGAGTGGGTGCGGCGCTCGGGGGCGCGCGAATGGGCCCAGGAGCTGCGCGGGCCCGGCCGGAGCATCCATCTGCACGCCACCGACGCCGACCCGGCGCTGAACGCCGAGTGGCTGATCGAGCTGGGCGAGGACGCCGTCAGCTGGCGGCGCGGCCATGAGAAGGCCACGGTCGCCCTGCGCGGCCCCCTCACCTCCGTGCTGCTCGCCTTCTACAACCGGCTGCCGCTGGACGCCGCCGGCCTGGAGGTAATCGGCGATCGTGAGCTGCTGGAGTCCTGGCTGAAGCAGGCCACCTTCGGCTGACGGACGACCACGGCCCGTCCCCTGGGGATAGGAGGACGGGCCGCGGTGGTGTACGGAAACCGGTGTAGCAAAAGGCGGGGCGTCAGCCGTTGCCGCGCGCTCCACGACGGCGCATGCCGAAGTAGACAGCGCCACCGCCGACGACGACCAGCGCGCCCGCGACGCCGGCGATCAGGCCGGTGTTGGAGTTGGCGCCGGTCTCGGCGAGGTTCGAGTCACCGGCCGCCGGGGACGGCGCGTTGCTCGGTGCGGCGCTCGCCGGAGCGGAGCTGGAGGCGGAGTCCGACGGAGTCGGGGTCGCCGACTCGGCCGGGGCGGACTTCGACGGCGACGGCTTCGGCGTCGAGGAGGCCGGCGGGGTCGGGGTCGGGGTGTCGGTCTTGCAGGCGGCGGACGGGGTCACCAGGTTCGGCGTGATGTCCTCGTCGACGATGTTGGCCGCCTTGACGTGAACGCGATAGGTCGCGGTCGGCTTCCAGTCCTCCGGGAAGGTGACCGGAGTACCCTCGGCCGAGCCCTTGACCTCCTGCTTGCCCACCTGCGTCTCGACACCGCCCTCGCCCTGGAGGAACACGGTGATGGTGGCGGAGGTTCGGGAGGCGTCGGTGTCGGTGACGACGATGACACCCTTTTCGCCGTCGCACTTGGCTTCGGCCTTGAAGTCACGGATGTTGCACGCGAACGCGGAGCTGGACAGACCCAGCACCACGGCTGCCGAGGCGGAGGCAACACCCAGGATGCGCACGGAACGGTGTGCGCTGCGGCGAGTTATGGACAACGTTTGTCCTTTACAGAGTGCATAACTGCGGGGGGCTGTAGGGGGGTTGAGGCGACGGATGAGGTGAGGCCCCAGCACCCCCAAGAGGCTCACAGGTCTATAAGCGCTCCATAAGCAGTGTCAACGCATATGCCATCAACGGCCGTTGGCTTTACCTTCTTATTAACCACCGAGACGTTTGATCGCGTCCGGAGCCTGCTCGATCCGGTCAACCAGGGCGATACGGGACTCCATCGGCCGGCCCTGGGCCAGCGACCTCAGCAGCGGCCAGGTCGGCAACTCCCTTGTCCAGTGCGCCTCGTCCACCAGTACCATCGGCGTCGGCTCGCCGCGCGACTCGTAGTAGTTCGGCGTCGCGTTGTCGAAGATCTCCTGGACGGTCCCGGCGGCGCCCGGCAGGAACACCACCCCGAAGGTGGAGCGGGCCAGCAGGCCGTCCTCGCGGGTGGCGTTGGCGAAGTACTTGGCGATGTGCGCGGCGAAGGCGTTGGGCGGCTCGTGGCCGTAGAACCAGGTGGGGATGCCCACCGAGGCGCCGCCGCCCGGCCAGCGCCCGCGGACCTCGAAGGCGGCGCGCGCCCAGTCGGTGACCGACGGCCGGAACGAGGGTGCCTTGGCGAGGAGTCGGAGCGCGTCGTCCAGCATCTCGTCCGCGAAGGGGGCGGCGTACGCGCCGAGGTTCGCCGCCTCCATCGCGCCGGGCCCGCCACCGGTGGCGACCGTGAACCCGGCGCGGGTGAGCTCACGGCCGAGCCGGGCGGCGCCGGCGTAGGCGGCCGTACCGCGCTCCATGGCGTGGCCGCCCATCACGCCCACCACCCGGGCGTCGGCGAGGAGTTCGTCGAGGGCGTCGGAGATCGCGTCGTCGTGGATCGAGCGGAGCATCGAGGCGAAGATGTCGCCGTCGGCCCTGGTCTGCTGGAACCAGGCGTACGCCATCGCGTCCGGGGTCGCCTCGTAGCCCTCGCCGAGCGAGTCGAAGAGTTCGTCGGGCGTGTAGACGAAACCGCGGTACGGGTCGAACGGCAGCCCCGGGACGGGCGGGAACACCAGGGCCCCGGAGGCGCGCACCCCGGCGGCCGCCTCGGCGTCCATGGGGCAGCCGAGGAAGACGGCGCCGGTCGTGTCCGTGGTGAGCAGCGCGTCCGTACGGCCTGTCAGATCGACGGCCTGGACGCGGTACCGGGCGAGTGTGCGGTGCTCGGCGACGACCTCGTCGAACTCGGCGAGGGACTCGATCTCGCGGTCGCGGGCGGCACGGTTCGGCTGGGCGGGTGTCGGATGCACCCGCCCATGCTACGCACGGGTGTTCGGGCGGGGAGGGGTCAGCCCTGGACCGCGGCCGGGTCCATCCACATGACCTCCCAGGTGTGGCCGTCGAGGTCGTCGAAGGCGCGGCCGTACATGAAGCCCTGGTCCTGGGTCTGGCCGCTCGCCGTGCCGCCCGCCGCGATCGCCCTGTCGACCAGTTCGTCGACCTTCTCCCGGCTCTCGGCGCTGAGACAGACGAGCACCTCGCTGGCCTTGGTGGAGTCGACGATCTCCTTCTTGGTGAACGTCGCGTAGTGCTGCTTGCCGAGCAGCATCGCGATGATCGTGTCACTGATCAAGACACAGGCGCAGTCGTCCGAGCTGAACTGCGGGTTGATGGTGTAGCCGAGCTCCGTGAAGAACTTCTTGGACGCCTCGACGTCGTCGGTGGCCAGGTTCACGAAGATCATCTGCTGGTACATGGAATCCCTCTCCCGGGGTGGTCCGTACTGGGGTCAGCGTGTTCGGTGGATAGACGGTCGGCCCCGGGAGAACTCATCGGTCGCCGCGGATCTTTTTTTCAGCGGTCCACGGGGAGGGCCGCCAGGGCGGCGACGACGAGGGTGAGCGGGCCGAACAACGCCAGCAGGGCCGCCGCGCGGAGGGCCGCGGCCGCGCGCAGCATCGAGGCCGGGGCGCCGAGCCGGAGCAGCGCGGCGGTCGTGTCGGCCCGGCACTGGCGGGTCTCCACGGCCGCGGTGAGCAGGGTCGCGACCGTGCAGCCGGTGACCAGCAGCGCGCCGAGGATGGTCAGGGGCCCGAACGCCGGTGCCGAGCCGGCGTACAGCGTGGTCATCGCGTAGCCGGCGGAGGCGACCGCGCAGACGACGCCCAGGGGGCGGCCGATGCGGGTGGCCTCCGCCATGAGGACCCGGCCGGCGAGGAGGCGGAGGGCGCCGGGGCGGGTGGACTGCAGGAGGAGGCCGCACAGGTGGGTCAGGCCGGGGGCGGCCAGGACGAGGCCCGTGGCGGTGAGGAGCCAGCCCAGGAGGACCGCCATGTTCGAGTGGTCGGCATAGGCCTGGGCCGCGAGACCGGTGGCCAGCAGGGTGATGCCCCACGGTAGGCCGATGGGGGCGCCGGGGGAGGGACCGGCCGGTCCGGCGACCGGGGCGGGCGGCTCGGGTTCGGTCTCGCCGCTCGGCTCTGCGAAGGTGCCGGCCGCCTCCGTCTCCGGCGCCTCCCCGGCGGCTCGACCCTCCGTGGCGCGCGGGGACTGCTCGCCCGCGTCGGCCTCGGCAGGGTCCTCGGCGGCACGGCTGTCCGTGGGCCTGCGGCCCCGGCGCGCCCCGAACCTCCCGTACGTCCCGAACGTCTCCCGTGCCCCCGAGGAGCTGTACGCCCCGAAGCGGCCGTATCCGCGCGGCACCCGGGCGCTGGGGCGGGGGTCCCTCGGGCGCAGGGCCACGGCCACCGTGACGGAGGCGAGGGCCGGGACCAGCGCCAGCAGCGTCAGTGCCGCCGGGACCGGCAGGTGTGCGCCGGCGGCCAGGAAGCCGGCCGCCGCGCCGTCGAAGGGCGTGCCGGTGAGGTCGCCACGCAGATGGAGGAAGGCCAGCAGGGCCAGCAGCGAGCCCAGGGTGCAGGACAGGGCCGTGGTCAGCGCGGAGATCGCCATCAGGCGGGCCGGACCGAGACCCACGGCGGACAGGCCGGGGCGCGGCCGGGTGCCGGGGTCGGTGCGGGCGACGGCGAGCGCGAAGTACACCGTGGCTGCGACCGGCACCACCGACCAGGCGAGTCGCAGCGCGGCGGCGTCCGCGTGCTCCGGGTGGCCCAGGGCGTAGCCGAGGCAGGCCAGCAGCAGGAAGCCGGTGCCGCCGGCCGCCGCGGCCACCAGAAGGCGGCGCAGCTGTACGGCGGGCCGGGCCGCACGGGTCAGACGGAGAGCGACCACGCGGCGCGGCCTTCCGTCTCGGGGCTGTCCGGCAGCTGCACGGTGCTCACGCGCCGGCCGTCCAGGAGGGCCACCGTGCGGTCGGCCAGGGCGGCGGTGTCGGGGTCGTGCGTGGCGAGGACGACGGTGATGCCGTGCGAGCGGGCGGCCGTGGTCAGGGTGCGCAGCACATGCGTGCGGTCGGCGCGGTGGAGCGGGGCCGTGGGCTCGTCGGCGAAGAGGACCGTGGGTGCCGGGACCAGCGCGCGGGCGATCGCGACGCGCTGGCGCTCGGCCTGCTGGAGCATGTGCGGACGGCTGCGGGCCCGGTCGCCCACGTCGAGCCGTTCCAGCCACTCCAGGGCCGCGACCTTGGCCCTGCGGCGGCTCGTGCCGCGCAGCATGAGCGGGAGCGCGGCGTTCTCCCAGACGTTCAGCTCGGGCACCAGCACCGGCGCCGGATCGATCCAGCCGAAGCGGCCCCGGCGCAGCCGTTCCCGGCCCATCGGGCCGAGGGTGTGCAGGGGCGAGCTGTTGAACCACACCTCGCCCTCGTGCACCGGCACCTGGCCGGACAGACAGCGCAGCAGCGTCGTCTTGCCGCTGCCGCGCGGGCCGGTGACGGCGAGGATCTCGCCCTCGCGCACACCGAGCGAGACCCCGGCGAGCCCGGGGGAGCCGTCGGGGTGCGTGAAGTGCAGGGAGCGTGCCCAGAGCACGTCGTTGTCCGGCGGGGCCTCCATGGGCGTACACCTCGGTTCTGATCCGTTTTCCCGCATCCGTTCCCCCGTCCGGGGGAACGAAGGCTGGGCCGATCGGTCACTGGAACGCTAGGCAGCCGCTCCCGGGAGGCCGGACAGCACACGGCCCCGGGCCGCCGTTCCCACTCGAACGGACGGCACCGGGGCCGTGACGATCATCCAGTCGGATGATCAGGGCGTCTGGGGGCTCAGAGCTTGGTCCACGCCTCCGTCAGCGTCGCGCGCAGGATCTGCTCGATCTCGTCGAAGGTCTCCTGGTTGGAGATCAGCGGCGGGGCGAGCTGGACGACCGGGTCGCCGCGGTCGTCGGCACGGCAGTACAGGCCGTTGTCGTACAGCGCCTTCGAGAGGAAGCCGTACAGGACGCGCTCGGTCTCCTCGTCGTTGAAGGACTCCTTGGTGTGCTTGTCCTTCACCAGCTCGATGCCGTAGAAGAAGCCGTTGCCGCGGACGTCGCCGACGATCGGCAGGTCGTGCAGCTTCTGCAGGGTCTGCAGGAAGGCGCCCTCGTTGTCCAGCACGTGCTGGTTGAGGTTCTCGCGCTCGAACAGGTCGAGGTTGGCGAGACCCACCGCGGCGGAGACCGGGTGGCCACCGAAGGTGTAGCCGTGCAGGAAGGTGTTGTCGCCCTTGTAGAACGGCTCGGCGAGCCTGTCGGAGATGATGCAGGCGCCGATCGGGGAGTAGCCCGAGGTCATGCCCTTGGCGCAGGTGATCATGTCCGGGACGTAGCCGAACTTGTCACACGCGAACATCGTGCCGAGGCGGCCGAAGGCGCAGATGACCTCGTCCGACACGAGCAGGACGTCGTACTGGTCGCAGATCTCGCGCACCCGCTGGAAGTAGCCGGGCGGCGGCGGGAAGCAGCCGCCGGCGTTCTGCACCGGCTCCAGGAACACCGCGGCGACGGTTTCCGGGCCCTCGAAGAGGATCTGCTGCTCGATCTGGTCGGCGGCCCAGCGGCCGAAGGCCTCCGGGTCGTCGCCGAAGATCGGGGCGCGGTAGATGTTGGTGTTCGGCACCTTGTGCGCGCCGGGGACGAGCGGCTCGAAGGGGGCCTTCAGGCCCGGCAGGCCGGTGATCGACAGGGCGCCCTGGGGAGTGCCGTGGTAGGCGACCGCGCGGGAGATGACCTTGTACTTGGTCGGCTTGCCGGTCAGCTTGAAGTACTGCTTGGCGAGCTTCCAGGCGGTCTCGACCGCCTCGCCGCCGCCCGTGGTGAAGAAGACCTTGTTCAGGTCGCCCGGCGCGTAGTCGGCGAGGCGCTCGGCCAGCTCGACGGCCTTCGGGTGGGCGTAGGACCACACCGGGAAGAAGGCCAGCTCCTGGGCCTGCTTGAAGGCGGTCTCGGCGAGCTCCGTGCGGCCGTGACCGGCCTGGACCACGAACAGACCGGCGAGACCGTCGAGGTAGCGCTTGCCCTTGTCGTCGTAGATGTAGGTGCCCTCACCCCGGACGATGGTCGGGACGGGGGAGTTCTCGTACGAGGACATGCGGGTGAAGTGCATCCACAGGTGGTCGTACGCGGTGCGGCTGAGGTCCTTCTGGGTCACGGTTATCGGGTTCCCCACATGTAGGTCTGCTTCTTCAGCTTCAGGTAGACGAAGCTTTCGGTGGAGCGCACCCCGGGCAGCGCCCGGATGCGTTTGTTGATGACGTCCAGCAGGTGGTCGTCGTCCTCGCAGACGATCTCGGCGAGGATGTCGAACGAGCCCGCGGTCATCACCACGTACTCGACTTCCGACATGCCGGTCAGCGCGTCCGCGATCGACTCGACATCGCCCTCGACGTTGATCCCGACCATCGCCTGCCGGCGGAAGCCCACGGTGAGCGGGTCCGTGACGGCGACGATCTGCATCACGCCCTGGTCCAGCAGCTTCTGGACGCGCTGGCGCACGGCCGCCTCCGACAGGCCGACGGCCTTGCCGATCGCGGCGTACGGCCGGCGGCCGTCCTCCTGCAGCTGCTGAATGATGGCGAGGGAGACGGCGTCCAGCTGGGGGCTGTTGCCGTTCCTGGACTCGCGGGTGGAGTCCCTCTGGTCTGCGCTTCGACTGGCCACGACCTCACTGTGCACGACGTCTCGACAGTTTCGCAACCCTCGAGCGATGAAATTCGTTGTTTGAGACTCACACTCTTGCGGATTTCGCAGAAGTGGTCGCCGTGGGGGTGTTGAAAACGTGGCTGCGCCGATTAGGGTGGGGTGTCTCAGTGACTGGACAGCCGGAAGGGCTGGACAACGCTGGACAGCTCGAACCCTCGAACCTGATCAGGAGGCCGGCAGTGAGCACCGAGCTGCGTCGTCTGCGCAACTACATCGACGGTGAGTTCCGGGACGCCGCCGACGGACGGACCACCGAGGTGGTCAACCCCGCGACGGGCGAGGCGTACGCGACCGCGCCGCTGTCCGGGCAGGCGGACGTGGACGCCGCCATGGAGGCCGCCGCCCGCGCCTTCCCCGCCTGGCGCGACACCACCCCGGCCGAGCGGCAGAAGGCGCTCCTGAAGATCGCGGACGCCTTCGAGGAGCGCGCCGAGGAGCTGATCGCGGCCGAGGTGGAGAACACGGGCAAGCCGACCGGGCTGACCCGCTCCGAGGAGATCCCGCCGATGGTCGACCAGATCCGCTTCTTCGCG
Organism: Streptomyces sp. NPDC052109; assembly: GCF_040680195.1. NCBI lineage: Bacteria > Bacillati > Actinomycetota > Actinomycetes > Kitasatosporales > Streptomycetaceae > Streptomyces > Streptomyces sp. NPDC052109. Next base: position 111,101 of record NZ_JBFAWF010000007.1, on the reverse strand, counting down.
GGTGCGGCGCGGCTGCTGGAGGGCCGCTCGGCCGGCGAGTACATGGAGGGGATGACGTCGATCATCCGCCGTGAGCCGGTCGGCGTCTGCGCGCAGGTCGCGCCCTGGAACTACCCGATGATGATGGCCGTGTGGAAGTTCGCCCCGGCGATCGCCGCGGGCAACACGGTCGTCCTGAAGCCCTCGGACACGACCCCCGCCTCCACGGTCCTGATCGCCGACATCATCGGCTCGATCCTGCCCAAGGGCGTCTTCAACGTCATCTGCGGCGACCGGGACACCGGCCGTCTGATGGTCGAGCACGACACCCCGGCGATGGCCTCCATCACCGGTTCGGTGCGCGCCGGCATGTCCGTCGCGGAGTCCGCCTCCAAGGACCTCAAGCGGGTCCACCTGGAGCTCGGCGGCAAGGCCCCGGTCGTCGTCTTCGAGGACACCGACATCGCCAAGGCCGTCGAGGACATCTCCGTGGCGGGCTTCTTCAACGCCGGGCAGGACTGCACGGCCGCGACCCGCGTCCTCGTCCAGGAGTCCATCCACGACGAGTTCGTGGCCGCGCTCGCCAAGGCCGCGTCCGAGACGAAGACCGGTCAGCCGGACGACGAGGACGTCCTCTTCGGTCCGCTGAACAACCCGAACCAGCTCAAGCAGGTCTCCGGCTTCATCGACCGCCTCCCGGCCCACGCCAAGGTCGAGGCGGGCGGCCAGCAGGTCGGCGACAAGGGCTACTTCTACGCCCCGACCGTCGTCTCCGGCCTGAAGCAGGACGACGAGATCATCCAGAACGAGGTCTTCGGCCCGGTCATCACCGTCCAGTCCTTCTCCGACGAGGACCAGGCCGTCGCGTGGGCCAACGGCGTCGAGTACGCCCTCGCCTCCTCGGTGTGGACCAAGGACCACGCGCGGGCGATGCGGATGTCCAAGAAGCTGGACTTCGGCTGCGTGTGGATCAACACGCACATTCCGCTGGTCGCGGAGATGCCGCACGGTGGCTTCAAGAAGTCCGGGTACGGCAAGGACCTGTCGGCGTACGGGTTCGAGGACTACACGCGGATCAAGCACGTGATGACGTCCCTCGGCGAGTAAGCACCGGGAACGCCAGGCGCGGCCCCGGACGGGTTCACCTCGCCGTCCGGGGCCGCGCCCGTTCCCTCGGGGCCGTGAGCAGCCGGCGAGGCTCCGACTGGCCGCGCGGAAGCGGGAGTTCGCGACCGGAGGACGAGGCCTGACCGACCTGACGGCGGGCTGACCGTGGCCGATCGACAGGGTGTCGGACAGCCGACGGCATGCTCGACGCAGCGTCGATTGTCGCTTCGCCCGGCGGAAAGGCATCCTTCCGGGGTGTCCCAGACTCCTTCTCGCACCCCCGTGATGTCCCGCCGCTCGCTCCTGCGCGCCCTCGGCGGCTCCGCCGCGCTCGGCGCTCTGGCCGGCTGCGGGGTGCCCGCCGCCTATGTCGCGCCCGGCGACCGTGCCGTGGCCGACGAGTCCGCCGCGGACAAGAAGCTGACCTGGGCGAACTGGCCGCTGTACATCGACACCGATGACAGGAACCCCAACCGGCGCCCCACGCTGGAGGCGTTCGGGGAGCGCACCGGGATCCGGGTGGACTACGTCGAGGAGATCAACGACAACGACGAGTTCTTCGGCAAGATCAGTCCCGCGCTGATGAACCACCAGTCGACCGGCCGCGACCTCATCGTCATCAGTGACTGGATGTGCGCCCGGTTCGTCCGCCTCGGCTGGGTGCAGGCGATGGACCGCGCCCGTCAGCCGAACGTGGCCAAGTACCTTGACCCGCTGCTCCGTTCACCCGCCTTCGACAAGGGCCGCCGGTTCACCGTGCCCTGGCAGTCGGGCATCACCGGCATCGCCTACAACCGAAAGAAGCTGGGCCGCGAGATCCGGCACGTCAAGGATCTCTGGGCGCGCGACCTCAAGGGCCGCGTGACCCTTCTGTCCGGCCTGGACGAGTCCTTCGCGCTGCTGATGCAGGGCAACGGCGTGGACATCACCCGGTGGACGGCGGACGACTTCCACAAGGTCTGCGACGAGGTGGAGCGCGAGGTCCACGGCGGCCAGATCCGCCGCTTCACCGGCAACGACTACACCAAGGACCTGGTCAGCGGGGACGTACTGGCCTGCCAGGCCTACTCCGGCGACGTCATCCAGCTCCAGGCGGACAATCCCGACATCCGCTTCGTCGTGCCCGAGGAGGGCGCCGAGCTGTGGTCGGACTCCTTGATGATCCCCAACCGCGCGAGCCACAAGGCCAACGCCGAGCGCCTGATCGATTACTACTACGACCCCGAGGTCGCCGCGAAGCTCGCCGCCTGGGTCAACTACGTCTGCCCGGTCCCGGCCGCCAAGGAGGTTCTGGCGTCCGCGAAGGACAAGGACACCGCGGCCCTCGCCGACAACCCGCTCATCTTCCCCGACTCCGGCATGCGGGAACGCCTCGCGATCGCGCGGGACATCACGTCCACGGAGCGGGTGGAGTTCGCGAAGCGGTGGAACAAGATCGTGGGACTTTAGCCATCCGGGCCTCGCTGCAATTCGACGCGGGAAACCGCCCAATTTTAGTGCGCGGACTGGGCTGTTTCGGGTGGAAGGCGGAATTCTCGAACGTCCAGGCCGCCGGCGGTGTCCCGGCCGAGCGGAATGATGATCCTGAAACGGGCCGGTCACATGATCTGCCGGACGGGCTCTGGGGTTGAGCGCTCGCGGCGTGCGCACGCAAAACGCTGCTGGAGAGGATGAACGAGTGATCGGGGGGCGCGACACGGGCCGCTGGAAGAAGGTCCATTCCCTGCGCATGTACGTTGAGTGATCTACCCGTTGTGACGGGTAATTCGGTCCTGCACTGCAGACGCACGGAGGGCAAGATTTCATGCGCATGCTCCAAAAGGTTGTGATCGCCGCCGCGGCGGTCGGTGGTCTGCTCGCTCTCGGCTCGGGAAGCGCCTATGCCGCCGGCTACGGCGACTCCCACTGCGGAGGGAGTCAGCCGTGCTTCGCCGTCGGCTTGTTGGACGGCAGCACCCCGCAAGCGCAGCAACCGGTGGGAAAGAAGAGAGAGGCGCAGAAGCGGGCGTCGAAGGTTGTGAAGAAGACGACCGTGCGGCGGGAGAACGCGCAGTCGGGGAGCACACTCGGCGCCGTCAGCCTGCTGGACGGGCTCCTGGAGCTGCCGCGCCAGCTGGTCGGGACAACCTCCGACGGCACCACCCAGAACAACCAGGCAAACAACGTCACCGGCGGCAATAACCAGAACAACCAGGCAATCGGTGACGCCGGCGGCACCAACCAGAACAACCAGGCAAACGGGCCCACGTTCGCTGTCGGCTTGTTCGCGCCGGCCATCCAGCAGTCGAACGTGCAGCAGAAGTAGGCCGCGCCGGGCGGCTGACAACGCCGACCCTGCCGATCGGCTTCCGCCACGCGAACCCGCCACGGTCCTGTGGCGGGTTCCGTCGGTTTCGGGGGGATCCGAATCGGCCCGGCCCTGCCCCTGCGTACGGGGCATCGCGCGCGAGCACGGCACTGACGTGGGGCGACGCCGTGGGACTGAACCATGACAGCCGACTGCGGGAGGTGCTCGTCGGCGGAGGTCGCCGGCGCTGTCACGCCGGCGTCACGCGACGGTGATGCCCGGCGCTCCACGATGACGGGGAGAGGCAAGCGCAGACCTGCCAGGGGAGAGGCAAGCGCAAACCCGCTATTCGCAGGCAAGGAAGCCAGCATAAGGAAGCCACCATGACGAAAAACATCCGGCACCGCATACCTCGCCTGATAGGCGCGTCCAGTCTGGCCGCGGCGCTCGCACTCGGTGCAGGCGTGGGCACCGCCACAGCAGCGCATCAGGAGGTGGCAAAGCCTCAAGCAATCAGTGACGACGGCGGTAATCAGAACAACCAGGCTTCCGGCGACAACGGCGGTAATCAGAACAACCAGGCGTCCGGCGACAACGGCGGTAACCAGAACAACCAGGCGTCGGGGAACAACGGCGGCAACCAGAACAACCAGGCGTCGGGGAACAACGGCGGTAACCAGAACAACCAGGCGTCGGGGAACACCGGGGGCAACCAGAACAACCAGGCGTCGGGGAACAACGGGGGCAACCAGAACAACCAGGCGTCGGGGAACACCGGCGGTAACCAGAACAACCAGGCGTCGGGGAACACCGGCGGTAACCAGAACAACCAGGCGTCGGGGAACACCGGGGGCAACCAGAACAACCAGGCGTCGGGGAACACCGGCGGTAACCAGAACAACCAGGCGTCGGGGAACACCGGCGGTAACCAGAACAACCAGGC